>JAFYQQ010000017.1 GCA_017559845.1 Bacteroidaceae bacterium | reverse complement strand
CTCCCACGGGTTTAAAAACCCGCGGCTATTTAACTTCCCGTCTTTCAGACGCCGTTCGTTGAGGGACTTATAGTTTTCCCGGGGGTTGAAAAAACACGGAAACAAAAAGAAAGATTCAATGGCGTCTGAAAGACGCGATGCCAAAGGCGAAATAGCCGCGGACTTTTAAGTCCGTGGAAACAGAAGGGATGAGTAAAATGGCGTCTGAAAGACGCGGAACGGCAACGTGTCCGGGGACTTGAAAGTCCCACGGCTATTCACCTTCCCGTTTTGACTTCGTCCAAATTGCTCACGCTCGGCATAGCTCAAGCAAGCTTGACTCTGCTCTCGCTTATCCGCAATTTTCAGACGGTTAATGGCCAAAAGCCAACGTTGCCCAATGTCATCCTGAACCTTAGCATTATGTCATCCTGAATTTAGTTCAGGATCTCACCGCGCGCCATCGCTCATCCTTCACCGCGGACAGATGCTGAAACAAGTTAACTTTTGTTCAATTTGCTCACTCTCGGCATAGCACAAGCAAGCGTGGCTCTGCTTTCACTTATCCGCAATTTACAGCATGACAATAACATATCCTTACAATCATATTACCACCAATTGCTAAACAACATCAACTGCAAATAATTATATCCATATATATTATGTTACAACTTTATCCATACATAATATTACATGTAGTAACTAATAAATGGCACCACAATCATATATAATTATGCATAAGCAATGCTAAATACCATGAACAATACATAATCTAATATTTTAAGCTACAAAACCACATATTTCAAAGAATAAAATTATTTACATAGAACATCAGACGGCATTATAAACAAATAAAACTATTTGAAATCTATGCTATTCCACGTTAATCCTACATATTATTATATGTTAAAAACAAACTAAAACATCATGTCTTTGGAAAATTATTCATAAATTTGTCGGCATAACGTCAATATGTTTACCCAAAACAAGAATGTCTCACTGCTAAATCCTTCCGCCATGAACGTACAGATTGCAAAATGTTACCTTCACCTTTTGCCCAACGGCGCGCATTTCGCTTTCATGCACAATGTGCTTTCTTGCGCCCAGAAAGACGCCAAGATTATAGCGAACGACAAACTGGCGCCGTATCTTTCCAGATTCAATGCCGCCTTCTCGCAAGAGGAAAAGCACTTTGGCCAGAGCAAGAAAAGCGCACACACGGACAAGCTCAACGCGCTGGACATTGCTCGCGGACAGGCTTATATGGCCTACAAGACCATTGTGAAAGGCTATGCCAAACTGCCTGTGCCCGAAGTGCGGATGATGTCGAAACGGCTGCTGCAGCACATCAAGGACTATCGCATCAGTGTCCGTATGCAGCGCGACTCCAAGTCGGGTCTCATGTCCAACTTTATAGATGGCCTGGAGCATGATTTTGCCGCCGAGGTGGCAGCTTTACGTCTGGAACGGGTGGTGCAGTCCATGAAGGAGGAAAACGAGAATTACATTGCCACGCGCGTACTGCGCACCGAGGAACGGATGAACAAGCAGGCCCGGGCGCTTTTCAACGCTCGCCAGCAGACCGATGCGGCCTACCGCTCCTTTGTGGAGATGGTGAATGCCTTTGCCGTTGTGGAGGGCGATGGGGGTTATGCCGACTTCATCGCTTACATGAACACCCTCATCTCGCAATACAAGAAAGAGTTCCTTACCCGTAGTGCGGCCTCGTCGTCCGATGATGAGGAGAATCTGCCAGACGCGGGCGACGGACAAGGTGCGGAGACGGAAACGGTCTCCGGCGTGGAACCCTAACGCAAGCCAGGCTCTTTTCCCATGACAAATTCCAGCACGCCGCCATTCGTAATCTCTTCATGGGTTATCCAAAGGCGGTCCAGGGAGTTGCCGTTGAGTGACAGGGATTGGATGTAGACGTTTTCCGGCGAATTGTTCCTGGCGATGATGGTGAAGGTTTTTCCGGGGTAGTATTCCTTGTCCAGGCAGATGGTCACCTTGTCAAACACGGGGCTTGTGATTTCATAACGGTTGTTTCCGGGACAGATGGGGTGGAAGCCCATGGATGCGAGGATGTACCATGCCGACATCTGGCCCACGTCCTCGTTTCCGCACAAGCCGTTGACGGTTTCGTTATAGGCTTTGTCGCAGATGCGGCGGGTCCAATACTGGGTCAGCCAGGGTTTGGATGTGTAGTTGAGCATGAAGGGCACATGGTGGTCTGGCTCATTGGGGTGGTTGTAGAAGTCGCCCCACATGAAGCTTGAGTCGGCCCCCTCGAAGAATGCGGTCAGTTCCTTTTCGAAATACGCCTCGCCCATCAGGCCGATGAGGCCTTCCATGTCGTGGGGCACAAACCAGCCTTGCTGGTAGTTGTTGCTCTCCACGCATCCCTGGTTGTGTACGTTGCGGCCTTGCCAGGGCATCCATGTGCCGTCTGCCATCCGTGTGCGGAACCAGCGCACGCTGTCGCACCACACACTGCGGTACGACTTTGATTTCCGCTCGAAGGCATCCGCTCCCTCCTCATCGCCCGTGGCGCGGAGCAGCGTGCTCATGCACCAGTCGGTATAGGCGTATTCCAATGTCATTGACAACGATCCCGGGGTGAATCCGTCCTCGTTGTTGGAGAATTTGTTGACGGTGTTCTGGGCATATCGCACGGCCTTCTTCACATCGTAGTTGCGTATGCCTTTCTGATAGGCGTCGGCAATGACGGAGACGGCGGGGTTGCCCAGCATGCATCCGGAATAGGAATTGAGGAACTCCCAGCGGGGAAAGTATTCCCGCTTGCTCAGCTCGGCCATTTGTACCAGCGAGTTTATTTCGTCATTGACCATGCGCGGGTTGATGATGGTCTGCAGGGGAAACTGGCTGCGGAACACGTCCCATCCGCTGAAGATGGTGCGATAGACAAAATCCTTGGCCAGGTGGGTCTTTCCGTCTGCGCCTTGATAGGCTCCGTCGGCATCGGAGAAGCAGCGCGGGTCAATCATCGTATGATACAAAGAGGTGTAGAACAGCGTCTTGTCTCGCTCTGTTCCCTCTACATGGATGCTCGAGAGGGCCTGGTTCCAGCGGTCATAGGCCCGCCGGCTCACCGCGTCGAAGTCCCAGCCGGCAATGTCGCTCTGGAGGTTCTTGGCGGCTCCTTCCATGCTTACAAAGGAAATGCCGCACTTGAGCAGCACCTGCTCGCCCTCTTCGGTGGGGAACTCGGTGTAGAAGCCCAGGTGCTTTCCCTGCGCGCTCTTCTGCATGGGGAGCACCTTGGCGTTCTTGATGTATTCGAAGTAGGCGGGGTTGTCGTTGGAGGCGTTCTTTCTGTCGGCCTCGTCGGGGATGTCCGCGCTCCATACGCCGAAGTTCTTCAGCGGCTTGTCAAAGCAGCAGTGGAAATAGACCGTGTAGTCGGCTTTCCCTTGTCCGTCGCCCCAGCCGCCGGTGTTGGGCGTACATTTCATCCAGCCTTTGATGGTGTGGTTGTCCACCACCTCCACGTATTGCTCTGTGGAGCTGCCTCCGATGCGGCGTGCCAGGTCAATCTGGATGCGCGACGTGTCCGATTTCGGATAGGTGAAACGGATGATTCCCGAACGGGGGGCGGCGGCCAGTTCCGCCTGAATCTGGTAGTCGTCAAGCATCACCGTGTATTTGTGTGCGGAGGCCTGTTCCCGTTCGTGTGAGTATCGCGAGCGGTAACCGCTTTCGGGCTCTTCTTCCGTGCCCTTGAAGGTCTTCAGCGTGCCGGTTGTCGGCATCACCAGGAAGTTGCCCAAGTCGCCATACCAGCCCACTCCGCTCATGTGTGTGAAGCTGAATCCTTCGATGGTTTTATGATGCCATGAGTAGCCCGAACCGTTGTCTCCGCCGGTTTTGGTGTCCGGACTCAACTGGACCAGGCCAAACGGAGTGCACACGCCCGGAAACGTTTTTCCCAGGCCGTGGTACGAGCCTTTGAACTCGTCAAAGTTGGTCGCTCCGATAATGGGGTTTACATAATCTGCAGGTTTTTTCTCTGTCTTGCAAGCGGCGGTCAGGCATAATGTGACCAACAGCAGAAAAATGTTTTTCATATTCATGTACGATTATATATTATATTCGGGTTGTCATCTGGGAAGGGGAGGGGGAGAGTTCCATGCGGATGTAGTCCTCGCCAAAGATGAAAAGGGAGCCGTTGTTGCGGAAGCCGAGGAAGGTGTAGAGCCGGTGCGCGCCGTCGTTGTCCGGTGCGCAGGCCAGTGTGACGGTGCGGTGCATGCCCAGCCCGGTCTGTATGCCGTGGCGCATGAGCATGCGGGCGATGCCTTGTCGGCGGAACTGGGGCCACACAGCCATGCTGTCCAGATAAAATTCCTGGGGTTGGGTTTCGGGGTCCATCTTGTCCACGTCGAAGCGGATCAGTTCGCTCACCATGGAGAAGGTTACCCTGCGCCGGTGCAGATAGTCGTCACCGGGATAGGCAATCAGTCCGCCTGCGGTCTGTCCGTCGGCTGTCCGCACAAGGGTGCAGTGGCGGTAGGAGTAGAGGGTGTCATCGTGCAGCGCCACTTGTCGCAGCAGTTCCATGCGCCTGCGGTCTGCGGTCGGAATCTCGTTTCCGTTGGCAAGGCATCGTTCCATGATGTCGTCGCCCAGCGCTTCGGCCATGATGAGGGCCACTTGCGGGGCGTCTTCAGGTGTTGCTTTTACCAGGCGGAATTCTGTCATGATGGGCTTTGAGTGATGAGCGGTGAGCTTTGAGTTGTGAGTAGTGAGTGATGAGTGAAAAAAGAAAATCTGCCGCATCTGTGTCATCTGCGTGCTGTCGGATTTAAATTCGCATCTCACAGGAGAGTTCACAGGGGGAGTCAGACCAGGCATTCGTCCAGCTGGCGGATGATTTCTTTCTGGTCCATGTTCTGTCCGATGAACACGATTTTCTGCATGCGGTCGCCGTATTCGGGATCCCAGTCGCGGCGCAGTCCGGCATCGCGTTCCAGCATCATCTGCAGGTCTTCCTCGGGCATGGTGGCGTACCATTGTCCGGCGTTCTGCATCTGCACCTGTTGTCCGGCCTGTTCGAAGACATAGCAGGTGTCGGTCTCGCCCTTGAAGTAGCAGATGCCCTTTGCGCGAATGATGCTGCGGGGCCAGTTGCGTGCCACAAAGTGGTCGAAGCGGGAGAGGTCCATGGGGCGGCGGCGGTAGTAGACAAAGGTGCCTATGCCATATTCCAGCGCCTCGCCCTCGCCGTGGTGATGGTGGTGGCAGTGGCAATGCTCGTCGTGGCAGTGGTGGCCGTCGTGATGGTGATGGTGGTGATGATGTTCGTGCTCGTCCTCATCGCCATCTTCATCCTCATCTTCCTCTCCGTGGTAGTTCTCTATCTTGCTGATCCAGGCAGCCGAGGTGGCCACGCGCTCGAAATCGAACATTCCGGTGTGGATGATTTTCTCCAGGGGCACGTCGCCGAAGTTGCAGGGGATGATTTCCGCGTGGGGCTGCAGGGCGCGTATGATCCGGCTTACCCTTTCCAACTCGGAGGGTGAGACCAGGTCGGCCTTGTTCAGCAGCACGATGTTGCAGAATTCTATTTGTTGGATAACCAGGTTCTCTATGTCGTTTTCGTTCAGTCCGGGGCGCACCAGACCTTCGCCGCAGTCGAACTCGCTCTGCATGCGCAGGGCGTCCACAACGGTTGCGATGCAGTCTATGCGCGGGATACCGTCTTCGGTGTACTTCTGCTCCATGCTGGGGATGGAGCAGATGGTCTGCGCGATGGGCCCCGGCTCGCAGATGCCGCTGGCCTCAATGACGATATAGTCGAAGCGCTGCATGGAGATGATGTCGTGCAGTTGTTCCACCAGGTCCATCTTCAGCGTGCAGCAGATGCAGCCGTTCTGGAGCGCAATCAGGCTGTCGTCCTGCTGGTCCACAATCCCGCCTTTCTGAATGAGGCTTGCGTCAATGTTTACCTCGCCGATGTCGTTCACGATTACGGCAAAGCGGATTCCGTCCTGGTTGCTCAGAATGCGGTTCAGAAGGGTGGTCTTTCCGCTGCCCAGGTATCCGGTGAGCAGCAGCACGGGAGTTTCGTAGCGGTTCATCTGTGCTTGGGTGTTTCCTTATTATATTATTTATGAATGCCCACAATGGTGGTGGGTGCCTTTTCCAGATTGCGCTTGTCGGTCTGTGTGACCACACGGGCGGCAAGCTGGAGGAACGCCTGTCCGGTGGGGTTGGACGAATCCAGTGCCTCGGGGGTTCCGTCGTCGCCGTTCTGGCAGATGCTCTGCACCACGGGAATCTGTCCGAGCAGGGGTACGTCCATCTCTTCGGCCAGCTGCTTCACGCCTTCGCGTCCGAAGAGGTAGTACTTCTCGTCAGGGTGTTCGGCGGGCGTGAACCATGCCATGTTCTCCACCAGTCCCAGGATGGGTACGTCCACCTTCTCGTTCTGGTACATGTTTATTCCCTTGCGTGCGTCGGCCAATGCCACCTGCTGGGGCGTGCTGACGATGACGGCTCCGGTGATGGGGATGGTCTGCACCAGGGTGAGGTGGATATCGCTTGTGCCGGGAGGGGTGTCCAGGATGAAATAGTCCAGGTCGCCCCAGTTGGCGTCGCCGATGAGCTGCTTCAGTGCGTTGCATGCCATTCCGCCGCGCCACAGTGTGGCCTGGTCGGGATCGACAAAGAAGCCGATGCTGAGCACCTTTACGCCATACTTCTCGACGGGCATGATGAGGTCTCGTCCGTTGATGTGCTCGCTATAGGGACGGGCGTCGGTAAGCTGGAACATCTTGGGCGCGCTGGGGCCGAAGATGTCACAGTCGAGCAGTCCCACCTTGTGTCCCAGTCGGGCCAGTGCCACGGCCAGGTTGGTGGCGACGGTGCTTTTGCCCACTCCGCCTTTACCGCTGCTTACGGCGATGATGTTCTTTACGCCGGGCAGAAGGTCGGGCAGGTCGGGAGGCGGAGCCTGCAGGCTTTTGGTCTTTACCTCCACTTCCACTTCCTTGCCTACATAGGCATGGATGGCGGCCTGGCAGGCCTTGACCATGGATTTCATGAAGGGGTCTGTGGGTTTGTCAAAGATGAGGCTGAAGCTGACGTGCAGCCCCGCAATGCGCAGGTCGTCCTCGACCATGTTCATTTCCACCACGTTTTTGCCCGTTCCGGGGTAGCGCACCGTGGCCAGTGCGTCCATTATCTGTTTGGGATAAAGTGTCATGGGGTAGGGGGTAATGGGTTATTTGGAAGTTTCTTTTCCGCTCCGCTTGCTGCGGTTGTAGCTGCGGTATTCGTCAAGGGGAATTTCTACGTCCGGCTCTTCAAGTTTGCCGTCCTGGGGCAGACGGAAGCGCAGGTATTTGATGTCTATGCCGCGGTCGCGCCACATTCCTTCATAATAGGTTTGGAAGGAACGTGCCTCAAGTGTCTCTTCGCCCTCTTCTGCATAGAGGTTGCGTGTGCAGACTTCGGCAGGCAGGTTGTTCGCCTTGAGCATTTCTTCGGTGTAGGTGAACAGGAAGTTGCTGTCCGTCTTCAGGTGTACAAGACCCTTGTCGGCCAGGAAGTGGCGATAGCGTTCCATGAAATAGGTGCTGGTGAGGCGTTTGGTGGCCTTCTTCATCTGCGGGTCGCTGAAGGTACACCATATCTCGCTTACCTCGCCCGGAGCGAAGAAATGTTGTATGAACTCGATTTGTGTGCGCAGAAAGCCTACATTGGGCATCTGGCGGCGCAGGGCTTCCTGTGCGCCGGTCCACATTCTGGCTCCCTTGATGTCTATGCCGATGAAGTTCTTCTCGGGGTACAGTCCGGCCAACCCTACGGTGTATTCGCCTCTTCCGCATCCCAGTTCCAGGACAATGGGGTTGTCATTGTGGAAGAAGTCCTGGTGCCAATGTCCTTTCAGGCTGAACTCGCCCTGCTGGAGCACGGCAAACGGGCATTCTACCACCAGCGGGTTCTTTTCCATGTCGGCGAATTTCGCCAGTTTTCCTTTTCCCATGGCTTATTTCTCAAAAGTGAATGTGGTTGAACCGATGTTGCGTCCGTCAGCAAAGATGTCCACACGGTATGCACCTGCGCTGAGGGCCTGTGTCACATCCCACCAAACCTGGATGCTCTGCTCTTCGCCTGTGTATTCAATGTCCTTGCGGATACTGAATTCTAACTGACGGTTTTCATATTCAAACGTGCCGCCTTGGGTGAGCACTTCGCCGGTGGGGGTGGCAATGCGGATGTAGATGCTGCGCACACCGGTGGCGGTGGTTACGTTGCGGGCAATGTTGAAGCCGATGGCAAATTTCTTCACGTCCTTGATGCGCTTGGCTTTCTTTCCGCGCTTGTTGCGGCCCTCTGCCCAGATGCCTGTCGCATCCAGCTGGCTGGCGATGTCCACCTTCTCAGACAAGGCTTCGTTCTCCGAACTCAGGTTGCTGATGTGCGCCTTGGCCTGGCGGTTCTGGGTTTTCAGGTTGTCGTTCTCGCGTGAGAGCTGCTGGTTCTCGCGGTTGAGCGAGTCGATCTGCTGTACAAAACTGCGCAGCACCTTGCGCAGGGTGGCCAGCTCTTTCTTCAGACGCATGATTTCGGCGGCATTGCTGCTCTTTACCTGCTTCAGCTCGGCCAGCAGCTCTTCTGTGCGCTGCTGCTCTTTTTCCAGCTGTGCCACAAGCGAGTCGTTCTTGATCTGCATCTTCATCTCGTTGTACTGCATGGCAAACTGCTCGTACTCGTTTTCCATCTCGCGTTTGTCCATTTCGGCCAGTTCCAGCATCTGCTGGCTTTCGATTTTCTGTTCGTGCATTCGGGTCAGCAGGAAGCCGATGACGCCGACTAAAATGATAAGGGCGGCTATGACAAAGCCGATAACCGTGTTTTTGTTCATATTCTTCATGTTCGTAAATCTTTCGTTTGCTAATTATTTTATGCAAAGGTAGGGAAAAGTTTTGTACATGCAAAGAAAAGCCGTATCTTTGTTGTCGTAATTTAAAATCAAAAAGATGAATACCGATATGAAGAGAAAAACCTTTTTGCTTCTACTGGCCTTTGTGGCTTGTGTGCCAATGATGGCGCAGTCTGTCAGTATGCTTAACCCAACTACCGCACAGGTGAGCTTACCCGAAGGCCAAAGGCTGTATCTTGATTTTTATGGTCCCAATATTGTACGTCTGTTCCAAGACCCCAACGGGGGAATCCTGCGTAATCCGGAGGCGAAACCGGAAGCGGATATTCTTGTGCAGCATCCCAGACGTTCTGTAGGGGAGTTGAAACTGGAAGGAAACAGTTTGATTACAAAAGCGATAAAACTTGATGTGGACACGAAGACTGGACAGATTTCAGTTTGGGCGGAAGGAAAGGAAGTGGTGCGCCAGACGGCTCCTACAGTCTTTGCCAAAGGTAAAGTTACCGTGGAACTGTCCCAGCTGCCAGAGGATTATTTCTATGGTGGTGGTTGCCAGAACGGCCGCTTCAGCCACAGAGGCGAGATTATAAAGATTGTGAACGACAACAACTGGGTGGACGGCGGAGTGGCCAGCCCGAATCCGTTCTATTGGAGTACCCGCGGATACGGCGTGATGTGGCACACCTTTGCGCCCGGCCAGTATGACTTTGGACGCACGGATGCCCAGAAGACCATCCTCAGCCATGAGACGTCTTATCTGGATATGTTCCTGATGGTCAACGACGGAGCGTCGGCCCTGCTCAATGACTATTACCAGTTGACCGGCTATCCGGTGCTTTTGCCCAAGTTCGGTTTCTATCAGGGACACCTTAACGCTTACAACCGCGACTACTGGGCCGAGGCCGAGAATGGCTTCATGGCCTATGAGGACGGCAAGCGATATAACGAAAGCCAGAAGGACAATGGCGGCATCCGTGAAAGTCTGAACGGAGAGAAGAATAATTATCAGTTCAGTGCCCGTGCTGCCATCGACCGCTATCTGGACAATGACTATCCTTTGGGATGGTTCTTGCCCAACGATGGCTACGGTGCCGGATATGGGCAGACTGAGACTTTGGAAGGAAATGTGCAGAATCTGAAGGAGTTTGGCGACTATGCCCGCAGTAAGGGTGTGGAAATCGGCCTTTGGACGCAGAGCGATTTGCATCCCAAGGAAGGGATTGAGGCACTTCTGCAACGCGATATTGTAAAGGAGGTCCGTGATGCCGGTGTGCGCGTACTTAAGACAGACGTGGCATGGGTGGGTGCAGGATACAGTTTCGGTCTGAATGGTGTGGCGGACGTGGCGCAGATCATGCCTTATTATGGCGGCAACGCGCGTCCCTTCATCATTACGTTGGACGGTTGGGCCGGAACGCAGCGCTATGCCGGGATATGGAGCGGCGACCAGACCGGTGGCCAATGGGAGTATATCCGTTTCCACATCCCCACCTACATTGGTTGCGGTCTGAGCGGACAGCCGAACGTGAGCAGTGACATGGACGGAATTTTCGGTGGCAAGCATACGCCGGTGAATGTGCGTGACTTCCAGTGGAAGACGTTCAGTCCCATGCAGCTCAACATGGACGGTTGGGGAAGCAATCCCAAGTATCCCCAGGCATTGGGCGAACCGTCGGCAAGCATCAACCGATGGTATCTGAAGCTGAAGAGCCGCCTAATGCCTTATACATATAGTATCGCGCGCGAGGCGGTGCATGGAGAACCCATGATCAGGGCCATGTTCCTGGAGGAGGAGAATCCCTATACGTTGGGCAAGGCCACGCAGTACCAGTTTATGTACGGTCCCTCTTTCCTTGTGGCGCCGATATACAAGGAGACACGTTCTGACAAGGAAGGCAACGACGTACGCGACGGAATCTATCTTCCGCATGGCGAATGGGTGGACTATTTTACCGGCGATGTGTACCAGGGCGGAAAAATCATCAACGACTTCCCCGCACCTTTGTGGAAACTTCCCGTGTTGGTGCGCCGCGGCGCCATTGTTCCCACGCACAAGTCTACCAATACGCCGGTCGAGGCCGATGCAAAGCTTCGCTGCTATGACCTGTATCCCGGTGTAGGCAATACCGAGTTCCGCGAATACGACGATGACGGAAAGACCCAGGCGTATCTGTCCGGCGAATGCGTTACCACTCTTGTGCAGCAGCGCATGAGTCCCGAAGGTGATTTCCTTCTCAACATTCTCCCTGCCCAGGGTAATTATAAGGGATATGAACCCCGAAAGGCCACTCAGTTGCGTATCTATTGCAGCCAAGAGCCAAGTAAGCTGGTTGTGAAATCCCTCGGGAGGAAAATTTCACTGTCTCGCGTGGAAGATTACAAAACGTGGTTACAGACGCCGAACAGCTATTATTTCGGCAACTCCGATTTGGAGTACATGACCATCAAGGCGCTGATGATAAACATGGAAGAAACGGATGTGGCGCAGGGGGCTGTCTCAGTGGAGATAAAAGACCTCTTTGTGGACAAGGCAGACCGCCTGCTCAAGCAAACCGGCACCCTTGCAGCTCCCGCATGCCGTTTTGCGGAAGAAAATGTCCAGGCCTATACGCTTACGCCGTCGTGGGACAAGGTGGACAATGCCGACTATTACGAGATTTTGTTCGAGGATCAGGTGTACAGCACAATCCTTCAGCAAAGTTATACGTTGGAGGACTTGATTCCCGAAACTGCATACGAAATAAAGGTACGTGCGGTGAATGCCGCCGGCGCAAGCGAATGGGCTGAGGTTAAGGCGGTAACAAAGGCCGATCCGTTGGAGCATGCCATCCGTGGTATCCGCGGAGAAACCAGTTGCGAGAACCAGCCTGGCCAGCAGATTGGAAAACTGTTTGACTTTGACGAAGGTTCAACCTGGCATACCGCTTGGGGTGCGAAGGCGGTTCCCTTCGAGATGATCATTGATCTGAAGAGCGTGAACAAGCTGGACAAGATGCAGTATATGCCACGCCCCGATGCTGGAAACGGTACAATCCTTCAGGGTAAGGTCAGCTACAGTATGAACCGACAGGAATGGACGTCGGTGGGCGAGTTTGACTGGAAGCGCTCCGGCGATGTCAAGCAGATTGACTTCCCCGGAAATCCCACCGCCCGTTACATCCGTCTGGAGGTGACCAAGGCACTTGGCGATTTTGGTAGCGGACAGCAGATATATGTATTCCGTGTGGCGGACAGCGAATATTATATTCCCGGCGACATCAACCAGGACGGCCGAATTGATGAGAACGACCTCACCTCTTATATGAACTATACGGGATTGCGCCAGGGAGACGGCGACTTCGAAGGTTACATCAGCAAGGGCGACCTCAACGGCAACGGCCTGATTGATGCTTTCGACATTTCATCTGTTGCTGTAGAACTTGACGGTGGTATCTCTGCAAAGAAAACCGCTTCCGTAGCTGGAAATGTTACATTGTCGGCAGGCAAGAAGGAGTACAAGGCGGGTGAAGAGGTGGTGCTCACAGTGAAGGGACAGAATATGGCGGGAGTGAATGCCTTGAGCTTTGCCCTACCTTATGACGCATCTGTAATCGAATACGCCGGTATTGATGCTCCCGCTTTGTCGGGAATGTACAATATGACTTATGATCGCCTGCATACCAGCGGACAGAAAGCGCTTTACCCCACATTTGTGAATCTAGGCGAGAAATCTCCCGTAGAAGGAACACTTGATTTGATGATGATACGTTTCAAGGTGCGCAAGAATGTCAAGTTTGACCTCCAGATAAAGGACGGAATGTTGGTAGACAAACGTTTTGGTGTGGTAAAGTTCTGAAAATGCGCGTGTTTTATAAATTAAGTTGATGTTTTGGAAAACTTTTTCTTCAATTAATGAAAATTGAAGACTGAAAATCAACAAGATATAAAAAGTTTTGGAAAACATTATTTGTTTTGAATAGTTAAAAGTTGTTCAAAATGGAGGATTTTTATATACTTTTCTTTGCTGTTTATAGGCTTTTTTATACCTTTGTGGTCACGAATCAATAAAACAATCCAGATATGATACAGACAGTAGTTAAAAGAGACGGCCGTATTGTCGGCTTCAATGAGCAGAAGATTGCGGCAGCCATCCGCAAGGCCATGCTCACCACCGAAGATGGTGAAGATGAAGTGTTGATCGGCCAGATTGCTGACCGCATATCCATGCGCGGCAAGAGCCAGATGACGGTGGAGGATATTCAGGACCTTGTGGAGAACGAGTTGATGAAGAGTGCCCGCAAGGATGTGGCTAAGGCTTATATCAAATATCGCAACGCACGCAGCGTGGCTCGTAAGGCCAAGACACGCGACATCTTCCTTGAAATCATCAATATCAAGAATAATGATGTTACCCGCGAGAACGCCAACATGAACGCCGACACACCAGCCGGAATGATGATGAAGTTCAGCAGCGAGACCACCAAGCCCTTCGTGGACGACTATCTGTTGAGCGAGGAGGTGCGCGATGCCGTGCGTGGCAACTATCTGCACATCCATGACAAGGACTATTATCCCACCAAGAGCCTGACCTGTGTGCAGCATCCTCTGGACAAGATTCTCCAGAACGGATTCCAGGCCGGACACGGAGAGAGCCGTCCTGCAAAGCGCATCGAGACCGCCAGCATACTGGGCTGTATCAGCATGGAGACCGCACAGAACGAAATGCACGGCGGACAGGCCATTCCTGCGTTCGACTTCTATCTGGCCCCCTATGTGCGCTACTCTTATATAGAAGAGGTGAAGGTGCTTGAAGACCTCATGGGCGAGGACTACAGCGAGCTGTACGAGGCTCCCATCGATGACTATCTGAACATTTCTCTGGACGGTCTGCAGGGTATCGACCGCATCAAGCAGCACGCCATCAACAAGACTGTAGGCCGTGTACACCAGGCCATGGAGGCTTTCATCCACAACATGAACACCATTCACAGCCGTGGTGGTAACCAAGTGGTTTTCAGTAGTATCAACTACGGAACGGACACCAGCGCCGAGGGCCGTTGTATCATCCGTGAGATTCTGCGCAGCACTTATGAGGGTGTGGGTAACGGAGAAACAGCCATCTTCCCCATCCAGATTTGGAAGAAGAAGAGTGGTGTGAGCTATCTGCCCACCGACCGCAACTATGACCTTTACAAACTGGCTTGTCAGGTTACCGCCCGTCGTTTCTTCCCCAACTTCATCAACCTGGATGCCACCTACAACCAGCACGAGAACTGGAAGGCCGACGACCCCGAACGCTACAAGTGGGAGTGTGCCACCATGGGTTGCCGCACGCGCGTCTTCGACAACCGCTTCGGCGAGAAGACCAGTATCGGTCGCGGTAACGTGTCTTTCAGCACCATCAATATCGTGCGTCTGGCCATCGAATGCATGGGCATCAAGAACGAGGAAGAGCGCATCGCAGCCTTCTTTGCCAAACTTGACAACATGCTTCAGGTTACCGCACAGCAGCTGCATGACCGCATGGAGTTCCAGAAGACAGCCTTTGCCAAGCAGTTCCCGCTGGTGATGAGAGTGCTTTGGAACGGTGCGGACAAGTTGGGTCCCAACGACACCATCGCTTCCGTAATCAATCAGGGTACGCTGGGTATCGGTTTCATCGGATTGGCAGAATGTCTTGTGGCGCTGATTGGCAAGCACCACGGAGAGAGCGAGAAGGCTCAGGAACTGGGATTGAAGATCATTACCTATATGCGCGACCGCATCAACGAGTTCAGCGAGAAGTACCAGCACAACTACAGCGTGCTTGCTACTCCGGCAGAAGGCTTGAGCGGACGCTTCACCAAGATAGACCGTAAGGATTTCGGCGTACTGCCCGGCATCACCGACCGCGACTATTATACCAACAGCAACCATGTGCCCGTGTACTACCACTGCACCGCACTTCATAAGGCACAGATTGAGGCTCCCTATCATCCTCTCACCGGTGGCGGACACATTTTCTATGTGGAGATTGACGGCGATGCCACCCACAACCCCGAGGCTGTAATGCGCATTGTGGACATGATGCACGAGTACAACATCGGATACGGAAGCGTGAACCACACCCGCAACCGCTGCATGGACTGCGGATACGAGAACGCCGAAAAGGAAATGAAGCAGTGTCCCAAGTGTGGCAGCAGCAACGTAGACCGCCTGCAGCGTATCACCGGTTATCTGGTGGGAACCACCGACCGTTGGAACAAGGGCAAGCTGGCCGAACTCAATGACCGCGTAATTCATGACAATTAGGATACTGAACATCCTGCATGACACCACAGTGGACGGGCCGGGATTCCGCACCAGCATATATTGTGCGGGTTGCCGCCACCACTGTCCGGGTTGTCACAATCCGGAGTCGTGGGACTTCTCTGCTGGTTATGAGGTGGAGACGGATCAGTTGATGCAGGAAATCACGGCCGATCCTTTTGCCGATGTAACCTTTACCGGAGGCGACCCCTTCTTCCAGGCCGAGGGATTTGCCGAGTTGGCAAGGCGCATCAAGACCGAGACCACCAAGACAATATGGTGCTACACCGGTTTCCTCTATGAGCATCTTCTGGAGCAGCCCCGATACCGCACCCTCTTGGAACAGTTGGATGTGTTGGTGGACGGCCCTTTCATAATGGCGCAGCGCAATGAAGACCTTCTGTTCCGGGGCAGCGCCAACCAACGTCTCATTGACGTGCCGGCCAGTCTCAAAGCCGGGACTGTTGTCCCCTGGCAAAGGGAAACCTTAGGTCTGCTATAAAGACGGCCAATATAATAATGTAAAAAGCAGAAAAGGATGTTTGTCGGATATGGCAAGCATCCTTTTCTTATAGCGTTGCGATTGTAAATGCAAGGCATTGAGTCGTCTATCGCAACGCGTTCCGTTGGCGATTCCAACGCGTTGCGTTTAGCCACTTTTGTGGCAACATTAAGAAACAGTTCAAATTTTCGGTAGTTTGGCATAACAGGAATGCCGTCATTTGATGACGATCTCTTCAACAGGCTGTTCCTTAGTGGAGTCGAATGGATGGTACTGGTAACATACTGTGTTGAAGTCAATCTTCTGCAAGTCGATACACCGAATGGTGTTGTTGTATGCCGTCTTGAAATAGACCTTGCGATGGGTCAGATCAATGACGGAAGTCCAATGTGTGGCACTGGGTATGTCGGGCGCTTCCCCTAATGGATGCTCTGTGCCGATGGGGATGTCAAAGTTGTTGAGGATGTGGAAACATTGCATCACGGTTGAGACGGCATCCTTGAGCTTGGGCGCTGTGGCACGATAGAAGGTCGCGCGTACAAAACGGGAGGGTGGTGTGGCATCGCCGGGAAGGCCCAGGAATCCGCTGTTTCCGCCCATGGGGAAAATAGACTGTCTGCCAAAATGTTGGCGCGGAGCGTTTCCGGGTTGTAGGTTTACATAGTTGTTGAGGTTGGTCAGATGCCAGGGGAATTCCGGAGCATTGGTTATGACACCCACCGCGTTCTCATAGATATTGGGCTTGCCGTGGACAATCTCGAGTACCACTTGGTTGCCTCTTGCGTCTCCCATGCGCCAATGGACTGTGGCGGTTTGGTCAAGCCCAACGATGCGGGCCTGTCCTGAACGAATGGCGCAAACCGCTTCCTCCACCGTGGCGAATTGTGTGAGCATCCATTGGTTCAGTTGCAAGTCGCCGATAGAATTTTCCCGTTGTGCCTTGTCAAAAGGCTCGTAGCTTCCAAAATTGGGAAAGAAAAATAAACCGCAGGAGAATCCCATTTCATTTATGCCCTCGGCAATGAATTCGGGACGCACAACGGCCAAGCCCACAACACCGTATTTTGCTGTGAACTTCATGCCGTTGGTGTCAACGGGGGTGAAAGACTGTAGTTGCTTTCCCCTTGGAATCACAACATACTGTCCTGGAAGATCCATTTCCGAACCTTCTATGGTACGGCCTTGTATGTAACTTCCGTCTGTGGCTGTGAGTGAAATGCCTGTGCATCCCACAGTGGGGAAACACTTTTGTGCAGGCCATTCGGACAATGTTTGCTTTTTCATAACTGTTCCTCCTTCTTGTGTTAGATTTAACTTCCAATCAGGGGCAAATGTATGAAAAAGCGTGGATACATTATGTATAATAAGGTATAAAAAAACTTAATGCTATGCTAAAAAAAAAATGAATTGTTTTTGCGGATGTTTTTTCTTGACAGTATCCTTCCTTTGAGAACATCCTTGAAGACATTACTTTTAGCTGATTCTAAAGCTAAAATTCTGAACGGACGTCGGTTCCCCACATCAGTTTGGTGCGGAGCGTGCGGGAGTAGGAGCCAATGGTCAGTAACTAATGTGTGGCGAGATTCGCGGAATTGGCGTGAGTAAAACAATGAAATAAAGCGGATATTAGCCTTGGTATAGCACGTTTCAAAGACTATGAAACAAAGCTTAGTTAATACATTTCTGAAACATAGTGCTTAAATTGTTGTAGGACAGTGCTATAAAAGTCTTTTCTCTGTGGTAAAGTTTTTGTTCCAAAGTTTGGAACGTGTATTTCAAACAATGAAACATACATTCCAAACAATGAAACATGCGTTCCAAAGCTTGGAACAAACGTTTTATCGTTGACAAAAAACTTTTTCAGTTAATAGAAAAAACAATTTCAGTAGTATCTGACAAGAATTTGGTAAGGATGGCTTTTCCAGAACACTCTAACTTGATGAGTACCTCCATACGTGACTCTCCATCAGGAGTCTGATATAAATAGTATTTGACCTTGTTCCCTTGTCATATTATTGTTTTCTTTGGCATTTGCTGTATAATCTCACCTTGCAGCATTTTCCCATTTGCATGTTTATTTCTTTTAATGCCATCACTGCCCCATGTTCCCCATTGCTTGAAAAAGAAAGCAGAACCTTGTGACTCTACTTGCTGTTTAATGTTAATAGCCCACTCTTGTTTCATTAGCCTGGCTTTTGGGCCGCTCTCACCTCCAACTATCACCCAATCAATATTTGCGAGATTCATATCTCCCAAATCCTCTATCAACGGCTCGCAAGACAGGAACCTAACAGAAGCATCCAGATGACGCAGATGCTCTATTCTGTATTTTGTTGCTTGACATTCCACTGTAACACCAAGCCATACGTTCCGAGGTATAGTCCGCGTTTTGAAATACTCCTCCATCCGCTCAGCACGTTTCGTCAAGATCTGATAGCGGTGCCGAGGTGTCTGTATGATAGTATTCATTATTTGATCAACAAATTCAAAAGGAACTCCCTCATGGAAAATATCACTCATAGAGCAGACGAAGATATTATGTGGTTTGTTCCATTTCAGAGGTTCTTGCAAATCGTCTTCATGCAAGGCTAGTTCAAATCCCTGTTGGTATTTCTCCAACCCCATAGCCTTCAGACGTCGTGCCATTATTTCAGCATAGCAATGTGCGCAACCTGCAGACTTCTTTGTGCAACCCGTTATGGGATTCCACGTCTTGTCTGTCCATTCAATTTTTGTCGTCCTCATTATCCTTGTTTCTTCTTAATAATCTGACTCGCAATCTTAATTGCAGTTTCATTGTTTGATGCACAGGCGAAGTGAAATATAGGTGTGTTCCTTGTATTATACAACACTAATGGCTTTTCTGTTACATAGTCAAAGTTCGTCTTAAGTTGTTCAATATACAGTTCAGCAATCTTCTCAATAGGTTTCTGCACTTTCTCTGTAATTTCAGTCTCACCAAATAGTGTATCGACTTTCTTTTTCTTATAGAAGTAGTCCCTCAAGAATTCTTCATCTTTTCCAAAAAAAGATGTCAACTTCTCGGCATGAGTGAGTTCACACTTCCTGTCAAGCAGTCTATTGACGATAACGCCAGTAGGAATCAGAATCCACAGGTCTGTTCGTGTCCCTTTCAACAACTCTATAGACTTCCAGTCAACTTGCATCCCAAAGGGGTCTAGCAAAACTAAGGCCGCAAGGCTGTTATCATTGTGCATTGCATTTGCAAGCATTTCTATTTGCTTGTTGGCGTCTGAGTTCCTATACACTAACGTCTTGTCGTTCTCGAATGGAGCCAACAACTCGTGCAACTTTAAACTCGACTCTTTATCTTTATCCACAAAGTAATAGAAATCGAATCCCTTCTGAGGTATGCTTAAAACTCTTTCTGCTGCTCCCTTATATGTTTCTAGCTCTGCTTCATCTAAACAATAGTCACGGAACAGCTCTTGCAGCAACTCAGAGTTGGCTTCTTTCTTTGCTTCGTTTCGAGAACCGCTACCTGCAAATCCATCAAAATAGATGAGTTTCCATTTATTTTTCTCTCTAAAAGAATTCATGATTGTGAGATACGCATTGACGTATTTCTCAAATGCATCCAATTTTTCTTCTGTCCATTGGCCACCCCAGGGAGATGGCTCACAAGCCATCAATCCGCCTTGTTCTTCTTCCATATAATTATATGTTTCACTCATACCATTTATCTTTTAATCTGCAAAATTAATCAATCTATTCCAAAATCTTACTTTTTCAGAGTTACCCACTAATTGCTTTTTGTAGAACTTCTGTTTTTAATGATTCTACATAATCATATGCAGATTTCTTCAATTTGTATATAGGACTACCATCACTATTCGGGCGGTCTATGACGGCAAAACCAAGCTCAATTAGTCGCTCAAAGAAATTGTCCCATTCTGCTCTTTCTCTCCCACTATTAACACAAAATTCCTCTTCTCCAATCTGGATAAATGAACCATCCATAGTCTCTATTATCCAGCATTCTCCATCATCACATTCTGCCCATTTCTTTAAGTGCTTTTTGTCAAAATCAGACAATGAATCCTGCATTAGATTCTCACTGTCTTTTACTTTTTCCCTCTGTTCTTCAACTAAATCCAGTTTGCAAACTTCTTTGAGGAATTCGTTTCTATCTGACTCCCATCGCGAAAAAACAGATAGTTTTAGTTGGGGAAGATTAAAGAAGTTAAGAACTTTATAAATAAACTCATTCATTCTGTCTGTTGCATCTTCTGCATTGACTTTTATGGAAATGAATTTACTGTCTATAACTCCTTTCATGTCATCATATTCACAATCTGTAGTAAGGAAAGAATAGCATTCTTTGTTCTGTATCCATGCAGCCCCCAGTTCATTAAGACAAACTGGACTTTGATAATATCGGGGAGAATGAACAATGATCATAAATACTTCATGTTCCTCAAATTGAACTTTTATTTCAGGATAGATAGCTTTACCTATTCCAATTTTGTAATTAGGGACAGAGCTACAGAATATCTTTTCCGAATCAGACCCGATATAAAGTCTGAGCAACTTAACAAGAGCTTTAACAAAAGCCTCGTCTTCACTTTTATGACTGATAAAGATTTTGGGAGGGCGGGAATAATTGTCCTTCAATATTTTAAGAGAAGTTCTAATGTCACCAAAGAAAAAAGCATTGATAATTCCATTCTCTATAAGTTTGGTTTCTGCTTTAGAAAGGATATCCCTTAATAATGGATAATCATCAGAAATAAGAGGATATAAGTTCTTTATAATTTCTCTCAATTTAATGGTGTTAGGACCTGCAGGAGTATTAGACAAAATTTTCATTTTGCTAATAGTCGAAAGCCCTTCATCTATCAACTCTTTTATTTGTCTGTTTTCTTTTTCCATATATTGTCATCCTTCCATATTATTCACTGATAATAATTACATCAAGTACTTTTTTATAAAACGCACTTAAACACACCAATTGTTCTATACTCAGTTTCTTCGTCGAGTTCTATCACGTCAAAGTCTTTGTTCAGCGGAATCAGCTCTACCTTGCTATGCAGCCAGCCTTCTCCTGTCACCACCTTCTCGCTATGGTATTTCTTGATGGTGTATTTGGCGCCATATTCAGAATCGAATTCGCTGCTTTGGGTAAGCACTATCTCACCATTGCGTGAACCTGCTTTGTACCATTCAAATACACAGAGGTCGCCATCCTTTATCTTTGGCAACATGGAATTGCCTTTAGCATGAATCACGAAATGACGCTTTGGGTCGGGAGTAAAACCATTGTTAGAAGCATCCACCCAGCCCTCTTCTTCGGGAACTTCTTCATCCTCAAAATAGCCACAGGCTGCACGTAATGTATAAAGGGGAATGCATCCTTCGCGATATTCAGGGAGAATAATCGCCTTGGATTCGTCTTTCTCTGTGTCAATTTCAACAGTCTCGATAGTACTTTCCTGCTTGTCGTCTTCAATTAATTCTCGATGTAAAACTACCTTTTTGCGATCAGCAGCTTCGTCACAGATGGCTTTGAGGGATGCTATCTGGCTTTCAATTGCTCCAATTTTATCGATAACATTCTTTTGCTCTGATAGTGAGGGAAGCGGTATTTCAAGATTTGATAACAAATCCTGGTTGAGACTTTTTATATTGGCACCATTGCTTCCCGTTGTTAGACGTTGTTTGATATTTGCAGAAGACAGCAGGTAATAAAGAAACTCGCTATCCACTTCGTCAGACACAATACGTACTCTTATTGAGAAACCGGAAAATGTGGTTCGCTCTTCGGGTTCCTTATCAATAAGCATAAAACGACCAACTAACTCTCTTGAGCCATTTGACCTCACAGTTACAAGGTCATTCTTGTGCAAGAGGTAAGAGTCGTCAACATTATCACTTATGGTAATGGTTTTGACTTCGTCCCATTTTGGTGACTTGTTATCTTTGAAGTTCGCTACGCCAACAATACTAACAGTATCACCAATAGGAGTTTCTTTATAATTCAGTCCATTTTTAAACTGTGCAATAGTACCAAGTTTTGTTGTTTTACCCTTTATGTCAGCTACTATCTCGCTAATGTCATCTTCCAATGCGGTAATTCTTTCTTTTGCTTCCTGCACTTCTGCATCAATCTTCTGACATTCGGCTACGATTTTCTGTTGTATTGAATCTGGTGGATAAGGTATGTTAATTTTGGCAAGGTTAGATCTGTTTAATCCACCTTGTGCTGAGCCAGTTATATTCGATCTCAATAAATTCTGCCCATATGGAGAATACAGGAAAAAGAACAAATATTTCTGTGTGCTTTCATTTCCACATCGTATAATAAAAACATGCTCATTGATCATCGCTTTTTGTCCTTCTAACTCATCTCTGACAATAGCGACTTTACCTGTTAACGCCCCATCTTTGCAAATCAACAAATCTCCCTTCTTAAGTTTTCCCCTATCAGTCCTTTCGTAAAATTCGGTTGGAACGTATTTAGGTTCAGAAAGATTGAGAAATCCACTACTATTGTCAATGTGTTCTCCACCTAACGACAATACTCCACTTGTTATATTCGCAACTCCGCCTGTGGGACGAGAGCCTGTTTCAATAGCAGAAATGATTTCTGCAAACACTTTCAATGGCCATTTATATGTTACTTTTACATACTCCCTTTCTCTTTCCGTCTTTACCACTAAATTAAAAGCTGTTCTATCAAATCTTATCAGGTCGGTCAATCTTGCAAAATGCAACAGTTCACTTGTATTTTCTAATCCAGGCTTAATACAGCTGGTTGCTTTTACGCCAAAAGAGAATTTGTTGCAATTGCTCGTTATATGTTTTCTCAATGCGTATGAGAATTTTATAACGTCGTTATCATCGCCAGGATTATAAAGAGGCGTTTCAATGTATTTGATGGAATTGATGGCTTGAACGATTTCAGTATCTTTATCGTCCTCGTCATCTGAAGTTGCGGTTTCCTGAACTTTACTTGTCAGGTACTTGATGCCTTCATCACCCTTGCGGTTGCTCCAGTCATAACCCAAGAACTTGACCACCTCGGCTTTATTACTCTTATTATTGACCTTCTCAGGTGGGGACTGCAAAATGGCAACGATATTGTTTTCTGTCTGAATATAGACATTAAGCTTTTTGCATTCTATGTCTTTTGCAAAGGCTACGAATTGTCTTTTATATTCAGCTTCTTCTAGTTGTTTGTAGTCATCACTTGACAAGAAAAGAGCAAACTGCTTCTTGTATTCCTTTGAGCTTTCCTTTAGCCCTTCCAAATAGTAACTGGATTTGGCAAACCATTCTTTTTGGATATTTTTGCTTATGCTGCTCTTCTTAAAGTTTGCGGCATAGTCCTTGAACACATTTGTTTCTTTAAGGTTGTCTCCAAGAACATTGTCTTGCATATACGCGAAATACTCATCTTTGGGATAACCCTGTTTCTTAATATAGGAATCAATTGCGCTACTGGTTGTATATTGGGTGTAATCCTTTTTGTCTAAAAAAGTATGGAGAAGTCCTTCCGAGTTTTTCTTTACCTTTTGGGCAAAAAGAATAACGGTGTTTGTTCCTGTTGACCCAAACGTGCGACTGTTCATAACAGCAATTGCCAGAATGTTGAAGTTCGCGAAAATGATCTCGCGGGTTTTGGTATAAATATTTTCGTTGCTCAACAGCGAACTTGGAAGAACGATGCCCATTAGGCCGTCTTTCTTCAAAAAATAATGTGCACGTTCTACAAAGAAACACTCAATCGACCTATTTGTAGAGAACGCTTTTTCTTCGATAGTCTTTGCTAGTTCAAATTGGTCACGATCTTTTTGCTCCATCGTATTTAAGAACCCTTTCACGCTATAAGGTGGATTAGCAATAATACAGTCAAAAGACTCTTTTTCAAACCCTTGGTAGCGTACATCCATCGTGTTTATATGACTTAGAGAATCCTTAAAGATGATGCGAGAGTCCTGACAGCCATTAATGATAGTAGCGATTTTTGCAACCTGACTCAACGTTTGGCTTTTCTCTATCCCGTATATCTTAGCCTTTGGATAATGCTTTACGAACTCGGTCAGGAAATGGCCGGCGCCACAGGCATAATCCAGTACCTTCACCTTGTCGGTATTAGGGAACTGAGGCAAAGAATTGATGATAAAGTTGACTATTGGAAGTGGTGTAAAGAACTGCCCTTCCGTCTGGTGAACGTTTTTGGAAAGAAGACCCTCAAACAGGTCGCCAAAGAAATGGTTGGTTTCGCTGGAGCTCAGATTGATGTCCTGTATGAGGGCTGCAATTTTTATCAGAATCTGAAAGTTCATTTCAAATTCTTCCCGATTTTCCACATCTATGAAGTTGAACTTCTTGATGTTGTAGAACTTCATTTCTTCAAACAGCTCCTTGATGCCTGCGAACAGTCCATTGGTTACAAGAGAACGACCGGTATCTTCAAAAATCTGCTTGATATCCTCCTCATCCTTGTTTACAACCTCCACATTAAAGAGCTGCCGCTTTCCCTGCTGGTACAGTTTCAACAATCGATTACAATATTCCTTGGGCGTGTCACGGGCAATTCCTTTATAATAAAACTGTAGGTCATCAGGGTTGTTAAGTTCGTCGGTAATCTTACAGAGGAACAGATCGATAAGGATATAAAACGAATGTTCGAAATCGGTGATTGCATGATTTCTCAATATCGTTGCAAACTCATGGTATATAGGGCGTATCTCTGCATGAGACAACCCCTTCAAATCATTTATCGTATATTTGAGTTTTCCAACAGAGTAGGCCTCGATGTCGTCTTCAAAAAGACCTTTAGTCTCGAATGACTTTCCGTATGTCTGATCCCAAACTTCATAATATTTTCCTTGGGCATCTGCAAATGACTTTGCATTATCCAACTCTTTGAGACGTTTTTCATTATCCTTTAGAGTGATAATATGGTTTTTGAGAAGGACTTCCTTTTCGACAAAGTCGGCAGCAAAAAGAACAAGATTCTGGCATCGCCCCATAACATTAACGAGTGGACCAAGGTAGCTGAAAAGCTGTCCTCCATCTTTCTGCATCAAGTTCCATTCTTTGCTGAATTCTGTTCCAAATGTTTTGTTTTCTATCAAAACAAGCGGATTGTATTCTTTGTCAAAAACAAGTATGTCGCCATATGAAGGCTTATTTACGTGGCCTACTTTAAATGCGGGCTCAAAGACGATATGCTTTGGCTCGTATCCCTTTTTAAGCAAAAGATGGGTACAAACCAAACAGACAAAATTTTCATTTGCGCTAAAATTTAATGTCGTATCCCTATGAATTACAAAACCATTAGCCGGCTTGTCTTTTGTGGGGAATTCGCCTTCTTTGAAAAGAGAATCTACTGGAGAATATGTAATTTTCTGAGTATCGGTGTTTACTTCAATACTTGCGCCTTGAGAATACTCTTTCTTATATATATTACCCCTTTTCGTGAAACCAAAATTCGGATGTAACAAAAGGGCGGCTAAATTGTCTTTTGTAATCATAATGTACTATCTTAGCTATTCGATACATTCTTTTTCTTTTCTTATCTCATCCAATACCTTCCCATTGTACGAGAAGTACTTGGCGCCTTGATAGGCACCAGAAGTGTTACGATGTTCTTCTGGCATAAAGGTACCAACGAAGGGAGAGAGTTTATAGATGCGGCCTTCGTTCTCGATGCTGTCATCGGAGGCGACTTTCACTATAAGGCCCGTTGGGTCGAAGGTGACTCGTTCTCCAATCTTGATGCCACACATAGAGAACTTAAAACGTGGTCGTTTCACTTCTCGCTTCTGTTGTTCCTTGTGTTCGCTTTCCGCGATAGGCTTGTTATCTTCGTAGAGTGTCACTTCGGCATCGTCTATCGCGCTGGCAATATCGCGGAAGATGTCAAGCGCCATCTGTGGAGCCACATTGAAGAACTCACGGTTTTGGCGGATGCGCAAATCGGTGAGGCGATCAATGGTCTTATGCACCAGTTTCTCTACTTCGTTGTATTTTGTGGTCTTCATCGTGGCGAAGATCTCGAAGGGCATGGGAACTGCTGTATTGTCCAGTTTCTTGCTTCTCACATCAACAGGACGTGAACTCTTGCCAATCTTTACCCAATCCTCACGGAAGCTTGGATTGGTCAGAATGTAAACGTAGCCAGGTTCTTTGTTGCTCATTTAGTTTCAAGCACATTGAAAAATTAAACAAAAATTGCGGGCGAAAGAAAAAGTTATATTACCGGACTCACAACTCTGACCTTACATCTGTTCCCCACATCAGTTTGGTGCGGAGGGTGCGGAAGTAGGAGCCTCGGGAGCGTTTGAGCACATGAACCTGATAGGGGGCCTTGCGGATGCTGAGGCGGGTGCCTTCGGTGCATGACTCGTTTCGTCCGTCTATGGCTACCAGGAAATTGTGGCTGCGGCTCTCTACGGAGAGTTCTACCTCCATGTCGTCACTAAGGGTGATGGGGCGTGCGGAAAGGCTGTGGGGAGAGACGGGCGCCAGTCCCATAATGTGGCTGTCGGGCGCCATGATGGGACCGCCCACGCTGAGGGCATAGCCGGTGCTGCCGGTGGGGGTGTTGATGATGAGGCCGTCGGCCTGATAGGTGGTGAGGTATTCGCCATTGATGTTTACGCGGATGCTGATCATGCTGGAACTGTCGCGCTTGAGCACCGCCACTTCATTGAGGGCGTAAGGATATACCTTGGGGCGTCCTTTTGAATAGGCCACTTGCAGTACGCTTCGCGATTCGGTGCGCAACGTGCCGTCGTAGATTTGTGCTATGGCGTCTTCAATTTCTTCGGGAGAGAAATCGGCCAGAAAACCCAGTCGTCCCATGTTGATACCCAGGATGGGGATTTCCTTGTCGCCAACACGGCGTGCGGCTTCGAGGAATGTACCGTCGCCTCCCATGCTGATGGCAATGTCTGCCTCGAAATCGCTTCCTTGTATGAGTCTGTTGGGGTGGATGCTGATTTTCAGTTCGTTTACGAGGAAATCGTAAAGCGGACGGTCTATCATGATTTCCGCGTTCCGCTCTTCAAGCAGGGCGAGCAGTTTCTGTATGGCGAGTGACTTTTTCCCTTGGAAGATGTTTCCGAATATGGCAAATCTGAGTGGGCTGTTCATATTTTATCCTCTTTTTGGCGGACAAAGTTAATGATTTTTCTTAACTTTGCAGTGTGGAATTTTAAAAATCCAAATGAAATATGACGAAATTAAGTGTGAATATCAACAAAGTGGCCACAATCCGCAATGCCCGCGGCGGAAATAACCCCGATGTGTTGCAAGTGGCACTGGACTGCGAACGTTTTGGTGCACAAGGAATAACCGTGCATCCCCGTCCCGATGAAAGACACATTAGATATAAGGATGTCTATGACCTGAAACCAAGGCTGACAACCGAATTCAATATTGAAGGACAACCATGCGAGTCATTTGTGGACCTGGTGTGCAAGGTGCAGCCCACGCAAGTGACGCTGGTGCCCGATGCTCCCAATCAGATTACGAGCAATGCCGGTTGGGACACCAAGCAGAACCTTTCCTTCCTGACAGATGTAACCGATGTGTTCCACAGCCGTGGCATCAGGGTGAGCATCTTTGTGGCGGCAGACGAGGAGATGGTGGCCTATGCCGCCAAGGCCGGTGCCGACAGAGTGGAGCTTTATACGGAACCTTATGCCTCGATGTATGCCAAGAACCGCGAGGCGGCCATCGCTCCCTTTGTGGTGGCGGCAGAGAAAGCCAAGTCGCTGGGTCTGGGACTGAATGCCGGCCACGACCTGAGTCTGGAGAATCTGGCGTTCATGCACGAGCGCATCCCCTATATTGATGAGGTAAGCATCGGACATGCCCTTATCTGTGATGCCTTGTATCTGGGACTGGAGACCACCATCCAACGTTATCTGAATTGTCTGAAATAGTGGAATTGACCTAAAAAACTTTATACAAAACAATGATTTACGTATTTTTAGCTACGGGATTTGAAGAGATAGAAGCTCTTACCCCAATTGATATTATGCGCCGTGCCGGCCTGGAAGTGGTAACCGTTTCCATTACCGGAGACAAGACTGTGGTGGGAACCCATGGTGTGCCTGTTGTGGCCGATGCATTGCTCGCCGAGGTTGATTTTGCCGCGGCCGAGATGCTTGTGTTGCCCGGTGGTCTGCCCGGTTCTACCAATCTTGATGCCTGTGCCCCTTTGCGCGAGGGTATCCAGAAGGCCTATGAGGCAGGAACGCCGTTGGCTGCAATTTGTGCCGCTCCAATGGTCTATGGGCACATGGGGTTGCTTAAAGGTGTGAAAGCCACTTGTTATCCCGGTTGCGAGTCGCACATGGAAGGTGCGGAATATACAGCAGCCATTGTGGAGAGCGATGGCCAGTTCATTACAGGCCGTGGACCCGCTGCAGCATTTGAATTTGGCTATACGCTGGTGGACCGCATTTTGGGCGAAGGAGCCAGCCAGCCGCTTCGTGAAGGAATGATCTACGCTCAGCTGCTGGCCTGATGGACAGATATGCTATTCTGGTGGCCGGCGGAAAGGGGCTGCGTATGGGAAGCGACATTCCCAAGCAGTTCCTCCCTTTGCGTGGGCGTCCGGTGTTGATGCACACGATTGATGTGTTCAGACGGACCTATCCCGATATACATATTATATTAGTGCTTCCCCGCGAGCAGCAAGACTATTGGCGGAAGCTGTGCGGGCAACATGCCTATGATGTGGAACTTTGTGTGGCCGATGGGGGCGAAACCCGTTTCCATTCTGTCCATAACGGACTTTCCCTGATTCCTGATGACGCAAGGGGAGTGGTGGGTGTGCATGACGGTGTGCGCCCCTTTGTCTCGCCAGAGACCATTCGCCGTTGTTTTGAGGCGGCAGAGGAATTTGGCGCTGTGGTACCCGTGGTGCCCGTGGTGGAAACGGTAAGGCAAGTGTTGGCCGACGGAAGCAGCATGACAGTGGACCGCAATGCCTATAGGCTGGTGCAGACTCCGCAGACATTTGATATACAATTGCTTAAAAAGGCATACGGCCAACCCTTTGATCCCTTCTTTACGGATGATGCCTCTGTGGTGGAGGCCATGGGGCACCCGATAAAGCTGGTGGAGGGAAACAACGAGAATATTAAGCTGACGAATCCGGCCGACTTGAAGTTGGCGGAAGGGATGGTGTAGGATTTCCAGAAAGCCAGTGGGGGAGAAGATTTCATGCAAGACTTGAAGACCAAAGATATCGTCTATTTGCCAGGGGTGGGGCCGGCAAGAAGCAAACTGCTCAAAGAACAGCTTAACATCCACACCTGGCATGACTTGCTTTATTATTTCCCCTACAAGCACATAGACCGCACCCGCCTGTACCGTATCAACGAGCTTACTTCGGACATGCCTTTCGTGCAGGTGAAAGGGCGTTTCCTGAGCTTTGAGGAAATGGGTGCCGGAAGGAAGAAACGTCTGGTCGGGCATTTCACCGATGGGCAGTCGTTGATGGATCTGGTGTGGTTCAATGCCACCAAATATATTACCAAAACGATAAAACTGAACCGCGACTATATCATCTTCGGACGTCCCGGCGTTTTCAACGGCAGACTGCAAGTGTCTCATCCTGATGTGGATCCGGCAGAATCATTGGCGTTGGGAAAGATGGGCATGCAGCCCTATTATTCCGTGACGGAGAAGATGAAGAAGGCGGGGCTAAGTTCCCGTTCGCTGGAGCATTTTACCCAGACCTTGTTCCAACAAATGCAGGAACCAATAGGGGAGACCTTGCCGGAGTATCTGGTGAGGCAAATGTATCTGATGCCTCTCGGGCAGGCGCTGAAGTCTGCGCATTATCCCGAGACGGCCAATGAGCTGTCGCATGCCATGCTCCGTCTCAAGTTTGAGGAGCTGTTTTATGTGCAACTTTCCATCCTGCGCTATGCACGCGAAAGGCACTCCCTCCGGAGGGGAATAATTTTTCCTCGCGTGGGAGAAAATTTCCATACCTTTTACAACCACTATTTGCCCTTCCCCCTGACCGATGCCCAGAAGCGGGTGATCCGTGAGATGAGGATGGATATGGGCAGTGGGAAACAGATGAACCGTCTGCTGCAAGGTGATGTGGGAAGCGGAAAGACCTTGGTGGCGCTTTTGCTCTTGCTCATTGCTGTGGACAACGGCTATCAGGGATGCCTGATGGCGCCAACGGAAATTCTGGCTGAACAGCACCTGGAAACCTTCCGTTCTATGCTGAAGGATATGCCCGTTCGTGTGGAGCTGCTGACGGGTATGGTCAAAGGAAAACGGCGCACGGCCGTCTTGGAGGGACTGCGGAATGGCGAGGTCAATATCCTTGTCGGCACTCATGCCGTCATTGAGGATGCGGTTGGTTTCCAACGACTTGGTTTGGTAATTATTGACGAACAGCACCGTTTTGGTGTGGCGCAGCGTGCCCGCTTGTGGAAAAAGAATACCGTTGCGCCCCATGTCCTGGTGATGACGGCAACGCCCATTCCCCGCACGCTGGCAATGACGCTTTATGGTGATTTGGATGTGTCTGTGATAGACCAACTTCCTCCAGGACGCAAGCCGGTTAAGACCTTGCACTGGTATGACAATGCTTCGGAAGGACTTTATCGCGACATCCACAAGCAGGTTCAGCAAGGACGTCAAGTCTATTTCGTTTATCCGCTGATAAAGGAAAGCGAAAAGATGGACCTGAAGAATGTGGAAGAAGGTTATGCACATTTGCAAAAAGTTTTTCCTGACTATAAGATCGGAATGGTGCATGGTCGCATGAAACCGGTTCAGAAAGAGGAGGAGATGCGCAAATTCGTGTCGGGGCAAACGCAGATTCTGGTAGCGACAACGGTGATAGAGGTGGGTGTGAATGTGCCCAACGCATCGGTAATGGTCATCCAGAATGCCGAGCGTTTCGGCTTGTCCCAATTGCATCAGCTCAGAGGACGAGTGGGGCGTGGGGCGGATCAGTCTTATTGCATCTTAGTGACTAATTATCAGTTGGGAAAGACTTCCACCAAGCGGGTGCAGATCATGACAGAGACGAACGATGGATTTGAGATTGCCGAGGCCGACCTTAAACTGCGTGGACCCGGAGACCTGGAAGGAACCAAGCAAAGCGGAATAGCCTTCGACCTAAAACTGGCCAATCTTGCCCGCGACGGACAGATTGTGCAACTTGCCCGCGACACGGCCACCAGAGTGCTTGATGAAGACCCCTCTTTGGCGCATCCAGAGAATGCTTTGCTCAAAAAAACACTGGAAGAACTTCGTGCAGACGAAATGAACTGGAGTTCAATATCATAAAAAGCAGAAAAAAGTGGAAATAATATAGGGGAAAAGTTGGTTAATTCCCTATTTTTCATTAACTTTGCACCCGAAAAGAGTTAAAATATCTTATTTTAGGCAGAAAAACAGGACAAAAGCAGATGGAAAGAACATTGGTTTTGCTTAAACCCAGCACAATTGAACGTGCGTTGGTGGGCGAGATTGTCAACAGATTTGAAAAGAAAGGACTTCGTATCGTCGGCATGAAGATGATGCAGCTTACTGATGAAATTCTGGCGCAGCATTACGCTCATTTGGTAAAGAAACCGTTCTTCCCCATCCTTAAAGCCTCAATGATGAAGACTCCCGTAATAGCCATGTGCTTGGAAGGAGTGGATGCCATAGCGGTGGTGCGCTACATTACCGGCTATACCAACGGCCGCAAGGCGGATCCCGGAACAATCCGTGGAGACTATTGCATGAGCAACCAGCAGAACATTGTGCATGCTTCTGACTCGCCCGAAGCCGCTGTTGAAGAACTCAACAGATTTTTCCGTCCCGAGGAAATCTTTGACATGGGCGATTTGAATTTGGACCGTTTGTATGCTGTAGATGAGTTGTAATTTGAGAAAACAATATAATCGAATGAATTTCGTAAAGAAGATAAGAAAAGGTTTTTTATTGGCGGTAATGGCTGTGGCCAGTGCCCCGGTTTGTGGACAAGACCTGTTGGCCGATGTGGCTCCCGTTGATAGCAAGATGCGTGCTATTGACAGTTTGGAACTTAATCGCTTGGTTGGTGCCGAGAAATTGTGGGACTTGGACAACCCTGCTGGCGAATTGTATACCAGTTGGGACAACAAGAGCGTGCGTGTGACTGGTCTGGAACTTCCATCCGAATACAAGATTGATCTTCGCCAGTTCTGCATGCCCACCACAAGCCGCAAGGTAACCAGCCGTTATGGCTATCGTCGCAGATTCCGCCGCCAGCATTACGGCACTGACATCAAAGTGTATGTGGGCGATACCATCCGTGCTGCGTTCAGCGGTAAGGTGCGTATTGTGGCATACGAAGGAAAGGGATATGGACGCTATATCGTGATGCGCCATCCCAACGGTCTTGAAACCGTATACGGCCACTTGAGCAAGCAATTGGTAAAGGAAGACCAGATTGTAAAGGTGGGCGAACCCATCGGTCTTGGTGGAAATACTGGTAAAAGCTTCGGTTCGCATCTGCACTTTGAAACCCGTTTCATGGGTCATTTCATCAATCCAGAGAAACTTTTCAACTTTGAAGCACAGGATATTCTTGGCGACTATTATGTATACCGCGCTGCCGGCACAGGTGTTCTGCTGGCCGAACATAATATCGTGGGCGGAGAAAGCGAAATGTCTGAACAGGAAGCAGCCGCTTTGGCAAAGGCAGAAGAAAGCCAGGGCTTCCAACAGAAGAAGATTCAGGAGCGCACTGCTAATCGAGGAAAGGTTCATCGTGTGAAGAAGGGCGAAAGCCTGTATATCATTGCGAAGAAGTATGGCACAACGGTTGACAAACTTTGCAAACTGAATAACATTTCCAAGAATACAACTTTGCGTTTGGGGCAAATTATCAAGTGTTCTTGATGCATACGGAATGTGAAGAAAGCCCGTAATAAGTTACATAACGGACAAGAGGTCGCCTAATGGCGGCCTTTTTCTTTGCCACTCGTTTCTTTTTAAGAAAAAGGGGACCTTGCATTCAATAAAAATTGCTAACTTTGTACCCAAATATCATATAGGTTATAATTGTGGGTATGACTGTGGCCGGCAGACAGGTGTAAGTTGTGCATAAGCCATGGGAAATACCGCAAAAATTGAATAAGACAAAAGTTATGGAGACGCGTGAACAATTTGAGAAGATAATGGCTGAGTGCCGTTCATTATTTGCGAAAAAACTGCACGATTATGGTGCGGCCTGGCGTATTATGCGCCCGTCTTCACTAACAGACCAAATATATATCAAGGCAAACCGTATCCGCAGTCTTGAGACAAAGGGTGTGGCGATGGTGGACGAAGGTATCCGTCCCGAATTTGTCGGCATCGTAAACTATGCCATTATCGGACTTATCCAACTGGAGTTGGGTTATGCTGACGCTTCGGATGACATGAACGAGACTGAGGCATTGGAAGCATACGACCGCCATGCCCAAAAGGCGTTGGACCTGATGCTCCGCAAGAACCACGATTATGATGAGGCTTGGCGCGGAATGCGCGTAAGCAGCTATACGGATCTGATTCTGATGAAGATTTTCCGCACCAAGCAGATTGAATCCCTGCATGGCGAAACTTTGGTTTCTGAAGGCATTGACGCCAATTACATGGACATGATGAACTATGCAGTCTTCGGTTTGATCAAACTGACCTATGGTGAGAAGTAACAACAGGCTTTGGAGACGTGTCAGGTGGCTGGGTGTGAACCTTTGTCGCATGCTGTTGTCCGTGACGTTCATACTTTCGGGTATCGTCAAGTTGATTGACCCTGTTGGAACGCAATACAAGATTGAGGACTATGCACAGGCGTTCGGGCTGTCTGCCCTGTTGCCCGGTTTTGTGCCTCTGCTCCTGGCCGTGGGCTTGGCTTTTCTTGAATTTGACCTGGGCATATGCCTTTTCTTTGGCTCCCATAGAAAACGCGCATCGCGTTTCTGCCTTTTGTTCTTGGCGCTGATGACGCCGCTCACGCTTTATCTGGCGATTGACAATCCGGTTTCAGACTGCGGCTGTTTCGGCGATGCCTTTACCTTGACCAACTGGCAGACCTTCTACAAGAACCTGATCCTGCTTGTGGCCGCGGTGTTCGTGGTTTGGTATTATCGCATGATGACCCGTTTTGTCCTGGAGCGCAACCAGTGGATCATCAACCTGTACTCCAAGGTCTTTGCCTTCGTCTTTGTCTGCATAAACCTGTACGGACTTCCCGTTTGGGACTTCCGCCCCTATCACATTGGGGCAGACCTGCTTCAGAAGATGGCTCTGGATACGGACAGCGCTGCTGTTGAAACCTATTTCCTGATGGAAAAGGAGGGGGTGCAGAAGGAGTTTTCTTTGGAGGATTATCCCGACAGCACCTGGACATTTGTGGACACACGCACCGTGAACACGCAGTCGGATGCGTCAGCATTGCCCGAGATTACCGATTTCCAGATGCTGCGTCTGGAAGACAACGAAGACATCACCGAGGCTTTTCTGCGCGAGGATACCTATAAGTTCCTGTTGGTGTCGCCACATTTAGAGAATGCCGATGACGGTATGATGGACCGCATTGCCGGAGTGCATGACTATTGCCTTACATACGGATATCCGTTCTATTGTCTGACGGCAAGCGGAGACGCAGCCATAGAAAGGTGGACGGAAATGACCGGGGCGGAATATCCCTATTGCCACACTGACGATGTGGTGCTGAAGACAATGATACGTTCCAATCCCGGACTGATGCTGCTGCATGGCAGTGTGGTTGTCAACAAATGGCCCAACACGATGCTTCCCGCTGTGGAGAAACTGGACGCGCCGCTGGAACAGCTGGAGATTTCAAATCCGCCGATTGAGAGCAAACTGAAACGTCTGTTCCGGCTGCTGCTGTGGTACGTTCTGCCCTTGCTGGCCGTAACCGTTGCAGACCGTTTGTGGTTAGGAAAAAAAATGAGAGAATTATATAGACATAGAGTTTAACTTTTAAAAAAGCAAACGAAATGAGAAAGAAAATTGTAGCAGGTAACTGGAAAATGAACAAGAACCTGCAGGAAGGTGTAGCATTGGCTACTGAGTTGAAGGAAGCTTTGGCTGCTGAAAAGCCCAATTGCGAGGTTATCATCGGTACTCCCTTCATCCACTTGGCTACTGTAAGCGAACTGCTGAAGGACAGCGTTATTGCTGTAATTGCAGAAAACTGCGCAGACAAGGCTTCTGGTGCCTATACCGGTGAGGTTAGCGCCGAGATGGTAAAGAGCACAGGTGCCGAGTATGTAATCCTGGGCCACTCTGAGCGTCGCGAGTATTACAACGAGACTCCCGAAATCCTGAAGGAGAAGGTAGACCTGGCTTTGGCTAACGGCCTGAAGGTTATCTTCTGCATCGGCGAGAGCCTGGAGCAGCGCGAAGCTAACGAGCAGGAGGCTGTTTGCAAGGCCGAGCTGGCTGGCAGCGTGTTCCACCTGACCGCAGAGCAGTGGGAAAATGTGGTTATCGCTTACGAACCCATCTGGGCTATCGGTACCGGCAAGACCGCTACTGCTGAGCAGGCTGACGAAATCCACGCTTACATCCGCAGCTGTGTGGCTGAGGTTTACGGCGCTGAGGTGGCAGACAACACCAGCATCCTCTATGGCGGAAGCTGCAAGGCCAGCAACGCTCCCGAACTTTTTGCAAAGCCCAACATCGACGGTGGTCTGATTGGTGGCGCTTCTCTGAAGGCTGCTGACTTCAAGGGTATCATTGACGCATGGAACTAATTCCATAACGCTTTATATGCAGAGTGTCCGGTGCGTCACATGCGCCGGCGCTCTGCAGTTTTCAAACAACAAGACAATAAAAAAATACATTCTGTCCCTCCACATTAGAAAAAGAATTTATGTGTAAACTCAAGTTTTTTTCTTTTATACTTCTGCTTCAGTTCTCCGTAGTCTCTTTTGCACAGGAGTTATACACCGACTATCTGCAAAAGGCCAGACCGGGCTGCGGAACGGTTGTGCTGCACCAAAGCAAGACCATCACAGACCTCATCAACGGGATGGCAAGGAAGGTGCCGGGAGCTCAAAACAGGGTTGGCAATGTGTCCAAGACCGACTCCCTCATGCAGACTGCCGTGCAGACTGTGGCCGGGGACAGCCTGGCCCTGACGGACGCACCGGCCAACATGGGACAGCGCGTGCGCGCCAACGGATACCGCATTCAGGTGTTCTCCGGCGGCAACTCCAGAAACGCCAAGAACGAGGCTGGCATGATTGGCAAGCGTGTGCAGAGCCTTTTCCCCGGAGTGAAGGTGTATACGCAGTTCATCAGCCCCCACTGGAAGTGCAGGGTAGGTGACTTCCGCACCTACGAGGAAGCCAGCGAATTGTTCATGAGAATGAAGGAAACCCAGAGTTTCAAGGAAGCGGTGATTGTGAAGAGCAAGATTAATGTATATTACTGATTCCCTTTGCTCTTCTCGTTTCTACATATAATTTAATCCGATAAAAAAACCCTTATTATGGAAACATCTGTCAAGATGGACGATGCCGTGCAGAATGAACTGCAGGAACACGTAAAGCGCATACTGGAACTGATGGGCGAGGATGCCTCGCGCGAGGGGCTGGTCAAGACCCCCCAGCGTGTGGCGCGTGCCATGGCCACGCTCACATGCGGATACAGCCAGGACCCCGTGGCGCTGCTCAATTCTGCAAAGTTCAAGGAAGACTATAGCCAGATGGTTATTGTGAAGGACATCAACTTCTATTCCCTGTGCGAACACCACATGCTGCCTTTCTACGGACGTGTGCATGTGGCCTACATCCCCAACGGATACATTACCGGCCTGAGCAAGATTGCCCGTGTGGTCGACTGTTTCTCGCACCGCCTTCAGGTGCAGGAACGCATGACATTGCAGATTCGCCAGGCCATTCAGGAAGCCCTGCAGCCCTTGGGCGTGATGGTTGTGGTTGAGGCACAGCACATGTGCATGCAGATGCGCGGTGTGGAAAAGCAGGGAAGCGTCACCACCACCAGCGACTTCTGCGGAGCCTTCAACCAGGCAAAGACTCGCGAAGAATTTCTCCAGTTGATAAAGGAATAGGCATTGCAGGCGTTCCATACAACGCTGCATCGCGTTACTAATGTCATAAGTAGCTCCATGCAACGCTGCATGAAATGTCCGATTACGATTTTTTGTGTGTGGTGATTGGCGGCTTTTATCCCAAAACCCTGTCGCCGCATATTTTGGCCAGCATCCGCTCCACTTCTTTCTTTTCCTTGAACTCGTTCAGAAGGGCCATGTACTTTTCCTTGTCCTTCAGGATTTCGGGGTTCTTGGTCTGCGCCACCAGCTCCTTTATCTGCTGACGGACGATGCTCAGTTTAATGTCGGAGAGTAGATGCTCCACTTGTTCGGCCAGAATGTCGTCCGGGTTGGATGCCGGTGCCGATGCGTCGTGATATTTGCTCAGCTGCTCATGGTCTGTACACATGACGTATGCCAAATGGGCCACTTGTGCGTCGGGGTGGTTCATGAAGTAGGCCGAGGCCTGGAACTTTTCGTTTTGGCCTTGCTCCATGGCTTCTTCCAGAATCTTCACATATAACGGCTCGCCCAGGGTGATGTCGTCCTGTTGCAGGCTGTAATAGATGAATTCCGTGATGGAGTAGACCTGCTCCTGGCCTTCTTCGTCCTTGATGCAGAACACGCGCTTTTCGCCGTTGCGGATGACCATCTGTATCAGCAGCGCCTCCTTCCGCTTATCATGAACCTGGCTTTGTCTTGTCTCGGCCACAAGGCTCTGGACGGGTTGCTCCTGCTGGGGCTGTCCGCCGGTTTCTGCCACGGTTTCTCCCGCGGCGCGTCTGCGTTCCCTTTCCCTCTCCCTGGCCTGTTCCTCCAGATTTGCTCTTACCTGTTTGTTCACGGCATCAAGGATGAGCTTCTCTTCCAGCAACGTGTTCTTGGCTGCCTGTCGGATGTACAGGGCGCGGGTGATTTCGTCGGGGATGTTGGCAATGCTTTTCACAATGCTGTTCACCATCTTGCTCTCGGCCTGCGGGTCGTTCTTGGCCTCGTCTGCCAGCAGCTTGCTCTTGAAGTGCAGGAAGTCGGTCTGGTGGCTCTCAATGTATTGTTGGAATTCTGTGGCTGAGTGTTTGCGGCCAAAGCTGTCGGGGTCTTCTCCATCGGGCAACAGCAGCAGCTTCACGTTCATACCTGCCGCCAGAATCAGGTCGATACCTCTCTCGCTGGCCTTTATTCCGGCACTGTCGCCGTCGTAAATGACCGTGATGTTGTTGGTGAGGCGGCGGATGATGGAAATCTGTCCGGGCGTCAGTGCGGTGCCCGACGATGCCACCACGTTCTCCACACCATTTTGGTGCATGGCCATTACGTCTGTGTAACCTTCCACCAGATAGCAGCGGTCCTTCTTGCTGATGGCCTGCTTGGCCTGGAAGAATCCGAAAAGCTCGTTGCGCTTGCTGTACACAAGGCTTTCGGGCGAGTTCAGATACTTTACGTTTACGCCCTTGGTGGCCTTGTCCAATACGCGTCCGCCAAAGCCCGCCACTCGTCCGCTTTGGCTGAAGATGGGCCATATCACACGGTTGCGGAAACGGTCTCTCAACTGTCCGCTCTCCTCGTTCTTCAGACAGAGTCCGGTGCCAATGCTCTGGCGTGTGTCCTTCTCGTTTGGCACGTTGATGAGGTATTTCTCCTGGTATCCTTCCGCAACGGCAATCTTTCCCATCGGGTTCTCCCGGTTGTCGGGGCAGTATCCCACCTGGAACTTCTTCAGAATGTCATCCCTGAAACCGCGTGAACGGAAATAGGCCAGACCGATGGCCACGCCTTCGTCCGTCTCGTACAGCTGTTTTTGGAACCAGTCGTTTGCCCATTCGTTCACAATGAACATACTGTCTCTGTCCGTCTGTACTTTTTTCTGTTCCTCCGTCTGCTCCCTCTCCTGTATGGGTATGCCATATTTCTTTGCCAAGTAGCGTAATGCATCGGGGTAGGAGAGTTGTTCATGCTTCATGATGAAATTGAGTGGACTTCCTCCCTCGCCACAGGCAAAGCAATGGCAAATGTTCTTGGCTGGAGACACCATAAACGAGGGCGTGCGGTCATCGTGGAACGGGCATAGCCCCTTCAGATTGGCGCCGGAACGTTTCAGGGTAATGAAGTCGCTTACCACATCCACAATGTTGGCGGCTTCAATTATCTTGTCTATGGTGGCTCTGTCTATCATCTTAATCGTATATATATAATAATGTATAGGGGAGGCGGTGGTTGCCGTACTTGCTTTTTGCGTTTACAATGGTGCAAAATTACATATTTTTTCGGACTATATCGTGTTTTTTATGAAAATGAATAGCGGTATTTATTACTGCATCCGTTTCGTCCTTCACTTTTTTGTCACTTTTTTTCATCAATTAGCATATTATGATTACTTTTGCACGGTCAAGTAATAATAAGCATACAGATGAAACAATTTATTTCCACTTTGCGTTCTTCCGTCTTGGCGGGTATTTGTGTTGGCCTTGCCGGCTTCGGCTATTTGGCCGAGAAAAGCATCATCGGTGCGGTGGTCTTCTCTTTCGGATTATTGGCGGTGGTTTCCTATCGCCTGAAGTTATATACCGGTACGGCTGGTTTCTTCCGCCGTGGCGAGTTCGGACAGCTTATGTTCATCCTTTTTGGCAACATCGTAGGTTGTCTGCTGGTTGGCTTGCTGGCACGTTGCAGCCCCATGCCCATACAGGCGACGGCGCAGTCTGTTCTGGAGGCGCGTCTTGCCAACGGTCCTTTGTTTGGCGGACTGCTGGCGGTGGGTTGTGGATTCATCATGACCACCGTTGTAACCTTTGCCCGTAAGGGAAATGTCTTGCCGCTTCTTTTTGGTATTCCTTTGTTCATCAACTGCGGCTTCCCCCACTGTGTGGCCGATGCCTTTTATTACTTGTGCGTGCCCGTAGAGTTCCTCTGCTCCAATTTTGTGGCGGTGCTTGTCTTCTATCTGAGTATCGTGGCCGGCAACTTCGTGGGATGCAATCTCTATCGTGCAGTCATGCGTAGCGAAGCGATTCTCTAACAGTCATGAATACCTCATCTGACTTTCTCGTCCGCTGCGAATTTTCAGAGCTCAGCAGCTTTTCGCAGACTGAATTTGACCAATTCTGCAATCTGATGTCCGCACTGAGCCGGCGTTGCGTGCTCACCCAGGAAATGTTGCAGGCTGTGATAGACTGTCCCGACAGCCATCTTTATGTGGTTCGGCATAAGGGCACCATTGTGGCGTGTGCGACACTCTGCTTGTTCGCCTCACCCACCGGCCGCAAGGCAAGTGTCGAGGATGTGGTGGTGTTGCCTGAGTTTCAGGGGCTTGGGCTTGGCCGTGCGCTGATGGATTATCTGCTTGAGCGTGCTGCGTCCTTTGCTCCTATTACGTTGCAACTGACTTCTCGCCCGTCGCGCATCGCTGCGAATGCACTTTACCGGAAACTTGGATTCCTGCCCAAGGAAACAAATTTCTATACGATGAAAATTGAAGAAAAAAGATATGATTAAGAAAGATTTGACCGTATTGTCTCAGGAGGATGTATTCCGTCTGATTGGCAAGGAATGGATGCTGATTACAGCGGGTAACATAAAGCATTTTAACACCATGACTGCCTCATGGGGCGGTTTGGGATGGTTGTGGAACAAACCCGTGGCCTTCATCTTTGTCCGCCCCGAGCGCTATACCTATGAGTTCATAGAATCTGGTGGCAGAATTACATTGAGTTTCTTACCCGAGGCATTCAAGCCCGTCCTGAATCTTTGTGGAAGCAAGTCCGGACGTGAGATTGACAAGATCAAGGAAACTGGTCTGCTCCCTCTCGAAACAGAGCGTGGCGGTGTGGCTTTTGAACAGAACCGCATCACCCTGGATTGCCGTCCCCTCTTCCGCAGTCCTATGCAAGAGAGTCAGTTCCAGGACTCCGAAATCCTTTCCCGCTGGTATAACGATCGCCCCGGTGGCTCTCTCCACGTCATGTACGTCTTGGAGATAGAGGATGTGTATCAGTAAAGAGTATAAAGTTTTTAATAAACAAGGGCACGTTTCTTAGGAAGCGTGCCCTTGTTTGTAGTTATCAAAACCCTCATCTTAACGGGAATTCTGTGATGCGAAGTGTCGTGCATCCGTAGGGGATGAGTTCTATCTCGTATTCCTCTTTTTCGTAATCCTGTCCTTGCTGGGAATAATAATTGATGGGGCCGCAGGAATTGCGTGACAGCGTCCAGTCTTTCATCTTGATGGCTTTTGTGCGCAGTGTAATGGGAGCGTTCTCCACATTCCAGGGATAGGCGGCAAGTTCTTCTGATTGGATTACATTGAAGTGCTTTCCCGCCTCGCTCAAATGGTGGCGTTGCAGACCATAGTTCCATGCCGTGGGGCTGGTTACTTCATAATACCAGGGTCCGTATTTCTTGGCGGCATCGCCTTCGAAATCCTTTTTCTTCCAGTTTTCCTGCATCTTCAGCGCATACAGCAGCGGGCCGCGTTCCACGCACACACCACCGCCGTACCATTGGTATGCAGTCACCTGCATGGGAAGTTTCAGTTCCAGTTGGTCGCCCTGCTTCCATGTGCGGTATATCACGGCAATCTCTCCGCTTGCGGAATTTGTCTCAACCTTCTTGCCGTTTACAGCAATGGTGGCGCTTTTGCACCAAGCTGGAATGCGAAGATGTATCGGGAAGACAGCTTCTTTCTGCTTCTTGTTGTCAAAATTAACGGTAAATTTGATCTCCTCGCTGAATGGATAGTTCGTTTCTTCCTTGACGGTCACGGGTATGCCGTCTGCCACGGTCGCGTTTACAGTTGACGGACCGTATACCAGGGCGGCTATTCCGTGGTCGGTTGTTGCATACCACAGGTTCTGCACCAGTTTTGGCCAACTTTGGTGCATGTTGCAGGTACAGCAGGGATATCCGGTCAGCGTGCCGAAGAGGATGTCCGTATCCTCGTGCGGCGTGGTGAATTGCCGCCATGCCTTTGTTACACAAACCTGGTTGGTCTGCTGGTAATATTGGCGCGACATGAAGTCGTCATCATGCTGGGTGGGCAGCACGTTGTATGCCACGCGTTCCAGATGGTCTGCCCATTGTACGTCGCCGGTTATTTCAAGCATGCTTTCCAGAGAGAACATCATTTCCGTCGCAGTACACAGCTCCGAACCCATTGTAGGCTCGCCAAAACGAAGCAGTTCGTCTCCGCCCCACAGTCCGGTGGGCAACCCAATGGTATTGCGCATGGTTTTCACGGCATTTTTGGGGGCTTGCAGATACTTGGGGTCTTTACCCTGTTGGTAATATACAACCGGCTCCTTGAATCCTTGTGCCAGGTTTACGCAATGCAGACTCAACTGGCGGGTGAGAATCTCTCCCTCGTTGAAATAGTTTGTCCAGTCGATGGTTTGTCTGTGGATCAGTTCGCCCAGGTCCAGCAGGGAACGTTCGCCGGTGATGTTGTATAGCCAGTACACCACCTGCAGGTTGTCGCCTCCGCGCTGCTGTCCCCAGAATGTCCAGTTGCCAAGTGGCTTGCTGGGCAGTTCGTTCAACTGGTATCGGAAATACTTGCTCATGAACCTAATCACTCTTTCATCGCCAGTGGCCTGATAATACTGCTGCATGATTTTCAGCATCACCATTCTTGGCCACCAGTCCTGCGCATTGTTGCGTTGCAGGCCAGGCTCATAATCCCTGTCCGTTGTAGGACCGAACTGACCGCTCTCTTGCTGCGACTGCAAAGTCCATTCAATCCACGGCTGCACCTTCTGCTTCAGAGCCTCATCGTCCAGAATATATGCCAGGGGCAACAGACCGTCAATCCAATAAGGGCCGCGTTCCCACGCATCGCCGTCTCCGCCCAGCCAGCAGTTCCTTGGGCCGCACACCGGTTCGTATATCTTGTCCAGATGTCCGGTCAGGCCGCTTCTCATCCGTTTGAGTTGTTCCTCCATCCATCCGTTGGCCTCAATGTGGCCCAAGGGCAGAGCCATATAGGTTTTGGCCGCCAGCGGATGCCGGTTGGCTATATAGTTGCGGGATTGTTGCACTTCGTCTTTCTTGGCGTTGGCGGGATTCGCAACGGCCATGCCTGCCATCAGCAGGATAAGGGATAATGTTTTGCAGTTCATGATACGGGTCTATACAATGATTACACCCACAAAGGTAGTCATGATTTCCGAATCCGACAAATATTTTCGTGTATTGTTGCATTGCCGGCAAAGTATTGTCAACCCTCAGACAAAGTATAGTCGCGGTCTTGATAAAGTTAGTGCTTCGGCTTTTTTACTTAAAATGGACAAGATTGTGAGATTTTCGGCATTTTCCAGGAAATAAATTGTGAGATTTTCGGCAAAGATGTGTAGCTTTGCAATTGAAACAGACATTATCAGTGATGGAAAAGAAAATATTCAAACGTAAACTGTATAATAAAATGCTTCAATTGACGCTTTCCAAAAGAAGTTTTCCAACAGAATCTTGCATCGTTACTTGGTGTATACCAAAGACCTTAAACGAAAGGGCGACCTTTTAATGGTTCCTGTCTTTATGTCCATGTTCTTGTAGAACCGCCCTAATGAATCTTGGCGGCAAAATAAGCACCCTGTTCAGTGGCCATCAGTTTGGGGTTGGGGACAATCCCGACCCTGCCCAGGTCCAATCTGTCGGCATCAAAGCAAACGTCAATGGTTGGATTGCCGGTACGACGTTCTGTCGTATGGAACCGGCAGGCTCTTTCAAGCAGTGAAAACTCCTCATCGGTAAAGTCCTTCAGTATCGTGTCCTTAATGGAGGGCAACATCTCGGCAGCCCTTACACCATGCTCAATGTCCTTCCAGTTGTCAATGCGGCATTTGTCATGCAGATAGGCAAAGAAACGCACCACCTTGATGTTGATTTCTTCTCGTATCCGTCCATCTACAGAACTTAATAGGATGCCGTTCCGCTCCACCCTTTGCCAATGCGGCAAACCATGTGTCTCGCCAAGTGTCCAGCCGTTCAAGGCAAAGTCCCTCACTTCCAGAATGTCCGATTCCGGCAATCTTGGAATTTGTTGTTCAGAAAACGCCACCTCAGCCAAAGCCCTTCCGTACACACGTTCCTGTATATTGACAAATCTTTCCAAAGAATGGCCTTTCCGTTCCCTGGGTTCCGCTTTTGGGTCAGCCTTTTTCTTGAAGAAATCATTTAGCCATTTCATCTTTCCATTTGGTTGTCGTAAAAGGAAGGGTGAATAAATTTATTTTTCTTGCATCATCACTGCCTATTTTGCATTTCAAGTATGAATTCGTCCGAGACATACAAATCTCCGTACAGATACAGACCGGTGGATTTGTCGTGTAGACGGGCGCAAGTGTCGCTGCGATAAAACATTTTTAGGGCAGTGACCGTATTTATTGAGAGTCGTTCTGCCAGTGATACAGCTATCGCTCCAATGCGGTTACTCATAATGATTTCTTGAATCACAGGAGATCTTGTCGGATTATCATAATTCTTCTGTTCCGTCATATACTAGATATTTGTCTGTAATACTTTGATTGAGTAAGCACATTTGGTTATTGGGTTGATGCTTGGAAAGTTCTTTTAGTGTAGATTTCAAATCCATCAGTCCTGCAATATAAAGATGGATGGTATCATTTTTTATTCATACCTGCTCCTCCCAGTTTGTTAAACATTCAACCAATCGTTCGGCAAGCACATCCCGGCTTTCGCTATGCAATGGTTCGTAATTGGGCAAAATGTATTTGTCAATCATGCCAACACGCTCCATCCTTTCGAAAACATTCTTGTAATCGGTTTTCAAGTATCTGGCTGTTGTCTCAATACATGTTGCCACGTAAGCCATTATTATTTGTTCTTTCGATATGCTTCTTCGTTCTTCCATCTTTGCATTATTGGCTATGAAATCGTACAAGAAAATCAGGTATTGGCCGTTGCCAACAGACTTCCACCTGCAAATATAGCGATATATTTTCAGATGTGAAGTATGATGATGTGATGTTTTTTTGAGGGTGACGTATTTTTATAAGTATAATTCCCCTTATTGCCATTACCAAAGTTTCTGTTCAGGATGCTCTTCTGAGATTCTTATCATTTCTTCTTTGGTCAAATCCGATTCATATTCTTCCATTTCAAGTCCATTACATTCATAATCGTAGACGGTTTCTGTTTCCTCGTCAACTTTGCTATACACCCAAGTTGAGAATATTTTATTGGGTCTATCAATAAAACAAAATTGTATGAATACTCCACCCATAATATAAGGTTCTATACTACCAATCATAAATTTTCCCGATAATTCATCCTTATATTTCTCAAACTGCGAATCCGATATCTTGCCTTGAAGACAAGCATCAATATGATTTCTTAGTGTCTTAATATATTCATTGTCCAACCAATCTTTCTCTGTCCATCCAGCAAATCGAATGTCATTCAAAGATTTTTTAGGAAGACTATCTGTTAATGATGTTGTATCATTTGTTTCAGTAGTATCTCCCGAATCAACCATATAATCCACAATCTCCTTAAAAACACTGCCAGCCATTAAATAGCTATTTGCGGGATATCCCTTTTTATTCATGCTCACAATAATAGAGAACTTCGGGTTTTCTGCTGGGAAGTAACCACAAAAACCCACAGAAAATACAGTGTTAATCCTGCCCTCTGAATTGTCTTCCTTTGTAGAGATAGGAAAACCGCCGCCAAATCCTGCAACTTGTACTTTCTCGGATTGTGCAGGTTTGCCCAGACCTTCCGTTACCACATGAACCAGTGCCATTTGTAGGCTGTCAATGTTGGCTTTACTTGCTATTTGCGGATTGATAACCTCCGTTTCACCTTTGTAAAGCATGGGCTTCACCATCTTGCCGCCATTGGCAATGGCATTATAGAAAGTGAGCATTTGAATCGGTGCAATACGCTGATTATGTCCAATGCAAGACCATGCTAATGCACTACTGTCCTCAGGAGTTTCAAAGTAAGACGCTTTCAAACTGTCCAGCCTTTCAATGCTTTCTGGTTGACCGTAACACATTTTGTTAAGCATACCAAAGTAGGTGTTCTCTTCTTCAAATGCTCTTTCAATGTTCTTGTAGAGTGCAATGTAAGAATTAAGCATCAAACCTTCCAAAGTGGTTATCTTGCCAAATCCGCCCATGCGCCAATTGTGGTCAGATAAAGGTTTGCCATGAACCATGTAAACGCCCTCACCAACATCCACCGTATCAGACAATTTCACTCTGCCTGTTTCTAAAGCTGCCAATAAAGATGCAGTACGGGTTAGCCCGGATTCCTGGCTAATGCCATCACCCACCATAGCCTTAATCTCACCTGTCTGCACTTCCATTACAATAACTTGCCCGGAAACGGCATTGATTTCGCCCATCTTGTTTTGTAAGACAGAATCCACCTTTGTTTGTAAAGCCTCATCTATAGTGGATTGCTTTGTTGGCGTGCAAGCCATCATTGCGGCTATGCTGCCTAATAGTAATATTCTTCGCACTTTTATCATCATAATCTAAAAGTTTGGATTGTTCCATCTGTCAATTACCGTGTAATATACCATGCCATTCTCATGCCGAACATCATGTCTGGCTCGTTTAATATGTCGGAAAACTTGGAACCATACCAGTAATCTGTAGGCGCATTCAATTGAAACGATGCCCAGTCCCACTCAAAATGTTTCCATGCCGAACCAAAACCTGCACGCAATGAATACTTGCCTTCGTAATATTTGTCATAGATGACATTATATGTACCACCAAGTTTTAAGTAAAACTTTCCTCTTTTAGTAGATAATTTCAAAGAACTGTACACTGGCAAATGGAACGCATAGTCATCTTCATATTCATCTCCATAGTTAATACCGGCAATACCAGGTGTTATACCCATTTCAAATTGAAGCACATCCTTATAATTACCCAACCTTAATCCAACAATGCTATTAGCATACCAAGCGCTACCGTATCCTGCTTCGAAACCAATGGCCATATTCAACCAACCGCCATTTCTCCTTCTGAGCATTTTACGGTAATTGGGTTCTTGGTTGAGATTAACTTGCACTATTTTGCCATCAGCAATAACTCTCATACTGCCGCTTCTTGGGTAACTGCTGGAGTTTTTAATGTAGCCCAATACAAAACCAGAAGGAGTTTTTTCTGTGATATAGCACCAAGACGGTTTGTTGAGAATTTCATAGTTTTCAACATTGGTGTTCACGGATATTGTTTCTGTTCCTCCGTATTGTTTCAGGTTTACATCTGTATCCGACGCCCTCCCATTTACAAGTAAATACGGAGAACCCGCAGCCTGCGTTATGTCTACCCGGATTTTCTTGTCTTCTGATTTTATGACGAAGAAATTTCTTCGGGATTCTGTTTGTGTGTTTTTTTCAACCTTAAGAGTGAGGGTGTTGCCATCTTTGTATAAACGTCCCCAAGATGTAGTATTGACATCTATGTGCCATGTTTGATTAGATGATATGGTGAACTTCTTTATTCCACCATTTTCATCAAAATATGCCGATGTAGTGGATATGTCAAATTTTGGCGAAGCACCAGCCTGGGTTATATCAACTCTAATCCTTTTGCTGCCTGACCTAATGGTGAAATAATCATCTCTGCTTGAAGTCTGGTTGTTTCTGTCTACATTAAGTGTTAGCGTTTTTCCATTCTTGGTCAAATGTCCCCATGATTTTGGTTGTGTTTCAATACTCCATGATGAATTTGAATTAATAGTAAATGTTTGCGAACCACCAGCTGCCGTAAAATTAGCAGACGTAGAGGATATTCCAAATTTTGGTGTAAGGCCTAATTGGGTTATATTAACCCTTATGCTTTTAGCCCCAGATTTTATTGTAAAATAATCATCTCTATTAGATGTTTGGTTGTTTGCATCAACTTTTAGTGTTAGCTCATTTCCGTTTATTGTCAAATGTCCCCATGTTGTTGTCCCGGTTTCAATGTTCCAAGGCGCAGTTGCAGTTACAGTAAACGTTTTACTTCCCCCACTTGCCGTAAAATTTGCAGAGGTAGAGGATATATCAAAGTTTGGAGAGATTCCAGATTGCATAACATAAATTCTAATGCTTTTATCTCTCGACAATATAGTAAATTCGCCTTCTCTATTTATTGATTGAGGATTTAAGTCAGCTTTAAGAGTAAGTGTATTCCCACTTTTTGCTAAGTGTATCCAAGAGTTGGTGTTTTCTCCTATTTCCCAAGAAATATTGGACTTTATAGTAAATATTTGAGTTCCACCGGTTGCGGTAAAATTAGCATTATTTGGATTGATTTCCAATATAGGCATTTCATCTTGTTTGATACCTATGGTAATAGTCTTTCCTGAAGAAGTGATTGAGAAAGAAGTATTACGGCTTTCATTAAAATTGTTACCGTTTACTTTTACTTCAATCCTCTCTTTGTATCTGGTAAGGCTTGCCCATGAGGCTGGGTATTCTTTAACCGACCATGGCTGATCTGCTTTCACGGTAATTGTTTTTGAACCGCCATCACCGGAAAATGAAATGTTTTTTGTGGAAACTTCAAACCGACTTCTGTCTATTGATGGTATTTTTTGTGCGTTACTATTGCAGACAACGCATAGGCAATAAAGCAATACAAAAATAATCTTCTTCATCACAAATCCCCAATGTTATCAAATGATGCTTTAAATCAGACTTACAACACAATGCGAGTTAATACACTATTTCTCCTTCTACAGATTTATATCTTTTTACATGGTCATACCATACACCATTATAAGGAATGTTCTCTTGGAACGAACCCCTGAAATAAGTTCCGTCAGAACATTTGTAAAGCAAACCATTTTCCCATTTGTCATCTTTCATTTTGCCATAAAAATAGTCGCCTTCCCGATAGTATAGCATTGCTGTAGAGTCCTGCCTTATGCCATTCTCAAAATTCCCGATGTAAAATTTCCGTCCGTCCACATCATCCTGGGGATAAAAAGCCACACCAATTCCGTGAGGCTTTTTGTCCTTTAGCGGACCATAATAGATAAAGTCTTTGGTTTTATAATGAGTGACTTCAGAGGGGAAAAGTACCTTGTTCCACAAAATCGTGCCGAAAATAAATGTAATAATACTTAAAACACTAACCCAAACCATGTTTTTTTGTAGCGCTTTTGCTTTTATTAGTTGGGACGAGAGTTCTAAGTTTTTTATTTTCTGTGAACTTACTTCTTGTTTTAATCTTGATATTTCTTTTTCTTTACCTTCTATTAGCCGCGTAAATCCCGTTATTCTTTCTATTTCATCATTTGTCTTGACTATATAGATGTTTGAATAGCGTTTAGTGACATTTAAAATTTCTTCTTTTGACGATTCAAGGCTGATTTCAATACAATCATTTATAGATATTGAGAAATCGGCTGGAGGTACTTCAATACTATTGCAGTCAGAAAGGTTAAGCCTTTCTATTATTTTTCTTGTATATTCATTTATGGCTACGTTTTCAGACGCAAACGTTTTTAAGGCCCATTCAATCCTTTTTTCAGAAGAAAACTTTAATATATCACCTTGTTGAAGTGTCTGGGCAAATATGTTGTCGAAGATGTTAAATAATAGTCCGATGTCATTATAGATTCTATCAAGACAAACACAAATACCGAAGTAATTACCGTTAAATTTACGGACATATCCATAATATAGCAGATTATCCATGCGATGAACAACAATCTGCAATGCGTTTTTAGACCTTTTTATGAAGTCTTCGAAAATTAACTTCGTATGGTCTTGTGGATAAGCGCAAAGTCCTCCAGGCAAAGAGCCAAAGAAATATACTATAGGTTTCATTATTCAAATCTAATTACCTTTTTCTTCAAATCAACCGTGTAAGATTTCTTTGCTAAATTGTCTATAATGGAAGAGCCTATAAGGATTTCTGCACCAGGATTATCCACAACTGTTGCAACAATATCCCTTACAGAATGTCCTTTCCCATTTTTATCGACTAATTTCACTTCGCGAATATTATACATTGGGTGTTTAACTTGGGTGCCATCTGCAATAGTCACAGTCGCATCACCCAAATAATCATCTGTATTGATGGTGTTATTCTTCAGCAACTCAATTAATTCAAGCGAAGAAATAAGCATGCCGGAGCATCCCGTGTCAAATAATGCATCATATCCGTTTGTGTCATTCAGTTTGATATGAACTGTTTTCAAATTTGAATCGGTCTTCTTGAAATCAACTTCAAAATACGAACTGTTTATTGCTGTTGTGTCACTTGCAATTGCATACGGATCATATTTATTCTCATTTGAGCCACATGAGAATAGCAAAGTGGCAAAAGAAAATATAGAGACTATTTTGCGGATTTTCATAAAATAAATCAATTAAATGTTAGACTATTTTTTTCGTTTAATTTTGTCTTGTCGTTAGATCTGTAATTTATTATAATGGCTTGCCCTTGTTCCTTTTTCCCTAAGTTAAATTGTTCACCTCTTTTTAAAAGGTTTACGTTCTCCTCTGATAGGTTTGATGTGAAAAAATCATATCCATCATGTTTTTTTACATTAATCAAAATGGTTTTTTCTCTATCTATAGAACTTATTTCTACAGGTCTATTATCTTGAAAGATTTGTAGCTCACAATCTACGTCTTTTGGGGACTGCTCTGGTTCAGATGAGGATCCTGTGCCTTCAGTTGATGCTGGTTTGTTAGCTGATATTAATGTGTATAAAGTCCCAAACTTATCATTGATGGCTGTTTCAAGACTTTCTATTTTGTTTTGTAGTTCTGTATAATTGCCAGTTTCTACAGAAGTTCCTTCTGCTATGAAATCTTTTATATTAAATATTTGTAAAAAGATAAGTATTAATACAAGCAGCGTGTTTACTAATAAACATCCAAAAATAAGAGTGTTATGAGGTTTTCTGGTTGATTGCTGTTTGTTTTCAGGAACTTTGTTAATTCCAGATACCCCTAATAAAGATGCGATTGAATCCAATTTATTCTTTACAGCTTTATTGGATTCGCAAAGTGTATTCTTTTCAGCTTGTAGTTTTTCTTTTTCTGCGGAAAGAATTTTTATCCTTTTATTAAGTTCTTCTATTTTCCCGTTATTTGTTGAAGTTGATTTAGAGAAATCATCTTCCCATTTCTTTAACTTTGAATGTAACCGCTCAATTTCTGCTTTTTTATCAGAAAGTTCTGTCTGTAGCTGCTGGTTCTGGACAAGATAACCATTTGTGTTGGCAATCTTCTCGTCTTTTGTTTTTTCTGTCTCTGTGATTACTATTCTTCCCACTTTTCTAAGAGTTTGCACAAAAGCCTTTGAGTCACAATCCATGATGCTGTATCTTACAGTATTGTTGAACTCTTGGCATGGAATAAATTTCTGATCGAAGTCTTCTTCCAGATTGACATGAGAGTCTTTGATTTTCTTTACTAATTTTTCAAAAGCGAAAGAGTCATCAAAGTTTTGTACAATATATTTTCCTTTATCTGATATATAAGTACCAACAATAGACTCATTGTACATTTTTTTCAGCAAAGAGAGAACCTCGCTAACCATACAGCAATAACTTTGCGGAATAATTAAGGATATGGCAAAATAAGTTGAACGGCCAACATTTTCGCTTATTTCCCTCAAATTGGATTTTTTATATGTGTAGACACTATTCCATTTCCCTTTCCAATTTCTTGCTTCAACAATTAAGGCTTCTTCATCAGTGATTTCATCTCTTCTGTTGAAGAATTCCTCTATGATTTTTTGGGATAGTGTGTCGGAAGGGGAAGTTGATTTAGAACTTCCCGCATTGGGTTTGCCATGAATGATTATCTCCATAATATTACCATTTTTTTACAATTTCTTGCCATAGTTCACGGGGATAGGTGTCGCTTGCAACGTTGTAGATTTGGTATTCTTCGCCAGAATCATCAAAATGGGATGAAAACATTCCGGTACAGAAGGTTTTAAATGCAAATTGTTCCAAATTAAAGAATCCTCCTGTTAATTTTGCAAAAATCTGTTTGTAAAATATTTTGGCATCTTCTTTAGCTTCCTTTGAATTTTGGCATTCGTTGATTGTCCCAAACGGAGTTTTGTCGATTTTGTTATAAAGAAGTATGATTCGGTCCCTTTTCAGATTTATTGGAGGTAAAAAATAGTTCAAAAATCTTTGTGCGTAAGAATCCCTATGATAAGAATCGTTGCGGAATGAAACTTCTGAATCCAAGTCAAGCAGCACAACATATGATTTTGGATTGTTGCTCGTCATAATTGTGGCCAAATATGGCTCTACTCGCTGATTTTTACCTGCTCTAATTTTTTCAGGGTCGGTAGTGTAAAAATCTTCACCGGGTGCTTCCAATAGTTTGGCTATCTCTTTTCCATTTTTGTCATAGATATTGACTAATAAGAATTCTACAGAGCCATCTAAAGCAATATTTGTATTTAATTTGTCATTAAATTTTTGGCAGTCTTCTTGATACTTTTTTGTATTAAGGAATGTTGGGTCTGTCTGTATGGTATAACCTTCATTACGTAAAAACTTTGCCAGACGAACCAATATCATTGATTTTCCACTTGACGGAGGACCGAAAAAAACCACTACAGGAACTTTGGCGTTTTCTATTTTAGGAGTTGCGAGTCTTCCAATATAAATATTATTGGTTTCGTATGTTTCTGATTCTTGTGGCATACGTTCGTTGTTTAACTGTGGTATATCATTTGATACGCTCTCTTCGTTCATTGCGGATGCTTCTACATTTACGGGTTGTTGAGAAGTCTCATTTGTTGTTAATCTAGGCATATTATAATATTTTTAATGTTATTATTTACGGAATAAATAAAAAAGTATAAAAGATAAAATGTCAAAAATCAACGAAATCACAATCCATTGTAACATGGTCATGTCGCCTAACCTTCCTGAAACAATGTCGCTCCAGACAGACATTGTATCAAACATTCGTTGAGCAGGATATACATTGTAACTTATGATTTTCCCATCAGTTTTGGTAACACAATAATCATTGTAATCGTTTGGCATTTTGGCTATCACCTTGCCATTTTGTTGATCATGATATTTGTAGAATGCATTTATTGACCCATCTTTCAATACTAAAGGAAGGTGGTGTGTTTCTAATTCTTCAATGATTCCTAATAAGTCTATTAACTCGGTGTTGTCGTCTTTCTTTCTGTCATAAAAGTTTTTTATGACATCCAGTTTGGTGTTCCTGTGTTGAGTAATTCGAGCAGTATACTTGGTAAACAATTCAGGAAATCTGTTTCGTTGGGTTACACCGCGATCACCTTCATCTCGAGTGTCATCAAATACAACGTATTCGTTTTTGTCGTCATATATTTTAGAATCTTTGGTGAGAATGATTTCTGTTGAATTAAGAATATTGATACAAGCCTCTCCAAATCCTTCTCTTCGGTCCATTGTGTTTTCCAATTCTCTTTTAAAAGCATCAATATTTGCTTGGATGGAAGCACAAATAGCCATTTGAGCAGTGTTTTTCTTGTCTTCAATTTCTTTATTGCTCTTTGTCGTATTTTCGTTTATATATTCCTTTGCGCTTGCCAATTCTTTTGTCAAAATTGAGTAACCGTGTTTTTCAACAAAGAAATAATGTACATTAGTTAGAAAACTGAACGACCAAAAGATTAAGAATCCGACTAAACTGAATGCAAATGTGGTTTTAGATGCCCCGATGGTTTTCTGTAGTTCTTCGATAACATTGGAAAGGCACCAACCAGCAACAATTGCTACAATTAGTACCAAAATATATACAATCCATAGATTCGTCCCATTTAAAAGATTGAGCGATAATGATGAAGCTGTAAAATAGGCACTAAAGCCAGCAAACAATAAATAAGCAATCAAAATTGCTAATTTGATAATAAGTTTTCCTCGGTTCATAATGAAATATAATTTAGATTGTTAATACTCAATACAGTTCCTTGTCGTGACATGAAGTTTAAACTGAAATACAAAAACAATTGATTCAGCTTCATAGCCCTGACCGATTTTAAACATTTTTTTGCTCCATATAGTTATTTTAAATTAGCACCGTATTTTCAACAGAAAGTCCATACTAATTTTGGGGCAAAAAAAGCGTGGAACATTCTGTTACCCGTTCCACGTCTAAAGGCTCTCGCATTGCCCGGTATTGAAGAACGAGCAACGTCGAAGCCCACGCCGATATGAAAATATACTTTGTCTTTAACACAATACAATGTATCGGTTAAAGAGTGTATATTATACACATCCCGAGGACATCTACCGTTGCCTTGCTCTGACAATACCGTTCGAATTTGCGAGATTCTTAGACGTCAAAGTCAAGACGCATGTAAACGCCTTAATAAAATTTAATCCTCATCCCACCCTTACCACTAATAGATTGGTCGTTATAACCTACTACCGTTTGTTCGGCGTGAGCTTCTGGACTTATTGTAAGGTAAAATCTCGTTTTTGTTAACAAATCAGTCCAGATTTTTGAGAATCTGTATGCAAATATCGTAAAAATTTTTAATACGATGAAAATATTACATAAAAAATGTAAAAAAAACATCATTTATAGATTTGACGCATATATAGCACGACTATGGCATATTATTGGCTGGTTCTTTAGTTTGAAACGTACAGCAAAGCGAACTATTAATATGTTCCAAAAACGCCAACATTATAACATTTCTGAAACATAGTGCTTAAATTGTTGTAGCACAGTGGTGAAAAAGTTTTTTCTCTGTGGTGAATGTTATGTTCCAACAGATGAAACGTACATTCCAAATAATGAAACATACGTTCCAAACTATGAAACGTATGTTCCAAACCTTGGAACAAACTTTTTATCGTTGACGGAAAACTTTTTCAGTTAGCTTTAAAAACAATTTCAGTTGTATCTGTTGGGATTATTAGTGCAGTGCTACAGCAAACGGATGCTGGTGCGTTTGGCTTTGCACCAGTATCCGTTTGTCATTGCAACAGTATGGCCTGGGGTTATGTGATGGAAGAGAACTTTAATGCTCATTAGTCCTTGGCTTAATAAATAATGGGCTTGTTATATTCCTTTTTTTAAGAGTAAAACAGAGCCTATTTTGATTGGCGGACAACATTTTCAGTATAAAAGACGCAGAAAATATGCAAAACATTTTGAAAAGGTAAACTATTTCGTTAACTTTGCAGTGTAATTTGATTGAAATGGCAAAAAGAGAGATAAGGTTTTATAAGCACTATTTTAATGAGTTTTATGTGGATCAGTCTGAAAAAGTGAGACGAAAAATAGCTCAAACATTAATATGGTTGCAAACGCTTGATAGATTGCCTTGTTCAATTCTCAGAAGCATTGAAGGAAAGAAAGGGTTATTTGAAATCAGAATAGAATTTGGCGGTGATATATTCAGAGTGTTCTGTTGCTTTGATAAGGGCTCGTTGGTCATCCTTTTTAATGGATTCCAGAAAAAAAGTCAAAAGACACCTTTAGGGGAAATAGAAAAAGCAGAAATGTTAATGAAGGAGTATTTTAGAGATAAGGAATAAGTTATGAATAAGAAGAGAGAAAATGCGATAATGAATTGTAGCAATCTTGACGAATTGCTTAATGCGGATTTTGGAGAGATTGGTACACCGTCTCGCGAGGAATTTGACAAAGAGACTGAGGCTTTTTGCCTTGCCCAAACGCTCAAAGAAGAACGTATTCGTGCTGGATTGACGCAAGAACAACTGGCTGAAAAGATAGGCACGAAAAAGACTTATATTTCCCGTTTGGAAAATGGTAAGGCTGATGTTCAGCTGACAACCTTGTTCAGGATATTTGAAGGGCTTGGTCGTCGGGTGAGTCTGACTATTTTATGAGGCTCGCCCCATATTATTTCTTGGAATAATGGTATCTCATGGAAAATACATAGACGGTGATTATGTCCTCGTTTACAGAATAGATCAGGCGGTGTTCGGAATTGATCCTTCTTGACCATTTGCCGGCCAATTCGTATCGCAAAGCTTCTGGCTTTCCCATTCCTGTATACGGATGTTCCATAATGTCTTTTAATAAGGCAGTTATCCGCTTCATTATGGCTTTGTTTCCTGTTTTCTTCCAGTAATCACGGTCTTTTTGGGCTTGTTCCAATAAGATTATTTCCATAAATCCTCAAGTTCCACTTTGATACCTTTGCCGTTCTTTATTTCCTCGTCTCCTTTGCGGATTGCTTCCATGGTTTCTGGCGAGGACATGATGTATTCCGTTTCTTTAAGGGTATTATATTCTTCCAGCGAAATCAGTACAACTCCTGTGTCTTTACCCCGATTGATGATAACGGTTTCGCAATCATCAATGACGGCATCCATGTAACCTTTCAGATTTGATCTAAAATCAGTGTAATTGGCTGTTTTCATAAAATTTATTTTTATTCTACCGCAAAGATAAGTACTTATTTGCGTACTTGCAAATTTGTTTGGTGTTTTCTTTATCTCTTTAGGATTAACATTGTTGTTCCCATCCCTTTCCACGGGAAGGTGTCCCCTTCGGGATTGGCGAAGGTCTAACAAAGAAAAGGACTCTCCTCTTCTCTTGAAAATAAATTTTCATCGAAATGGAGAGTCCTTCTCTTTGTGACCCCGAAGGGATTCTAACCCTTGACCTTCAGAACCGGAATCTGACGCTCTATACAGCTAAGCTACGGGGCCTGAATTGCGGTGCAAAGGTAGTGAGTATTTTTTACTTTTGCAAATAATCCACAAACCAATTTGTGATTTGGCGGAAAAGGTGATGGCGGGTGTTGCCGCCGTAAATGCTGTGGTTACGGTTGGTGTAGGCAAGTTCCTTGAAGTCCTTGTCAGCCTGTACCAGTGCTTCGGAGTATTCGGCAATGTTGCGGTAGTGTACGTTGTCGTCTGCCATTCCGTGGCACAGCAGAAGGTGGCCCTGCAGCTGGTTGGCACGGCCGATGGGGCTTACGTCATATCCTTCCTTGTTCTCGTTGGGGGTGCGCATGAAGCGTTCGGTATAGACGGTGTCGTAATAGCGCCAGCTGGTGGGAGGTGCAACGGCCACTCCGGCGGCAAATACGCCACGGCCTTCGCTCATGCTCATCAAGGTGTTGAATCCGCCGAAGCTCCAGCCCCAGATTCCGATGCGGTTCTTGTCCACATAAGGGAGGGTGCCCAGATAGATGGCGGCCTCGGCCTGGTCGTGGCTTTCCAACTGGCCCAACTTCAGATAAGTGCACTGCTCGAAGTCGCGTCCGCGTCCGCCTGTACCGCGTCCGTCCACAACCACGCTGATGAATCCGCGTTGTGCAAGATACTGCTCGTAGAGGGTTCCGCCCATGTTGCCGGCGTTCCAACTGTCAAGCACCTGCTGGCTGCCGGGGCCGCTGTACTGATACATTACCACGGGATACTTCTGGCCTTCGTTGAAGGTGGGGGGCAGTACCATATATCCGTTCAGTTCCACTCCGTCCTGTGTCTGGAAGGTGAAGAAGCGGCGTTCGCCCAGGTCGATTGTGGCCAGCTTGTCCTTGAGTGCCTGGTTGTCTTCCAGAACCTTGAGTTCCTTTCCCTTGGCATCGCAGAGGGATGTGACGGGCGGTGTGTTGATGTTGCTGTACACGTTCATGAAGTATTTCATGTCTTTGCTGAAGATGGCGTCGTTTGTACCTTCCTTGGTGCTCAGCTTCAGTACCTTTCCCTTGATGTCGCTTTTGTAGACGGCCTTCTTGGTTGCGCCTTCCTGATTGGCGGCATAATATGTGGTGCCGGTCTTGGCGTCATATCCGTAATAGTCTGTCACCACAAAGTTTCCGCTGGTGAGCTGGCGCTTCATGGTGCCGTTCAGATCGTACAGGTAGAGGTGGTTATATCCGCTGCGTTCGCTCATCAGTACGAAACCTCCGGGATGAAGGCTGAGGTTCTTGTAGGGTTCTTCGGTGATGTATTTTTCGGCAGCATCGCGCACAATGCAACGGCATTCTGTTGAGCGGGGGTTAGCCACATAGATGTCCAACTGGTTCTGGTGGCGGTTCTGTGTGAGCACCAGCAGTTTCAACGGGTCATCGGTAAAGTGGATGCGTGGAATGTATCCGTCCTCGGGGAGTGGAAGCTGCATGTCTCGGATGGCACGGCTCTTGATGTCGAAGGTCTGCACCTTTACAATGCTGTTGGGCTGTCCGGCAATGGGATACTTGTAGTCATACGTGCCGGGGTAGTCGGCATACTGTGTCTTCTCGGGATACATGCCCTTGAACCAGGGGAAGGAGTAGAGGGGCACTTTGCTTTCGTCATAACGGATCCAGGCCAGCATGGTGCCGTCGGCATTGAAGTCGAAGGCGCGGTTGAACGAGAATTCCTCTTCGTTCACCCAGTCGGGCTTTCCGTTGATGATTTCGTTGAACTTGCCGTCCTTGGTTACCTGGCTCTCGCTGTTGTTGAACAGCAGTTTCACCAGGAACAGGTTGCCCTCGCGCACAAAGGCCACCATGTTTCCGTCCTTGCTCCAAAGGGGAACTTCCTGCGGACCGTTGGTGCTGAGGTTGGCCAGCGTGCGGCTCTTTACATTATATATATAATACTCGGCCGTGAAGCTGTGGCGATAAATGCGCTTAGTTTGGGTCTGCAACAGAATGTGGCTTTCGTCGGGGCTCATGATGTAGCCGTCAATGCCTTTTATGCGGATGCGTCCCTTGATGTTGTTGACATCAAAGAGTACGCCGGTCTGCTCGCCAGTCTTGAATGAATAGGTGAGAATCTGTGTATGGTCTGGACTGAGCTGGGCATAGGACTCGCCGTCGTTCAAGGGGTTCACACCAGATATCCTGCGGGCCGAATACGTTCCGCTGCACAAATCTTTCAGGTCGAGATTGTCGGCCTTTGCCTGCATGCTGAATAGTGCCAGCACGAGGGACAGAAGGGAGAAAATACGTCTCATAATATGGTCAATTAAATCATTTTGGCAGCGAAGATACGAAAATTATTTGGTATTTATGACTGAAAGCAGTACTTTTACGTTATGAAGTACATGGAATTTGGCCCGTGGCTGCAAAGCGAGCTGGGCTGCAAGGTTCAGAAGATATCTGTCAATGCCGGAATGACGTGCCCCAACAGGGACGGCACTCTGGGCACGGGCGGTTGTACGTTTTGCAATAACCAGACGTTCAATCCCGCCTATTGCCGCACGGAAAAGAGCATAACACAGCAGTTGGAAGAGGGCAAGCAGTTCTTTGCCCGCAAGTATCCGTCCATGAAGTATCTGGCCTACTTCCAGGCCTATACCAATACCTACGCCGAACTGGACCGCCTGGTCAGTCTATATGAAGAGGCGCTTCGCGTGCCCGATGTAGTGGGGCTGGTCATCGGTACACGTCCCGACTGCATGCCGGACAATCTTTTGGATTATCTGGAAGAACTGAACAGACGCACTTTCCTGATTGTGGAATATGGTGTGGAGAGTGCCAACGACGAGACCCTTTTGCGCATCAACCGCGGGCATACGTTCCGTCAGTCATGCGAGGCGATATGCCGCACGGCAGAACGTGGTATCAGGGTGGGGGCGCATGTCATATTGGGCTTTCCGTGGGAACCGTTCGACGAACTTATGCGCCAGGCTGAGGAAATAGGCCGCTTACCGCTGACCACCCTCAAGCTGCATCAGTTACAGATTATCCGTGGCACACAGCTGGCAAGGGAGTATGCCGAACATCCCTGGGCGGTGCCCACGGCCGAGGAATACATCGACCTGGTGCTGCATTACATCAGCCGTTTGCCCTACGGCCTGGTAATGGAACGCTTCGTAAGCCAGAGTCCGCCCGAAATGGTCATCGCTCCGCAGTGGGGGCTGAAGAATCATGAATTTGCCAATCTGCTGCGGAACAGAATGGTTAAGTTTGGCCAGTAGTAAGGTATGTGCTAAAAATGGTTCACTCCGTCTGGAAGACGGGAAGCCCGAAGGGCGAATAGCCGCGGGTTCTTGAACCCGTGGAAAATTGACAAGATAAAAAAATGGCGTCTGGAAGACGCGGAACGGCAATGTTTTTGAACGTTTAACGATGAGCGTTGAACGAAATAATCCCCACGTTGCCGATTCGCGTCTTTACAGACGCCATTATTGTGCGGACGTAAGATACCGAGGGCTTAAAAGCCCCCGGCTATTCAAATTCACGTCTTTCAGACGTTTTCGTTCAACGTTTATTCTTCAGACGTCCTTCATCATTCCACTTTGGACTCTCGTCTTTTGTTATATAGAAGTATTGAATTGGCTTCCCCAAAATGAGAGTATAAATAACAAATGACTCCATATGTCATGCTGAATTTAGTTCAGCATCTCACCGCGAGCCTTTTCTTGTCCTTCTCCGCGGACAGATCCTGAAACAAGTTCAGGATGACCATCAACTTTGTACTCCCGTCTTTTGTTATACAGAAGAAGCACACACGAAAGGGACGATTAAGCGAGCGAAAACCAAACTTGTTTAGGATATTCCGAGCGGTAGTCCCTTGGCGACAGCCAAAGGACTAAAATCAACTCGACATAATTTTTAGAACATCCCTTAATTCAAAATCCTCGGCATATTTTGCTGTAAGAATGCTCCGCGACCCCTCGCCGGCCGTTTTTTCGTTGTGGAAATGCTCCGCGACCCCTCGCCGGCCATTTTTTCGCTGTGGAAATGCTCCGCGACCCCTCGCCGAAGGGTATCTGTATGTGAAAATGTTGGGAAAGACGAAAGATTCCTCCGCTTCAGGACAGATAAAACACTTTTCTTGCGGCATCGAACTTGATTCCGTTGCACGACACAAAACGTTCCAGACTTCCGTTGGCCGAAAGGTTGTCAGCTGTTCCGCTTTGCAGGCCTTCTTTGGAAAGCAGCCACAGGTCATCTGCCAGCTGTATGGCCATTTCCAGGTCGTGCGTACTCAGGAATATGGTCTTTCCGTTTTCGTGAGCCAACCGCTTCAGCAGGCGCATGGTTTCCACCTTGCTCGGAAAGTCCAGAAAGGCGGTAGGCTCGTCCAACAGTATAACGGGCGTCTGCTGTGCCAGTGTCTTGGCAATCATTACCTTCTGCCTTTCTCCGTCGCTCAGGGTATGAACCTTGCGTACGCGCAGATGTGCTATTCCCACCATCTGCATGGCTTCCTTCACGGCTTCCTTGTCTTTGCCCTGCAGGCTTCCCCAGAAGCCCGTGTAGGGTGTGCGTCCCATTGCCGTCATCTCTTCCACGTTCATGTCCGGCACGTCCGGCCGTTCGGTCAGCACCACGCCAATTGTCCGGCTCATCTCTTTGCGCGACAGTTGTCTTATGTCCGTTCCGTTTATGCGGATACTTCCGCCCATTGGCGGCAGAAAACCGCAAAGAGTACGCAGCAGGGTGCTTTTGCCCACACCGTTTGCGCCCAGCAGACAAGTAAGGCGTCCGGGGGAAAGTGAGGCGTTCAGATGGCTGGCCACGCAACGGCTGCCATATCCTGTAGAGAGGTCTTCAAGTGTGATCATGCTTGCTGTTTTCGGGTATGTAGTATGACGTATAGGATGACCGGAGCACCTATGAGTGGTGTGATGACGTTGATGGGTATTAGACTACCGTTGGGGGGCAGTGTGCTGCACAGATTACAGAGCAGTGCCAGACAGCCACCGGTCAGCATGGTGGCAGGCATCAGTATGCGGTGGTTTCCGGTGCGCATGACCATGCGTGCGATGTGCGGAACCGCCAGTCCCAGGAAGGAGATGGGGCCGCAAAAGGCGGTGGTGGTGGCGGTGAGCAGACCGGTACAGCAGAGCAACGCATTGCGGGTAAGGCGTATACTGGTTCCCAGATTGGCGGCATAATTGTCGCCCAACAGCAGGGTGTCAAGCGGCTTTATCAGCAATATGCTTGTCATAAGCCCGATGGCGCAAAGTAGCACATAGACGGGCAGACGGTCCAAGGATATGCCGCTGAAGTTGCCCATTCCCCACATGATGTAGGAATGTACGCCTTCCTCTGTGGCGGAAAAGTTGAGCAGGCTGATGAGTGCTCCCGTCACATAGCTGATGATGACGCCCGTGATAAGCAACATCACCGGACTTCGGAGCAGACCCGAAATCAGCAACAGCAACCCCATGATGCCAAGTGCTCCAGCCATGGCGGCGGCAATGACCAGTAGGTAACCATCAAGGCTGAGGCCTCCCAGTGTAACGCTTCCGCCCAGATACAGCATTGCCAGTGCTACGCCCAGATTGGCGCCCGAGTCAATGCCCAATATGGAAGGGCCGGCAAGCGGATTGCGGAAAGCCGTCTGCAACAAAAGGCCGCTGGTGCTGAGTGCAGCTCCGCAACATAGGGCCGTGACCATCTGTGGTATGCGGTTTTCCAATATGATGAATTTCCATGACGGATGTTCGGGTATGTCTTCTCCGCAAAGAATCTTCCACACGGCTTTGGCAGGGATGTCCAGACTTCCCCACCACAGGTTGGCGGCACACAATGCCACCGTTGCCAGCATCAGTATAAAGAGGATGAGCTTTTTCATTCTAAAGGACAAAAGTATTTCTTTTCGCTTTCAATGCCCAGTTCGGGGTGGAATATCTGTATCAGGTTCTTCAATACCCATTCCGGATGGAAGGGTGTCTCTTCAAAGTAACGGCTTGTCTGTGTGTCGCATAGCCACATCCGGGCGGCAATCCTGTTCAGTCCCGGCTGTTCGCTTGTCAGCTGTGTCCTTGTGGCGGCTCCATAACGTTTGACCATCCACAGGTCGGCATGTATGGCTTTCTCCAAGACTTCTTCCATGCTGAGTGCCACACTGCCCGAACCTTCAATATGCGAGAAGGCATAGTCCGCACCGGCATCTCTGTAGAGTTGTCCGCTGGTACTTTGGCCGGCGGCCACGAACCATTTTCCGCTTTGTGGCAGCTCGCTGATGACCGATGGCTTTTCTTTCACCGCCATGGCCGTCTCCTTTAATGTCATATATTCTTTTTCTATACACTCGAAAAGACTGTCGGCGGTAGTCCCTTTCCCGAAAAGCCTTCCGTAGAACCGCATCCATTCGGCTTGCGCCAAAGGCGAGGTTTCCATGTATTCGGCACATCCCACAATGGGAATCCCAAGCCGTTCCAGTCTGCCATATCCGCTGTTGTTTTCAAAAAGGCTTGGCATCAGCACGTCTGGCTGCAAGTCCATGATGCTTTCCATATTCGGTGCCATGCCGTTTCCCAGGTCGGCGATGCGCCCTTCTTCGACCCCTTTCTGTATGTAGGGGATACCGATGTATTTGACTTCACACACACCGCCAATCGCGCCTTCGCATCCCAATTCCTGCAATAGTGCACAATGTACGCCTGTAAAGACGGCAGCTTTGTGGAACGGCACTTTGAGCAGTGTGCCTTCCACATCGTTTGGCCGAATGCCTTTTCCCGTCAGAATGTAGCGATTCTGCATTTGGGTGGTATCCCAGGGATTGCGTATGATGGCTTCTGTGTAGTCTGCATGTTGTATCAGGCACAGATTGCGTGCGTAGCGCATCACAATTGTGTCTCCTTCCGCTCTTTCCGCAGGCATGGAAGCCTTGCCTTGGCATGCAGTCATCATGAGTGTGACAGTCAGGAATATCAGCGTCTTCAGAACGCTTGTCTTTTTTGTTTCCATAAGGGTCTCAGTTGGATGAATATTTCAAAGTTCCGCCCAGCCATCGGTCGGGACAGCACCGTTACATAGTCTGTGTCCAGCAGATTGTTCACTACCGCTTTTACGGACGCGTCGAGCCGTTTCCAGTGGAATGCCTTTTCAATGGCCATGTCAGACATGAAATAGGGCTTCAGATGTCCGGTGATGTAGTCCGACTCGTTGCTTGTGGTGGTGAAGCGCTCGCTGTAGTGGATCCATTTATATTGAAGCGCCCAAGTCTTCCATTCCAGCCATGCGGAAATGTTGGCCGAGTGCTTGGGCACATAGCAGAGTTGCTTGCCATAAGAGGCATCGTTGTCGTTTGATGGCTTGCCTTGGTTGATGCTTGGTGTAAAGGCATAGTTGGCTGTAAGGCTTGCTCTTGTGTGCTTGCTTATCTTCGTGACGGCTTCCAGCATGATTTCCGTGCCGTAGTTGTGCACCTTTTTCACGTTGCTTGGCTGCCAATAGCCTTTGGTATTGGGTGTCCACAGAATCCAGTCCTTGATGTACGAGTCGAATGCGCTGAACGAGCCTTTCAGTTGGAAAGCCTTGTTTCGGATGTCCCATTCCAAACCGGCATCGTAGGTAAAGCCTTTTTCCGGTTCCAGGTCGGGATTGCCGCCGGGCTTGAAGTAAAGATCGTTCATGGACGGATAGCGGTAATTGCGTGCGATGGATGCCTTTGCCACCAGTTTCCACGGGGCATATAGGATGCAGTCGGCAAATAGAGCGGGCATGACAGGAATCCATTTCTTTCCATAGATTTCCTCTCTGACAATGGCTGCAAGGCTTAACGGTGATACGGGGCGCCAACGGGCCTGCAGACTGCCGTGGTATTCCATCCGTCCCTTGTTGTAGTTTTCGTGCTGCTGGAAAGGGCTTTTCTCATGGCTCCTTACCTTGTTATAGTAGGCTTCCGCCTTGGCGTTCAGCATCCATTTCTCATGGGGCAGGTAGTCAGCCTCGGCCTGCACATAACCATTGTGCGTGTGGCTTTGGCTTTGGGTGATGTCGTTCTTTATGCCCTGTCGGGTGGTATGGTAGTCATAGGCAATGTCCTGATAGGCATAGCCGCCACGCACAGTGGATTTCCATTGGCTTTTCGTGTGTGTCCAGTTCAGTACACTGCGCAGGGTGTTTTGGCCCTGCTCGTTGGTGAAGTCTGTGTCGTCCTTGTAGTCCACGCTCAGAAAGGGAAGTCCTCTTTTGTGATGGGCATACCATACGGAAAGCCCCATGCGGTTTCCTGCGCCGTCATTATAGAAAATGTCCTGCAGGGCATGGATGTCCGTGAAGTATCCGCTTTGGTTGCGTTCCTTGGGATGGTAACTGTGGACAATGTTCCCCTGCTCGTCTCTTACGTCCACCTTTTTGTCATGGTTGATGTAGCTGAAGTCGTTTTTACTGGTACTGTACACCAGGCGGGTGTTGCTGCTCCATTTCGGTCCGGTGTGGCTGAACTGCAGGAACTGGTCGTATGTGTTGTACGAGCCTATGCCCTGTACATATTGCAGCGAATGGCCGGGCATGTTGGGGACAAGACTGTTCAGCTCCACCGCACCGCCCAGTCCGCCGCCTGTAAGGTGCATGCTGCTTGCACCATGGTAAAGGGTGGCTTGGTCGATAAAATAAGAGGGAATGGTGCTGAAGTCCACTGTGCCTAACATGGGCGAGTTGATGCGCATCCCGTTCCAGGTTACTTGCGTGTGGCTGGGCGATGTGCCTCTGAATTCGGCTGTGCTTTCAGTTGCCCTGCCATAGCTTTTGATGAAGAGGGTGGAGTGTCGGGTAAGGATGTCTGCCAGTGAAGAGGCGATGTGGTCATGCAGTACGGTGCTGTCAAGCGAACTTTTCTGCAGACCCGTATCGGTGAGCCGACGTTGTGCAGTTACCTGCACAACGCGGAGCGATGTGGTTTCCTGTGCCCACGCCGTAACAGGAAGCAAACCGAGCAGAAGCAGACACCACTTTTTCATTTCATCAGATGATAGTCGCCGATGTAATATACCTCCGTGGAGATTTCGCCCAGATTGGGCGTATAGCCGGTTTGTGCGCTCTGCACCTTAACAAAGTCAATATACGCCAGCTTGGCCTCGCGTCCTTCCCAGTTGCGTGCATGGCTTATCTTGAACAGTCCGGCCTTGCCAATCGGTGTGCTGGTGTTGTCGCTTCCGTCGTTGTCCGCATAGCCCCAGGGATAGGCGGGCAACTTGCTCACTCCGTTTTCATAACTGTGCTTGCTGGCCAGACGGCTGCCGTGGAAGGTCAGTGTCTCGCCTTCCATCCAGTCTTGCCAGTATGAGGGTTCGGGATTCCAGTAACTCAGATAGGGGATGAGGCCTGTCTCTCCGTGTTTGTCTTGCCATGCCACAGCAGAGTAGGGCTGCGATGGACGGTGATAGGTCATGGCATAGTCGGCTTCCCAGTTTGCCGTGCCGTATTCCGACCCTGCCAACTCGTACCATGTGTCGTTGGGCTGTCCGTCGCCGTTCTCATCCTGGCTCACCCAGATGATGCCGGGCTCCGACTGGTAATTGTATGGGTTCCCCTTTATGCAAAGGTCGTATTCGCCGCTGTTCGTTATGCTGTGGTCGAAACCGACAATCAGATAGCCGCCCCATCCACCCAGACTGGTCATCCATTGGCGGTTCAGGTGGCTCAATACTGTGTCGCAGGCCTCTTCGTGTGTGCAGCCCGGAGGAAATCCCGGTCCAATGATCTTGTAGCCGTTTACCATGGCACCCGGCGCGGGACGGTAGGCATATACCTGGTTTGCTTCTGCACGGCTGGAGGCCGATGCTTCTCGGCGGAAAGATCCCTCGGGGGGACATACCGTTATATTGAACTCCTGTGTCTTGGATACGGAATCCAGTTGCGCTGTAAGTAACAGTTTCTGGTTTCCTTCCTCTGCGGCGGTAAAGATGAAGCAGGGTTTCTCCGTATCCTCCTGCGTTTCGGTTCCGTTCAGCGTCCAACGGTAACTTGCACCTTCTCCGTTCTCAATCCATGAAGGGCAGATGCGGATGCTCCGTCCTTGGCTCACATGGAATACGGTTTGTGCAAAGTACCATCTGAACTTCCCGTCGTTTGGCGGAAGTTCGGGCGTGGTCTGCGAGGGGTCTTTTTCGCTTACCGTAATCTTTACCTCATCTTCGGTGGTACCGAAAGCGTTGCTTACGCGCAACAGAATGAAGTATGTGCCCGGTATGGACGTGGTGAAGGTGTATTCCGCTTCCTTGCACACCGTTTCGCCCTCGATGCTCCATGCGTAGGCGGTCTGTGTGTCCGTGTATCCCACGATGGGAATCAGGGTAAGGGCTTCTCCGGCCTGTATGCGGAATCTGCGCGAGGTCTCTTCCCATCTGATGGTGGGAAGGTGGCCTTTGGGCGTATCTTCCTGGCAGGCGCAAATCCACGATGCGCACAGGACAAGAAGAATGAGACGGGTTATGAATCTTTTCATTTGAATGCAAATCCGTTAGGGTTGATGCCTGTGCGGAACTGGTCTATAGGTTTTCCATCAGCCGAGTAGCGGTAGACGGTGCCGGACTGGCTGTAGTCTACGGCATCGGCCACATAGATTTCCCCGTTTTGGGGATGCACCCCTATGGCATAGAGTTTGTGTCGGTTTCCCTTGCTGTCGGTGGGAGCGCAGATAAAGGGGCGTACAGGCAGATGCTCGTCAGTGATTTGCATGCGGTAGATGTCGTTGTTTACGATGTACAGCACCGTCTTGTCTGGGTTGGTGGCAATCTGCACGTTGGCGTCGTCTGCGTCCAGTGCTTGCTCCTGCTCAATCTCCAGTGTGTTGGCGTCAATGCGGTACAGATGGGGAATGTTGTCGCCAAAGCTCTCGTCTCCCGTATAATATCCGCCGTCGGTCAGTACCCACAGCTTGCCGCGGGCGTCCACCACCATGCTCTTGGGCTGCCAGCTGCCCAGGGTGAGGCTGTCGCATATCTCGTCTGTCCGGGTGTCAATGGCAAGAATCCTGTTGCTGTAGCTCCAGCAGTTGGTAAACACACGGTGGCCGTGTTGCACCATGTTTTCCGTACTGCTGTATCCGTTGGCCGAAGGTTGTCCGGTGTGTATGCTGCCTATGGATTGGAATGTTGTGGGGTTGAACACCGTGATGTATGGTGCATACAGGTCGCTGATATAGGCTTTCTCCCTATTGACGATGTGGACAAAGCGCGGGTTGATCATGTGGCTGGTCTGCGATGCGGTGAGCTGTCCTTTCACACGGAAGGTCTCCGCATCAATGCCCCATACGATGCCGCTGTTCTCCATGGCAATGTACAGTGTGCCGTTGTGCAGCGTCATGGATTGTCCGGTGTCGCCCAACTTGCGGTCGTTGGCACGCAGGAAGATGCCGTTCTCCACCGTCTTGCTTTCCGGTGAATAATAGGACAGCGTGCTGTTTCCGCTGTTGTAGTTGCCTTCGTTTAGGATGAATACGCCCTTGCCGGTGTGCTGAAATTCTTCTTCCACGTTGCCTTCATCCACACCGTTGCAGGCGTACAGGGCGGATAGGAGCGTCAGTAGCAGGTATTTGATATACATTATTATAATTATAATTCAACTACAATGTTGTCTATGGCAAAGTAGGCCGGTGTGTTCAGCCCCCATTCGGAGCTGTCGCTGCCGGTCATGCTGAAACTGAGTGAACGTATTGCGCCCAGCTCCTTCAGACTGATTTCCTTCCATGAGGTTTGTATCTGACCATTTTCCACCAGGTTGACCTGCATGGAGGCACCGTTGTCTGCCGTGATGTGGAGGGTGAGGAAGTCATCTTTGCCGGTAAGGGCTTTGCAAAAGTCGGTTCCGTATTTGGCCGCTCCTATCACATAGGTGGAAGGGCAGATCTGCATGGAACGGACCACATGAGGCTTGTCGTCCAGAATGCTCAGCGTGGTGAGGTTCTCATCCTGTGTGGCACAGTAAACCATGGCAAAGTTCTTCCCACCCACGGTAGAGGGCGCTTCCAGCTGGTGGGTGAAGTCGTTGTGGTGCTCAAAGTCGTTGCTTACATAGTTGCTTATGGCGATACCGCCTTCGGTGTATCCATAGTCTCCGCCCCAGGCATTGGTCATGCCGCCGCTCAGGTGGGTTCCTTCGTCAATCCACCGATAGGCAGAGGCCAGGTTGCCGTAGAGCAGCGGACCGCCATACTGGGTGTTGTCAATCAGCAAATTCCAGTATTCGCCTTCAAAAGTGACGGTTTCAATCCTTCTCTCGTTCTCGTCGTTGCTGCATGACGCAGCCAGCATGCCTACACACTGCAGGCATACAAAAAGTCGTAATGCTTTCATCTTGAAATATGAATTAAAATAGTTATACACGTTCTCCTCGGTTCGTGAAACTTGCCTTGGCAAATCATATACGGCAGGTCTTCTGACTTGTCTCTTCCGTCCGACCACCTTCCCGGTATTACCAGTGGCTCAAATATGTCGTTCGGAATGTAACGAGACTTACAGCTGCGGGACAGTTCAGGACTTTCACCTGATTCCCTTAACCGTTGATTCGTTTGCAAAATTATTTAAAAAAAATGAAATGCGGAAAGAATTTGGCCTTTATTTGTCTTTCCGCATGTTTTATAAATTATTTTTCCAGTTCATAGACCTTCACCCAGTCTACTGTCATTTTGATGGGATAGTCGTTGGGGTCAGGCGCTTCCATCCATGTGGCGCCAATCTGCATGTCAATCAGCAGGAAGTAGGGTGTGCCAAATATGTCTATTATCTAAGTTTCGCACCCTTTATAGTGCAACTTTATGGGCACTTTGCACTGTGTTTAGTGCGTTTTTGTGAGATAATTGCATTTTTTTGAGTGCATATTCAGAGGTTTTGTATATCTTTGTGCTAAAATCACATCATCAGTCATTTATGGAGAGATTACAAGCCACATTTGATAAACTGCTGCGTGAAACGACTTCCACGTTTCATCGTTATATGTATGATCGTATAGACTGGCAGGCGCGTGTCGTAGGACTACTGGGTCCTCGTGGAGTGGGAAAAACCACTATGGTGCTGCAATACATCAAGGAGAATCTGCCACGAAAGGAAACGCTCTATGTGGTTGCAGAAGATTTGTATTTTTCAACCCACACACTGGTTGACCTGGCCGATGCCTTTGCACGTATGGGTGGCAAGTACCTCTTCATCGACGAGATTCATAAGTACAAAGGATGGTCGCGCGAACTGAAACTTATCTACGACTATCATTCAGAACTGCATGTGTTCTTCACGGGCTCTTCCATCCTTGATATATCCAAAGGCGTAGCTGATTTAAGCCGTCGTGTTCTGACTTTTGAGATGCAAGGTCTCTCATATCGTGAGTATCTTGAATTGTTTCATCAGATAGAGTTGCCTATTTACAATCTTCATCAGATTCTCGCTCAGGAGGTTGTGTTGCCACGTGGATTCCTGCCTCTTCAGCATTTTACCGACTATCTGAAGCGGGGATATTATCCTTTCAGGGATGATAACATTGAACGTTATATCATGCAGATGGTAAATACCACACTTGAAGTAGATATAGCTCAGTATGCCGACCTTACACCAGCCACTATCAGAAAACTGAAGCGACTACTGGCCATCATAGCCCAAGCGGCACCCTTTAAGCCGAACTTTACACAGCTTGGGGGGCAGTTGGAGGTTTCACGTAATAATATTGCCGATCTTTGTGCATGGTTGGAGAAGGCGGGACTAATAGGTCAGCTTCGTGACAGTACTGGTGGCATACAAGGACTTGGAAGAGTGGATAAAGTCTATCTTGATAATCCCACATTGATATATGTATTAGGAAAAGAGAATACAGAGATAGGTACCATTCGTGAGACTTTCTTTTTTAATCAGATGAGGGTTTCCCACGACATCGCATCCTCTCTTGTCTCAGACTTCCTCGTAACTGATAGATACACCTTTGAGGTTGGTGGTAAGAAGAAAAAGCAGAAGCAGATACAAAATGTAGAGCAAGGCTATGTCGTTAAGGATGATATTGAGACGGGATACGGCAATATTGTTCCTCTTTGGCAGTTTGGATTAACCTATTAGCAAGGGTGTTCTCAATATGGTCACGTTTTAGACCATAAGAGGAAATCATCGCAATGAGGTTCTTCCGAGGTTGTTTTTGATGAAAAAGAAGTGCGATAGTTTACCAAATGTGGGTATAAAACATACTTTGGTAAACTATCGCACTTTTTATAAAGGGTCTTTACTGTTCCAGTTCGTATACCTTCACCCAGTCTACTGTCATTTTGATGGGATAGTCGTTGGGGTCAGGCGCTTCCATCCATGTGGCGCCAATCTGCATGTCAATCAGCAGGAAGTAGGGTGTGCCAAAGGGATACTGCCCTTCCTTGTGGATGTTGGGATAGGTGAATGTGGGTTTGCCGTTGATGGAGAACACCAGGCTGTCTGGCAGAATCTCCACGGCATAGACATTGAACGCATCGGGGTTACACTTGGGCGTAGCACCGTAGGGTGGGTTCTTTATCTCCTTCTCCACCTCTGTGTAGTTGGAATGTACCGTCTGATGGATGTAGTCATGCTTGTGCAGACGTTCCATGATGTCCACCTCACCGTCTTGGGGCCATCTTCCGCCCTGAGGGAGCATCCAGATGGCGGGCCATGCGCTCTGTGCACCTTCCAGTTTGGTGCGTACTTCCACTTTTCCGTAACCCACGGTAAACTTGTCCTTGGTATAAATACCGGCGGTTAAGTAGTCGGCGGTGTCGTTGGGCAGAATGCCATTGTTCTGTACACCGTGCAGCATCAGTTTACCTTTCTTCAATTCATATAGCGAAGGATGGTCTGACAGATGGACAGACCATTCCGAACCTCCACGTGGAATCTTGCTCCAATACTTTTCATTGATTCGGTTGCCGTTGAAATCCTCTTTCCAAATCAGTTTGTACTTCGGCTCTTTGGCCTCAGTCTGGCACAGCACACCGAAGAGCATGGCCAGACATAGCAGAAAACTTACATTCTTGTGCTTCATGTTAATTCGTTTTATTTATATTTAGGATTTTACTCCCCTCCATAGAGGGAGGGGCAGGGGGGAGGGTCTTTCAAAACCACCGCCTCCTTGTGCCGTCCGTCCACCTTGATGGTCATGGGACGGGGCATTCTTACGTGCCGCACATGTTTGGTCTCTTGCACGGCAGGCAGGGCATCGAACACCTCCTTGCGGTAGATACCGTCACCGCGGAAAGCGTCTATGGTCAGATAGCAGACGCCCAGACTGGTGAGGTTCTGGAAGAAGTGGGTACCCTGACTGGGGTCCACCTGATAGTTGTCCAGTCCGGCTTCCACAATGACCTGTGCCGCACTGATGTGGGGCCACTTTACGGGAATACCAAGCCAGGGGTCGCTGCTTCCCCATCGGCCGGGGCCGATGAGCAGGTAGGATTCGCGTACCCCTTCCTCTCCGTCAGTCGGCGTGTTGCGTCGGTTGATGAAGTAGCGGTTGATGTATTCTATTTCGTCAGCAATGGCAGGGTTGTTGTTGGGGGTGTAGTCTTCGGTCTTCACATATACCACGTCTTCCACCTCGTTGAACACACCATGCCCGATGGCGCTGTGCGAACGCAGGATACATTCTTCGTCCGGCACTTGTGACAGGTCTTCGTTCAGCTCCATGCGGTTGTCCACCATGGGACGTATCTGTAGCAGGAAGAATTCGCCAGTCTTGTCGGCGTTTAGGTTTACGGCAAATTCAATCTCCACCGGGCGCTGCATCTCGTCCTGGCCATACTTCAGTACCTTCTGCATCAGTTCGGGCAGTGGGAACACACCATTCTGTAACACACCGGCAAAGGATATAATCTTGCGGTTGCGGCCCTCATAGTAACCATCGTATATACACTGGTCCACGGGGTCGAATGTGCTGCATATCCATTGCAGCGTTCCGTCTGGCTCGGCATCGCGCACCGACCACTTACGCAGGTTGAAACCGTCGTCCTTCTGGAAATCCAGCACGCCGTTTTCCATCTTCGCCATGTCCAGCGCCAGGAAATGCGTTTGCGTGTCGCGCAGTGCCATTTCCATTTCGCTCATTTGCAGCACCTGATTGGGGTGTGCTGGGCTTACGCGCAGACTCTGTCCGCCGTCCACAATGTATTTACCCAGTCCCAAAGCCAGGTTTACGGTGCCCTCTTCGGCCTTTTCATCGCCGATGGGATAATAGTTGATGCTGCGTGCCACACCGCTGATGACGGGATAGAAACGTGTGTCGTGCTGCTTGCCCACCACTTCTTGCAGGATGATGGCCATCTTTTCTTGGTCAATCACGTTGCTGGTGGCGGTCATGTAGTCCTTGCTGCTGCGGTAGAACACGCTGGCATAGACCGCCTTGATGGCGTTGGACAACATGGACAGACGGTCGTACTTGTCGCTGATGTACGGTATCATGTAAGTGCTGTACACGCCGGCAAAGGGTTGGTAATGGCTGTCTTCCAGCAGGCTGCTGCTTCGGATGGCGATGGGTTGGTCCACCACTTGCAGAAAGGCTTCAAGGTCGGCCAGCAGGCGCATGGGCAGTCTGGAACGTAGGAACTGTTTCAGTATCTCTTCGTCGGGCAGATCGCTCAACGCGGTGAAGTAAAGTTCGTTTGTGTCCATGAATTCGTCAAAGACATCGGTACACAGCACCACGGTCTTCGGAATTCTCACATGTACGCCTGGCTGGCTGTTCAGGTCGGTATGGCGTTTCAGAATGTGATCGATGAAGGCCAGGCCGCGTCCCTTTCCGCCTAACGAACCCTCACCGATACGTGCGAAGTTACTGTATTTGTCAAAGCGCTCGCGTTGGAACACCGCCACCACACCCTGGTTCTTCATCCTGCGGTACGCCACAATGGCATCCAGAATGATTTGTCGGTGTGCGTCCACGTCCTGTAATGATTCCCAGGTAATCTCTTTCAGGAACTCCGCAATAGGGAAGAGGGCGCGGCTGGCAAGCCAACGGCTCACGTTGTTGTGGGTGAGGTGGTAGAGCAGACTCTCTGCCGGAACTGTCATGATGTTGTTCTGCAGGTCTTTCAGGTTGCGCACACGCACCACTTCCTTCATGGTGCTCGGATCTCTGAAGACAAAGTCACCGAATCCGAAGTAGCGGTTCACGCGGTTGCGCAGATCCACGCTCATCTTCTTCGAGTTCTTGTCAATGAAGTGTGCGTGGCATTGTTCCGCCAGCTTGGCGTTCTCCGTTTCGTTGGAGTCCATGATGAGCGGAATGTATGGGTCTTTGGCGCGTATGGCACAGAGCAGTTTGAATCCCGCATCCTCGCTCTTTTCCGTACTGCCGGCCTTCATGGGGAAGCGGCAGTCGCTGATGACGCCTAATGTGTTGTTGGAGAAACGGGTGTACAGGTTCCATGCTTCTTCATAGTTTCGGGCAAGTACAATCTTGGGACGTCCTCTCATGCGCAGGGTTTCCAACGAGGTGTTGAGCGCTTCCGAGGCAAATTCCATACTTTGCTGCAGCACAAACTTGTACAGGCTGGGAAGGATGCTGCTATAGAAGCGTATGCTGTCTTCCACCACCAGAATCATCTGCACGCCGGCGCTCTCAATATCATGCTCCAGGTTCATCTTGTCCTCAATCAGTTTGATGATGGAAAGCAGCAGTTCGGTGTTGCCTAACCAGCAGAACACGTATTCAAATGCCGACAGATCTTCGTCCTTCATGCGTCGGGTAATACCGTGGCTGAAGGGAGTCAGCACTACGATTGGGGTTTGCGGATGTTCTTCCTTGATGGTTCGTGCAATCTGGAATACGTCGTTGTTCTCGGCGGCGGGCATACAAATGATGAGGTCGATGTTTCCGCTTGCCATCTGTATTTCCGCTTCCTGTAGGCTTGCCACCTGTATGAAGCGTGGGGGGAAGCGCAGTCCCAGACGTGCGTATTCCGAAAATATCTTTTCGTCCACACGTCCGTCGTCTTCCAACATAAAGGCGTCGTAAGGGTTTGCCACAAGTAGCACGTTACATACGCGGCGTAGCATCAGGTCTACAAAGGAGGTGTCTTTCAGTGTCATGTCTTTGGGTAAGTGGTGTTAGAGTAGGGGGTGCGATGTTCAACGATTCAACGAGTCAGCAAGGACGGAAAAACTTACTGACTCGTTGTTTGTTGTAGGTTGGGTATTGTGCGTCTGTGTCTTTTCGGACGCAGCGCGCTACGTCCCTACCTTTTCTTGTTTGTTTTGTGGAATTGTAGGGACGCTGCGTGCAGCGTCCGCCCACATCGCTCAACGTTATCGTTATAGGCTCCCCCTCCATAGAGGGAGGGGGCAGGGGGGAGGGTCTTCTTCTATTATATCACACAATACCTTGTGCCATCATGGCCTTGGCCACCTTCATGAATCCGGCAACGTTTGCGCCCTTCACATAGTTTACATATCCGTCGGCCTCGGTACCGTATTTCACGCAGTTCTGGTGAATGTTCTCCATAATAGCGTGCAGACGGCTGTCTACTTCTTCTCTTGTCCAGCTCAGACGCTCAGAGTTCTGTGACATTTCCAGACCGCTTACGGATACACCTCCGGCATTGGCAGCCTTTCCGGGTGCATACAGAATCTTGGCTTCCTGGAACACACGGATGGCTTCGGGGGTAGAGGGCATGTTGGCACCTTCGCTCACGGCAATCACACCGTTGGCCACGAGTGCCTTGGCTGCTTCCTCGTTCAGTTCGTTCTGTGTGGCAGAGGGAAGGGCGATGTCAGCCTTCTCGAACCAAGGCTTGGCGCCAGCCACATATTTGGCGTTGGGATACTGGTCTGCATATTCCTTGATACGTCCACGGTAGATGTTCTTCAGTTCCATGATGTAGTCCAGCTTTTCGCGGTCGATGCCGTCGGGATCATAGATGTAACCGTCAGAGTCGCTCATGGTCAGCACCTTTCCGCCCAGCTGCAACACCTTCTCTGCGGTGTACTGTGCCACGTTTCCGGCACCGGAAATCAGCACGGTCTTGCCCTGCAGGTCGGTACCCTTGGTCTTCAGCATTTCCATCAGGAAATATACGTTGCCGTATCCAGTAGCTTCGGGGCGTACCAGTGAACCGCCGAATTCCAGACCCTTACCGGTGAATACACCGCTGAACTCGTGTGTCAGTTTCTTGTACATGCCGAACATGTAACCCACTTCGCGTCCGCCCACACCGATGTCGCCGGCAGGAACGTCCACATCAGCGCCGATGTGGCGGGTAAGTTCCAGCATGAAGGCCTGGCAGAAACGCATCACTTCGGCGCTTGACTTTCCGCGGGGGCTGAAGTCAGAGCCTCCCTTGCCGCCACCCATAGGCAGTGTGGTCAGAGAGTTCTTGAAGGTCTGCTCAAAGGCAAGGAACTTCAGAATACCCAGGTTTACGCTCTTGTGGAAGCGGATACCGCCCTTGTAGGGGCCGATTACGTTGTTGTGCTGTACACGGTATCCCATATTGGTTTGCACCTGACCCTTGTCGTCCACCCATGTTACGCGGAATTGATACACTCTGTCGGGAATGCACAGGCGTTCAATCAGGTTGGCTTTATCAAACTCGGGGTGCTTGTTGTATTCTTCTTCAATGGTAGCAAGTACCTCTTCTACAGCCTGGTGATATTCAGGCTCATTGGGGAAGCGTCTTTTCAGGTCTTCCAGAACTTTTTTAGCGTCCATAATATTTATATGTTATTTTAATGTTAGAATTTCATGTTGTAGGGACGCAGCGTGCTGCGTCCGGGATTCACATTCTGTCCGATGCATTTCGGAAGCGGCATGCCGTATTCCTGCACCTTTCTTTTTTACCTTTTCTTAAATTATTTCGGTTGCAAAGGTAAGTTTTTTTGTAGATATAGACAATAGTTTGTAAGAAAAAACAATAAAAAAATATCAAAATGTCTATTTTTCTACGTTTTTGTGTTAAAAATATCAGTTTTATTGCCTTTTTGCTTACTCTCCGACCCATGCTAGGGCAAATATGCTTACACATGCGCTTGGGTCAGCCTCTTTGATGGCTTTGGCGCAGGCACTCAGTGTGGCGCCGGTGGTACACACATCGTCCACAATCAGGAAATGTCTGCCTTTCATCTGCTCTGGAATCGTTGCCCGGTACAGTCCTTCCGCATTCTCTTTGCGCTCTTCTCGGTTCAGACGGGTTTGCTGACGGCGGTGTTCGGTACGTTTCAACAGTTTCGTATGAACGGGCAGCCTGAAAGTCTCCGCAATGCCTTGTGCCAGCCATTCCGCCTGGTTGTATCCGCGTTCCAAATGTCTTCGCCAGCTCAGCGGCACCGGAATCAAACCGTCAATCTCTTTCTCAATGCCATATTCAGCAATCACCGTGGCTGCCAGTTGTCCCATGGTGCGTGCCAGCTTGGCGTTTTTCATGTATTTGAATTGCATCACGGGTTTTTGATGGGCGTTGTGACTACGGTAGTAGAAGAGACACAGACCGTGTTCCACCTTCGTTCCCGGCCATACCAGACGTATCATTCCGTTGTCCCGGCTGTCTTCAAGGTTTGCCGTCGGAAGCATGGACATGCATCCAATGCACATTGTCTCTTCCGTTGGCATCATCCGTTTGCCGCATACGGGACATTCCCGGGGCATAATCAGGTTCATGAATGATGCCCAGACTTGCTTTATCCTTCTTTTCATTGCCGCCTTTATGACTATGTGCCTCAAATGTAGTTAATTTTTGTTTCTCTCGTTCTTTTTTCTTTCATATTTTTTCACAAATCGCTGTAAAACGATTATCTTTGTCCTCAAAGCACACATTATTTATATATTAACATTAATATTTGTACAATGAAACATCTGTTATTATCCGCTGCATTCTGCTGTGCGTTAGGCGCGCAGGCACAAGGCAAGTCGGAGCGATGGCTCAATCCCGAGGTCAATCGGGTGAACACCGTCAAGTCGCGCAGTACGTTCTTTGCCTATGAGAACGAGCGGGCGGCACGCTTCGGCAACAAGTACGAGAGTGACCGTTACATGAGTCTTGAGGGCGATTGGAAGTTCTTCTTTGTAAAAGACCACAATCTTGCGCCTAAGGGATTCTATACCCCTGGTTATGACGATTCGGCCTGGGATCTCTTCCCTGTGCCCGGACTGTTCGAAATCAATGGTTATGGCGACCGCATCTATAAGAATGTAGGCTATGCCTGGGCCACACAGTTCACCAGCAATCCTCCCATGGTTGAGGAGAAGAACAACTACACAGGCTCTTATCGTCGCGAGTTCGAGATTCCTGCCGATTGGCAGGGTAGCCGCATCTTTATGCATGTCGGCTCTGCCACAAGCAACCTCACCGTTTGGGTGAACGGCAAGGAAGTGGGCTATAGCGAGGATTCCAAGATGGAAGCTGTCTTCGACCTCACACCTTATCTCACCCCAGGTAAGAAAGCCCTCATCGCCATGCAGGTGATGCGTTGGTGCGATGGTACCTATCTTGAGGACCAGGACTTCTGGCGCTTCACCGGTATTGCACGCGAGGTCTATCTCTATGCCCGCCCCCAGGCACATGTACAGGACATCTTTGCCATGCCCGACCTTACCAATAACTACCGCGATGGAAGTCTGAAGGTAAAGGTGAATACAGAGAAAGCCAAAGGTAAGAACCTGCAGCTCTCATTGGTTGATGCAGAAGGACGTCAGGTATGGCGTGCCGAGGCAAAGGCAGACGAGACCACTTCATTTGAGTGCAGCCTGGCCAATCCCAACAAGTGGACTGCCGAGACTCCCTATCTATATACCCTCTACACCACTTTGAGTGATGGCAAGGAGGTCATTGAAGTTATCCCGCAGAAGGTGGGCTTCCGTAAGGTGGAGATCAAGGACGGCCAGGTGCTGGTCAATGGAAAAGCCATTATCTTTAAGGGCGTGAACCGCCACGAGATGGATCCCGATGGTGGTTATGTGGTCAGCGTGGAGCGCATGGTCCAGGACATCAAGGTAATGAAGGAACTCAATGTCAATGCCGTGCGCACCTGCCATTATAGCGATGATCCCCGTTGGTATGACCTTTGCGACCAATACGGACTCTATGTCGTGGGCGAGACCAACATCGAAAGCCACGGTATGGGCTATGGCGAGCGCACCTTGGCCAAGAACGCTTCTTACGAACTGGCACATGTAGAACGCAACCGCAATAATGTGCTTGTGCAGAAGAACCATCCTAGCATCATCATCTGGAGTCTGGGTAACGAGGCGGGTTATGGTCCCAACTTCGAGAAGGCCTACGATGAGATCAAGTCCATAGACAACAGCCGTCCCGTACAGTATGAACAGGCTGGCCAGAACGGAAAGACCGATATTTTCTGTCCCATGTATTACGGCTACGACGGATGTGAGAAGTATGCCCAGGGCAACAATCCCCGTCCGCTCATCCAGTGCGAGTATGCCCATGCCATGGGTAACTCAATGGGCGGATTTGCCGAATATTGGGACCTCACCCGCAAGTATGCCAAGTATCAGGGTGGTTTCATTTGGGACTTCGTGGACCAGGGTTTGCGCAGTACAAGCAAGGTTACCGGTAAGCAGATTTGGCAGTACGGTGGCGATGCAGGACGCTATCCTGCAAGCGACCACAACTTCAACTGTAACGGTGTCATTGCCCCCGACCGCAGTTACAACCCCCATGCCTATGAAGTGCAGCACTATTATCAGCACATATGGCTGCGTAACCTTGACATGAGTACCGGCGATGTGGAACTCTATAATGAGAACACCTTCCGCACCCTCGATTATGTGGATGCCGTCATTACGCTCAAACAAGATGGCCGTCAGGTGCTCAGTCAGCGTATCACCGACTTGCCCAAGGTAGAACCTGGACAGAGTAAGGTCATGCAGTTGGGTCAGATGGAATTGGGCATGAAGGTGTATCAGCAGATGGTGAACAATCCCAACAGCGAGTTTGTGGCTGATGTGGATTTCGTGTTGAAGAACGACGAGCCTCTCCTGCCAGCGGGATTTGCGGTGGCACGTCAGCAGTTCGTGCTCCAGGGTTACACATTCCCCACAGCCGAGGGCATTATCAAGGAAGCCAAGGGCGAGCCCGTGAAGGTGGATGCCATGAATGCCTACTATACGCTTTCCGCTGCCGGCATGTCTGTAACCGTGAACCGTTGGAACGGCAATCTTGACTATCTCGATGTGGACGGCAAGCCCATGTTGCAGGAAGGCTATTCCGTTACGCCCAACTTCTGGCGTGCGCCCACAGACAATGACTATGGTGCAAATCTCCAGAACAAGTTTGCGGCATGGAAGAGTCCTGAACGTAAGGTCAAGAGCGTAACCGTAAAGGATGTCATCCCAGCCAAGGCAATTGAGGTGGTGTATGATATGCCTTCGGTAGAAGCCACCCTCACCATGACCTACACCCTCACCCCCAATGGCGAACTCATCGTGGATGAAAGCATGAAGGTGAACAAGGATGCCAAGCAGAAGCCCCAGTTGTTCCGTTTCGGCATGCAATGGGTGCTTCCCGGCGAATACAGTCAGATTACTTATTACGGTAAGGGACCTCACGAGAATTACATAGACCGCAAGGGCAGCCAGCGCCTCGGCATCTTCAACCAGACTGTGGCCGACCAGTATTATGGTTACGTACGTCCCCAGGAAAGTGGCAACAAGGCCGATGTGCGTTACTGGACACTTACCAATGTACAGGGTAAGGGACTTACCTTCCAGGCCACAGGTACAATGGAGTGCAGCACCCTTCCATATTTGATGGATGATTTAGATGGCGGCCCTGTTAAGCAAGCCCATCAGTATCATAGTGGAGACCTCACCCCCCGCAATCTTTCTGTCCTCCAGATTCAAGCCCGCCAGTTCGGCCTTGGCTGTGTAAACAGTTGGGGAGCATGGCCCCGCAACGAGTACCAGATGCCTTATCAGGATTATCGCTTCACATATATCGTAAAAGCGGTTAAGTGATTAAACCAGAATCCCCGGGCCACCCCCGGGGATTTTTTTGTCTTCTAGTTCTTCTAGCTTTTCTAGTTCTTCTAGTTCTTCTAGTCTTTCTAGCTCTTCTAGTTTTTCTAGCCCATCTAGAAATCCTAGCCCACCTAATTCCCCCTTTAAACCCTATGCGTCTGCAAAGACGCGGTTATGAATAGCCGCGGACTTTTAAGTCCGTGGTAATATGTGTTTTCACAAGAAAAGCGTCTGAAAGACGCCCATTATATATCCCGTTTTATTTCCACGGGTTCAAGAACCCGCGGCTATTCGCCCTTCGGGCTTACAGTCTTTCAGACTTTACCTTAATGCTTATAACTTCTAGTTCTTCTAGTCTTTCTAGCCCATCTAGCCCTTCTATAAACAAAAAAAGGATGCACCCAAAAGGCGCATCCTTTTCTATTCACAAGGTTTATGAATTACTCGTAAACTGGGAAGGGGAGATACCAGTTCTTATCGTTCTGGAGGAATGCACGCATAGCAGCATCCTCAGTTCCGTTACGCTTTGCTACGCGGCTTGCCAGGTAGTCGTTACCACGGCGGCGTGCTACGCGCATCAGGTCAAAGAAGCGGTTACCCTCGAACGCCATTTCCAGAGCGCATTCGTCAATGATCAGGTCTTCAACAGCATCCTGTACGTCTGCATCAAAGTTACCGCTGTAGATGTCTTCCTTGGTCACTTCGATACCGGTATTTTCCTTGATCTTCTTGCATACCTGAGTTACATAGTTGTAGCTGCTGTTACGATCGTCATATCTCAGACGGCCGGCACCACGGGCATGTACACCGGTTGTGATGTAGTTGTCTGCAGTGGGATTGCTGGGATAGCTGAATGAAGATGAGTTATTTCCGCGAAGTTCTTTCTTCATAAAGTATGTAACAGATCTGGTAGAACTTCTCATGTAACGGGTCATGAAGTTCATGTAGTCAATACCCTTGCTCTACATTACCTCACGCTTGTCCAAGTAGTGGCAAGTCTGTGAGCAAGACTCGTCTGTAAAGTTCTCTGTGCTCAGTACGATATTGCCCACCTGTACATCAGCCAGGCTGATAGAATCGGCGTGCAGGCTTATCATGCTGTCCAGTTCTGCAATGTTCTTGCAGTAATCAGTGGCCAGAATTGAATCTACGTTGATTTCTGCGCCAACAGGAATGTTATAGGGCAGGTATACGCTGTCCTTGTACAGACCGTAGTACAACTGATCCTTGATTGCATAATCTGTCTCAGCATCGGGATACCAGTAATCGTTGTTGCAAAGACCGTTCTTCAGCACGGCAAAAGCATAGCTGGGATAGCCGGCACGGTTGATGGCCTCTGCATAGCGCAACCATACACCGGTCTTGCGGTAAACCATGGGATATACGGTGGTAAAGCCTGTTCCAGGATTCTGCTTCATTACATAGAACATGGTATCCATCTTTTCCATCTCGTTCATGTAGATGCGACGGTTGTTCCAATACTGACGGGCGTCACCCACCTTGGGCAAAACCTTGATTACAGCCTGGTCGGGGTTTTCATAATCACCGATATACATTTCGTAATCCTGCTTCATGCAGATGGTGTCATATCCGGCACTGGCAACCAATTCAGGATCGTCCTGACGGCTGAGTAATACACTGGCAGTCGTTGTTGTTCCGTCTTCATCTTTTTCATCCTCTACTTCACCATAGGTGTTTACGCGGATTTCTGCTTCGAAACCGAAGAGGCGGTTTACGTCAGTCAGTACGGTACCCCAAAGCTTGTTGGTGCTGCTGGGAATACAGGTAATAGCCTCGTTGCTGGCGCTAACCTTACTCTTGCTGGTATAAGGAATAGTTCCATGGTGAGAATAGTTGGGCAACGGACTACGTTCGTTCAAGTCACCTGTGCAGTATGTGCTGGGCAACAGGGGACCGCCGTTCTCTGTATTCAGGTAGTTGTAGTAGTGCTGTGCGGCCTTGGCGCAAGAAGCGGCGCTACCTTCCATCAGATAGAGGTCACCCAATACAATGCTCACGGGGAACATACACAGGCTGCTGTGGCAAACATGGCTTGTACGGCCGTATTGGTTATACTGGGGGAAACCGTAGATTTTCTCTACAAACTCCATGTTGATGAGTTCGGGACCGAGCAGGTCTACCAGGTTGCCGGCATTGGCAGTGGGGTAGTCTGAATTCCAGAACTCGTCAATTTCCTTGGTGGTCAGCAGGGGCTTGGTGTAGAAGGGCACTTCGCCGTACACCTGTACCAGCTGCATGTAGGTCCATGCACGGATGGCCTGCACCTGGGCATACTCCTTAATCATGTACTTCTGGTTGGTACCCGTGGTCTGGAAGGTATCACAGTGTGCAATGTAGGCATTACAGCTGTTGATGATGTGATAGTAGTCACTGGCCTTCAGATACTTGCTGGCACCGTCCTTGTACTTGGCTGCGGTTCCGTTCTGACCGAAGTTCACAATGGCGGCGATGGTGTCGCTCACATATCCGGTGCTGGTTACCAGGTCACCGCGGCACTCGCCCAGAATTACGTAGCGCTCGGCTACGTTTTGCAGGGACTTCAGGATACCCCAGTAAGAGTATAGGGTATCCTGAGCCACTTCGTATGAATGGCGCTCGCTGTCAGATGTCAACATGTCCTCGCATGAGGTGGTAACCATGCCCAGACTCATGCAGAAGATAAGCAAGCTTATAATTGATTTTCTTTTCATATTCGTACTTTTTTGGTTTTAGGTCATTACAGGTTGATTGATACACCCACATTGAAGCTGCGGCCGAAGGGAATCTGACCGTTGTCCACACCACGGTAGTATGAGCTGTTGCGGCTGCTCATTTCGGGATCGGAACCCAGGTACTTGGTCAGTGTGAATACGTTGTTGGCTTCTCCCCATACCTTCAGACCCAACAACCAGCTGTTGCTGTAAGGAATCTTATAGGTAAGGCGCACGTTCTTCAGCTTCAGATAGCTTCCGTCCTCAATCCAGCGGTCTGAGAAACGCTCGTTGTTACGCCAGTCTTCGCTTTCCATGTAGCATGCCTTGGGCATGTCGGTCTGCTGGCCTTCGAAGGTCCAGCGGCGCAGGGCGGCGGTGCTCTGGTTGTAAGTGGTGTTCAGACCCTCGATGACAGCGCGCTGGTAGTTGTAGATGTCGTTACCCAGGCTGTACTTGAAGTTTACGTCCAGACGCAGGTCTTTCCATGTCAGGCTGCTGTAGATGTTTCCGTAGATGTCGGGGTTGGGGTTACCGATGACTACCTTGTCGGCGTCGTCAATTACACCGTCGTTGTTCTGGTCTACGAAACGTACGTCACCTGCCTGGAAGTTGCGGTAGGGATTCTCCTTCATACCGGTGGGATAGAGCAGATAGCCGTTGGTACCGGGAGCGGTAGTGGCCTTAGAGGCTTCAGCATCGCTTGCGAACACACCGTTGGTCTGCCATCCGTAGAAGCTGCCGGCGGCATAGCCTACAGCAGTGAGGATGTTCTCGTTGCCGTATACGCTGTTGGTGAAGCCATGGATGGTACCGTCTTCTACAGAAGTCCAGCTTTCGGTTGCGGGATTGTATACATTCTTGTAGATTTCAATGCGGTTGTTGGTGGTGTTGGGCAGGTCGGTCACCTTGTTGTTGTAGTGGCCCATGCTTGCGCCCAGCTCCCACTTCCAGTTCTTCTTGTTGATGAGGGCTGCGTTCACGTTCACTTCAAATCCCTTGTTGGTCATGGCACCTTCGTTGGTCCAGTACTTGTTCATACCGCTCACGAAGTTCAGTTCCTTCAGGGTCAGCAGGTCATCGGTCTTGTGCCAGTACAGATCCAATCCTGCGTGCAGACGGTTGTTCAGGAAGCTTCCTTCCAAACCTACGTTGTACTTGGTTGTGGTTTCCCACTGGATGGTACTGTTCTCGATGTTCTTCAAGTAGAGACCTACAGTGTTTTCGGTTACCTGCATGCTCTCCCAGTAAGTACGGGCTGCATAGTAGTCCACCAAGTTGTCGTTACCGTTCTTTTCAGCACCGGCGGTCAGCTTCAGATACTGGATGCCCTTGCCTGTCTTGAACCAGGGTTCGCTGCTGATGAGCCATCCCAGTTGCAGTGAGGGGAATACACCCCAGCTTACACCTGCCATCTGGAAACCGTCCTTGGTGTTGTTACCGAAGCGGCTGCTGGCCTGGCTGCTCACTACGAAGTCCGCAAAGTAGCGGTTCTTGAAGTTGTAGTTGGCGTTCAGGTAGTAAGTCATGTCAATCCAGTTGTCGTTGGTACCGGTGTAGTTGATATACTGCATGTTCTTCTTCAAGTTGGGCAGCTTGTCGTTTTCATTGTTGTAACCGCTCATGCTGTTGTAGCTGAACTGGTAGTTGTTGTAACGCCAGCCGGCTGCCACGTCAATGTCATGCGCACCGTAGGTGTTGGCCCACTGCAGACGCAAGTCGTTGTTCAGTGTGGTCTCCTTGGCAAACTGGGTCTTCAGTACACTGGAGATTGAACCCAGGTCCTTCAACTCATACATGTTGGTACCGGCAATGGGAAGGAAGTACTTCTCGTTGTTGCGGCTCATGGTGTAGTTGAAACGGTCGCTGATGCTGAACTGCTTGGTGATCTGCCACTTGGGACTTACGTTCAAGTGGATCTGGGTCAGCTGTGCATAGTTCTTGTTGTTACCCTCACCGTTGCGGATTACCCAGTAGGGGTTACGCAAAGCCTCGTTGATACCCAAAGTACGGGGGAACATGAAGGGGTTCTGTACCCAGTTGTCTGAAGTGGCTGCATACTTTCCGGCATATTCCTTTGACAGCTTCAAGTGGTCAGAAGCGAATGGCTCGTTGCTGTCATAGTCATAATAGTAGGCATAGGGGCTGATGAAGGGGGCAGATACCACACCCAGTACGTTGGGCGCACCGATGTTCTGCATGCTGTAGTCCTCGCTCCATCCCTGATCCATCAGGTTGTAGCTGGTCTGGTTGTAGGCGATGTCCAGTCCGGTGGTCAGGTTCTTGAACACCTTGATGTCGGTGTTGAAACGCAGGTTCAGACGGTCCATGTCAGTGCCCACACCGGTAGCCTCGCTGTTGGTGTAGCCCAGAGAAAGGGCGTACATACCGATGTCGTCACCACCCTCTACGTTGATCTTGTAGTTCTGGGTCATGGCGTTCTGGTACATATCCTTCTGCCAGTCCGTATTGTTGTTGAATACGTTGCGATAGTAGTTGCTGGGGCTCTTGTCCAGGAACTTCAATGAGGTCAATGAATTGAAATTGTAGTCGTCCATGGTGCTCAGCATGTCGCTCAGGTAGCTGCTGTAGTCGTTACCGCCGAGTACATCCAACTTCTTGGGAGTCAACTCCACACCACCGTAGATGCGCACGCCAATCTTGGTGGCCTGGCTCTTTCCGCGCTTGGTGGTGATGATTACCACACCGTTGGCACCCTTGGCACCATAGAGTGCGGTACCATTCTTCAGCACCTGTACACTGGCTATGTCCTCGGGATCGATGGAAGCCAGCAGGTTGTTGTAGAAACCTTCGTGCAGGGTGGTACGGTCATACTGGGGGTCAATGATGTTGCCGTCCAGAATGATCATGGGCTGTGAACCGGCATTCAGTGAGTTCACACCACGGATCTGCATGTAGGCACCCTGTCCGGGTACACCGTTGCGGTTGATGGTATAGATGTCACCGGCCAGATGGTTCTGGATGTCGGTATCGATGCTCACACCACTGGTCTCGTCCACCTCAATCATGCGGTTGGCGGTGATGTTGGTGCCGTCGGTGTAGATGTTCTTGAAGTGGGTGCTGATGAGCTTGCCATCAGCCTTGCCTTCCTTCACCACAACCTGCAGGGGGTTGTAACCTTCGGCGTACACATAAATTACATCAGAGAAGGTGGGAATGTCTAACTTGTAGCTTCCGTCCTCTTCGGTCAGGGTAGAATAGCTTTCCAATCCCAGTGCCTGGATGCGCACACCACCCATGGGTTCGCCTGTGGCATCGTCCACAATGCGGCCGGTGATGTTCTTCATCTCATAGTTTACCTCTTTCTTCGCCTTTGCAATGCGACGAACGGTTGCACTGTCTGTTGCCACTTCCTGGGCTGTCACAGCGGGCATGCCCAGTCCGGAAAGAACCAGCAGGCACAGAGCTTTGTGCATGAATGTATTACTTAGTCTATTTTTCATTGTATTCAATTATTAGATGGATCCATTTCAACAACTGTGTCGTCTTCCTTGCTCTTCAGAATCACACGGTCAATACACAGCTCGCGAATATAGCCTTTCTTCACGTCGGTGTTGGAGGCGTCGCTCACAATGCTCATGACGGGATAGCTGTGCTCCAGGTTCTGGTAAGAATAGGGGAATTCCATATCGGGGATAACCAGTACGGTGTCCACCTTGCGGGCATCCCAGTCAATCTTGATGGACTTGCTCTTGCCACCGGCCTTGGTGCCGTTGTCGTATATTACCTGCAGCTTGATCTTGTTCTTGCTGAGATTGGCCACAGAGTCTACGTATGCGCTGTCCAGATAGAGAGAGTCGTTGCCCTTGTCAAGAATCTCCTTATACCAGTAGGGAACCATTACCATATAGATGTCATACTTTCCGCTCATCACCTTGGCGTTGCGGTTGTATGAAAGGTCATAGTTGCCACGCAGAATCAGGTTACCTTCGGGTTTGGTGCTGCCGTCGGGCTTCATGATGTAGAACTGGTCCTTGCTGATCTTACCATACTTAGCCACGATGTCGGGGTGCTGTGAGTTGGTGAAGGTTTCTGAAGACACACTACCCTTGAAGGTTTCGCTATAGAATGTGAACATGTAGCTGTAGGGCTTGATTTCCACATCGGGGAAGTAATATTCCTTGGGCAGGTTCCATGTGTCAGAGATGTAGGCATAGCCGTTACTCATTTCGCGGGGTTCGCCGGGGAAGAGTTCGGTCTTGTCCCAGTCGCCGATGTTGCGGAGGGTGTCACCGCGGGTATTCATGAAGTACTCGGCTTCAGCACCCTTGCTGGCGATGAACTGATCCATGGTCCAGGGTGCACCTTCTTCACCACCAATCTTGCCCTGTCTTTCAAGGTCAAATACAATGGGTGTGGCGATGTCCATCTTCACACTCAGATCGGTCAGTGAGTCGGGGTTCTCTGAAGGACGCATCACGGTTTCCTTGGCACTGCTCTTGTCACGGTCGATATAGGATTCCGCATATACATAATGCTTCTTCAGCTTTTCATAAGTATTGGTCCAAGCGGCATCGGTGGGGATGACCATGATGTACTTTCCGCTTTCCCAGTTCAGTGACGCACTGAAACCCTTTTGGCTCATGTGGCGCTTGTCTGAAGTGCTGGTAGAAACGTTTGCACTACTGCTGAACATCAGGTTAGATGTAGTGTACACACTATCCACATAAGTGGGGTTACCATCTGCATCGGGCAAACCTTCAATACTGCTGCCTTCAATGAAATAGGTGGTATCCTTGTCTATAACATACTGTGAGAACAGGGCGTTCTCGCCGCTGAACTTCAGATACTCATAGAAGTTGTAGTGGAAGGGAAGAATGCCCTTCAGCGTGTGCAGTGTACCGTTGCTGGCAGGGATGTTCCACTTTGACAGTTCCACATCGTACATGGTGGCGGGAGAGGTGGTCATGTCAAACACCATTTCCTTGCCGTTGGTCATGTTCAATGTGTCCTTCTTGGCGATGCTGATGGGATGACGCCACAATGAGATGTGGTTGGTCAGCAACTGCTTCATCAGGTTGTAACCGTCCTCCTCAGCCATTTTCAGCCACTTAGCTTTTTCTTCTGCGGTGAAGGCACTGTTCTCGGGTGCCCAAACGGTCATCACCTGGCCGCTTTGGAGCAGGTCCGCAAAGGTGTATCCGTCCACGGGGTGAACGTCATCCTTGTAATACTTGGCTTTGCGGGCAATTTCGGCAAAGGTAGAAAGTTCGGGTTTGCTTTCAATCTGCTCCCAAAGGTTCTGGCCTGCCGCTTCACCCAGGTCGTTGTAATGCTCGTCCCAGGTATCGGTACAAGAGGGTGTAGCCAGTATCAAGGCTCCCGTGGCGATTGCACCGATGGTTTTGAATAATTTTTTGTTAGCCATATTTAATTTTGTTTTTTTGTTTACCAAATGTCTTCCGGTGTTTCGGGGTTGTCATAAACTTCCTTCGCACAGAATTCGATGTAGTCCATATAGAACTCCTTGTTCACATCGTCCAATACACTCTTGAATCGGATGTAGTACACCTTGTCGGGATCCATGGTCTCGCGAACCATGATGCGGCGGAGGGTGTTCACGTCGTCACGAGAAGTGAGGGTTCCTCCGGGCAGTCCGGCGATGTAGTGTTCGGGACCTTTCATGAAGCCGTTGTTGCGCATTTTCTTGTCAACTTCGGCGTTGTAGTCCATGTCTTCCTCATCATCGGCAACCCAACCCACGGTACTCTTGAAGGTTCCGGCGCTGGTGTAGCGGTATTGACCTCCCATACGTACGTCCAAGGGGATACCCTGAGCGGCAAGGTTGTCTTTGTCATGACCCCAGTATACCTGGCACATACCGCGTACATTTGAGTGGGATTGTACAGCCACGCGCAGTTCGTAGGTGCCTCTCTTGGGTACCGGCGGGAGGCGCATGATGATGTCATAGCGTCCCACGATGTTGAACTCGTCATGCAGATAGTTGTGCCATCCGTTACCACGACCCAGCAGATAGTAGAACTCGGTCTCGTCTGACATTTCGATGTCTGACATGTACTGGTAGTTGGTGTTGATGGGGAAACCCACGCACATGTGGCGGTCTGTGGTTACCGTCTGTCCGCGCACATCATTGTTCATGTACTCGGGGAAGAGGGCAGACACGTCATAGCGCATGCGCTGTCTCTGCAGGTTGTTGCGGGTTTCGTCATCGTATGCCAGTACGCGGCCGGGCATCTTCTCATGTGAAATGGGATAAATCATCATGTTGATGGCCTCGGTGTTGGCACTGTCCACATTGATGCGGAATCCGAAATCGTCATCGTCACAAGAGCTTTCGTGGTAGTTCTCTCTGCGGCCGTTTCTCAGTACGGGGAAACGGTTCAGATAGATACCCTGGCTTTCCGCGCTCTCGAAAATCTTGAGCAGACGGCGCTTGCCCATGGTGGTGTAGAGTTCTGTCATTGCCACGGTAGGCTTCATGGTACTCAGCGAATAGCCCTTCTCGTTGTAGTGAAGAATCAGTTTGTCTGCGGGCAGACGCCAGGGAATCAGATGATAGGTGATGAACTGGTTCAGCACGTTGTCCTCATCCTTGTAGTTGTCGTCCTGCTTTGCATCGGGATATACACCCTGTGCAATGACATATTCCTTGATATCTTCAACGGTGATCTGGTCGTATGGCTTACCGATAACACCTTCCCAGAATTCGTCAGTTTCGGCAAACAAAGTGTAGCCGTACTTACGGTGTTCGGGCAGGTAGCCGGGCTTGCCCACGGAGGGGTGGGTGCGCAGGTCTTTCAGTGTGCCATTCTTGTAGAGTGTTTCATATCGTTCGTCTCTGGCAATACTCAGCGTATCCATCAGACCGCAGGCTTGAATCAGCTTGGCGGTTACGAGGAAGCCTTTCCTGTTTTCGTCTATCATGCTCTTCAGCAGGTAACCTCCCGTATCGTTGCTGGGCGCAATCACGCTTTCCACCTGGTGGATCACACCATTGATGGCGGGAATGTCGCGGTTGGTCAGCGAGATGAGGATGTTGCCGTTGATGAAGATGCTGTCGGGATTCTCTCCATAATAGACAAAGATTTTACGATCGGAAAGCGTGGGACTTGCAAATTCCTCGTTGTTGTTGATGGGGAAAGTGCTGGTCTCGTAATAGGTACGCTCACCCGTGGAGGTGAAGTCTCCACCGTCAATGATACTGTTGTACACAATCACTTGGCGGATAGAGTCCTTCACTGCACTGTCGGTAAATGCTTCCCACTTGGGCTCCGTTATGAATCCACGAACCACCAGAGAATCAAGGTAAGCATGTATAGCCTCATTGGTTGGCGCAAAACATGTGTAGTTACCGCGGGCGGTCATGAGCTGCATGACCGTTGATCCCGAGTAATCACTGATGTTCACCTGCTTCAGCAGGGCCACATACTCTGAGTATGCGGGCTGCTTCTGCAGATAGCTGCCGATGGTTTCCTCTGTAAAGACATATCGGGCAGAGGTGTCGATATCTTCTTTACAGCCATTCAGCATGGCCATGCCCATAAGGGCGGCTATACAGCCAGTGAACTTGATATATTTATGAATATTCAGTCTCATGGTGACCTCCTTTCACGGATTTATTCAAAATCGGATGTGTCGTACTTAGACTTGTTCCAAACAGGGTTCTGTTCAATGGCACCACGTGCGGCCTTCACCTCCATGTAGTAGATGGGGCAGTACAGACCGTAGCGGTTCTTCAGACGGTTGTGCTGTACGGTGTAGTTGGTGTACTTGTTCTTCATGAAACCTTCGACCATCTTCTTTACACCGGCATAACCGTTACCGATGGGCTTGTCCTCGGTCCATTCACGTTCGTCTGCAGTACCGTCCATACCACCGGCGTTACGCTCGGCATAACGTACCAGGTCGAACCAGCGCTTACCCTCGGCAAGCAGTTCAATCTGACGCTCGTTCATTACCAGCTTCACATAGTCGCTACCGGGCATTACGGCATCACCCTTCTTGGGGTTGTTGGCAGAACTTGTGGTTACGTCCTCTTCAATCTTCACGTCTTCCTTCAGGTTACAGAAAGAACGGCGGTGAATGGCGTTTACAATCTGCTGGGCAAGCTTGTTGTTCTCCTTGCCACCCATTGCGGCATAAGCTTCTGCCTTCATCAGCATCACGTCGGTCAGACGATAGATAATCCAGTTGCGGTATGAGTCCTTTGCCTCGGTATCAACAATGATCTCCTTGTCACCGCCAGAGGTGCTAATTGCAACCGAAGGTCTGCTATGCTTGAAGCAGTAGTAGTGACCCAGGTCTCTGTTGCCCACGATGCTCTTACTTACGCTGTACCAGGTACGGCTGTCGTATCGGCCGTTGTCGTCGTTGATGCTACCACCGTAGATGGCACCGAGAGCTGCCTCACACACTTGGAAGTGGGTGCCGTTGCTGTAGCCATAAAGATGGTCCACCACATCGTTCTTGCGGTCATCGCTGCTGCTGAACTGCAATTCGAAGATACTTTCTTCGCTGTTCTTTCCGCCACTTACGTCGTCACCGAAGATTTCTCTTTGTGCATACAGTATAGGCATTCTGCCTGCAGCCACATTGTCGAATTCGTTCTTGATCAGTTCGCAGTTGGCCAGACCAAAGTCAATCTTGTCCAGTACGGTTGAACCGAAACTGGTGTTGCCCTGCAAGTTGTTGCGGTACAGGGTGGCAATGGCTTCGTCTGCATACTCGATACACTTCTTGTAGTCGCCTTCCACGGTGTGGATGACTGAGTCTTTGCCGAGCAGTACGGTGTCACTCATCAGGCCACGACCCTCGTGCAGAGAGGCACGCCACAAGTACATGTCGCTCAACATGGCATAGAGTGCCGCGTTAGTGATCAGACCCTTGGTGTCGTTATTAGAGGTAAAGCGGTTGCGGGCCTGGCCCTTTACGCTTTCCACATCAATGATGATGCTGTCCAATACGTCCAACTGGTTGGTCAGACCGAAGTATTCAACCTCAGAATCTTTGTTTATTACCTTGGTGCTGTAGGGCACGTCCTTGAAGGCACGGATCAGATAGAAGTAGTTCAGCGCGCGCAGACCTACCATTTCCGCCTTCATCTGGCGCCATTCACCCTGAGTGAACTGCTTGTCTTTTTCCAGAATTTCCCCGCCATGCTGGAGCACCTTGTTACAGAAGTTGATGGTGGTGTACACACCGCCCCAGTCGAAGATGCTCATGCTGGAGTCGGGCTGTGCCTGCATAATCTCGTTGTAGGTATCCCAAGTGCCCTGGTCACCGTGGCGGTTCTGGTTCATTTCCCAACTGTCTGAGCGGAGGTCGCCCCAGACTGCGAATTTTTGTACGGTGCTACACATCTGCTTGTAGGCAGCATATCGCACACCTTCCAGGTCGTTCTTGTCTTCCCAGAAGTCTTCTTCTACCACGCGGTCCTGGGGATAGATGGTCAGCCAGTCCTCACAAGAGGTGGTGCCCACAGCTGCAAGACCTAACAGGCAGAGAGAGGTATAGATATTCTTAAGTTTTTTCATTGTTATCATTTTTTAGAAGCCTAAGTTAATACTGCAGGTAAATGATTTGGTACGGGGAGTACGGCCACCGTCTTTACTAACAGCAAATCCCTGGGGAGAAACGTCGGGGTCTACACCGGTGTACTTGGTCCAGCACCAGAGGTTGTTTACAGACGCGAACAACTTCAGGTTGTTGATACCGTACTTCTTCAGTTTCTTGGCATCAAAGTCGTAGCTCAACTGAACGTACTGCAGGCGCAGGTAGTCTCCGTCTTCCACGTAGCGGTCGCTGGGCAGTGAGTTGTAGCTGTTGTAACCGTGAACGCGGCTCAAAGCACGGGGAATCTCGGTGATGTCACCGTTCTTGCGCCAGCGCCATGTGGTGGCAAAGCTCTGGTTGTTGTTGTTGAGCATGCTTTCAAGCTGCATACGCATTGTATTTACAATCTGGTTACCCATACGGAAGTTGAAACCGGTGTTCAGAGAGAAACGGTCATAGTAGAGCTGGATACCGAAACCACCATTGCACTTGGGGTTGGAGTTGCCCAGGTAAACCATGTCGTAGCGGTCAATCTGGCCGTCGTGGTTCACGTCTTCGTAGATGGCGTCACCACCCTGGAACTGGTAACGGTAGCTCTCGTTGTAGCAATAGTACATGGGCAATGGAATACCCTTGGCATCGGTCAGCATGTTGCCGTCTGCATCGAATGCGATGGGACAGGTGGCGTTCTCGCCACGACGGAGAGCGGCAGCTGCGGTGTTGATGGGGTTGCCCTTGGCATCGTAACCGCTGTTCTCGTGCTCGGCATAGCCGTAAGCGGCGATAGATGACTGGGTGTAACCGTTGTGGTCATAGTCGTAGCGGTAAACGCCCTTGTAGCGCAGACCGTAGATTGAACCCAAGGCATTGCCTACCTGTACGCGTTGGTTGTAGTTGAGGTTGCCGGGCTGATAAGTCTCGCTACCGTTGAGGGCTTCGAGAATCAGGGGATCCATTTCCTCTACTTCGTTGAAGTTCTGGGCAATGTTGGCGCGGAGCTTCATGGCGAACTTGCCAACCTTGGCGATACGGGCGGTGCTTACGTTCATTTCCCAACCCTTGTTGCGCATGGTACCGCCATTTACTCGGTCAAGATTACTGAAACCGTTGGCGCTGGGGATGCGCAGATTGTCCATCAACAGGTCGGTGGTCTTCTTGTCATACACTTCGAATTCGGCAGTTACAATGTCGTCGAACAGGCCCAAGTTGAAACCGAGGTTCCACTGCTTGGTCTTCTCCCAACGAATCTGGGTCAGAGAGAGGTTCTCGGGGCGTACCACGGTGTGGCCGTTGTAATAACCGTCAGAAGCGTACTTGTTGTACTGCATAAATGCTCTGTTTCCAGTGTTACCGGTGATACCCCAAGTGGGACGGAAGGCGAGCATGCTGATAACCTTCTTGCTCCACTGCATCCAGTTTTCGTCGCTGATGTTCCAACGTCCACCGATTGAAGGGAATAATCCATACTTGGAACCCTTACCGAAGTTGGTGCTGCCGTCTATACGTGCTGTAGCATCCAGAGAGTACTTACTCTTGTAAGAGTAGTGCAACTGTCCAAAGTAGCTCTGACTTCTCCATTCTCCATTGCTGGCACCGGCTGCACGAAGCAGGGCGACAACGGTGGGGTCGGTGATTCCATCGGGTACGTTCCATAGACCGGTGTTCTGCTTGCTGCTGCTACCTGTCGCCATTTCGAAACGCAGCAAACCGCTCAAACTGTGATCCTTATTGGCAAAACCTGAGTAGTATCGCAAGTCGTGACGGGTGGTGAATTCAAGTGATTTGTATTCACTGTTGCTAACATAGTTACGTTGGTTGCTACCCAAGTTGGTGCTGTTCTCTGCGCCCCAATACCAATCCATGGTCTTGAGTTCTGCGGGGCAGTATTCGTCGCTGCTGGTGTTGTAGATGTTCAACTGTACGTCGCCCACATAGTTCAGACGGTGCTGGTCATCCTCGGTTCCCAACAGCTTGTATTCGATGCTGAACTGGGGTGTCAGGTTGTACTGGCGCTCCTTGTTCCATGATTTCATGGCGCGGGCTACGGGGTTGCCGTTGAAGAACATGTCGTTCAGGTCATAAGAGGTCATGGTTCCGTCATTCTCCTTACGGCTTGAACCAGAGGTACCGTAGTTGGCGGCAAGAGGAAGCATGTTGAAGTAGTTTCCGGTCTTGATACCATAGCGGTCATATTCCCATACACTCATGTTGGGCATGGCGTTGTATGCACGATACAGAGGACCGTCAGAATCATGGTCTTTCAAATTCTTCTTATTGGTAGTGAATGTCAGGTTGATGTTAGAGCTGAACTTGATACGGTCGCTCACCCAGTAGTCCAAAGCAGTGGCTGTACTGAAACGATCCAGACTTTGTCCGATTACTGAACCTGAACTCTTGTCGTAACCTGCAGAGATACGGAAGGTTGCCTTTTCACCACCACCAGAGAGGGTTACATAGTACTTGTGTTCCTTACCGAAGCGGGTTACCTCGTTCACCCAATCGGTATTGTGGCTGAAGTGGTTGTAGATGTAGGGCATTTCAGTATTGTAGTCCAATTCGGGCAATGAGGTAGGAATCTGCTTGGGATTGTAGTAAGCTTCCTTCAACATCATGGTGTAGCCGTCACCGTTCAACATCTCGTAGCCGTCGGGCTGCCATGTGCCGTTGAAACGATAAGAGAAGGCCACGCGGGTGGGACCACGGTGACCGCGGCGCAACTTGATTTCGATTACACCGTTAGAACCACGGATACCCCACTTGGCAGCGGTGGCAGCGTCCTTCAATACGGTGATGCTCTCGATGTCTTCGGGGTTCACGTTCAACAATGTAGAGAACTGCTCTTCATTGTCCATGGTCTCGAAGTTCACTTCCTGTGCGTCATCGGGAAGTTCGAAGATGTGGTCGTTTACTACGATCAGAGGCTGTGCGTTACCGTTAATGGTGCTGGTACCGCGCAGACGCATGGTGGTACCTGAACCAAGGTTACCAGAGTTGGGCACGATGTCCAAACCGGGAATCTGACCCTGAAGCGCCTGGTCAACAGACTCGAAGGCAAGACCTTCCACATCTGACATGTTGAACTTGGCCACAGCACCGGCGTACTCGCGTGCGGGAATGTCCAAACCGGTGGTGGGAGCCTTCTGCTTGGCAGTTACCTTAACCTCGGTCATGGTCTTGGTGTTGTCCTGCAAGGTGATCTTGAAGACATTCTTGGTTCCCAGTTTCTGTGTAAAGTTCTTGTAACCGATATAAGAAACCTTCAACGTATTGTTGGGATCCTTGATATTCATGGTAAAGTTACCATTCATATCAGTAACCGTCTGGCTGACAATACGGTTGTTCTTGTCTAACTCTACGACGTTGGCACCGATGATTACGTCAATATCGTCCGCTACGGTACCGGAAATACGCCGCTGCTGTGCGTTTGCTGGGATGGCCATCAGCGCCACAACCCAGAGCAGTAATAGTTTTGTTATTTTATTCATGGCTGTCAAACTTTTCTTTACTAATAGCGTATCTCTTTATGTACTTCTTGGCTGCCGCTACTGATGCCCATTCACTGTCGTGACGGCCGTTCTTCAGCTCGGTGTGGTTCAGGATGCCGGGAATCAAGTGGATTACACATGCACTTGAGGCATCCAGGGTAATCTTCTTACCGCTGGTAGCCATGGGGCGGCCTACGGGCTTCAGAGAACACTCGATATCACGTGCCAATACGTTCTTCTCTCCGACAGTCTCCATCATAGTATTACTGTACGCGTCACGTACGCGCAATACATCGTTACCGGGACGGTCTACATAAAGCTTGCAGAACAGGCCGAGTTCCTTGTCGTAACTTGAAGTTACCATTTCAGACTCTGCACGGACGCTCTTGTCTGCGAAGATAGAGTTGTCGGCGAAGTGGTAGCGGATGAAGTTGGTCAGATAGGTAATCTTGGCCTGGAGCTTGATACTGTCGGCGTGTGCCTTCTCCCACAGCTGGTCGCGCATGATGGAGTCTTCTTCTACGAATATGTAGTCAGCGTTGTCCATAATGTCCTTCAGTGAGTCCAATGTGTTCACAACGGGTTCCATCTCGTTGTAATCAGCCTCGATCTCTTCCCATGTGGGCAGACCGTTTGCAATGGCTTCCTGAACAGCTTCGTTGTTGGGGATGAATGCAGTATAGCGATAGTTGTTGAAGAACTGGATGTTGTTATCCAAACCGTTCATATCCACAAAGATCTGATACTTCTTCAAAGCAGACTTCTGCTCGGTGGTAGAGAGCTTCTTCTCGTCTACGAGACCGCACTTGGTTACGATAGTGGTGTTGGTTTCGCAAAGCTTGAAGAATTCAGCATAGGGGTTGGTGGCGTTCCACTCTTCTTCTGAAGTCTTCTTCCAACCTTCGTCCTGTGTGAGGATGTTGTAAACGCTTCGGTAAGTAGGAGTAACGGGAGCGTTCACAATGAAGGTCTGACCGTTCTTGAGGCTCTCGAAGGGCTTGGTTACGAGACAAGAGGTTTCACCGGGAGTGTCACCGCTCATGCCGTTACGCTCGTTTTCGAGCTGCAAACCACCCTTGATGGCCACGATGTGGTTCTTGCCGTCCTCGCCGATGGCGCGTTCCACCTTAACGGCGTTACCGTTCTTGGTAAGGAAGTAAACGTCCTCACCGTCGATGGGGTTGGTACCGTCGTGTACAATGGTGTGAGACTCAAGAATATCCTTCAGACGGTTGGTAATCTCGTCCTGCTGCAGAGAAGCACCTGAACCGGTGAGCGGACGGCCGATTTCGCCTGTTTGGGGATTATAGTCATAACACTTGGTCTGGATGGGGAATGCCTGGTTCTTGTAGCTGAACTGGATCAGACGGGGAGTGTTACTTTCGTAGCTGGTGGGGTCATAGTAGTACTGCAAAGCGGCGTCACTGGGAAGGAAGAAGGTGAACTCACTCTGCATAGCCTTCAGATAGGCATAGTAGTTAAGACCCATGTAGTCGGTACCTGATGATCCGTTGTAGATGGCCCACTTCATTACCAGGTTGGTCTTACTGATGTAAGCGGGAGAGGTAACTGAAGTATAGTCGGCGGGACCATAGATATCACTCATTATATATACAGCACCGTTACATGCGAGCAGACAGGTGTCGATCTTCTCGATGTCTTCGGGGTAGAAGAGCTGTTCCTGGGCGTCGTCGCGCAGCTTGGTCATCTTGCTGGGCACAGAACCGGTGAAGCTGCGGAGCATGATCACGTTGATCAGACCCTGCAGGGTGCTCAAGGGAATCTGGTCGATGGCCTGGTACAGTTCATCTTCGTTGGCGTAGGTCTGTCCGGGAACGTAGTTGGGATCATAGGTCTCAATCAACTGCAGACCACCACCCTCGGTGAAGTACTTCCACAAAGCCTCGTCGCTGGGAATGAACATGGTGGCCATGTCCTTCTCGGCATCCACTTCGTCGTAGTAGCCGTTCCATCCCGGGTCGAACTTCAAACTCACGCTACCGCCCTCGTCACCAGTGTAGGGGTTGCCGTCGGGCTGGGTGTTGTTGGCGCGGTGGTTGAAGCTGTTGTCAGAGAAGTAACGCATGGTGAACACAGAGTCAGTGTCACCGAACTTCTCGGGATACAATATTCTACATGCGCGTGTGATAGCGTCGCTGTAGTAGGGAGCGCTATAACGGTCGAGCATGTGGCCGAAAATGTTGGTCTTACCGTTTGAACGGATTACCTCTGCCATGTTGGCCAGGGGAACCAGGGGCTTTTCGGTGATGTTTACATATCCGTTCTCGCAGACTCCGTCCTTGTCGACGAGGAGTGCGTCGTAGATATGCACGTCGCTTGTGATACGTTCGCGACCCATGAACTTGGCGAAGTCGTCGTCGTTCACGGTGTTCTTAGCCATGTGCTCGCTGGTGAAGTGGAGCATCATACTAAGGGTGGAGTCCTTGACGATGTGAAGTCCCTTACCTCCGTTCTCTGCACGGAAACGCCACCAGAAGTCCTTGTCGGTGGGGTTGTAAGAATAGGGAATCATCTCGGGAGCCATGTAGGTGATGGAGTCGGTGGTCTCTACATCGGTGTAGCGACGCATGTACTCACCACGAACGGGGCTGCTTCCATTCACAGACTCGCTGCTGGCAAGGTTTTCCATCACGATGGCGTTGTTGAGCATACTGGTGTGGATCAACAACTTCTTCTGAGCGGTACTCAGGTTTTCATAACTCGTGGCATTGTGCCAAGGATTACTCTCGGGCAGCGCTGCATTGGCTTTAAAGAACTTGTCCCATGCTTCGTCAGTGGCCACGAACACGGTCTTGGAGCCGGTACGGCTCAAAACCTCAGTTAATGGACGGGCGTTTGTGGGATTTACATCCTTGTCAGCAAGCAGTCTCAAATAGGTCTTGAAATTGCCTTTAGTCTCCAGACTTTCGTAGATGCTCGAATTCAACCAGCTGGGCTTTTCATCGTCCAACAGGTACTCGTCCTTACATGCATACATCAGTCCGCAGGCTGCCAACAAGCACACCATTCGTGAGGAATGGCGGCTCCATTTGCTAAAACGGTTTCTCATACGCATTACTTGTGTTTTGATATTTGTAATTAAAAATTTTTGTTCGCGTAATTATGCCTTTTGCATACTTTATTAAGCAAATTTACATTTTTTTTGATTAGCAAGGCCAAATATGCCCTATATTTTCCATTTTGTTAAGGTTTTTTAACATTTGAGGTGTAGTTTGGGCATTAAACCCTCTTGATTTAAATGTTAAAACGTGCAAAAAGTACAAAAATAACGTGCTTTGCAGACATCGCAAAACGCAGGTTTATGATTTATCATATATCATCAATTTCCAGGCCACCGGCTTGCCCTTTTCAAGGCACCGCATTGCATCGGCTATCGCACCGCATTGCATCGGCTATCGCACCGCGGTGCGTTTTAGATTTTCTAGGATTTCTAGGATTTCTAGAAGTTCTAGACCATCTAGCCCTTCTAGATTATCTGGCCTTTTAGCCCTTCCTCTTCTGCAACTCTTCTGCCAACGCCCAATAGATGGCGGCCTTTTCTTCCTCGCCGATGAGCGAATAGCAATCGCCAAGGAGTTTGTGGGCCTGGGGGTGGTCTTCCTTGATGCGGACGGCATGGTCAAGGTCGTTGATGGCTTCCGTATAGTGCTGCATGGCCATGCGGACCTTGCCGCGCTGGTACAATGCCTTGAATGAGGCGGGGGACAGGCTGACGGCGATGTTCAGGTGCGCCAGGGCCTCGTGGTGCATGCCTTCGCCCAGATAGGTGACGCCCAACCTGACATGGGCGTCCAGATAGTCGGGGTACATGTCAATGGCTTTGCGGTAGTTGGCAATGGCGGCCTTGGGGTGGCGCGCTTCCGTGGCACACTCGTTTCCCATGAGATAATATTCCCTTGCGTATTGCTGTAGCTTGCGCTCCTGTTGTTGTAATTTTTCTTTACATTCTTCGGCTTCATTCCTCAGTGTACGGAAGATGTTGAGCTTCCTTCGGATGAGCCTTTTGATGTGAGGCTTTTCAATGTCATAACGGCTGTGTATGGCGGTGATGAACTGTTCGATGCACTGGTCCATGTCGCCCTGGTCGAAAGCCTTGGCGCAGGCGCGATAGGCGGCATCGGCCTTGGTGACGGAAAGCGCGTGCTGTAGCAGCGACTCGTTGTTGAACTGACGGGCAAACGCCACTACATCGGGAGAGACGAAAATATCTGACCTTGCAATTCTTTTTCTCAGTGTGAGCCCTTCCAGTGAAGTGCAGCGGCTCAGCGCCACGTAGGCCTGTCCGCCGGTGAAGGTGCCCCCTCCGAAGTCTATGGTGGCATGGTCGAAAGTGAGTCCCTGGCTCTTGTGGATGGTAATGGCCCATGCCAGACGGATGGGGAACTGGGTGAAGGTGCCAAGTTCCTCTTCTTCAATTCGTTTTTCCTTTTCGTTATAGGTGTAGCGGACATTGCTCCATCGTTCCGGCTCCACCTCCAGCCGGCTGTGTGTTTCCGTGTCCACATAGAGTCGTTGCGTCTCCATGTCAATGTGGCAGACGGTGCCCAATGTGCCGTTTACCCAGCGGCGCTCCTGGTCGTTCTTGACAAATATAATCTGTGCGCCCTCCTTGATTTCCAGTTCCATAAGTGTGGGTAGCGCGGTGGAGGGAAAATCACCGTCGATGATACCCCGTAGTGTTACCGCATCGCCAAGAAGCTTGTCCAGTTCGGTCTGGTTGATGTGGTCCACGTTGTCGCGCCGGGTGGCAAGTACAATGCTCAGGCTATTATCCGGTTGGGAAGGTGGCGTTTCCGCATAGCGCGTATTGAGTAGGCGGAGCTCAAGGTCGGTGACGGTGTTGTTGCGGATGCGGTCCAGGGTGGCGATGAAACCACGGTCTTTCTGACGGAAGACTCTGGTGAGTTCTATGCTGACAAGATGCATCTCGCGGAACACGCGGGCAGAGAAGAAATAGGGGTTGGGGTAAAAGCGATTGAGGATGGCGCGCTCGTCGGCCTTTACCACGGGTTCCAACTGGAATACGTCACCGATGAATAGCATCTGCTTGCCACCAAATGGTTCTCGCATTTTTTGACAAAACACCCTTAGTATGCGGTCGATAAAATCAATGATATCCGCCCTGACCATAGAGATTTCGTCAATGATGACAAGTTCCACCTCGCGCAACAGTTTGATGTGCGACTTGTTGTATTTGAGAAAGTCGCGGAGGCGGGAAGGGGCGAACTTGGGATCATCCGGCAGGAGCGGGTGGAAGGGGAGTTTGAAGAAACTGTGCAGTGTGCTTCCTCCGGCGTTGATGGCGGCGATACCCGTGGGGGCAAGCACCACGTGCTTCTTCTTCACATGGCTGCACACATAGCGCAGAAAGGTACTCTTACCGGTGCCGGCCTTGCCGGTGAGGAAGAGAGAATGTTGCGTGAAACGGATGAGCGTAAGCGCATTCTGGAATTCGGGCGATGAAGTGTCTATGTGTCCCTTCATAAGAATGGGGGATGTGAAGGTTAGATTTTGGTGTGTGTGTCCACATACTGGAAGATGTCTTCCAACTGGTCCGGATGGAACCAGCGTATGCTGTTGTCGTGTTTGTACCACGTCATCTGCTTCTTGGCATAGACGCGGGTGTTCTTCTTTATCCTTTCCACCGCCATATCCAAGGGCCAAAGGCCGTCCAGTACGTTGAACAGCTCTTTGTAGCCCACAGTGTTGAGCGCGTTGCTGTCTTTGTGGGCGTAGAGACTGCGCACCTCGTCAAGCAGGCCGTCGGCCATCATTTGGTCCACGCGGCGGTTAATGCGGTCAAAGAGTTCGGCGCGTTCCCTTTCCAAGCCGATTTTGAGGACATGGAAAGGACGTTCTTTGCGGGTCTGTGTACGAAACGATGTGTAGGGCTTTCCTGCGGTGTAACAGATTTCCAGCGCATGAATGACCCGCTTGTGGTTCTTGCGGTCCACAATGTCATAATATTCGGGATCCAGAAGCCTGAGCTGTGCCAGCAGCGGTTCCAGTCCCTGTTCTTCATAAGCGTTCTTCAGGGATGCCCTCACTTCATCGTCCACGGTGGGGATGTCGTCAATGCCCTTGCATACGGCATCCACATACATCATGCTGCCGCCGGAGAGTACCAGGCGGCTGTGTGAAGCGGAGAGCTGTGAGATGAGTTGCAGCGCCTCTTCCTCGTAACGGGCGGCACTATAATAGTCGCCCACGCCGAGTGTGCCTACGAAATAATGTCTGGCGCGTGCTGTCTGATCCGGTGTGGGGGCGGCGGTGCCTATGGTCATTTCCCGAAACATCTGTCTGCTGTCGCAGTTGATTACGGGACTTCCCAAACGCTCGGCCAGCTGGAGGGCGACCTCGGTCTTGCCCACAGCCGTAGGGCCAATGACAACCACCAGTGTGGGCTTGTAAGGAGGGTTATTCATTTATTTCAACTTTCGCATGTTTAATTAGTCCAAACGACTTGTCATGCTGAACTTGTTTAACATTGTTCAATTTGCTCACGCTCGGCAAAGTTCAAGCATGCTTGGCTCTGCTCTCGCTTAATTGCAAATTTCAGCATCTGTCCGCGGTGGAACTTTACTCGCAGTGAGATCCTGAAACAAGTTCAGGATGACACTGAGAAAAGACAGACGAATGGCGGAACACCATGCGTGAAGTTAATTTATTCATTTATTTCAAAGCCTTCGGCATCCAGCTCGTCGGCCTCGAAGCCTTCGTCGCCATAGAAGTCTTCCTCTATCTCTTCGCTGTTTTGTACGGCTGGGGTGTCTGGCTCTTCTGTAAAGGTGAAGAACTGCGGGGGCGCCTCGCCGTGGCGTCTGCTCACGTGTGCTTCCGAAGGTGTCTTGCCGAAGATGTTTTCGGTCAGCTCAATCAGAAAGAAGCGTTTTTCCTGCGGGTCGAAGACATAGGCAATGTGCTGGCCTTCGTCCTCTACAAACTCCTCAATGCGGGTGTGCGCCATGAGATAGAGATCCTCGTCAGACCGGAGGTTACCCGAATCGGTCTGACGGATCTTATGCTCTACATGCCACTCTTCATCGCATATCATGAAAGCGTGCCTTCCCTGGTCGGTGTACTCGCATGCTTCCAGAATGAGCCGGTGAAGCTCGTGAAATGTGGTTTCCGGGTCAATGAGGATCTCCAAAACGAAATCCTCCACTTCCTGGGTAAAAAGGGTGAGGCGTAGTGTCATCTGATGAATCCTCTCTTGCTTGAACGGATAAAGTCGAGGATGTACTGAATCTCCTTGCTGATGGGGATTTCCTCTTCTACACGAGCCAAAAGGTCGTTGAGCTTTCCTGTACCCTGAAGGATAATCTGATAGGTGCGGTGGATGTTGTCGATAATCTCACGGTCGAATCCGCGACGGCGCAGGCCGACGTTGTTCAGTCCGCAATAGGCGGCAGGGTCGCGTGCAATGAGGCTGAAGGGAAGAATGTCCTGGCTGAAGCGGGTGCCGCCGCCAATCATGACGTAGCTTCCGACACGGCAGAACTGGTGCATCAGTACGTTTGCACTGAGGATGGCAAAGTCGTCAATGACGATCTCGCCGGCCAGCTTTGTGCCGTTACCGATGATACAGCCGTTGCCCACATAGGCATCGTGTGCAACGTGGCAGCCTTCCATCAACAGGTTGTTGTTTCCCACGTGGGTGCGGTTCTGTGCCGCTGTACCGCGGTTGATGGTTACGTTCTCACGAATCTTGTTGTTGTCGCCAATCTCTGCGGTGGTATCCTCACCGACAAACTTCAAGTCCTGTGGAATGGCACTGATGACCGCGCCGGGAAAGAAGATGTTGCCGTTGCCGATGCGTGCACCGTAGAGTACGGTTACGCTGTTCATGAACGTATTGTTGTCGCCGATGACCACACCACGGTCGATGTAGCAGAACGGGCCGATTTCGCAATTCTCACCGATGATTGCCTCGGGGTGAATATAGGCCAAGGGGCTGATTTTGCTCATATTGTATAAGTTTTATGTTATTGTTATTTTGTCGGTCATGTAGGGACGCAGCGTGCTGCGTCCGGACTCCATTTCAATCCTGTGTTTTTGCGGACGCAGCACGCTGCGTCCCTACTTCACATTTTATTTGTTCTTGACTATCTGGGCGGTAAACACGGCTTCCATTACACAATTCTCGCCCACAAAGGCATAACCCTGCATGGTGCTGATGCCATGACGTATGGGAGAGAGCAATTCCGTCTTGAAGATAAGTGTGTCACCGGGAACCACTGTCTGGCGGAACTTTACATTTTCAATCTTGAGGAAATAGGTGCTCCAGCGTTCGGGCTCTTCCACGGTGTTGAGCACCAACAATCCGCCCACCTGAGCCAAGGCCTCAATCTGCAGTACACCGGGCATGACAGGCTCCTGGGGGAAATGACCTTGGAAGAAAGGTTCGTTGGAAGTAACGTTCTTCACACCGACAATGTGGTTGGGGGCCAATTCGATGACCTTGTCCACGAGCTGCATGGGATAGCGGTGGGGCAGGAGCTCCTTTATCTTCTTGACGTCCATGATGGGCTCCTTGTTGGGATCGTACCAAGGGGCCTGGATGTCATGTTTGCGGATTTCCTTGCGCATCATACGCGCAAACATATTGTTTATGGTGTGTCCGGGGCGGGTGGCAATGATGCGTCCCTTGATGGGGCGGCCAATCAGCGCCATGTCTCCGATGATGTCCAATAGCTTGTGGCGTGCGGGCTCGTTGTCCCAGACAAGCGGCTTGTGCTGGATGTAACCGAGTTCCTTGGCATCGTGCCATTCGGCGCCGGTCTGTTCGCACAGTTTGTCCAGTACGTCCTGACTGGTTTCCTGCTCGTAGATGACCACTGCGTTGTCCAGGTCGCCGCCCTTTATCAGTCCGGCGGTGAGCAGGGGGGCAATCTCGCGCACAAACACGAAAGTGCGTGCGGCAGCCACTTCGCTTTCAAAGTTATCCATGTTGTCCAAGGTGGCAAATTGGCTGCTGAGTACCTTGGAGTCGAATGAAATCATGCTGGTGATGGAAAAATCTTCATCGGGCAGCAAGGTGATACAGGCTCCTGTCTTGTCGTCGCGGAACTCCATCTTCTTGTTGATGACATAATAGTCCTTGGGGGCGTTCTGCTCCTTCAGCCCCACGCGCTTGATCTCATTCACATAGAGGGTTGCGCTTCCGTCCAAAATGGGGAATTCGGGACCGTTTACCTGGATGAGTACATTGTCCACCCCCAGTGCGTATAATGCAGCCATGGCGTGTTCTATGGTGCTGCACCGCAAGTCGCCCTTGCCCAGCACAGTTCCGCGCTGGGTGTCGATGACGTTTTCTGCCACGGCGTCGATGATGGGCATTCCGGGCATGTCAATGCGCTGTATCTTATAACCGTGGTTCTCCTCTGCTGGGTTAAAGGTCACGGTGAGGCTGAGACCGGTATGCAGTCCCTTTCCACAAAGAGAAAAACTGCCGTTGAGTGTATTTTGCTTCAGCATGTGTTCTATTGAAAAATATTTACAAACTTTTCTTTTTTATGACTTGGCTTCCAAGGCTTCCTTGAGGGCCTTGATTTCCTTCTTCATCTGGTTCATGTCCGACCACATGTCGGGCAGGTTCTTGAATATGGCACTTGACTTCCAGAAATTGCGTGCCTCGATGGCAGGACTGCCCTGGATGGCAGTGCCTTCCTTCTTGATGGTGTTGGGGATGCCCGACTGTGCGCCAGCCATGGTGCGGTTGGCTATGGTGGCATGGCCGCTGATGCCTGCCTGTCCGCCGAACATACACCACTCGCCAATCTTGGTGCTGCCGGCTACGCCCACCTGGGCGCTCATGACGGTGTGACTGCCCACCTCGCAGTTATGGCCTATCTGTACCAGATTGTCTAACTTGACCCCCTTGCGGATGATGGTGGAACCCATTACCGCACGGTCTACGCAGGAATTGGCACCGACTTCTACATTGTCTTCCAATATGGCGTTGCCAATCTGGGGTATCTTCTCATAGCCGTTCTCGGTGGGCTCGAAACCGAAACCGTCCGCTCCGATGACGCAACCGGCATGCAGGATGCAGTTGTTGCCGACGATGCAGTCGTGGTACACCACACTATTGCTGTACATGACGGTGTTGGTTCCTATCTTGGCTCTTTCACCCACGGTGGCATGGGGATGAAGCACACATCCGTCGCCCACTTCGGCATGAGGACCGATGGCCACGAAGGGACCCAGATAGACATTCTCGCCCACCTTGGCGGTGGGGTCGATATAGGCAGTTGAGTCAATGCCGGTCTTCTTGGGCTTCATGCTGTCGTATATAGTAATGAGCTTGGCTACGGCCTCGCGTGCATTGGGCACCTTGATGAGCGTGGCCTTTATCTCCTGTGTGGGGGTGAAGGTGTCGTTCACCAGAATGATGCTCGATTCGGTGGTGTATACGTAATGCTCATATTTGGGGTTGGCAAGGAAGGATATGCATCCGGGCTTTCCTTCTTCTATCCTTGCAAAATTGTTGACTGCGGTCTTGGGGTCGCCCACTACGGTGCCTCCTATCAGCCCTGCAATCATTTCGGCACTAAATTCCATTTCGTGATTCGTTTGTTGTTTATATCTTGTTGGAATGTTGTCTCTGACATTCTATAGTCTTTTGCTTCGGTTGTGTTTGGCGTGGTGTGTGGTGTGTGTTCTGTGTGGTGTGTGCTTGCGGACGCAGCACGCTGCGTCTGGATGGCTGTTGGCGTGGTGTGTGTGGTCTGTGTTTGCGGACGCAGCACGCTGCGTCCCTACATTACTCATTACTCACAACTCACAACTCACAACTCACGGCTCATCGCTCATCGCTCATCGCTCACCGCTCACCGCTCATCGCTCACCGCTCACCGCTCATCGCTCACCGCTCATCGCTCACCGCTCATCGCTCACCGCTCATCGTTCATCGTTCATCGTTAATCATTCATCGCTCAAAATCCGGCCTTTGCCAACTCGGCAGCCATCTGCTCCTGTACTTCCTTGGCTTTCTGTGCGGCCACCTCTGCATACTGTTCGGTGGTGTCGGCATAGATGATGGCTCGGCTGCTGTTCACGATGAGGCCACAGCTCTTGTTCATACCGTACTTGCAGACTTCTTCGAGGCTGCCGCCTTGTGCGCCCACACCGGGGACCAAAAGGAAATGGTCGGGGGCTATACGGCGGATGTCCTCAAAAGCCTTGCCCTGGGTGGCACCTACGACATACATCATCTGGTTGGCGTCTGCCCATTCCTGACTCTTGTGAAGCACCTTCTCGAAGAGCTTCTCGCCGTTGGCGTCCTCGGTAAGCTGGAAGTCGTGGCTTCCCTTGTTGCTGGTCAGCGCCAACAGGATGACCCATTTGCCCTCATAACCCAGGAAAGGGGTTACACTGTCCTCGCCCATGTAGGGGGCAACGGTTACGGCGTCCACGTTGATTTCTTCAAAGAACGTGCGGGCATACATGGCACTGGTGTTGCCGATGTCGCCGCGCTTGGCGTCGGCGATAATCATTTGCTCGGGGTAGTTCTCGTTGAGATACTGGATGGTCTTCTCGAATGAAATCCATCCCCGAACGCCCATGCTTTCATAAAAGGCCAAGTTGGGCTTGTAGGCCACGCAATATGCGGCAGTGGCATCTATGATGGCCTTGTTGAAACTGAATATGGGGTCTTCTTCCTGCAGAAGATGTTGGGGAATCTTACGGATATCTGTATCAAGGCCAACACAAAGGAAACTTTGTTTCTTGATAATCTGCTCAAAAAGCTGTTCTCTTGTCATAATTCACTTTCTTTCATTCGTTCTGCGTTTTCAGCGACAATCAGATGGTCTATGCAGTCCTGAATCTGACCGTCCATGAAGGCAGAGAGGTTATATATGGTATAATTGATTCTGTGGTCTGTGATGCGACCTTGGGGGTAGTTGTAGGTGCGTATCTTGGCGCTGCGGTCTCCCGTGGAAACCATGGTCTTGCGCTTGCTGGCAATATCATCGAGATACTTCTGGTGTTCCTTGTCATAAATGAAGGTACGCAGGCGCGCAAGTGCCCTTTCCTTATTCTTGGGTTGGTCACGCGTTTCGGTACACTCGATGAGGATTTCTTCCTCAACACCGGTCAGGGGGTTACGCCACATATAACGTGCGCGCACACCGGACTCCACCTTGTTCACATTCTGGCCTCCGGCTCCGCTGGAACGGAAAGTGTCCCATTTGATGGCGCCTTCGTTGATTTCCACATCAAATTCCTGTGCCTCGGGCAGTACGGCCACCGTGGCGGCACTGGTGTGGACACGGCCCTGGGTCTCTGTGGCGGGGACACGCTGAACACGGTGGACACCGCTTTCATACTTCATGGTGCCATAGACACTTTCGCCCGTAACGCTGAAGACGATTTCCTTGAAACCGCCCGCAGTGCCTTCGCTCATGCTGCTGACCGCCATCTTCCATCCTTTGGATTCAATGTATTTGGTGTACATTCTGAAAAGGTCGCCGGCAAAGAGTGCAGCCTCGTCACCACCAGTGCCACCACGGATTTCCATGATGACGTTCTTGTCGTCCTCTGGGTCTGCTGGCACGAGCAGGAGCTTGATCTCTTCTTCCAACTCGGGGATACGCTTTTCACTTTCGGCAAGTTCCTCTCGCAGCATGTCCTTGGTTTCGGGGTCGCTTTCGGCCTGTATCATCTCCTTGGCATCCTCCACGTTCTGCAAGCAGCCGATGTATTCCTTGCGGGCATCCACAATTTTGCCCAGATCCTTGTACTCCTTGGTCAGCTTGACATAGCGCTTCTGGTCAGCAATGACACTGGGGTCAGTGATGAGGGTGGAGACTTCTTCAAAGCGTGAAACGAGTCCTTCCAGTTTATCCAATAAATTGTTATTGTCTGCCATTTCTTTTCAATGTCCTCTCTGTAGGGTTGGATCAATAATGGAATTCGCCGAATTCGCTCTTGATGACAAGGCTCTTCTCGCCTTCTTCGATATGGCCGATAATCTGTGCGTCGATGTTGAAGCTGCGGCTGGTGTCGATGACCTGCTGTGCGTCTTCGGGAGAAACGTAAACTTCCAGACGGTGACCCATGTTGAATACCTTGTACATCTCGGCCCAGTCGGTTCCGCTCTGTTCCTGGATGGCACGGAACAAGGGAGGAATGGGGAACATGTTGTCCTTTATCACGCGGCAGTTGTCATTGACGAAATGCAGTACCTTGGTCTGTGCGCCTCCGGTGCAGTGGACCATGCCGTGGATTTGGGGACGCATGAGATCCAACAGTTTCTTGACAACGGGCGCATAAGTGCGGGTGGGGGAAAGTACCAGTTTGCCGGCAGTAACGGGAGCACCTTCTACGGCATCATCTAGTTTATAGCTTCCGCTGTACACCAGTTCTTCGGGCACGGCGTGGTCGTAGGTCTCGGGGTACTTCTCTGCAAGATATTTGCCAAAGACGTCATGGCGTGCGCTGGTCAGTCCGTTGCTGCCCATACCGCCGTTGTACTCCTTTTCATAGGTGGCCTGTCCGCAGCTGCTGAGTCCCACAATGACATCGCCGGGGCGAATGTTGGCATTGTCAATGACATCGCTGCGCTTCATACGGCAGGTTACCGTGCTGTCCACAATGATGGTGCGTACCAGGTCGCCCACATCGGCGGTCTCGCCACCTGTGCCATAGATGCCAATGCCCATGCTTCTCATTTCTTCCATCAACTGGTCGGTTCCGTTGATGATGGCACTGATAACCTCACCGGGAATGAGCATCTTGTTGCGGCCGATGGTGCTGCTGACAAGGATGTTGTCCACCGCACCCACGCAGAGCAGGTCATCGGTGTTCATGATGAGCGCGTCTTGTGCGATGCCTTTCCATACGTTTAGGTCGCCGGTTTCTTTCCAATAGGCATAGGCCAGACTGGACTTTGTGCCGGCGCCGTCGGCATGCATGATATTGCAATATTCGGGATCTCCGCCTAAGATATCGGGGATGATCTTACAGAAAGCTTGGGGGAAAATACCTTTGTCAATGTTCTTGATAGCGTTGTGAACATCTTCCTTGGCGGCACTTACGCCACGCATCATATAGCGTTTGTTGCTCATAATAATATCTTCTTGTTATTTATATTTTGCGTGCAAAGATAGAAAATTTATCCTTAATACACAAAATATAGATATTATTTTCGCAAGAGTGGACAAATTGTAAGTGATAATAACGAATACTTTGTGGCGGTTTTGAGGTTGGCGCTCTTCAATTCTGTGACAGTTGTGCCACGTTTGCCACGTACTTTATATAACTTTTCACGCGAAGAAAATTAATTCATAGTCCTTTAAGGGGTAACAATTATTTTTTTTCTTCATAAATGTTGAGAAAACTCATGGCAGACGTGGCACAAGTGTCATACTTGATCTCATATCATCTTCGGTCTTTGTCCTCTTCCAATGCGTTGCTTTTGGATGACGATGTTTTTCTTCTGATGCTGAAAAATATTGACAGATATTGGCTTTTTTGGGGGGCGGTATTTGTTGACTATTCTTCGTTTTGGAGTCGGAAAAATTCCTTTTGTTGCTCGATTTCTCGGCGAAGCTCTTCTTTTGTAGGCATAAAGGTTAGGTACTTGGCCGCAAAAAGTTGGTCGTTGTTATTAAGGACTGAATAGTGGGCTACGTCTTCGTCTGTATCGGCGCAAAGCAATAGGCCAATTGTGGGATTGTGCCCTTCTGGGCGCACCAGTTCATCATACATCTTGATGTACATGTCCATCTGTCCCACATCTTGGTGGCATAGCTTTGTCGTCTTTAAATCTATAAGGACAAAACAGCGTAGGTGGTAATTATAGAACACCAGATCAATATAATAATCTTCTTTTTTGGTGTGGATATGTTTTTGGCGGTCAACAAATGCAAAACCTTTACCTAATTCCATTAAAAAGGGTATCAGATGATCAATGATACTTTGTTCCAAATTGCTTTCAGTATAGTCGGTGTTGTTTTTGAAACCAAGAAATTCTGCTACCACAGGATTTTTCAGATACTCCAGTTTGTCTTGCAGTGGTTTGGTTGACTTTACCATTTCATTATGTACAACGGCTTTGTCTTGTGATTGGAGTAAACGATGGTAATATTGTGATGAAATGTTGCGCTGTAAAGTACGGGTACTCCACATCTCGTTGGCTGCTTCTTGTTCGTACCATGAACGTCCTTCGGCGGTTAACTCTTGCAAGATGATGCTATAATGCGTCCATGAAAGACGGATGGGAGATTTTCCAGTCAGTGATTGGAAAATATTGTCATCTGCCATATCCAAAGATTTTCCAGTCAGTGGTTGGAAAAAGTCTTGATGGTTCTGGTAAAATGACACAAAAGAGTAGAGGTTGCTTTTCTTAAAACCTCTGCCGTATTTTTCGGTCAGTACTTTTGCAAGTTTTTTGATGGTTTGCTCTCCGTATTCGGCACGCTCTTCTTTCAGTACTTCATGCTGAATACGCATACCTAGTAACCAATTGCGTTTAATCAGCATTTCATTGACTGCATGATAAGCGAACTGTTGAGCTTGGTCGATAATATGACATGCATCTTGGTACAAACTGCTGTTAGATGGAGTTTGTATGTCGTTTTCTGATTTTGCTAACTCGTTTATATACATGTACGCTCTTTTGTGCGCAAAGTTATTAAAAAACCTTCATATATCAGTTTTTCCAACTGTCATATTACGTTAAATAACCAAAATTAGTCGGCGTCAGTCCTCCTTTGTCCAAATCTCCCACGCCGCAATGGCTTGCTGATGAAGCATTTCAAGGCCGTTCTTTGTCGTGGCACCTTGTGCTGCGGCCTTTTGCATAAACAAAGTGGTGAGGGGATTGTATACCACATCGTAGACGAGGTGGGCGTCTGACAAATATTCGTAGGGGATTGGAGGGCAAGCATCGGTGTGCGGGTGCATGCCGACGGGAGTGCAATTGACAATGATGGTATGGTCGTTGATGATGTCCTGCGTGATTTCGGAATAGGAAAGCATACCAGGGCGAGGAGTGCGGCTAACGTATTGCCATTCTATCCCCATGGATTCCAGACTGTAACAGATGGCTTTGCTAGCGCCTCCTGTTCCCAATACCAGGGCTTTGCGGTGTTGGGGGCGGATGAGAGGGGTGATACTTTTAGTGAAGCCGGTTGTGTCGGTGTTAAAGCCTTTGAGGCAGGTGCCTTGGGGTGTCTTTGTGATACGGATGACATTGACGGCACCAATGGCGCGTGCCTCTTCGCTCAGCTCGTCCAGCAATGGAATGACTGCCTGCTTGTGTGGCAGCGTTACGTTCAGCCCTCTGAGGGTTGGGTGGGACGCAATGATTTGCCGGAGGTCTTCGATGTGCGGAATCTCGAAATTGAGGTACTCGGCGTCAATGTCTTCTTTTTGGAATTTCTCTGTAAAGAAGCCTTTGCTGAAACTGTGTCCAAGAGGGAAGCCGACAAGACCGTATGTTGTCATAATTCTTTACAAAAGTGGTGTTTTATTTCTGTGCCAGATACATGGTGCAAATGCCGAAGGTAAAGCGCTTCCAATAGACATGGGAGAAACCTGTTTGACGAAGGATGCCTTCCATTACCTCGCCTTGGGGAAAGGCTTCCATTGTGGCAGGCAGATAGGTATAGGCTTTGGAATCGCCACTGATGAGCCGTCCGGCCAACGGCATGACAATATGGGCGTAGAGCCAGAAAAGCTGTTTCATGGGAAAGTGGGGCGGATTGGCCAGCTCCACCACAAGCAGATGGCCGCCAGGCTTGAGCACACGCCACATTTCCTTCAAGCACTTGTCCAACTGGGCAAAGTTGCGGATACCATAGGCTGCCGTTACGGCATCGAAAGTGGCGTCGGGGTAGGTGAGGTGAAGGCAGTCCTGGCGTTCGAACGAGATGCAGTCCTGCAGACCAATCTCCTGTACTTTCTTGCGGCCAACCTGCATCATGCCTTCCGAAATGTCCGCACCTATAAGCTTTGCGGGTTTGAGCGTCTTTGCCGCCATGATGGCAAAGTCGCCAGTGCCTGTGGCAATGTCCAGCATAAGCTGTGGGGCAAAGGGCTTCAGCGTGTTGATGGCCTTTTGCCGCCATCCGCGGTCAATGCCAAGGGAAAGCGTATGGTTGAGAAAATCATAAGTGGGGGCAATGTGGTCAAACATTGCCTCCACCTGTTCTTTCTTTTCTCCTTGTTGTGAATAGGGCTTTATGCGTTCCTGCTTGTAAGCCATTCGCTGACGTTCTTCTCGATTCGTGCTGCAATGTCACCCTCGGTCTCGGCGGGTACGAACTTTTCACCTACGATATGTTCATAGAGCTCGATGTAGCGGTCGGCCACGCTCTGGGCATATTCGTCAGTGATTTCGGGCATCACCTGTCCGGGCTGGTTCATGAAGTTGTGTTCGATGAGCCACTGGCGCACGAACTCCTTGCTGAGCTGGCGCTGGGGCTCTCCGGCCTGGAACTTCTCTTCGTATCCTTCTGCATAGAAATAGCGGCTGCTGTCGGGGGTATGGATCTCGTCGATGAGGATTACCTTGCCATCACGCTTGCCGAATTCATATTTGGTATCCACGAGGATGAGGCCCTTCTGTGCGGCAATCTCAGTTCCGCGCTGGAAAAGGGCACGGGTATATTTCTCCATGGTTTCGTAGTCTTCCTTGTCCACGATGCCCTGAGCGATGATCTCTTCCTTGCTGATGTTCTCGTCATGTCCTTCATCTGCCTTTGTGGTGGGGGTGATGATGGGTTCGGGGAAACGCTCGTTCTCACGCATGCCTTCGGGAAGCTTCACGCCACAGATTTCGCGGCATCCGTTCTTATAGTCGCGCCATGCAGAACCGGTCAGATAGCCACGGATAATCATTTCCACACGGAAGCCCTCGGCCTTCAGACCTACAGTTACCATGGGGTCGGGGGTGGCAAGCTTCCAGTTGGGAACGATGTCGGCTGTGGCATCCAGGAAAGATGCTGCAATCTGGTTGAGTACCTGTCCCTTGAAAGGAATGCCTTTGGGGAGAATCACGTCGAATGCTGAAATGCGGTCTGTGGCAACCATTACCATCAGATCGTCATTGATGTTGTACACATCGCGCACCTTTCCGTGGTACACGCTCACCTGTCCGGGCAGGTTGAGTTCGGTTTTTGTCAAAGCTTTCATTCTGTGTCTGTATTTAGGGTTGTTCTTTTAGATTCTTGTTTGTCCTGTCTGTCCTTCTTTTCGTATGCTTCCACGATGCGGGTAACCAGTTTGTGGCGCACGATGTCCTTCTTGTCCAGATGGACAAAGCCGATTCCGGGCACGTTGTCCAGAATCCTAAGTGCCTCGATGAGACCCGAGCGCGTGCTGTGGGGCAGGTCAATCTGCGTGACATCGCCCGTGATAATCATCTTGGTGTTGATGCCCATTCGGGTGAGGAACATCTTCAATTGCGCTCCGGTGGTGTTCTGTGCTTCGTCCAGGATGACAACGGCATCGTTGAGCGTGCGGCCTCGCATGAAGGCCAGCGGGGCAATCTGTATGATGCCCTGCTCCATCATTTCCCTGAGTTTCTGCGCCGGAATCATGTCTTCCAACGCATCATAGAGCGGTTGCAGATAGGGGTCTATCTTCTCTTTCATGTCACCGGGAAGGAAACCCAGCTTTTCGCCGGCTTCCACGGCGGGGCGGGAGAGGATTATCTTGCGTATCTCCTTGTTCTTCAATGCTCTTACGGCCAGTGCGATTCCGGTATAGGTTTTGCCGGAACCGGCAGGGCCAACGGCAAAGGTCATGTCGTTCTCCATAAAGGAACGTACCAGCAGTTGCTGGTTTGCGCTTCGTGCACTGATGGGCTTTCCCGTTACGCTATATACGATGACGCTTTCGTTGCCATCCTTTCCGGTGGTCTCGCCCCGAGTGATCAGAAGGATTTCCTCTTCGCTCAGACTGTTGTACTTGAGACAATGGGCCTGCAACTTGAGAATGATTTCTTCAAAAGCACACATTTCCAACTCATCGCCCATGACATGGATGACGTTTCCGCGGGCCACAATACGCAGTTTGGGGTAAAGGGCCTTTATCATCTGCATGTTCACGTTGTTCACTCCATATAATACAAGTGGGTCGATGTCTTCTATTACAATATGCTTTTCTATCATTCTGCTTTATTTTGCTGCAAATTTACTTATTCTATTTTGAATATGCCACTTTTTTCTTTAACTTTGTTGGCGATTTTATGAGAAGACTGAAGAAAAAGTTATTTTTGGGTTCTTTTGGCTTGATTCTGGGAACCCTCACCATAGTGCGTGCCTGTTACCCCGAGGTAAGGGGCACACGATATATGGCCAATGCGGAGGAAAACGAGCTGCTGGCCGGCGCTCCGGACACAGTTGAGACGGCACCGGCCGATTCTTCTTTGGCGCAAATCCAATCGCAAAAGCCCATATCAACACCGGCCCAGCCGAGAGAAACTTCCCTGGCGACCGATTCGTTCAAATACCATCCCATCAAGAGCGTGCGCTCCTATAAGGATTGTTTCCCCGACTTGCAGGATGTCCAGATTGTGGCCGCACAACAATGGGGCGTGCCTTCCATTGCCGACCGCAAGGAAGCCGAGCAGAGGAAAAAAGAACTGGTATATGCCGGGGCCAGTCCGTATTATGACATAGACCCGCGTATGAACCGCAGCATTCCTTATCTGGTGCCACGGGCAAGCGTGCTTCTGCAACGTATTGGCCGTTCCTTCATGGATAGTCTTTGTGTGAAGGGTGTGCCTATGCACAAGATAATAGTTTCCAGTGTGTTGCGTACGGAAGAGGATGTCAAGCGGCTGAGGCGGCACAACATCAATGCCACCGAGCAGAGTGCCCATTGCCACGGCACTACTTTTGACATCACTTATGCCCGTTTCACTCCCGTAACCGCCCATGAAGCCGGACAGGATACCCTGAAGATGATTTTGGCAGAAGTGTTGCGCGATTTCCGCGAGAATCAGCAGTGCTATATTAAATATGAGAGGAAACAAGGCTGTTTCCACATTACCGTCCGATAACACTCATAGCTCATAGCTCACAACTCATCGCTCATTTCTCAAAGCCCATTAAACCCTTTTCCACAATTCTTGTCTATACACAAAGAAACGAGAAAAACAGTAACAGATTTTATCACAATTAAATTTTAATGACATTATGAAAAGAAGAATTTTAGTGGCAATGATGTTTGTGTTGGGCCTTTGTTCCGTACAGGCACAGCAGGGTGCAGAGAACTGGGAAGAAATGCGTGCAGAACGTGTGAAGAAACAGGCCGAGCGCAAGGCTGGTGAACTGGATCTGAAAGGTGATGCCAAGGACAACTTCATTATTATCTTCACTCAATATCAGAACGATATGTTCTCAAGCGCCAGAAAGTCTGGCTTGTTTGAAAATATGCGCGGAAGAAACAATGAGCCCGAGAAGAAGGAACTGACCGATGCCGAAGCAAAGGAAAAGGTGGAAAACTACTTCAAGGGTCAGGAGAACCAGATCAAGTTGATGCAGACCCGCTTGCAGATACAGAGAAAGTATTATGCCGAGTTTGCCAAGACACTCACTCCACAGCAGTTGGCAAAGGTGTTTGAGGACCAGCCCATGCGCCAGATGAACGGACGCGGACGCCAAGGTCGTCCCGGCGGTTTTGGTCCCGGAATGAGAATGGGTGAAGGTCCCCAGAATTGATAAAGCAAGGACATAATGGATGCCCATAAACCCAAGATGGATTACCGTCCTGTGGTTTATGGGCATTTTTGTATGTAAAAAATAATTGACTAAAAGGACTTGTTATGAGACTTAGGCATTTCTGCTATATTTTTTTACTACTGGTGGGCGTACAAACTGCCTCGGGACGAAAAATGAAATTGGTGGACAGGAAAGCCACAAAGGAAACGCGGGCATTATATAAAAATCTTTTACAATTGCAACAGCGTGCGGTCATGTTCGGACATCACGACTTCCCTTCATACGGAATAGGGTGGAGGGGCGACGAGGACCGCAGTGACGTGAAGGATATTACGGGCGACCATCCGGCCGTCTACAGCCTGGACATGCATCGCATCAACGACCGCAAGATTGAACACATTAAGGAAGTGTACCGTCGTGGAGGTGTGAGCATGTTGGTGTGGCATCAGGACAATCCCCTGACCGAAGGCCCCGGACAATCCTATCCGAAAGGTACGGCTTGGGACAACACCCCTTGTGTGGACCAGATTCTGCAAGAAGGAAGCGAGCTGAACAGAAAGTATTGCGAACGACTGGACAAAGTGGCGGAGGCATTGCACAAGATGAAGGATGACGACGGAAAGCCCATTCCGGTGATATTCAGACCTCTGCACGAGCATACCCAATCATGGAACTGGTGGGGCAGCAGTGCCACAACCGAAGAACAGTTCCGCGCGTTTTGGCGCTTTATTGTGTGCTATCTGCGAGACAAGAAGGACTGCCACAATGTCCTGTATGCCATCTCTCCCCAGATGGATGCGGAATATGAAGACGCACGGAGCAGGTTGCTGTTCAGATGGCCTGGCGACGAATGGGTAGACTTCATCGGAATGGACTGTTATCACGGACGCAATGCACAAGCTTTCAAAAAAAATGTCATAGCGTTGTCCCTGTTGGCAAAGGAAAAGGGAAAGCCCGTGGGCGTAACGGAAACCGGACTGGAAAACAACCACACCGCAGACTATTGGACAAAAGACTGTCTGCCGGCATTGAAAGGACAATGGTGCAGCATGGTGGTGGCATGGCGCAACGAAAAGCCCTCGCATGCCTTCGGACCCTATCCTTCTGACGTGAGTGCGGACGACTTCCGCCTGTTCCATGCAGATCCCTACACGCTCTTCCAAAAGGATTTGCCCCCAATGTACAAATAACCTTGAGCACCCTTCCAAGCAACGGCTTTTAGGGTAAAACAATAAAAAAGAGTTCAAAGTCTTTGTCGCTTTGAACTTTTTTTTGTACGTTTGCATAAAGAAATATGGAAAAGACAATACTAAAGGACAGAATCATTCTGATTGACGCCGACCATGCGGATGCTGTGGCCGCCGACTTGCGCAGTAATTTCAAGCGTATGCTGGGCAGGGAAATTCCGGCCGTCGATATGGCTTCGTGGCTTGTGTGCTGTGCCCTTGATGCCGGTTGGAAAACGGAACAGGGCGAGGTGCAGGTGGTTTTTGTACATTCGGCAGCATGCAGGAAACTGTCCCACTTCTTGCCGGCAAATCTGGAGAAGGAAGTGGACGGACAGGCTTTTCGTGATGATAAGTTGGGCGAGTTTCTGCTCAGTGCCGTAGCCGAAGAAGACATCAATGCTGGCAAACCCCTCTTTGTACAATGTGTGCAGGCACTTGTGGAGGACAAGAAGAAGCGGAGTGTGGTGCTGGTGCCCGACATGGCTCGCTATGGCGACTTGCTGGACGAACAGCTCGCGGCCGACCGTCAGTTTGAGGTTACGCTCCTGTCCATGCAGCCCCATTCGGCAAACGGAGTGAACCATGTGCTCACCGGTTTCGGCCTGATGCACGCCATGGGAATACGTCCCGAGGAATTTGATTGAAACAGTCTGACAAAGAAAAATATAACAAAATAGAAATAAGAAAATATGGGAAAAGTATTGATTATCGGAGCCGGAGGCGTGGCTACGGTTGCGGCACATAAGGTGTGCCAGAATACGGAAGTGTTTACCGAAATCATGATTGCCAGCCGCACCAAAAAGAAGTGCGACGCACTGGCTGATGTGCTGAACAAGAAATACGGAACAAACGTACAGACGGCACAGGTGGATGCGGACAGCGTGGAACAGCTTGTGGAGCTGCTTGGCGCCTACAAGCCCGACATTGTGATGAACCTGGCCCTGCCTTATCAGGACCTCACCATCATGGAAGCCTGTCTGCAGACCGGTTGCAACTATCTGGATACCGCCAACTATGAGCCAAAGGATGAGGCTCATTTCGAATACAGTTGGCAGTGGGCCTATCGCGAACGCTTCGAGAAGGCTGGCCTTTGCGCCATCCTGGGATGTGGTTTCGATCCCGGTGTGACCAGTGTGTTTACCGCTTATGCGGCAAAGCACCACTTTGATGAAATCCACTATCTGGACATTGTGGACTGCAATGCTGGAAACCATCACAAGGCATTCGCCACCAACTTCAATCCCGAAATCAACATTCGTGAAATCACCCAGAAGGGACTTTATTACGAGAACGGAAAGTACATTGAGACCGAACCGATGGAAATTCACCAGCCCTTGAACTATCCCAATATCGGTCCCCGCGAGAGCTATCTCTTGCATCACGAGGAGATTGAGAGCCTTGTCATCAACTTCCCCACCATCAAACGTGCCCGTTTCTGGATGACATTCGGTCAGCAGTATCTGAACTATCTGGATGTGATTCAGAACATTGGCATGAGCCGCATTGACGAGGTGGAGTACAAGGCACCCAAGGCCGACGGCAGCGGCGAAGAGGTGGTGAAGATTGTTCCCCTGCAGTTCCTCAAGGCCGTGTTGCCCAATCCCCAGGATCTGGGAGAAAACTATGAGGGCGAAACCAGCATCGGTTGCCGCATCCGCGGAATCAAGGACGGACAGGAACATACCTATTATGTATATAACAACTGCAGCCACCAGGCAGCATACGAGGAGACCGGCATGCAGGGCGTAAGCTATACCACCGGTGTGCCTGCCATGATTGGCGCCAAGCTGTTCCTGCAGGGAATATGGAGTAAGCCCGGTGTGTACAATGTGGAGGAATTCGATGCAGAACCCTTCATGGCACAGCTTAACGAACAGGGACTGCCCTGGCACGAACTGCACGATGTAGACCTGGAACTCTAATTTTGAAGCAATTATATGGCAAAGAAAGATATTGAAACAGCGGCAACGGACGATAGCAAGGCAAAACTGCAAGCCTTGCAGGCCGCAATGTCCAAGATTGAAAAGGATTTTGGAAAAGGCAGCATCATGATGATGGGAAGCCAGAAGGTGGAACCGGTAGAGGTGATACCCACCGGCTCGCTGATGCTCAACCATGCCCTGGGCGTGGGCGGCTATCCCAAGGGACGTATCATTGAAATTTATGGACCGGAGTCTTCCGGTAAGACCACCCTTGCCATCCATGCCATTGCCGAGGCTCAGAAGGCCGGAGGCATTGCTGCCATCATCGATGCCGAGCATGCTTTTGACCGTTTCTATGCGGAGAAGCTGGGTGTGGACTTGGAGAATCTGCTCATCAGCCAGCCCGACAACGGCGAGCAGGCGCTGGAGATTGCCGATCAGCTTATTCGCAGTGCTGCCATAGACATTGTGGTCATTGACTCCGTGGCGGCACTTACTCCCAAGGCCGAGATTGAAGGAGACATGGGCGACAACAAGGTGGGCTTGCAGGCACGCCTCATGAGCCAGGCCTTGCGCAAGGTTACAAGCACCATCAGCAAGACCAACACCACCTGTATCTTCATCAACCAGTTGCGCGAGAAAATCGGTGTGATGTTCGGCAATCCCGAGACAACCACCGGCGGTAATGCACTGAAGTTCTATTCCAGTGTCAGACTTGACATCCGTCGTGTAACCTCCATCAAGGACGGAGACGAGGTGGTTGGAAACCAGGTTCGTGTCAAGGTGGTCAAGAACAAGGTGGCGCCTCCTTTCCGCAAGGCTGAATTTGAAATTATGTTCGGAGAAGGTATCTGCAAGGTGGGAGAGATTCTCGACCTCGGCATCCAGTATAACATTGTCAAGAAGAGCGGAAGCTGGTTCAGCTACAACGATAGCAAGCTGGCCCAGGGACGCGACAGCGCAAAGCAGATTCTGCGAGACAATCCCGAACTGTGCGACGAGATTGCCGAAAAGATAAACAAAGCCATGAATGGCGAAACGGAAACTGCCGCAGAATAAGAATTCAGGAATGTCTTGCACTGACAAAGTGGCAGACATTTTGACAGAATTGAAAGAAATAACAAAAATAAGCCCGTGCCTCATCAGTTGGCACGGGCTTTGTTTTATATAGGGTGAGCATTCAAAAAAATGCGTCAGGAAATTTAATTAAGAATAAATAAGAATAAAAAAAGAAATATTATGGGAAAGATTATTGGAATTGACTTGGGTACCACAAACAGCTGTGTATCCGTATTTGAGAACAACGAACCTGTTGTAATTGCCAACAGCGAGGGCAAGCGCACCACTCCAAGTATCATCGGTTTCGTAGATGGTGGCGAGCGTAAGGTGGGCGACCCTGCAAAGCGTCAGGCCATTACCAACCCCAAGAAGACCATCTTCTCAATCAAGCGTTTCATGGGCGAGACCTTTGACCAGGTGCAGAAGGAAACCTCACGCGTGCCCTATTCTGTGGTACGTGGAGAGAACAACACTCCCCGTGTGGACATTGACGGCCGTCTGTACACTCCCCAGGAGTTGAGCGCCATGATTCTGCAGAAGATGAAGAAGACAGCCGAGGACTATCTGGGCCAGGAAGTAACAGAAGCCGTTATCACCGTGCCCGCATACTTCTCTGACTCACAGCGTCAGGCAACTAAGGAAGCTGGACAGATTGCCGGTCTGGAAGTAAAGCGTATCGTGAACGAGCCTACTGCTGCCGCTTTGGCTTACGGTATGGACAAGGCAAACAAGGATATGAAGATTGCCGTGTTCGACCTCGGTGGTGGTACTTTCGATATCTCTATCCTGGAATTCGGTAGCGGTGTGTTCGAAGTACTTTCAACAAATGGTGATACTCACCTTGGTGGTGACGACTTTGACCAGGTAATCATCGATTGGATGGCCAATGAGTTCAAGGCAGAAGAAGGTATTGACCTGACTCAGGATCCCATGGCATTGCAGCGTTTGAAGGAAGCTGCAGAAAAGGCAAAGATCGAGTTGTCAAGCACAACTACCACTGAAATCAACTTGCCTTACATCACTGCCGTAGGCGGAGTGCCCAAGCACTTGGTGAAGACCCTTACCCGTGCCAAATTCGAACAGTTGGCAGACCAGCTGATTCAGGCATGTAAGATTCCTTGCCAGAACGCAATGCGCGATGCAGGATTGAGCAACAGCGATATCGATGAAGTAATCCTGGTGGGAGGTTCTACCCGTATTCCTGCAGTGCAGAAGATGGTTGAAGATTTCTTCGGCAAGGCTCCCAGCAAGGGTGTTAACCCCGATGAAGTTGTGGCAATCGGTGCTGCCATCCAGGGTGCTGTGCTTACCGGTGACAAGAGCGACATCGTATTGCTCGACGTTACTCCCCTCTCAATGGGTATTGAAACCCTTGGCGGCGTGATGACAAAGTTGATCGATGCCAACACCACAATTCCCTGCCACAAGAGCGAGACTTTCTCAACAGCAGCGGACAACCAGACAGCCGTAACCATCCATGTATTGCAGGGCGAGCGTCCCATGGCAAGCCAGAACAAGAGCGTAGGCCAGTTCAACCTGGAAGGTATTGCTCCCGCTCGTCGTGGTGTGCCCCAGATTGAGGTAAGCTTCGACATTGACGCCAACGGTATTCTCAAGGTATCTGCCAAGGACAAGGCTACTGGTAAGGAACAGACCATCCGCATCGAGGCTTCTTCAGGCTTGAGCAAGGAAGAAATCGAACGTATGAAGGCCGAGGCCGAGGCAAATGCCGATGCAGACAAGAAGGAACGCGAAAAGATTGACAAGCTGAACCAGGCCGACAGCATGATTTTCCAGACCGAGAACATGCTCAAGGAGAGTGGCGACAAACTGCCAGCCGACGTGAAGGCAGAAGTGGAAGCAGCCATAGAAAAGCTGAAGACCGCACACAAGGCACAGGATATCCCTGCCATTGACGCAGCCATTGCCGAGCTGAACAATGCCGCACAGAAGATGTATCAGGCACAGCAGGCAGCCGGCGCACAGCCCGGTCCCGACATGGGCGGATGCAACAATGGCAACTGCAACGCTGGTGCACAGCAGGGTCCCGACATCCAAGATGCGGATTTCGAGGAGGTCAAGTAAGTTAGACTAATATAACCAACTATCTATAAATGGCGTGTGGCTCAAGTGGTTACACGCCATTTTTAACATCCGCTTACTAAATGGTTCTACAATAAGAAAAGGAAAATACAATGAACAGAAATACAAAACTCAGCCCAGACATACCGGCAGGATATCCCCTCTGCCTGCATGCCGACTGCCCGATGGCCAAAACTTGACTTCGCCAACTGGCATTCTGCCGTTGCAAGGAAATGGGAACCTACCTCAATCTGATTAATCCCACGTTATGCACCAAAGAGGACAGCTGTCCACACTATGCCGGCAGCCAACCCGTGCGTTTTGCCAAAGGATTCACCAACTTCCAGACACGCATGTATCCTCAGCAATATGCCAAGTTCATGACCCTGCTCATTTGTCACTTCGGACGCAACCAATACTTCAAGCGTAGAAGAGGGGACATCCTCCTTCCGCCAGACGAGCAGGCAATTGTTCAAAAGGCTCTGAAAAAGTGTGGAGTAGAGTTTCAACTGGAATTTGACCAATATATTGAAGCCATCCATTGGAATCCATAACCAGTCCTACCGCCTTGGTACTGCAGTATCAAGCCTTTGACACTCCAGTACCAAAGCGGTGGTACTCCAGTATCAGCTTTTCGGTACCAGAATTGGTACTGGGACAATCCTCCTTGACAATAGTATAACATCTTCAGGTTAACGGCTTTACCTTTGTTCTCAGGGCAATTCCAAGATTGGTCGTATTGTCTATCAAGTCCTCTTTCTTTAGACCTTTGAGATACATCATACAAAAAGAACCAGCCACTCGTGAAAGCGGCTGGTTCTTTTTGTATGATGCAGGGGATGTCTTAGAAATCTATGCGATAAAAAATATTTGGCAGCGAGATACCTGACTTATCGTAACGCAACTGACCTGTGGTGAAGTCATAGCGTTCGGCATAGGGCGTTTCGTTCTGCAGAATGTTTATCCCTTCAAAGGCGATGGTATGACCAACGTTCTTGCAGTTAATCTTATAGCTGACAGTAAGGTCGAGAATGCTGGTGGGATCGAACTGGAGGGACATCGCTTCATCCTCCTTAAAGATAGGCTGATCATTGATGATGCCGGCTGCCACATTGGCTTTCATTGCATCAACATCAATGGGCGTGTGGCGGAGACCGCCTTGCAGTGTGTACTTGACACTCACGTTGAACACGTTCTGTTTTCTCTTGCCAAGCATCCACTCCTTACCGCCCAGTACCTTCACCATGTAGCCACGGTCATACGTTTGGTTACGCCACTTCTTGTCAAGTCCGCGATATTCTGACTTGAAGAGAGAACCGTTCACTTGTCCATAGAAACCTTTGCTCATGTAGTGTTCCAGGGTGATGTCGGCACCGTAGTTGCGGGTATTACCTTCGTTGACCAATGGTTCTTCAATATAATTGAACAAACGGTTCACCGTACAGAACGTGCTTCCATTGATGCCCACTGGTGTGTCGAAGCCATACTGATAATAGGCGTTGAAACGCAAGTTCAGGTTGTCCGTGAACTTATACATATATGTAGTGAGAAGGTGATGAGCCTTAGATAAACCGAGGTCTTTGTTTGCCATAGTGCCGTCAGGATTGCGGAAGAAATAAGCATCCAGTTTTTCAATCATAGAGTGCAATCCATAACCCAAAGAAATGGAGTGGTGCTTACCTGGCTCCCATTTCACGCTGGCACGAGGCTCGATGCTAAAGTCATTGGAAAGGAGGAAATAGCTGCCTGCCAAACCTAAGTTAAAGCTCCAATTGTCTGCAGGTTTCCAAAGGTTTGACCAGAATATGCTTGCCAATCCTGTATTGTCCTTCGTTTCATAATATGGCGTAGGCGACACAGGCTCATAGACGTTCTCTGCTGTGCGGAAGTTCAGGTCGAAGAAGCGGTGTGAATATTCACCACCAAGCTGAAGAAGCCAGCGAGGAGTGACTTGTTTGGACAGTTCTGTATTGAACACTGCGCGGTCTTCATTCTGCTTCAAGTAACTGAAAGGATAGTCCTTACCTTCGAAACCTATAGGCTTGTGGTTGGCATCGAAGTTGAGACCCCAGTATTCCATGTCTACTTTATTATGCTGCATATTGTAGGCTGCAGTGGTGCGCCACGTCCATTTGTTGTCGAAGTGAATCTTATGTGAGGCACCCGCAACAGCGTTGTAGAGGCTACCTGCTTGGTCAGAAGCATCGTAGATAGAGTGGATATCTTCGATGTCCAGCTCCACATCCCAAGACTTGTCGATAAAGCCTAAAGCAAAGACAGAAAAGGTTCCTGCTTTTTTCGTTGGGAAATTCAACTTAAGCGAGAGGTCTTGGAAGTCATACTGTGAACCATACGTGTCAATGAGTTTCAGCTTGCGGGCGATTGTAGAGAAGCCATAGCGGTAGTTGAAGATGAAGCTGGAGTTGTTCTTCTTCGAAATAGGGCCTTCGCTGGTCCACTCGATGCCCACGGTACCCACCTGCACACCATTCTCATATTTCGAGTTGTTACCTGTTCGCATTCTCACGTCGAACACACCGCTGAGGGCGTTGTTGTAGCTGGAATTGAACGTGGAAACGAAAAAGTCAGAGTTGGTGATGACATTAGAGTTGAGCGCACTCACCATACCGAAACCTGCGCTATAGAGGTCTGCAAAATGGTTTGGGGAAAATACTTCCACACCTTCCAGACGGTATTGCATGAACTGTGGGGCGTTACCATGCACGGAAATTCCGTTGCCGTCACCTTGTCCAGCCACACCAGCAAAAGCTGTCACCAATCGGGCCGGGTCGTTATAACCACCGGCATATCGGCTGGCTTCTTCCATCGAGAGCATCATACCGCCCACCAATGCCGTGGGATTGACCGTCGATTCCTTATTTACACGAGGCTTGACCACCACTTCGTTCATGTCTAAACTGCTTTCACGCAGGGTGATGTCAAGCACTACGTCTTTGGCGCCAGCCACCAGCACTTCCTTCATTACGTTTGGTTCATAGCCAATATAAGTGGTCTCAATGGTGTAACGTCCCGATTGAGCAAAAGTGATGCTAAACTCACCATCTATATTGGTTATTCCACCTGTCTCGGGGAGTTCCACCACTTTCACAGAGGCTCCAATAAGTGTTTCACCTGTGATGGCATCAGTGACTCTACCCTTTACTGTTTGTGCCAATACACTTTGTGGCAACAAAATACCGACCATAACCACGAAGAGCATGATCAGTCTGCTAAAAAAAGATTTGTAAATATTCATCATATTTGGATTTTTTTTGACATACAAAGGTACAAAGTTTTTCGTATTAAAGAATTAAGAAAGTACCTGATTTTTTGTACAT
>JAFYQQ010000016.1 GCA_017559845.1 Bacteroidaceae bacterium | reverse complement strand
TGCCGATAGGGCGAAAGGGTGTTTAGCTCAGCTGGTTCAGAGCATCTGCCTTACAAGCAGAGGGTCGGCGGTTCGAATCCGTCAACACCCACCGAAAGTTTGAAAATTTGACTTGGACGGCTCCTTAGCTCAACTGAATAGAGCATTTGACTACGGATCAAAAGGTTGCAGGTTTGAATCCTGCAGGAGTCACCTCGCTTGACGTAACGTCAGTGGACCGGGTAGATACCAGAGTGGCCAAATGGGGCAGACTGTAAATCTGCTGGCTTACGCCTTCGGTGGTTCGAATCCATCTCTACCCACACACGATTTTGACAGAAATGCGGAACGTTTGTGAAAGCCGAGCGTAGAAGCAGACACTGATTATACCGAGGCGCCTCCAAACGTCCAGCAAATTTCAACGAAATTTGCGGAAATAGCTCAGTTGGTAGAGCACAACCTTGCCAAGGTTGGGGTCGCGAGTTCGAGTCTCGTTTTCCGCTCACGTTCTTTAAAAATAATGGTGCGTTAGTTCAGTTGGTTAGAATACATGCCTGTCACGCATGGGGTCACGGGTTCGAGTCCCGTACGCACCGCAAAAGAAAAGGATTCCTCGAAAAAGGAATCCTTTTTTTGTTGCCAGAAAGTTCTTTCTTACTTCACATACTCCTCATGCTTGCGGTCGGTAAGTACGGAAGGCTCATCAATGTGCAGGAACGCGAAGTGTCCTGTGCCGCCTTCTTCGCCCACTTCCAGAATCTTGTTTGCTGTGGCGGCATTGCCGTTGCGGTGACCCGCGTGCAGGTTCATCACGGCAGAGTCAAAACGCTTGTCGCATTTGAACACCACATGTTTCGGACCGCGTTTGGAGTACCAGTACGCAAAGCAGTTGTTGAAGTGGCTGGCAATCTGTGTGATACGGAATGCGGTGGCAAATTCGTCGCTGTAGCAGAAATCGTACCAGTTGCATCCCGCTTCGTCCAGGAATCCGCAACTGGCCTCGTAACTGTTATTCTTTTCGTGGTGGATGTACAGCGGATGGATGTTACGGAGCATGTTGGCCTGTGAGCGGAGTTTGAACCCCACCTGTACGCTGGCGATGCGCATGTTCGTAAATGTGTTGTCGAAGCCCTCAACCAGTACGCCGATGCTTTCCGGGCTGTTGTTTCCCACGATGTTCACGCTCTCTATGTCGCAGTCTGAGGATCCGCTGTTTGCCCCGAACTTGACGTGGATGCCCGTGGCGACGTTTTTGATGGAGGTGTTGCGGATGGCGGTCTCGCGTCCGCTGTCAATGGACACACCCTTTGCCACACCGCTGCCGTCAAGGATGCCGCCGTCAAGATAGTAGTTGCTGCCCGGAGTGTGTATGTTGTTGAACGGGTCTTTACCGCCCAGGCGCAACATGGCTTCGTCGTGTGCCCAGCCTTCCATAGCCTTGATTGTGGCATAGTTTGACAGGCTCAGCGAAACGCTTTTCTTGGGGTCGGCAGGTGTGCAGATGGGCTTTGAAATGAGGTAGACCCCATCAGGGAAGTAGATTGTACGGTTGGGGTTTTCGTCAATGATTTTCTGGATTTTGTCGCTCACATCCTTCTTTGAGTTTGCCTTCACATAGTCGGTAACGACCACAAACCCTTTTTCCTTGGCACTTTGTGCCGTAGCCGCAACCGTCATCATCATGGCGGAAATGACCAAGATAAATAGTTTTCTCATGATATTGTTGTGTTTATTTTTGTAATGTGATGCAAATGTAGGGAAAAAAACTGAGATGGCAGACACGTCAAGTCGCTTTTTAGAACATCCTTTAACAAATCGCTTCTACTTTGCCGATGAATCGCCTTTCATTCCCCAACGAATCGCCTTTACTTTGTGAAGAAAGCGCCTTTCATTTTTTAATGGTACACAGATGACGCAGATGCGACTGATGAGCGCAGAATTATTTTTTGACAGAAGAACAGAAGGTCATGTTTTTCTTTTGATTCTTATGTTCTTGTGTCTAATCTAAAATTTCACAACTCATCGTTCAAGTCTCCCCATAGAGGGGGAGATTTAGAGGGGGTCTTCCCCCCACAAGAGTGTACCGTCCGCTGCCTGTCCCTGGGCATCCACGCTGATTTGGTTCGTGCGCGCGTTATTATATAATGTAATAGTGGCCTTGCCGTCCTTGTCTAACGTGACGTTGGGGTTCCAGTAGAGTGTGCGGCGGTAGTCCTTTGCGCTGTCGGGCGGTGTCTGCTTGCTGTAGTCGGGACTGTAGAACTCGGCTGGGAGGGCAAAGCCGGGCAGCCGGAGGCAGCGGTCGGCATAGACGGGGTATTGTCCGCCGTTGGCATGGGGATAGTGTACGATATTCACTTCCGGAAAATCGTTTTTGTACTGTTGGCTACCAGAGAACCGGGGACTGTAGTCTGTGTAATATACAGTCTTGTCTATTGCACCCAGCCCGAGATACTGACGCAATTCTCCGTCGGAAATGAAAGCATCGGTGGATATTGATTTCAGATTCTCCCGGCTGTAGAGTGAATCTGCAGGGGGCTCGTGTCCGGTGTCCATTATGCGGCGGTCTGATGTGACACCAAGACGGTGTCTTATTGCAGGCGGTGTCTTTAAAAATTTGTCTTCATCATCTCTTTCAATCAAGAAGTCCGCCAGCTCTTCCTCCCTTCCATTGATTCCCTCTAACCCCATGTCTCCGAGATATGTTTTCATCTGTATGTTTGGTGCATAATAAAGGCCGGCATCAATTGACGCATTGAGTGCATCCATGTGATCCAGAATGAATGCGGGGAATTGGTTGTTAAAACGGAATTGGCCTTTAAATTCGCTTGTTACGGAAACTTCGGGCATCTGTGTGACGTTGGTTTCTTTTTCTATTTTTCCTTGCCATTTAGGTTGCGATAACCTTTCTTGGTAATAAGTGTATGGCTTGACAAATCTTGGATAGTGATGGTCTATCAATACTTGGGCTTTTGACGGAGCGATAATGCTTTTTGCCAATTGTTTTGGTGTGAGGTATTCCGGATCTTGCATCTCTTTCCATTCAAACTGCCGATAGGGGTTGTAGCGTTTGAGCGGTGTGGCAGCCAGATAGAGAATGCATTCGCCATAGAAGTCGGGGATGACCGCCTCGAAGGTTCCCTGCTTGTGTGTCCTCATGTCCTCGAAGGGATATTTCTTGTCGCCGTCCTGCAACATAGCGTGCAGATAATATTCCAGATTATAGTCGTTCTGCAGCGAGTCGCGCTTGCGTCCCGATTTCTGTTTTTGAAGGAAGAACCTGTCGCGTTCTGCTGTGAGCCTAGCCTTCTCCCAACGGTCGGATTCGTCCTGTAATTGTTGGATTTTCGGGTCTGCGCCAGCCCAATCCCTCAGTTCCTTCTGCCTTTTCTTCCTTTCCTGTCGAGCCTTTTCGTTGTTTTCACTTGCAGACTGCAATACCCTGCTTTGGTCTTCAAGCTCGCGCAGACGCGGGTCGGCAGGATTGGAAGGATAGACGCGCCCCTTCAACATGAGCTGCTTCTCGCGCGGCTGTGTCTGTTCCAACGCCCCCTTCACCGCCATGTCCTGCCAGCGGAAACGACGCCAGCCCTGTGTCATCATCAGCAGATCCAGAGCGGTGCGATGAACGGAGTCGTCCTGCTCGAAGTACCATCCGGGATCGGGCACAAAGCCGCGGATCTCGCTTGCCAGCAGCATCTCGGTAAGGATGTTGCCCGTGTCATGGTTGCCCATAGAAGTGCCGCTCTCGCGTATGGCAAGCGAAAAGGGCGTATTGTGATGCACGTCCTTTCCCTGGAGCGAGATGCGGATGGAGTCGTACGGCGCATATTCCGCCCGCAGGCCTTCCACTTGCAGAGGGGCCACCGCCATGCCGGGCGTGCGGTGGAAGAAGAGGCGGTCGGCAAGCACCTTTCCGTCCTCGGTAAAAAGAGTGGCCTGGTACACACCGCTTATCCCCTGCGGCGGTTCAAAGGTGAAGCGCTCGTTGTTCCCTCTGAACGTATAGAAGCCGAGGACCTTTCCTTCGTAACTCACTGTCAGCCCCACAGCCGAGGGCTGTATGTCTGCCGAAAGGCGGCAGTGCATTGTCCAGTCTGCACCCTGCCGCACCACGTTAAGCGAGGCTCCGCTAGATTCCGCACGGGGCAGTGTGGCGGTTACCCGCTCGCCGTCCTTTGACGTGAATTGTACGCGTTGCGCTTTGTCTGCCCCGGGGGTGATGCTGAAACAGCCTCTGCCTCTGTGTTGTGTGGCAATGGCATGGCCGGTCTGCACATCGTTTTCCACCAGACTGAGCGTGCCTTCCACCCATTCTCCGTTTTCGCGGCAGACCTCAAAGGCCACCCTGCAGGGCAGTCCCTGCACCAGGTTTCCGCCTTCGGGATAGAGGGTGAGACTGAGCGGACTTTCCCCTTCCCTGCGATAGGCGGGACGCCGCAAGGGGCGCAATGTCATGCGGGGAGTGTGGTCTCCCGCAGTGTCCGGACGGTCGAAGACCGGGAACACACGGCTGTACAGCTTCTCATAGTCGCGGAAGAAGTTGCGTTCCGCCTCTTCGCTGATGAACCAGCGCCGGCTCCGTAGCGAGTGGGGGCGCTCTGTTACGCCCCAGTTGAGTTGCCAGCGCGTATAGGCACGCAGCTCGTAATAACCGCTGTAGGCATGATTCTGGTTCAATGCGAAGAATCCGTCGGCGCGTCCGTCCGTTATCTTGAGCATCTTGCGCTCCACCAGATAGCCGTCGTGGTTGAGCAGTTCCACATATAAGACTTTACTCATGTCCGAGGGGCGGTCTGTGTTGGTCTTGCGGGTATAGGCGGCAAACCAGATGGTGTCGCCCTGGAAATAGCAGGTGTTGTCCATGTGGACATACAGTTTCTCCTGCGGAATGAGGGTGGCGAAGCGCTTGTGGCGCTGCAGCAGTTCCGAAAGCCGCGGGTTTTCCGTGCTGTCCATGTGTGGGATATAGTCCTGCCCGTCCTTGCCCTTTGTTCTGCGGTGTGCCATCAGATTCTCGCCGAAAACGATGCGTTCTTCCTTTTCCGTGCGCCGGATCACCTCATAGCGGTTCCACAACTGGCTGTCGTATCCCGCCTTCTGTACGGCGGCCATCATGTCCGTCTCCAGCCTGTACTCCTTCTGGCGTTCCAGAGAATCGTTGGGGATGTGGAAAAGGATGGTGCGATAGCGCAGGGTGGAGAGGTGGGAGAGTACGTTGGGCTGGAACTCTCCGCCCCCTTCTATGGAAAGGCTTGACAGCTCGGCAAAGCCGCGGCTGTAGTCGTACTGCATGCTGAACTTGATGTCTTCCGGCACGCGGGACAATCCGGCCTGCATGAACTGGTAGAGCACGTTCCCGTCAAAGCGCAGCAGACATTTGTCCTCGGCACGCACATAGGCCGTGCCCACCATCAATCCCTTGCCCTTGCGGTCCGGACTGCCGGGCTTTTCCTTGAAGTCAATCCGTATGATCTCCTCCTCGCCCTGTCCCAGGCTGATGGCTTTGGCCTCGTAGTGACGCTTGAAGACAGAGAGCACTGAAAAAGTCCGCCACTTCATCTTAATGACATCTTTTAGTTGACAATTTCACATCTAAGTCAGGCTTGTTATGTTAAATTATAGCTTAAAAAATAAAAGACACATACTTTTTCAGTGCTTTCTTGAAGACAGAGACCTTGTCGAACGGTTTTATGCACGATTCCCAACGATAGCTGTCATACGTTCTGGCTCCCACCTGCATCACCCGGTGTACGTTGGTGTAGGTGATGCCCAGCCGGGCATTGTCGTCGGTGATGTCGCTGCCCGTCACGCCACTCGTTATCGCCATATTGCGCAGGTTTACGGCCGAGTTGGCCTTCATGAAAGCCTCCACCAGCTCGTTCCTTCTGCCGTTGGTGAAGGTGGTGCGGTAAAAGTAGAGTCCTCTTTCGCCTCGTCCCTTCTTGTAGCTTTCGTCCAGCTTCCGGATAATCTCTCCCACCAGTTCCGCCGAGTCATAGGGACGCACCGTCACCTGGCCCAGGTCTCTGCTCAGCGGTTTCATGCGCAGTGTGCCCTGGGCTTGTTGTGCGGGGCGTGTCATCTGCTGGTAGCCGATGTAGGTGAACCTCACCCGTGCCCCTTCGCTGGTAAGCAGATGGAAATAGCCGTCGGCATTGGTCAGCGTGCCGTTCTTGTCGTCGGCATATACATTGGCATAGGGGAGCGGCTCGCCGGTTTCGGCATCCACCACGCGACCCTTGATGTGCAGTTGCGCCAGGAGGGAGCAGCTGCAAAGCGCGGTCAGCAGAAAAAGGATGGCGCGCTTGGTTGGGTTGGTACGGTGTGCCCCGTGCTTCTGCGAAGCGGGTTCTGATTTTCTGATGGTTGTGAGGGCTTTCATAAATTGTAGGTTTTATTGGTTTGTTGCTGCAAAAATAATGATTTCTTTCGTAACGGCCAAACGGAATACCCTCTTTCCCGTTTCCCGATGGCAATTTTGTCTTCGGAAATGCGTTTCAGCCCCCACCGATTTGCATTTTTCACGGCAGAAAAGCGCTCTCGACTCAGTCGCGGACATTTTTCACGGTTGAAAAACGCTACAAAAAAACCGGAGGCTTGGGAAGCCCCCGGCTATTCATATTCGTGTCTTTGCAGACGCTTTTTCCCCTGCATCAGCGGATGAAGAGCATCTCGCGGTACTTGGGCAGGGGCCACAGCTCGTCGTCCACAATGAGTTCGAGCTTGTCAATGTGGTAGCGGACGCTTTCGAGCAAGGGTGCCACCGTGTCGTGGTAGGCGATGGCTCTCTTGCGTACCGATTCAATGGCGTTGGCCACGCGGCGCGCGTCCGTGAGCTTGGTCACGTGCTCGGTGATGTATGAGGTGTGCTCGCAGATCTGCTCAATCAGGCTGACGTTGTTCGCACTGAGGCGCAATGCCGTTTCGGCAGGGAAGATGTCCTTCATCTTGTGCACGTTGTCCATGAGCTGGCTCTGATAGCGTGTGGCCACGGGAATGATGTGGCTCAGGCAAATGTCGCTGAAGATGCGTGCTTCAATCTGTATCTTCTTGATGTAGGTCTCCCACTTGATTTCGCTTCGGGCTTCCAGCTCGGCGCGGGTAAGCACGTTCATGCTGGTGAACATCTCTATGGTGCTTTTGTCCAGATAGCGGTCCAGGATGAGGGGGGCGCTGCATTCCACGTCCAGCCCGCGCTCCTTGGCTTCGGCCTTCCACTCGTCGCTGTATCCGTTGCCGTCGAAGCGGATGGCCTTGCAGGCCTTGATGTCCTCGCGCACCACTTGCAGGATGGCCTTGAACTTTTCTGTTCCGTTGGCAATGCGCTTGTCCACACGTTCCTTGAAGTGGGTGAGGGCCTCGGCCATTGCCGTGTTCAGCACAATCATGGAAGCGGCGCAGTTGGCCTGTGCACCCACGGCACGGAACTCGAAGCGGTTTCCGGTGAAGGCGAAGGGGCTTGTGCGGTTGCGGTCGGTGTTGTCCAGCAGCAGTTCGGGAATCTGGGGGATGTCCAGGCTGAGGGACTGTTTGCCGGCAAGGTTGATCAGCTCGTCGTCGTTGGTCTCTTCAAGGTGGTCGAGCAGATTGGTGAGCTGCTGCCCGAGGAAACTTGAAATGATGGCGGGGGGAGCCTCGTTGGCGCCCAGGCGGTGGGCGTTGGTGGCGCTGATGATGGATGCCTTGAGCAGTCCGTTGTGCTTGTGAACCGCCATGAGGGTTTCCACAATGAAGGTGACAAAGCGCAGATTGTCAATGGGTGTCTTGCCGGGGCCGTGCAGCAGGATGCCGTTGTCGGTGGCCAGGGACCAGTTGTTGTGCTTGCCCGAACCGTTGATGCCGGCAAAGGGCTTCTCGTGCAGCAGACAGCGGAAGCCGTGCTTGCGCGCCACTTCCTGCATAAGGCTCATGATGAGCATGTTGTGGTCTACGGCAAGGTTGGTCTCCTCGAAGATGGGCGCCAGCTCGAACTGGTTGGGCGCCACCTCGTTGTGGCGTGTCTTGCAGGGGATGCCCAGCTCAAGGGAGCAGATTTCCAGTTCCTTCATGAAGGCTGCCACGCGCACGGGAATGCTGCCGAAATAGTGGTCGTCCATCTGTTGGTTCTTGGCGCTGTCATGACCCATCAGCGTGCGTCCGGTCATGAGCAGGTCGGGGCGTGCGGCATAGAGCGCCTCGTCCACAAGGAAATATTCCTGTTCCCAACCCAGGTTGCTGATGACCTTTCTCACCTCGGGGTAGAAGTATCTTGCCACGTCTGTGGCTGCCTTGTCCACGGCATGGATGGCTTTCTTGAGGGGCGCCTTGTAGTCGAGCGCCTCGCCGGTATAAGAGATGAAGATGGTGGGAATCATCAGCGTGTCGCCAATGACGAACACGGGGCTTGCGGGGTCCCATGCGCTGTAGCCGCGGGCCTCGAAGGTGCTGCGGATTCCTCCGCTCGGGAAACTGGACGCGTCGGGTTCCTGCTGTACAAGTGCCTTGCCGGTGAATTCCTCAACCATGCCGCCCTTTCTGTCGTGCTCCACAAAGCCGTCGTGCTTCTCGGCCGTGCCTTCGGTGAGGGGCTGGAACCAGTGGGTGCAGTGGGTCACGCCCAATTCCATGGCCCATTGCTTCATGCCTGCGGCAACGGCGTCGGCCGTTTCCATGTCCAACTTGGCGCCGTTGTCAATGACGTCGCACATTTTCTGATATACCGTTGCGGAAAGATACTTGAACATCTTCTGACGGTTAAAGACGTACTTGCCGAAGAACTCGCTTGGGCGTTCCTTGGGGGTGGGCACTTCTATGGGCTTCTTGTGGAAAGCCTCTCCAATGACTTTGAATCGGAGTGTACTTGACATAATATTCTGCTGTGTTATCTGTTTTTACCTTGTTTGTCTGTGTTATTGCTCTTCTGAGGGAAGGTGGGCGCCGTCCTGCGCGGCTTCCGTAAGTTCTTCCGAAAGCTGCTTCTTGGGCGTGATGCCCATCTGTCTGAGGCCTTCAAGCCTGCGCACGATGTTGCCCGTGCCGGTGGTGAGGGACTTGTAGGCGTCCTCGGTGTTGGCCTGCAGGGAGACGATGCTGCCGCGTATCTTGTCGAACTTCTCCACAAAGGTGGCGAACTTGTCATAGAGGTCGGCGGCCTGACGGGTTACCTTCTCCGTGTTCTTGTTCTGCCGTTCGGTCTGCCACAGGTTGAAAATCATCTGCAGGGCAAGCATGAGGTTGGTGGGGTTGATGAGGATGATACCCTTCTTGTAGGCATACTGTCCGATTTGCGGGTCGGTGCGCAGGGCAAGGATGTAGCTTCCCTCGTTGGGGATGAACATGAGAACTTGGCTCAATGCGCCGGGCACAAGTTTGTCATACTGCTTCTTCGCCAATTCGTCTATGTGGGCGCGGATGCTGCGCAGATTGTCCTTTTGTGCCTGTTCCACCTGTTCGCGGTTCTGTGCGCCGGCATAGTTGAGATAGGCGGTGAGGCTCACCTTGCTGTCAATGATGATGCGGCGTTTGCCGGGGCAGTTCACAATGACATCGGGTCGGTGGTTGGTGCCTTCTTCGTCCTTTACGTTCTCCTGCACTTCGAACTCTATGCCCGGTCTGAGTCCGCTGTTTTCCAAAATGCCGGCAAGGAGCTGCTCGCCCCAATCGCCCTGCATCTTGCCGTTGCTTTGCAGCGCCTGTGCCAAGTTGGCGGCGTTGCGCTCCACCTCTTGGGTGTGCCTGAGCAGCCCTTCGATGGTCTTGTCCATGCTTGCCTTTTGTGCCGCGGCCTGTTCGCGGGCCTGAGTGACGCTCTGTTGCATCTTCTGCAAGTCCTCGCGTACGGGGGTGACCAAATGGGCTATACTTTCCTCGTTGGTCTGCTTCAGTTCGTTGGCGCGTTCCTTCAGGGCTTCTTCTGCCATCTGCGCGAACTTTGCCTTCATGGCGTCGAGCGATTCGCGGTAGGAGGCTTTGGCTTCATGGAGCATTTTTTCTGCCGTTTCCCTTTCGCGAAGGATGCTTTGCTCAAAGGCGTATTGCTGAGTTTTCAGTGTCTGCGCGTGCTGTTCCTTCTGCGCTTCCGCCTGTTGCTGAGCGGCCTGAAGACGGGCTTCGGAGGATGAAAGCTGAGACTGAAGCTCGGCACACTTCTGCATGTGGCGCTGTGTGGCGCGGTTGGCGATGAGGTAACCGATGGCAAGACCGGCTGCCGTACTGAGTAAAAGGTAGGCGATGAGCATTATTCTTGTGTCGCTTGCGGGTTTAATCTATGAAACGGCGGGTGAGGGGGGCGAACTCTTCTATGCGTCTGTCTCGCAGGAATGGCCACCAACGGCGCACGTTCTCGCAGCGTTTCATGTCCACTTCCACCACCACGTTCTCTTCTTTGTCCTTTGAGGCGCGGAAGAGGAACTCGCCCTGCGGACCTGCCACAAAGCTGCTGCCCCAAAAGGTGATTCCGTTGGTCTGCGCGCTTGGGTCGGGCTCGTGTCCCACTCGGTTTACGGCAATGACAGGAAGTCCGTTCGCTACGGCATGGCCGCGCTGTACGGTGGTCCAAGCCTCGCGTTGGCGTTCCTGCTCTTCGGGGGTGTCACTGCTTTCGTATCCGATGGCGGTGGGATAGATGAGCAGTTCGGCGCCCTGCAGCGCCATGAGGCGTGCGCCTTCGGGGTACCATTGGTCCCAACAAACCTGTATGCCAAGACGGCCCACGCTTGTGTCGATGGGATGGAAGCCGAGGTCGCCGGGGGTGAAGTAGAACTTCTCGTAATAGGCGGGGTCGTCGGGGATGTGCATCTTGCGGTACTTGCCCGCAATGGTGCCGTCCTTTTCAAAGACCACGGTGGTGTTGTGGTAGAGCCCTGCGCTTCTGCGTTCGAAGAGGTTTGTCACGAGCACGATGCCGTGGCGGCGTGCCAACTCGCCGTAATAGTCTGTGCCGGGGCCGGGGATGGGCTCGGCAAGGTCAAAGTTGGCGGTGTTCTCCGTCTGACAGAAGTAGAGGCTGTTGTGCAGTTCCTGCAGCACCACGAGTTCGGCACCCTGTGAGGCCACGTCTGCAATGTTCTGCGCAAGCTTGCGCTTGTTGTCTTCTATGCTGCCGGTGCAGCGCTGTTGTATGATTCCTATTTTCATGATTCTTCTTGTGTGGGGGTGGGAGATTGTGGCTGCGGCACGGCGCCCAAGGGGAACTGCATGGTGCAGCAGTGCAGGCTTCCGTGCTGAATGATGAGGGCGCGGCAGTCTATGCCCACGATTTCGTGCTTGGGGAAGGCCTTCTGCAACTGACGTTGTGCCTGCTCGTCAAGTTCGGGATGGTTGTAGGTGGGCATCAGCACGGCACCGTTGATGACAAGGAAGTTGGCATAGGTGGCGGGCAGGCGCTGTCCCTCGTCGTCATAGGCGGGGGCTGCCATGGGCAGGGGCACAAGGGTGAAAGGCTCGCCCTCGGGCGTGCGCATTTGCTTCAGTTCCTCTTCCATGAGGCGCAGTTCCTCGTAGTGGGGGTCGTCCGTCTGTGTGCATTGTACATAGGCGATGGTGTCGTTGGGACAGAGGCGCGCGAGGGTGTCCACATGGCTGTCCGTGTCGTCTCCCTCAAGATAGCCGTGATTGAGCCAAAGCACGCGTTGGGCGTGGAAAAACTCCTTCAGGCGGTTCTCTATATCGGTTTGCGAGAGGGGTTGGTTGCGGTTGGGCGCAAGCAGGCATTGGCTTGTGGTGAGGATGGTACCCCGTCCGTCGCTCTCGATGCTGCCGCCCTCAAGCACAAAGTCGAGGTGGTCAATATATGTGCCCCTGAAGGCCTGCTGTTCCATCAGCGTGCGGTTGATTCGGTTGTCCTGAGCGGCTTCGAACTTCTTGCCCCATCCGTTGAATTGGAAGTCGAGCAGGAGCGGCCCCTGCGGACTGAGGAGCGTGATGAAGCCGTGGTCGCGTGCCCATGTGTCGTCCGTGGGCATGGGGTAGAAACGTATGTTGCCGAGCGCCTCCGCGGGCAGCCGCTGTTTCAGTGTGGCTTCCGCCTCTTCGGGCTTTTGCGCCACAATGATGAGAGGTTCCCTGAGTGCAATCTCAAGTGCCATGCGCACGTAGCAGTCGGTCACCATGGGCAGGATGGGCGCCCAATCTGTTCCGTCGTGGGGCCATGTGAGCTGCACGGCGCTTTGCGGTGCCCATTCGGCGGGCAGATGGATGTCCCTGATGCTTGTCAGTTCCGCGTCGAGCGGCTTTTCCAACTCAACTTTCAGCGTAAGCCCGTCGCTTATCATGGTGGGTATGGAGTAATGTAATGCCATGGATTTATCTATACATTATTAAATAATAGGACGCAAAGGTAACGCAAAACTGTAAAAAAAACAAAATAATTTTGGATTTTATCGCAAATTGCGGTACCTTTGCCGCCGAAATATCACATTTTATGAGCGTGAAGATTCAAGAAGTCATTGCTGCCCTTGAACGGTTCGCGCCCTTGCCACTGCAGGAAAGCTACGACAATGCGGGCTTGCAGGTAGGATTGACAGGGGCGGAGGTTTCAGGGGTATTATTGTGTCTCGACGTCACTGAAGAGGTCATCCGCGAGGCTGTGGATTTGGGCTGCAACCTTGTTGTGTCCCATCACCCCCTGCTGTTTCGCGGGCTGAAGACGGTGTCCGACGCCAACTATGTGCAGCGCTGTGTCCGCTTGGCCGTGCAGAACGATGTGGCCATTTATTCCGCCCACACCAACTTGGACAATGCCGAGGATGGCGTAAACTACAAGATGGCGGAGCGGTTGGGCCTGATTGACGTGGAGCTGATAAATCCGCGCCGTGTGGCGGTGCGCATTGACGGACGCGAGCAGACCGTGAAGGCGGGCAGCGGCGTGGTGGGCTATCTTGCGCAGGAAGAGGACTCCTTGGCCTTCCTTCAGCGTGTGAAGCAGACCTTCCGTGTGGAGTGCCTCATGCACAACGAGTTGCTGAACCGTCCCGTGCAGAGCGTGGTGCTCTGTGGCGGTGCGGGCGATTTCCTCTTGGACGAGGCTGTGGCCATGCAGGCGGATGCCTTCCTCACGGGCGAGATGCACTACCATCTCTACTTCGGCCATGAGCAGGAGATACAGATTGGCGTGCTCGGGCACTATCAGAGCGAACAGTTCACCACGGACATCTTCTGCTCTGTCTTGGGCGAGGCCTTCCCCTCGCTGCAAACCTTTGTGGCGGAGAGCGGGGTGAACCCCATTAAATACCTTTGACATTCAAAAACTTTCAACACATTATATATCTACATGGCAAGAGAAAAAGCAAAGTCTCCTACCGACCTCTCGGTGGAGGAGAAACTGAAGAATCTGTATTCATTGCAAGTAAAGTTGACAGAGATTGACCACATCAAGACCCTGCGCGGCGAACTCCCCTTGGAGGTGCAGGACCTTGAGGACGAGATTGAGGGTCTCACCATCCGCATTGAGAAAATCAACTCGGACATTGTGGCCATGAAGCGCGAGGTGAACGAGCGCAGAGGCACCATCGAGGTGAACAACATGAACATTGAGCGTTTCAAGAGTCAGATGGATGCCGTGCGCAACAACCGCGAGTATGACAGCCTGAGCAAGCAGATTGAATACCTTGAACTCGACAACCAACTGAACGAGAAGAAGATTGGCGAGTGCAACGAGCGTGTGGAGCAGAAGAATGAGGAACTGCGCAACTGCCACGAGAACATTCAGGAGCGCCGCACCGACCTTGACATCAAGAAGAGCGAGCTTGACGAAATCATTGCCGAGACCAAGGCTGAGGAAGAGAAGCTGCGCGAGGAGGCAAAGAACCTCGAGTGCACCATTGAGCCCCGTCTGCTGAGCGCCTTCAAGCGCATCCGCAAGAACAGCCGCAATGGCTTGGGCGTGGTTTATGTGCAGCGCGATGCTTGTGGTGGCTGCTTCAACAAGATTCCGCCTCAGCGTCAGCTCGACGTCCGCATGCGCAAGAAGGTAATCGTTTGCGAGTATTGCGGCCGCATCATGGTGGATGCCGAATTGGCGGGAGTCACTCCCTCAGGCGTTGCCGAGGAAAAGCCCAAGCGCCGCAGAAGCATCCGCAAGAAGGATGCCGAATAAAAAAGAGCGAGAAAAGAGCAAGAGAAGATAATTTGCACGTACGTCCCGGGGGG
>JAFYQQ010000015.1 GCA_017559845.1 Bacteroidaceae bacterium | reverse complement strand
CAAGCACGTTGTATCAATTGAGGGAATGTAACATTTGCCATAAGCTTACCTTTTACGTATTCATACTACAAAGGTAACTTAAGCTTAATGTTTTTCATTCACTTTGGCGTGATTTTTTTATCTCATGGGCATTTCATAATGTGTACAGTGTTTGATATTATGTATTTTTATGTGTCCGGTTATTTCAGGCAAGTTCCTGTATCTTTTTGTCAAAATCCTTTCCGCTGCCTTCCTGGTTGAATATCTTTTTCAACAGACGTTTGCGGGTGGTGGCGGCATATTCGTTGCGTCCAAGCAGAATGTCAATGTCTGAGGGTGTGAATCCGGCTTTTACAAGCAGGCATACCTGATATTCTGTTTCGTTTATCCTTTTCCCGTTGTGTGTGTGCATGTAGAAAGCTGGGTAGCGTTCCTCTATGGCTGTGCGCAATTCTTCCCAGTCGGTTTTCTCTATGGGGTACATGATGGGGTTGGTGCGGGCCTTTTTCATCCGTTTTATGATGGGGGCGTTGTCCAGTTCCATTCCTTTATATTGGGCGTTGAATTTGGCCTCCAGTCGGGATATGGTTTCCTGCATCTCTTTTATGGAGAGACTGTTTTGCTCATTTGTTGGTTCAGACTCTGTATCCTCTGTCTCCCACTTTTCCAAGGCCAGTCTGCTCAGTTCCTCTTTTGCGTTTTGCAGGGCGCAGATAGTGCCGCGCAGTTCCACCTTAAGCAAGTTTGCCTCGTGCTCTTTCTGCTTTGCCCGTTTGCGCAGGCTTAATATCAGCATCAGCAGGACTATGGCGCAAAGCGCGCCGGTGGTTGTGCCATAGGTCAGGTGCAACCTTGCCGTCTGGGCTTCTTGCTCTTTTTGGTAGGCTGCCTCTTGATGGCGGGCATAGTTGTACATGGCCTGGGCGTTCTGCAGATTCTGTGCGGCCTGTTGGTTGAACAGCGAATCGCTGAGCAAGAAGGTGCTGAGGGCATACTTTGCCAGTGAGTCGTTGTCCTGCAACTTGCGATAGACCCGGGTAAGCCCCCACGAAGCCAGGTATTGGTCGTTCAGGGTTTTGCCCCTGTGCTGGAGCATGCGGAAACAATGTGCGGCCGAATCCGTGTCTCCCTTTTCCAGATAGAAGGAGCCTTTGATGTGGTAATAGTCTTCTTTTCCGCTTTTGGCATGACCATCTGCAGTAAAGTGCCCAGAATGCGCCTCGTAATCATCCATGGCGGCTTTGGCTTTGGGGAAGTCGCCCCTTCTGGCATACCATTTGATAAGCTGTACTTTGCTCTGTGCCGCTTTTTGTGGATAGCCTTTTTCAAGGTACAGGGCGGCAACCTTTTCTTTTATAGTCAACGCTTCGTCAATCAGCCCTTTGTTGAGCATGACGTTCGACTTGTTGGCTGCAATGTTCAGCAGATTTAGTGTGTCCTTGTTCTTCAGTGCGTATTGTTCCGCTTTTTCATAGGCCAGCAATGCCTCGTCCGGCAGTCCGCGTTTTCTGAATATGCCTGCAATCTGTGCATGGATGATGCAGAGCTGGCGGAAATCGCAATCGGCCAATGAGGTGTCCGCAGCGCCGATGGCCAGGTTGTAGCAATTGAGGGCAGCGGGCTGGTCACCCAAATCGCGATAGGCGCAACCTTTTATATAATGTGCCAGCATGCGCTCGTTGGCGTTTCCGTTGCGGCCGTAATATTCAGTGAGAAGGATTCCGATGCTGTCCGATGTGAAAGGCTTGTAGACCTTGTTCTGCGCATTGGATAGCAGGAGCAGACGGCGCATTTGCAGGGCTTGGGGCATAGATGCCGCTTCTGGCTCCATGGCGTAGAGCAGGCGGTAGGCCGAATCTGGTTGTTCCCGCATCAGACTGTCGGCTGTGGACAGGCTCTTTTCAAATGCATTGTGGCTGGTGCAGGCCGTCAGCATGGAAATTAGAATCAGACGTATGATATTTGTCTTGTTCATGAGTTTGATTTTGCTTAACTTGCTGCAAAACTATTAAAAAATGGAATACTCGCAAAATTTAATAACGTCTTTAAACTGACAAAAACTGACAGGATTTTATTTCTCCCCATTTCATCGGCATAATAAACGAGATTGGATGAAAAGAAAAAAGGAGACATACGTGGTTTGCATACAAAGTAAAATAAAAGGGAGAAGGTGTGTGCCCTCTCCCTTGTGCATCCTTATGCCGGATGTTGGTAATTACAGATTGTCCTTTTCAATGTCTTTGAAGTACTTGTATGTACCGTGCTTCAGCTCGTCGGTGGCAGCCTCGTCACATACGATGATGGCGTGGGGATGGAGCTGCAGAGCGCTGATGGTCCATTCCTGGCTCACTGCGCCTTCGATGGCGTGCTGCAGTGCGCGTGCCTTTCCGTGGCCGTTGCATACGATGAGCACTTCCTTGGCGTCCATAACGGTACCTACACCAACGGTGAGGGCAGTCTTGGGAACCTTGTTCACGTCATTGTCAAAGAAACGGCTGTTGGCGATGATGGTGTCTGTGGTAAGGCTCTTGATGCGGGTGCGGCTGGTCAGTGAGCTGAAAGGCTCGTTAAAGGCAATGTGTCCGTCGGGACCGATACCTCCCATGAACAGGTCAATGCCACCGGCATCTGCGATGGCTTGCTCGTAGGCTGCGCATTCTGCCTCCAAATCTTCAGCGTTTCCGTTGAGGATGTGTACGTTCTCCTTCTTAATGTCGATGTGAGAGAAGAAGTTGGTCCACATGAAGCTGTGATAGCTTTCGGGGTGCTCTTCGGGCAGACCCACATACTCATCCATGTTGAAGGTAATGACGTTCTCGAAGCTTACCTTTCCTTCCTTGTACAGTTCAATGAGGTTGCGGTACAGGCCGAGGGGAGAACTTCCGGTGGGGCAACCCAACTTGAAGGGCTTCTCGGGGGTGGGTTCGGCGGCGTTGATCTTTGCTGCCACATACTCTGCTGCCCATTTTGACAACTGGGCGTAGTCTTGCTGGATAATGACTCTCATAGTGTTATATATTTATATTATAATAATGTATTATATGATGTGTTCGTTTACTTTGTATATTTGGCCTTCTCTCCATCGCCGTCGTAGATGCACTCGCGCAGTTCGCTTGCAGGGATGGTGACGGCATCGGTGGTCAGTTCGGGCACGTTGTAACTTCTCAACAACAACAGGGTGTATTCGGGGTCCTCGTGCGGAAGCATGAATGCTTTGCGTGCCTTGCCGTTCTTGTCAAAGTAGGCAATATAGGGACGGGTGTAGTTTCCGTCATCGCGTCGGCTGCTGAACACAATCCAGCGTCCGTTGCTGCTCCATGTGTGATAGCTGTCCACATCCTTGCTATTGGCCGGCTTCAGTGCATAGCAGGTGTCTGTTTGCAAGTCTTTAACCCACAAGTCGCTGCTCTTGTGCCAAATATGGAATTGTCCGTAATCGCCTTCAGTGTACAGCACATAACGGCCGTCGGGGCTTACCCTGGGCAGTGTGATGCTCTTGCCTTTTGCGGGTGCGTCCACTACCATCTGCGGTTCGCCAAAGGTCTGTGTCTGTGGGTCGAAGTCCACTTTCTTCAGACTATATTTTATCAAATTGTATCGCAATGCGATTTCGCGTGCAATCATACTGTCGGGCATGGTTTCCAAATCCAGCACCTTGTCCAGTTCGCAGTTGCAGTAATAGAGCGTCTTTCCGTCGGGCGACCAGTTAGGGAAAGTCTCCATGTCGTTACGGGTACGTAGGATGTGCTTTACTTCGTTCTTCCCGGGGTTATACAGCAAAAGGTCGCTGGCCTCGTCCATCACCTCAATCTTTTCGGGGTGGTACAGGTGGAAGGTTTGTCCGGTCTTGTTGGTGCTGAATGCCACCAAATCCTTTGTGGGATGCCATGAGGGATACACACCGGCGGTGATGATGGTGCTGTCCTTTATCTGTACTTTCTTGGCTTTGCCATTCTGTATCACAATGGTGCCACCGTGGTTGGCACGGACATGGAAGAGCATGTCCTGTGTGCTGTAGTTCTTGTAGTTGTGGCAGTTGATGCAGTGGTTGTTCTTCTCTTCGTATGAACGGTTGTTCTCATAGATGGTGTGCACATCCCAGTTTGTGAGGTTGCGCTGGTAGAGGCCCAACTGGCGGTACAACTCGTACCCGGGTTCAATCAGACGATAGCTCAGGTAGGGATCAATGGGCTCTTCCGCCACATGGAGGCTGTAGTCCTTGAACTTTACCCATCCAGACGGACGGTTGGCATAGACGCTGGCCACAATCTTCTGTCCCTTGCTGGCGGTAAGCAGGTTGCGCCATTGAGTGGAGTCTATCATGATTTTGCCGTCTTCTCCTCCGCCTGCCAGTAATTGGTCGGACGATGGAGCCTTGCTCTGGAAATGTACCACATACTCGGTGGCCGAACTGTCTGTTATCATGAAGTTCAGCGGTGCAATGTTGGCTGGGATGGTTACGTCCTGGTAGTCGGGGAACAGGACGGCTTTTGCCGTAATCTCTGTAAAGTTCTCGGGCAGTCTGGCCTCTTTTTGGCATGATGCGAAGAGGGTAAAAAGGAGTATTCCGAATGCCGGAACAGTTTTTCTAAGGGAATGTATGAATGATTTCATCGTTAGTTTACACCGGAATTTGAGGTTTGTTGTTGTGGTTCTCTCTTTTTGGTGGCTTTTAGGTTGCCGAAGAAATAGTAGTAGGGATAGTATCCCTTATATTTTGGGAACAGTTCTTTGGCAAACTTGGGACGGTCCTTCATGTAGGGTTGTGTCTCCTGCATGAATCCGCCAAGGCGTGTGGCTCTGAAGTCCAGCCCGTTGAACATCTTTTCCAGTTCGGGGTACTTATTGGCCATCAGCAGAATACCATCGGCAAAATTCTCGGGAGGTATGGAGCCGCTCAAGGGCTGCAGGCGTTGCAGGAAGTCTGGCATCAGTTTGGTATATAGACAAACGGCCAGGCTGTTTTTAATTGCGTTGACACTGCGTCCTTGATAAAGGCGTAGATTATAACCCATGAAAACCGGCTGTTGATAAAGGTTCTCGAATGAGTCGTAAAGTGGTTCCAACTGGCGGATACAAGCCATTTCGGGGTCGGCATTTACCAACTTAGGTTGTCTTACCATCTTCGCATACTTGTTACAGAACGCACCCTCAAAGGGTATCTGGCGCAGAATACGGATGTATTTTTCCGCCAATTCCCATTCACTGCGCATAAGGGCGCATTTTGTCATCAGTTCCAAAACATGTACACTCGGCCCGTTTACCACCATCTTCTCAAATGCACAATGGTAGCTCGTTTCTACCAGCCCTGCATGATAGCTGCCTTCGGCAAAGTACAGGCTGTTTCCATTATTGGGGAGGTTATCCCATCCGTAAGCATGCAAGGTGTCATAATCCATACGAATGTCATAAACACGGTCACCTACCTGGTCGGTCTGCACCAGCGCCATAGCATAATATGCAGCTATGGCACGATATGAAAGTTCGGCATTGGCACGCGCAGTTTTTTGGATCCCTTCCCAGTCCTGATTAATCTGTCCCACCATCATTCGGGTAATAACAGGAACGTAGGGACGGTACGCCTGGGTGAAGGTGATGCTTCCGGCCAATCCCAGAATGCAGACTCCCAATTGTATGTAATTCTGTCTTGGAGTCTCGTCTTGGGGAAGACCCAAAAAGGCCGGAACCTTTTTCTTACTGAAACTGCGGATGATAACACCCCAAATGGCCAACACAGCCAATGCCAAAACGGGCACACCCATGATATTTCCGGTTTCGGTATCAAAAAACATACCAATTCCTTTATGACTGAGATAATAAATATATGCCAGTGCCGGAATGTATTGAAGCCAACGCCAGCGTGCGTTCAGACGCAAGCTATAGCCCACCAGCCAACTGGAAGCCGTAAGCATGGCAGCAAAGACAAAACCGCCAAGAACAGGATAACGGAACAATTGCAACAACAAGCGGCCCACATACCACAGACCACCATAGTTCTGGTCCAGAATATATTTCATCTGTTTGGTGTCGGCCACCCAGAAACTATATTCGCGTGCAATGCGCATTACATCACCATAGTATAGTGCACACCATGCCCATACCAACAGGAAGAACAACAGAACAACAGGGAGAATCAGCGGCTTTCTGGCTTTCTTTTCCTGTTCCTGTTCAACTTTTTTCACCGGTTGTTTTGCTGCCGGTGATTTATAATGAGATTTCTTACTCATGATTTACAAAAGTTTTATTGCACAAAAATACAACAACTTATTGAATTGGCCAAAAATGCGGCAAAGATACTTTTAGAAAGTCTCCAAAAAGTGCGACAAAGAAGTTTCTGGCGATACCTATTTGGTTGTGTGCTGGCTCACGCAATACGGACAAACGAACCTTTTAATCCGATATTTTTGGGAAAGAAAAAATATTGCATTACTTTTGTACTCATTATGGGCATCTTTGGAAATACAAATACATAAAGAGACAAAACAAGCGTTGAAGAAAAAATGTTCAATAAAATCAAGGATTAAAGATGAAAAAAATTACATTGTTGCTGGCGTGTGTGCTGTTCTTTTCTTGTGATACAGCAAAAAAGGAAATGGCCAATGAGCCTTTCTTTGAAATGAGGGGACTGGTATTGGCTTGGGATGATTTGTCTAATCCGGAAGTGATTGATTGGTTCGATATAATGAAAAGGTATGGTATCAATACCATCAGTGTTTTCGGAAAGGATTACCAGAGTGAAGAGTACAAGGCTTTAAGACAAAAATGTGTGGATTCCGGAATAGATTTCGAGTATGAGGAACATGCGATGTCATGGCTGATGGATAAATCTTTGTTTGAAACCCATCCGGAGTATTTTCGCATGAACGAGGAAGGGGTAAGAGTGGCTGATGGCAATGGTTGCCCGTCAAGCGAAGAGGGGTTAAAGGTGATTATGGGTAATGTAAAGGCATTTGCAGACAGCCATAAACCAACCAATCACAGGTATTACACATGGCTATATGATGGAGGAGATATTTGCCATTGTGAGGAATGTAAAGACTATAATGCTTCTGATCAGGGACTGATATTTGAAAATCATATCATAAAGGCTTTGCGCGAATTTGACCCGGAGGCCCAATTGGCACATTTGGCTTACGACAACACAACTCCTGCTCCTTCGTGTATAAAACCTGCAGAAGGTGTGTTCCTTGAGTGGGCACCTTTTTATCGCAGATGGGATAAGCCTTTGTCTGATACAACCGCCATTCGTGACGGTCAGAAATGGTCGCATGCTGATTACATAAGAATGCTTGAAGATAACTTGAAAGTGTTCCCGGCAGAAACCGCGCAAGTGTTGGAATATTGGTTAGATGTGTCGTTGGCAAGTGGTTGGGAAAAACCACAGAAACAACTCGATTGGCACAATGACGTGTATCTTGACGACCTGAACACCTATGCTTCGTATGGAATCAGACGAATTACCGTGTATGCGGCATGGATTGATCCTTATTATGTGGAAACATTCAAGGATACGACTTGTGTCCATGATTATTGCCGCGGCTTACAAACTTATCGGCATGCCCGGAAAGAATAGTAATGCCAATTCTTTTTAGAAGTAAAAAAACAAACAGGTTCCGGCGGTGTGCGGAACCTGTTTGTGTAATGAGCCCTTTTGGGCGGTATGTCTTTGCTATTTTACAAGGACTTTCTTACCGTTAATCAGATAAATGCCTTTTTGGACAGGAAGTTGTTTCAGACGTCTTCCTTGCAGATCGTAGATGGCGCCGGTATTTCCTAAAACCTCCTCGTCCTTTTCGCCGATACCGAAGATGCCAGTGGCATTCTGCATGTTATAGGTGAAGGGGCTTGCCAGTGCAGCCGTTTCAACACTTTGTCCGTCAGCGGCAAGGATGGTGATGTTTTCTTGCGCCTTATAGTTTCCGCTGACTACCGCTGTTTGTGCCACGGTGATGTCTGCATTTCCTTGCAGAATGACAGGCTGTCCGGCATCTACAGACTCAGCGTCTTCAATTGCCAACGTTCCATCAATGTAGGTGGCAGTCTTTAGGCCGGGAACCTCGGCCTTGCTTACAATGAAAGGCAGGTTCAGCGCTGCATAGCCTTCAATGTCTTTGGTGAAGACAACTTGGCCTGCCTGGATGTTGGCTGGGTTATTCCAAGCCTGGTTGCCGTCTATGCGGATGATGCTGGCGTGGCCGGTTTCGTCCACAATATTGGCGAGGGCCTTCAGCTCTTCGGGCGTGGCCTGTTCCTGTTCTGCGCGTACAAATCCTATTGCATTGGTGGGCAGTGCTTCAAAGTTTTCATCAGCATATAACAGGCGGCTTTCTGCCTGTCCGGGATAATATACGTCAATCATTACATTCTTGGAACCTCTGGGAACAAGAACGTCTGCACCGTTTCCTTCGGCAGCCTTGATGATGAAACCGTTCTCGGCCACATCCTTGGGCAGTGTGAAGGTCTTCTTGTTGGAGAGGTAAACCAGTCTGCCTTCGTTGTTGTAGACCTTGAAGCCAACAGCTCCGGTTCCGACAACTTTTACTTGGCGTGAATAGTTGTTCCAGTTATAGTAATATCCGTCGTTCTCGTATGTGCCCTTAAAGTCTGTGTACATTCCCAAATCTCCAGCTGTTCCCATCTTGGAACCGTTGTAGGTGCAGCAGTTCACTTTCAGCCCGTTAGCTGCGGGTACAGCATTGAATATGTTATTCGGGTTCGCCTTTTGGCTTGTGGCAATGTGGTCGTCAATGAACATGATGTTGTTCAGCTTCTTGGGATACTTCTGCATATAGGCACGGGCCGCATCGATGTCTGCCTGGGTGGTGGTGACAAAATAGTTTGAATAGTCTCCTACGAAATGTTTCTCTACGGGGATGAACATGCCGTATGATTCGAAGAATTCGCTCAGGTCGGCTTGTGCCACATCGCAGACAACCTTGGCAAAGTGCAGGTAGTCTTGGCTTCCCTTGGTGGCGTATCCGCCCACATTTTCTCCGGAAACCAATGAACCGTCCCAACCTGATCCGTACTTGTTGATGGGACGCTTGCGCAGTTCCTTGAACAGACGGGGAAGGAAGGTGGTGTCATTCTTCATTTCGTGGAAGTATAGGTACAACTGGAAGTACATGCGGGTGGAGATGGAAATGTCTCGGGTTGACCAAGGCTTTCCGTTGTTGAACTCTTCAAAATTGGCGATGGGTGAACTGTAGCGTGTGGTGCTAATGCCTTGTTCAAACTGGTTGATGTTTGAGAACAGGTTATTGCTGGCTTCCATGGTCCCTACGACACAAATGGTTTTCTGGTGGTTGTGCCCAATCTCGTGGCTGGGTCCCCACATGCCGCCGCCTTCGTTGCCTTCGCCTTGGTGGGTCATGTTATGATAGTTCATTACAGCACCCAGAGTGTTCCAGTGGTAGTAAGTTCCGTATGTGCTGGCATACATATAGTTGTGGTCTACGCTGAAGCAGTTCCAGATGTTGCGGTATCTTCCTTCGAACTCTTCCAGTCCCATGTAGCGTTCCTCATTGGTGAGGATGGTGTTCCAGATGTGCATCAGACCTTCCATTTCGTTCGGCTCTGCCTTCTTCACCTCTACTGCATCCATGCAGAATACCAGATTCTCTGTTTTCAGATTCAGTACGGGACTTTCCTTTAACAGGCTTTTCTGTAACAACTTCCAGTCTGCATTGGTCATGCCGCGTGTGGCGTCCCAATAACCGTTCAAACGTCCGCCCTGGATGTGAATCTTTATGTCGGGATAGTTAGCAAGATACTTGTTGGGGTCTTGCAACTCGTAGAATATGTACAAGTTGCTTTGGTCGCCCAGCATGATGGCATTCAGACCCGGCTTCAGAATGGTCTGTGAACCGGTATTGCTTGTTCCTGTAACGGTTTCTGCAGCCAAAATACAGTCACTGCTCACCGCTCCGTCAACAAAGATGTACACAATGTCTCCGGCATAACCGGTGATTCCGGTCGGATTGGACAGACGGCCAAAGCTATTGCTCATGTCTGTCTGGTCTTCCCATGACATCTTCTGGTGGTGGCTATAAACCTTATAGTCCGCAATGCGGAAGAAACGTTCATAGTCTGCGGTATAGCCGGTAGTCTCGTCAGTAAATTGTTTCCAGTCGTTGTGCTTTACCTTAAGAACAATTCCTTGTAAAACAGTACTCAAGGCTGCAAAGTCGGCGTTTGCCGCCAATTCTTCGTCAGTCAGTGCGGCAATCTCTTCCTTCAACGTGGTGAATGCAAGGTCAGAGAAAAGGGCTTGCATGTGGGTGTTGTAGGCGGAAAGGTTCTTGCTCAGTTCTTCAAACTCAACATAGCTCTTGCGTGCTTCTGCAATTTCCTCTTCTGTCACTTCCACTGGCTGGAATCCCCAGATGCTGTTGTTATTGTCTGTATAATACCATCCAACGACATTGCTTGACGCATCGCAGTGCAGACCCGCAGGATTCTGGTCCACAATGGCATAGGTGTGTTCTGTGTCGTTGTCAGTCTTGCTCAAGGTGAAACCGTTGGCCGCTGCAGATTTTGTGGTGCTGGTGGAGTAGATTTGGCTGAAGGCTCCGTTCTGCTTCTTGATGTATCGCTCGCTCAGAACATTCTGTATGTAATACTTGCCGTTTTCGTTGATGAGTCGCCAGTATTGTGAGAACTTGCTCTTGTCTGCGTTTTGGCAACGTACCTGGTTTCCGTTGGTGTTTTCGTAGATGACGGTTCCATAGCCCATATTGACAATGTTGTATATCTTTCCGCTCTCAACGGGCTTATACTTTGAATTGGCCAAAAGTCCCTCCATGATTTCTTCCTCGGTGAAGTTTGTCACTTCGCTGATTGTCCAGTCTGAACCAGCATCACCGTTTGCTGTCCATTTGAACAGGTTGGTGGGGTTGTCTCCGTTCTCGTTCAGGCAGACGTTTCCGCTGAAACTATTGTCTTCTGAGAGGTTTATCCAACTGCTTGTTCCCGTGTTGTTAGGACTGAATTGGATATAGATGGTGGTAGCGGACGAACTTGGTGAACGGAAATTGTCGTCATCGTTCAGGAAGCGTCCGGTTTTTCCGTTGCGCAAAGTGTATCCGGTTCCCGCCTTTTCTAAAATCCACACCTGTTGCAGATTGTTCTTGTCGGTAATCTGGCCGATGGTGTTGGTTCCGTTATCAGACAGACTGTATTTGCTGCTTCTGCGGTTGGTCAGACGAACCAGACCACCCTTGTTCAGCATGTAATTCACATAGTCCTTGCCGGTAAGTGCGTCTGCGGTAGTCACACTTGCCTGTTTGAACACCCAGTCTCTGGTGCTGTTCGCTCCACCGGATGTGCTGTGTCCGGTCAGTGCGCCGTTGTTGGCCTGCATATAATATTTGAGGCCGTTCTTCATGGTGCTCATAAGGGTGAAGTGTCCCTCGGTTCCGTTGATGGGAGAGATGGTATAGGGAGCAATCTCAGTGGGTTCCGCTGCCGTTCCGTTGTTGCGGTTGTTTCCCATTTGGAGGAAATAGTTTCCCAAACCGCTCTTAATCAGGTAACGGCCGTCCTCTTGCTGTTCCAGCTTAATCAGATAGCCGGCATTGGTGGATGCGTTTGAATTGTTAGGATTGATGTTGGTGCTGGCAAGCGTGTTGTTATCTCCTTCTTTGGCGTAACTGGATGTGTACGCATTGAAGAGGACATACCATTTCCCCTCTTCCAGGGTGGTGGCATTTTCGCCCACCGAAATGATTTTACCTGTAAACTCATTGGTTTGTGCCCATGTCGGACTCAGACCAGTCAGTGTAAACAGCATTGCTGCAAACAAGAAAGTAAGTTTTTTAATCATATAAATATGGTTTTAAATGTTAGTTGCGTGGCAAAGATACGGCAATTCTTTTGAATTGTAATGATTTTAAATCATAAAAAAAGTAAAAAAACAGCCATCCCGCAATGGGGTGGCTGTTTTTAGATGATTTAGAGGAAAATGGTGTTTACTTTACCATTACTTTTACACCGTTCAGGATGTAGATACCACGTCCTAGACCCTTCACGTCGTTCAGAGTGGCGTTCTTCTTGACCAGACGTCCGTTCAAGTCATATACGGCACCGCTCTTGGCTACGTTGTCCAGTGTTTCCTGAATTGAAACGGCGGTAACGTCTCCGCTGATTTCCAGAACTAGGCTGTATGTGCCAGCTGCGTCTACTGTAGTCTGTCCAAAGAGAACGTATGCTGTGTTTGCGCTGACATCGCGTGTGCAGTCAGTGTTTTCTTCTCCGGTTGCACCTTCAACACCGTTGTTAACGAATACGGGAGTACCCTTGTCCACCCACTGGTATGCGAAGGTTCCCACCAGACCATTTACAGTCTTGGCCTCAGAAACGACTTCATTGCCAAATGTGAACTCAACCTCTTCGGTAACTGCCTCTTCTCCTTCTGCAGGCTCAGCGTAGTCAGTGGTTTCACCGTAAATATAGATGTAGGGCTCACCAGCTTCCGCCTTTTCTATGGCGTTCAGCGCCAAGTAGTTCTTCTCGTTTTCGGTAAATGTTCCGGCAACTGTGTACATTCCTTCCTCTGTGCCTACAGCCACGGGGTAGCACTGTGCGTAGATCTTGCCAGGACGAACATCGCGAACAATGGTGTTGTTGAGTCCGTCAACATCCTCAGCTTCCACAATCATCATGCCAGAGTTGCTGCCTGGAGTATTTGCCTCCCAGGTAACCAGACGATGGTCTGCACGTTGTGCATGCAGGTTGGTTACGTCTGTTCCGCTCAAAGACATACCGGCAATCAAATTCTGTCCCATACCAATTGCACTTACCTTGAAGGTTGTGGGAACCAATGACAAGGTTACGTTGTTGTTGTTTCTGGCAGCGCAGTTGATGTACAGGCCTGTAGCCTTGTTCTGAATAACGTATGCAGTGTCGCCCACAGCAATGAAACGGAACATGCTTCCAGCTTCGCCTGTAAATTCTGTGTAGTACATGGGAGTGCCTTCGCGTACATCTTCGCCGTTCATGGCTTCAATGTAATCGTTGTTGTCACCTTCGGGAGCTTCGCGACGGCCGGCGGTAACGTATTGGCCGAACAAATTACCCATTCCGCTTGTTTCGTCAGTGGCTCCAGACTTGCTCCAATTGTACTCGTCGAACATCTCTTCGGTAGCATAGTGCATATAGTACCACTTGTCTGTAGAAATCTGGTTTGCCTTGCCGTACATGGCCTTCACGGCTGCGTCCAGGCCGGCAATCCATTCTTCGCTCTTGGCTGTTTCGTATACACCACCCTTGTCGTATGCCTTCACTTCGGCCATAACTGCATCAAACTCATCTGTCGCACCTTCGCTCCAGAAACCGGGCTGGTTACCGATGACTACGTTCTTGGCTGCGTTTTCGGCACTGGCAATGGCTGCACGCAAGGCTGTGGGGTCTACAAACTTGGCGATGAAAGCTTCGTAAGCCGCTTTCAGTGCGGTATAATGCTCTGTGGTGATGTTTTCCTGTTCTGCAGGGATGGCGGCAATGGCAGCCTGCAGGTTGGTGGACAGCTCGCCCAGCATTACCATCTGGCTGGTGGGGTTGGCTGCAACGGTTGCTGCGTACATCTGGAATTCAGAAACGTGACCATAACCGCGGTTGTTGGTTGTTGTATTGATGTAGAAGCGGATGTACTTGTAACCCTTGGTCTCAAAACCGCCGGTCAGGATGGTCTCTGTGTTGCTGGTATAAGGAGTGGCCAGTATACCCAACTTTTCACAGGATCCCTTTTCGGCTTCTGGGTCGTTGGTTCCGTATACGCCCCATTCAGTGATGTGGTCATTGGCTACTGCACGGCGGGTAAACTGGATGGCGGCACCGGTAACAGCTTCGGGTTCGGTCAGTTCTACTTGCAGATAGTGGGTACCGTTGGGGCGGTCTCCGTCTTCCCAGCGGCTGTGCCAATATGTTGTGGTGTTGCCGTCCAACAGATAGGGATACACCTCTTCAATGGTAGGACATTGTGTGTCGGTGGTGGTCATGGGACTGCTGAACTGGGTGGGCTCACTGATAAGTGGCATTTCCATGTTCACCTCAACGGTCTGCAGGTCGCGGGCAATATCCAGCATGTTGCTGCCCGATGTGGCCATTTCTGCAACACTTGCCAGCATGGCATCACGGTCGCGGATGGGTGCGTAGTCCTCAATCATTTTTTCTGCCACAGCTTCCTCTACGGGGATGAGATACCATGTGCTGGCATCTGCAGCAGCTTCCCAACCAACGATATTGCCGCTGTTGTTCACACCGCCTCCGTGTCCGCCTTGGTGCAGCAGGGTGTAGCCGCTATTCTGGTCGGCACGAGCCATTGTAATGATGTAGCCGTGTTCTTCGCTCTTGCTGCTGTAGTTGAAGGCAATTTCACTTTCAACGGGATCCAGTGTCTCGTCTACGGTAACCTGTGTACTCTGGGCAACAGTGTTCACGCGTCCGTCTGTGGCGCAACTGTACATTTTATAATTACCAGTTTCCTCATTGTAGTCAATGCGGAACAGGAAGTTGATGTCTGTCTCGTCCAGGGTCTTCCACATCAGTTTGTTGCCGTCTGTGTACATGGCCTTGGTGGGGTATGTGGTAGTGGTCTCTACCATCTGCTCACCGGTTTCGGGGTCAAGTACGGGCTCTCCGTTCTCGTCCACAACGGGGGTGCTGGTGCTGTTGGTGTACTGCAAGCCGGTGGCGAAGAAATAGTATCCGTTGGCATAGGGAGTCAGGCCCACTTTGGAATCCAGTATAGCCTGGTAGTTGGCCTGGATGCGGGCAATGATTTCTTCTGCCTGTTCAACGGTCAGCAAATCCACCACTTCACCGTTCAGGTAGTCGTTCACATAAACCAGGTCTTTCTGGAAAGCTTCCCATGCTTCTACATTGCTGTATTGTCCAGGGTTTGTTCCCAGGTCAAACTCGCTTCCGTTTCCAGGCAGGTATCCGTCATACTGGGTCAGGATGTTGTTGAACATATAGGCAACCAGACCTTCACCTTCAGCACGATAGAGTTGGAACTCTGCAGCGTGCCAATATACGCGGTAGGTGGGGCGGCAGTCCACAACGGTAAAGCGCAGGTAGTTAACGGGCTCTGAAATCTTCCATGCCCTGGACACTTCAGAAGTTGCTGCTCCACTGTATCCGATTTCCAATGTGTCTACCAGACTCCATGTTTCGCCATCGGTACTTCCGGTAATGGCAAACTTTGTGGGGTGGTCATTGGCGGCATTACGGCGCTGCATGAACAGAACCATGTTTCCGCTAATGGCTTCGGTAAATTCAATCTGCAGCCAGTGAGGATCGTTGGCGCTGGCGGTGCCGGTCCATTTCGTGTGCCAATAGGTGGCTGGATCTTGGTCAATAAGTGATGCCAGCACACAGGTGGGACCTTCATTTGCGGTAGATTCCGAATAAGGGCTGCTAAACTGTAGTGAATCTGAAATCAGCGGCACCATGCCGTAATCTTCCAGATACTGGGCATTCACTCGCTGCACTGACAGGATTGCCAGTAGCATAAGGAAAAGAGATGTAATTTTTCTCATGAGTGTGTAATGTTTGGTTAATAAATGATGTTACTTTATGAATTGCGTGCAAAGATATGAAATAGAATTGGAACGTACAAAAAGGTTTAAGAGTCAACCTCGTGTTTTTAGTTTTTTTAAGAAATTTTGAAACGATTTCATATTTATGTTATTAAAATGCGTACGATTAATGTTGATACCGTATGGAAGACGTGAGTCGGATACGGAAAGCAATTAAAATTCAAATTGTGACTTATAAGGTGGAATACGGTACGTTCCCACATTTGTCAAAAAATAAGAAAAGAGGATTTTGGAGAGTAATGAAGAAATACATGTGTGTTTAATGTGTTTATAATCAAGTGTGTATGAAACACTGAAATCCCTTTTGAAAACTTGCGGAAAAAAGACTTAAGTGTTTCTTGAGTTTTACTTAAGTCTTTTTGAAGTAACACTTAACTGATTTCGCGGAAACACTTAAGTGTTGTTTTACGTCATTTTTTCTGTAAAGTTTTTTCTTGTAGGGTTTCCCCATAAAAGAGAGAAGGCCCTCCTCACGGAGAACCTTCCCTTTCAAGAGAAATTAAAACTATTTGTCTAACCCTTAAGAGAGAGTTCTTTGACTATTCAGTTCTTTGGTTATTTAACCATAACCTTCACTCCGTTCAGGATGTAGATTCCGCGACCCAGACCCTTCAAGTCGTTCAGGGTGGCGTTCTTCTTCACCTGACGTCCGCTCATATCATATACGGTACCGCTCTTGGCAACGTTTTCCAGTGTGCTTTCGATTCCGTCCATGATGGTGGGAGTACCGTTAATCTGGATAACCAAGTCGTACTCGCCAGCGGGATCAATCTGGTTGTAACCGAACTTCAGGTAAGCGCTGTAAGCCTTTACACTGCGGTTGTCGAAGGTGCTGAAATTGCCTTCTTCATCCTCAACAATCTTTTGTTCAGCGGTTTCGGCTGTGTTCTTGTTGAAGATTACGGTTCCAGACTCGGCGGTGGTGGCGGCATAAGTACCAATCAGGCCGTTGATGCTGTCAGCCTGGGCTGCAAATCCTGTAAAGGCCTGCTCGAACTGATAAGGCTCTGCAGTAACCTCTTCTCCTTCAATGTAATCCTCGGGAGTACCAACAATAGCGATATAGGGCACACCAGGCTGTGTCTCGCTGATTACGTTCAGAGCCATATAGCTTTCTTCGCCTTCAGTATAGGTTCCGGCTACGGTGTAGATTGAAACGTCGCTTCCTTCTACAGTCTTAATGGCTGCGGGCTGGCAGACAGGATAAATCTGTCCGGCAATCAGGTCGCGGGTTACAGTCTTGGTGGCATCGTTTTCCTTTACGTCGCCAGCTTCCTCCAGCCACAGACCAGAGTTGCTGCTGGGTTCTGCTGCACTCCAAGAAACCAGACGGTGGTTAGCCTTCTTACCGTGCAGGTTGGTCTTGGCAACACCTGCCAGAGACTTACCGGCCATCAGCATAGAACCGTAACCGATGGGGGTCACCTGGAAGGTGGTGGGGTCAAGGCTCATGGTGATTTGGGTGCTGTTAGTTCCTTCGATGTTGATGTACAAACCGCTGGCCTTGTTCTGGATGATGTAGGCGCTGTCGCCGATGGCGATGAAGCGGAACAGTGCGGCATCCTCATTAGTGATGTTGTCCAACTCGGTGAAGTACATGTAGTCGCCTTCGCGCATTTCCTCGTTTTCCATCACTTCAATGAGGCCTCTGTATTCCTCGTTATCGGTATACTTGGCTACGGCTGCATATTGTCCGTGCAATGCGCCAAACAGATATTCGCCTCCGTCGTAGGTTACATTCAGGGTGTTACCCTTGCTCCATCCGTACTTGTCGTAGGTTTCCTCGGTGGGGAACTGGATGCGGTACCACTTGTCTGTGCTAATGTTCTTGGCTGCGCCCATGAAGGTCTCGGCGGCAGCAATAATGTTGGCTGTATACTCGTCCAGTTTTTCCTGGTCATAAGAACCAGACTTGTCGTATGCGTTTGCGGCATTGATGGCCTCGATCAAGGCATTTGCTTCGGCATCGCTTGCCCAGTAACCTACGTTGTCGCCAACAACCAGCATTTCAGGATAACCCTTGTACTGGGCTACGGTGTTACGCATTTCGGTGGGGTCGTTCAAAATGGCAATGAATGCTTCGTATGCAGCTGTTAGGCTGTTCAGGTCGTCAATGGTGAGGTCTTCGTCTGCAGTGTTGGCTGCCTTCTCAAGTTCAGCCTGCATGTTTGTGCCAATTTCACCCATGGTCTCAATCTGAGGAGTGCCGATAGGTTTGTACAACTGGAATCCACCCATGTGGAAGAATCCGCGGGTTCCGTAGTCGGGACCTTGGCTTGCTTCGCAAACCAGACGGATATACTTGTAAGGAGTGGTCAGGGTGAAACGGTCGGTATAAACGTCTACTACACCGTTGGTCCAGGGAGTAGACAGAGAGTCTGCAATCAGTTCCCATCCTTCGATGGTCTTGGCACGCAGAGCCATAGTGTCTTCTGCAGTGGCCATTTCGCCAGGATTGTCAAAGTCAACATAATTTTCCTTTGAAGCCTCATCGTTAGAACCGTAGATGCTTACCATGGTGGGGTTGTCGTTGCTGCCTCCTGTGTTACGACGCTGAATCCAAGCATACATTTCGCCTTCAATGGGTTCGTCGAAACTGATGTCCAGGAAGTGTACTCCGCTTACGTTAACAACACCGTAGATGGTGTGCCAGTGGGTGCTTGAGTTGCCGTCCAGCAGGTTGTTGATGTTACCGTCTGTGGCGTGAGTCATGGGGCTGCTGAACTGGTCATTACGGGTGATGAGGCCTTCCTTGTAGAAATCCTGGGCAACAGCCATTGCGGTTTGCGCCTTGGCCAACAGTTCCTTGTACTGGAGAACCAGCACGTCGTGGTTCTTGATGGGAGCGTATGCGTCAATCAGCGCCTGTGCCTCTTCGTCGCTCACGGGTTCCAGCCACCATTCTGATGTTCCCTTGTCGCTTTCGTAGGGAGCTCCCTTTTCGAAAGTGGCAGCCCAGGTTGTCAGTTTTGCACCTTCACCGGCTCCGCGGCTGTGGCTCATCATGTGCATATAGGTACCGTTAGTAGACCATTCGTTGGCGCGCAGGTACAGAATGTCGCGTACTTTTGTTTCCTCATTGTAGGTAACTTCTTCCTTACCAGCCCAGTCGAACTTCATAACTAATGCATTTTCTTTAGTAGTCATTCCAACGGGGTGTCCGGATGACTTGAATCCCATTTCTGTGGCGGCATTGTACATGTTGACTGTATTGTCCTCGTTACGAGAAATGTACCATACGTCGCGGCAGTCTTCCAAGTCAAGGGTATGCCATCCGGCAGTGCTGTCCATCAAGGCATACATAGACTTCTTCATGTATGTTCTCTCGACGATTGGCTCGTCAAACTCGTTCTTTTCGCCGGTGTCAATGTCCTTGTAGAAATCAAGGTTGGCGATGATGCGGTAGTAACCGTCGGCGGGAAGCTTGTATTCGTTCTTTGAAGCCCTGTACTTGGTAAAGTATTCCCTGGTCTGTTCAACCAAAGCGGTGATTTCTTCGTTGCTGGGACGCTCAACCTCTTCGAAGAGAATCTGGTTGATGTACTGCAGATTGGCAAGGAAAGCATCAAAAGCCTCCTGGTCAGAGTATTGGCCGGGTTCGGGACCGATATTGGGATCTTCTCCCCACAGCCATTCGTCGTAGCTGGCAAGCAGATCTTCCATCATCTTCTGGCACAACTCGTATTCGCCAGGCTGGTACAGGTTGATTTCGGCAGCATGCCAGTATATGCGGAATCCGGCACCGGTGCCTTGGCAATCAATAGGAGTGAAGCGGATGTACTTCACGGGTTCGGGAATAGTCCATGTGCCGGTTGTGAATTCCAAACCTGATGCGGCATTTTCCAACACAAGTGTGTCGATGGGAATTTCAATGGAGAAGTCTGGGGTCAGAGAACCGGTGAGGACAGCCTTGCTTGGGTGGTCGTTGGCACAGTTGTTACCACGGCGCTTGATCCAAAGTACCATGTTGCCTTCCATAACTTCGGGTAACTGAATCTGCAACCAGTGTAAGTCACCGGCTTTTGTGTTGTGATAATCTGAATGCCAATGGGTATTGAAATCCATGTCACACAGATATTCAATGTGCTGGCCTTCTGAGGAATCGCTAAACGGACTGCTCAGCTGGTCTGCACTGGTAATCAGCGGATCGCCGAAATCCATTGGCTGTGCCCAGAGTGCAGTACTGCACAGGCACATCAACGCAAAAAGAAGAGATGTAATTTTCTTCATGAATGTTTTTGTTTTTTGATGGTTAATAATTTGTTATTTTTTGAATATTTGCGCACAAATTTACATTTTTTAGCATAATTTTTACAGATTATGACTTGATATTTCTGTGAATTTAACAATAATTAACACAGCAGTGGTTAAACCATTTGTAAACCAGGTAGGGAAAAACTTAGCCCGACAATCATATCACATTATATATGATTTATACGTGCGCGCGAGGATGCAGTTTTTCCATTTACAGAAATTTGTTGTCCTCGTTCCTGAACAGCATGGCAGAATAAAACTGTAAAGAAATTTTACTTTTTGTGTCAGTTTTTGTAACTCTCTCATTATGAGGAATGAAAATATACCAGTTGGGAAATAGGAATTTTCCAGTTGGAAAAAAATAATTTTCCAGTTGGGAAAAAATATTTTCCTAACTGGGCGTTTGAAATTTCGCAGCAAGGCATTTTTTCGGTCTAAAATGTAAAGAATTTTGAATAAATGCTACAAATATGAAGGAAAAATTGTATCTTCGCAATATATAAACACAATAATACCCTGAAGAATGAGGTTGGCAGGCAATCCTTTAGTATGGCTGATGCGTATCCGCAAGCGTTGCGGATATGGTGTCCATTCGCCTTTTGCCTTTAGGCTGATAACTGAGGTGATATACGAGGAAACTCCTTTTGATGCATACGCTAAGTTGGATTCGCATCTTACCTTTGTCTCCCGTTTTCGCCGGCGCAAGGGCTATAGACTATTGTTCCGCTTGGCCAACTGGTTCCAACCAAAGACCATTTCTGTAATGGAGGATTGCTCGATGGAGCGGGCATATTTCAAGGCTGGTTGCGCAAAAGCGGCTCTGACAGACACCTATGCGTCAAGACCGGAGAGAAACATCATTTTCCTCAATAAACCCGATGATGAGGTAATCGCCTGTCTGCACGCTGATACAATGCTGATTGTGGACAATATTCACCAGCACAGGGAATGGTTTAAACGATTGCCGGCCGTGGTCAGTTTTGACCTGTACGACTTGGGCATTGCTTTTTTTGACACACAATACCATAAACATTACTATATTGTAAACTTTTGAGCGCGATGAAAAAATGCAACGTATATACACGCACCGGTGATGATGGCACAACCGCACTGGTGGGAGGCAGAAGAGTGAGCAAGGCCAGCCTGAAGCTGGAGTCCTACGGCACGGTGGACGAGCTGAACAGCCAGTTGGGGCTGTTGCTCACTTATGTGACAGAAGAGGGCGACCGTGAACAACTGTTGCGTTGCCAATGTAATCTGTTCACCATAGGTGGCATGCTCGCCACAGAACCGGAGTGTGCTACGCAGGGCTTTCCGCAGTCAGAGGTGGAGGCGATTGAGCGTGCCATTGACCAGGTGGGTGAAGGATTGCCTGGCTGGCGCGGTTTTACACTGCCCGGTGGTTCTCGTGCCGCTGCAGTTGCGCACGTTTGCCGCACCGTTTGCCGGCGTGCAGAACGTGTCATTTGTGCGTTGTCTCAGGAAGAGCCTGTAGATTCACAACTGGCTGTCTATGTGAACCGTTTGAGTGATTACCTGTATGTGCTGGCCTGCAGAATCAACCATTTATCGGGTGTGGAGGAAAATCTTTGGAAAAAAATGATGTGAAATAAAAAAGAAATTGTATCTTTGCGCCCCAAGATAAGTGAATAATTAATTTTAAACGGTTATAATATTATGTATTGGACACTGGAATTGGCCTCAAAGCTGGAGGATGCGCCATGGCCCGCAACCAAGGAAGAACTGATTGACTATGCCACCCGAAGCGGTGCGCCGATGGAAGTAATAGAGAATCTGGAGGAAATTGAGGATGAAGGTGATGTGTATGAGAACATCGAAGAACTTTGGCCCGATTATCCAACCAAAGAAGATTTTCTCTTCAACGAGGATGAGTATTAATGCCCGGCAGTCAGAAAAAGTATGCAAGCCCCGTTTGCATACTTTTTTGTAAATGGGGGCTTCAACATATTTTGAGACCAACAGAAATTACAACCAAATATAAATACACGAAATGAGAACAACAAGAATCTTTTCCCTTATTCTGATGGCTGTGGCCTGCCTCTCTGCTTATGCCCAGAAGGTGGTGACTGCCAAGAGTCCCGATGGACAGACAAGTGTGAACGTAACGCTTTCGGATCGTATCTATTATGATGTAGTAAGCCACAATGAGACGCTGTTGAAGCAAAGTGTGATTGGCATGCAGCTGCGTGACAAGACTTTGGGTGCCAAACCCGCTTTGAAGAAGAAGAGCGTGCGTACTGTAAAGGAAACAATCAAGCCTCTCTTCCCCTTGAAGTATAGTGAGGTGGATAACAATTACACTCTGCTCACACTTGACATGAAGGGTGGTTATGCTGTGGAGTTCCGTCTTTACAATGATGGAGTGGCATGGCGCATGAAGACATCGCTCCCCGGTGAGATAGAAGTGATGGAGGAGAAGACCTTGTTCCAGTTGGCAGACAACTGTGACTTGGTGTTGCAGCAGCCCGGCGGCTTCAAGACCAGTTGCGAGGAGAATTACTCTATTGTAAAAAGCAACGAATGGAAGGCCGGCGACAGAATGACTGAACTGCCCGTGCTGATAATGGGCAAGAACCAGAAGATTCTGTTGAGCGAGTTTGACCTTGTCAGCTATCCCGGCCTTTTCCTGAAGGGCAATGCCGACAACAGTCTTGCTGCTATACAGCCCAAGTGTCCCTTGGAGTACGAGGACCAAGGCGACCGCAGCCAACGCATTCTTAAGGAAGCTGATTATATAGCCAAGACAAATGGTACACGCACCTTCCCTTGGCGCTATATGTTGATCACTCAGGAGGATGGCAAGCTGGCAGAGAATACCATGCCTACTCGTTTGGCCCAGAAATGCCAGATAGAAGATACCAGTTGGATTAAGCCTGGTCTGACTTGTTGGGACTGGCTCAACGGTATTCCTTACGGTCCTGATGTGACTTTTGAGGGTGGTATCAATCTGGAGACCTATAAGTACTTTGTGGACTTTGCTTCACGCAACGGTATACCTTATATTATTATGGATGAGGGCTGGGCACTGAATACCCGTGATCCCTTCAAAACCAATCCCAAAGTGAACCTGCCCGAACTGATCCGCTACGGAAAGGAAAAGAATGTGGGCATTTGGGTGTGGTTGCCCTGGCTTACCGTTGAACATCATATGAATCTCTTTGAAACGTTTGAGAAGTGGGGTATCGCTGGTGTCAAGATTGACTTCATGGATCGTCAGGACCAGTGGATGATCGACTACTATGATCGTGTGGCCAAGGAAGCTGCCGAGCATCATATTATGATTGACTTTCACGGAGCCTTCCATCCCAGTGGCCTGGACTACCGCTATCCCAATGTGCTGACTTATGAAGGTGTGCGCGGAATGGAATTCAATGGAAGTTGTAAGCCGGCCAACAGCATTTGGTTGCCTTTCATTCGTGGCGCAGTAGGTCCTATGGACTATACACCCGGTTCCATGATTTGCTATCAGCCCGAATACCACCATGGCAACCGTCCTTTCTGTGCCGGTGTGGGAACAAAGGTTTATAATATGGCTGTCTTTGTCCTTTTTGAGAGCAACTTGCAGATGTTGATGGACAACCCCTGCCGCTATGATGAATGGCCCGACTGCCGCGACTTCCTTACCGGAGTTCCCGTAAACTGGGACGAAACCCGTGTGTTGGCTGCTGAGGCTGGCCAATATATTGTCATGGCCAAGCGCAAGGGCGACAAGTGGTTCATCGGTGGTATCACTAATGACAAGCAGCGCGAGCTGGACGTAACGCTCAGCATCCTTCCCGAAGGAAAGAATATGCAGATGACCTCTTTTGTAGATGGAGTGAATGCCAACCGCATGGCAATGGACTACCGTATGGAGAAGACTTCTGTAAACAAGAATACAAAACTCCATATCAAGATGGCTCGCAACGGTGGTTTTGCTGCCGTAATCAAGTAATCAATGCCTCCTCGCAAGGGGGAGGGTTTGATGCAAACGTATACAAAGGGGAAGGCGATGTGGTGCCACATTGCCTTCCCCTTTGATTGCCAGAACTTTTCTTTGTTTGATGTTTCGTAATACACTTGTCCAATAAAATATAGGAGAGGTTCTCATGTTTTTGATGTTTTTTTGTAACTTTGCATAAGAAAACCGTGTAAATGCAATAAAAAGAATGAATAGTTTGTATAGAATTTGTACCCTTTTTGTCCTGTTTTTGACGCCGTTGCTTTCTCAAGCCAAGAAGTCCAGGCAGGAAGTGATTCATTCCTGCACGGGAGAGCAAGTGAAGATATACTCGTCTGCAGTAATGGATACGCTTTGTATCTTTGTAATTGCAGACACACACTTGTGGATGAGTGATGACAGAGAAGAGCCTTTCCGCCAATACAGCGCACGTATGGCATCGGCATATCACGAGACAAAACATTTTCGCACGGGAGAAAAGACAAATCCCGAAAAGGCTTTCCGCGAGACCGTCTCCCTGGCAAAGAAGCGAGGCGCCGATGTAATCGCCCTTTTGGGGGACATTGTAAGCTATCCTTCAGAAAAAGCCGTGGAATGGGTAAAAATGGTGATGGACGAGGTCGGCATACCTTATTATTATACGTGCGGAAACCACGATTGGCATTACGAGGGAATGGAAGGCACAAGCCAGGAACTTCGGAAAAAGTGGCGCCAAGAACGCCTGATGCCGTTGTTCAGAGACAATGACCCCGTGGCGTATGGCGTGGAACACAAAGGAGTACGCCTGCTATTCTTTGACACTTCAAACAATGAAATTGAGGAGCGACAACTGCAGTTCATTCGTGAAGAAGCACGAAGGGATGAACCGTTCATCCTGTTTCAGCACATCCCGCTGTATGCCCCTTCTCGCTCTGTCGGATATGGCATCGGCCATCCCCAGTGGGGAGCCGCAACTGATGGCGGATACAAGATTGAACGCAGAAACCAATGGCCAGAAGGCCACAAGAAGGTTGATTATGACTTTTACGACACATTGGTGGAGGCACCAAATCTCTTGGCCACATTTGCCGGCCATGTACACCTTTTCGGCACAGACATCATAAAGGGACGTCCTCACTTTACGGTTGGTCCCAACTGTACGGGAGCGTATTACGAAGTGGTAGTAATGCCCTTGAAAAAGCCATAAATACAGATGCTTTTGCCCAAGGAAAATAAAAAGAGAATGAAATCATGCCGTTTTTTTACGAAAATGGTACAATATTATGGCGCTTTTTGCCGTTATATCATATAGGATGAAACGACTGTGCTGGATAGGACTGTTCGTGCTGAGTGCTTTAGTGTGTAGGGCACAGTACGATGTGGCGTTCTCCAACTATTGGGCGCTGCAGTCTTTTTACAATCCTGCAGCCACAGGGTTGGATGGCATGCTCAATGTGCAGGGAGCCTACAGTATGCAAATGGTGGGCTTTGAAGATGCCCCAGCCACAATGTTTGTGGGTGCAGATTTGCCAGTGTTCTTCCTGAGCCCAAGCCATGGTATGGGAGTGGCGTTCTTGAACGATGCCGCCGGAGTGTTCAGCACAAAGAAACTGTCATTCCAGTATGCCTATCACCAGAAACTTTGGGGCGGGCGAGCCAGTGTGGGCGTGAGGCCTGCCATGCTGAGCCAAGGCGTGAATGGCGGAGACCTGGATATGGAAGACAGTAGTGATCCCGCTTTCGCCTCGAATGAGGTGAAAGGTACGGCTTTTGATTTGGATGTGGGCTTGCGTTACAGCTATAAGAAGATATGGTATGCGGGCGTGAGCGTGATGCATTGTATGGGACCGACCATTACGTTGGGAGATGAAAAGGCATACGAAATAAGTGTGGACCCCACGTTTTATGTCAATGGCGGCTATCGTCTTCCCTTCCGCAACAAGCAGTATGCATTGTGTACGGATGCTGCATTCAGAACGGATCTGATGGATTGGAGAGCCGACGTGACCGCAAGACTTGCCTATTCGGGTAGCAAGCACAAGATGTACGGAGGTCTGTCCTACAGCCCGACGAGAAGTGCGACAGTATTGTTGGGCATTGACTTCCATGGAATAAATGTGGGCTATGCCTACGAAATATATACAGGAGGAATTGGCGCCCTTCACGGCACGCATGAGTTGGTGTTGGGATACCAGACGGATTTGAACCTCTTTAAGAAAGGAAAGAACAAACACAAGAGTGTGAGACTATTATAATAATAGAGTATGAAAAGAAAACCTATAAGAATATTGGCCCTGATTGGTCTGATGGCTTGTCTGACAGGTTGTATGGGAAGCAGCACAACAGCCAATGCGGTTGGGGGTGAGCTGATAGGAGTGCGTGGCACAACCATATCAGAACCCACACCTTATGGTATGGTGGCGGTAAACAAAGGTTCCCTGAAAGTGGGGCTTGCCGAAAACGACACGCTTTGGGGTGCCGGATTTCCTGCACGTGAAATCAGTGTGGACGGTTTTTGGATGGACGAACACGAGGTTAGCAACGCAAAATACAGACAGTTTGTATACTGGGTGCGTGATAGCATCATTCGTGAGCGTCTGGCTGATCCGGCTTATGGCGGTGATGAGACTTATAAGATAGAGGAAGACAAAGAAGGAAATCCCATTACTCCCTATCTGAACTGGAGCAAACCCATACCATGGCGCAAGGCTACAGAGGACGAATTGCGTGCCATTGAGAGCGTGTATGTAACTCATCCCATTGACGGTACTGTAATGTTGGATGCCAGTCAGATGAACTATCGTTATGAGGTTTATGACTATGCGGCAGCCGCTTTGCGCAAACACCGTATGAATCCGGAAGAAAGAGATTTGAATACGGACAATACTGTTAGCACAGAACAGGTTATGATTAGTAAGGATACTGCATGGGTTGATGATGAAGGTCGTATTGTCCGTCAGACCATTACCCGTCCTCTTAGCGGACCGTGGGATTTTCTAAACACTTACATCGTGAACATATATCCGGATACCACTTGCTGGGTGAATGACTTCCAGAATGCAGATAATGAACGTTACATGAAACTGTATTTCAGCAATCCTGTATACGATGACTATCCCGTTGTGGGCGTAACTTGGGAGCAGGCAAATGCTTTCTGTGCATGGCGTACCGATTATCTGATGAAAGGAATGGGCGGATATGCGCGTCAAATCCAGCGTTTCCGTCTGCCCACAGAAATAGAATGGGAATACGCTGCCCGTGGAAAAAGTGGAAATCCCTTCCCTTGGGAGTCAGGAGAAGTAAAGAGCGATAAGGGATGTTTCTATGCCAATTTCAAACCGGACAGAGGAAACTATACAATGGACGGTAGTCTGATAACCAGTAAATGCGGTATTTTCAGCGCTAACAGCAATGGTCTGTATGATATGGCCGGTAATGTGGCCGAATGGACCAGCACAGTATATGTGGAATCGGGCGTGGAAAGCATGAGTGACATGAACCCGGATCTCAAATACAATGCAGCCAAGGAAGATCCTTATCGTTTGAAACGAAAAAGTGTGCGTGGCGGAAGTTGGAAAGATCCCGAGAGCCTGATACGCAGTGCGTGGCGTGGTTATGAATACCAGAACCAACCCCGTAGTTATGTGGGTTTCCGCTGTGTGCGCACAATGATAAGCGATACCCGTGGAACAAGCAGCCGAGGCCGCAAGAAATAAAGTGAAGAAACAATAATACCATCAATATAAATCAGAAAAGAAATGAATCCGATATTAAAAATACAGCGATGGATGGACTCTCCATCTGGACAAGTGTTCATGAACTATGCGTACAGCTGGGGTGCAGCCATTGTTATTTTGGGAACCTTGTTCAAACTCACACACATTCCAGGTGCAAATATGATGCTTTTCATTGGTATGGGTACCGAAGTTTTTGTATTCTTCATCTCCGGTTTTGAAAAGACTTATGAGAAAACACCTTCAGAGAACGCAACTGTTTCTGCAGGGCCTTCGGTAATTGTAGCTGGCGGAAGTCCCCTTCCCGAGGGCGCTGTTATCAACACCGCAGAACCTGTTGTTATCAGTGGCAATGCTGCTGGTGTGGATCATGGCGCATTGACTGCTGGTGCTGGCTTGAGTGCTGCTGCTGCGAATCTGGCTGCCGCAGGTCAGGCAGCCGCTGAGGCACAGTTGGTGTTGAGCAGAATTAAGGGTGGAAATGCAGCCGATCCCGATATGATTAAGGCAACAGATCCTGCCACAATTGAGGAAGCAGTGAAGAACTATGCAGAAGAACTGACCGAACTGACTGAAGTGTTGGGCCGCGTAAAAGCACAGGCTAACCGTATGAGTACAGACAGTGAGGAAATGGAGAACCTGAACCGCACACTTACTGGCATCGCAACGGTTTATGAGTTGCAGTTGCGCAATATCAGCAAGCAGGTTAGTACCATTGAGCAGATTGACGAACAGACCCGCAGAATGGCACAACAGATTGAGGAACTCAATAATGTTTATGCCCGCATGATACAGGCGCTTACCGTAAACATGGGTACAGCACCGGTTGCAAATAATTCATGAAGGGTTTAGCCAATAGAAGTAGAACAATTCGATTAGAATACAACCAATGCCAATAAAGAAGAAAAGGATTTCGCCACGTCAGAAGATGATCAATCTGATGTACGTTGTGATGATGGCCATGTTAGCACTGAATGTATCAAGCGATGTGCTGAATGGATTTTCGTTGGTGGAAGAAAGTCTGAATCGTACCACAGAGAATGCCACTTCTACGAATCAAAGTATCTATACAAACTTTGAGGCGCAGATGAAGGCAAATCCAACGAAGGTTAAGGCATGGTATGACAAGGCTCTGTATGTGCGCGGCATCAGTGATTCGCTTTTCAATCTGGCAGAAGAACTGAAGGTGGCCATCGTGAAGAAAAGTGATGGTGAAGACGGTAGAGTGGATGCCATCAAAAACCGTGAGGACCTGGAAGCCAGTACCCATATCATGCTTGCGCCGGTTAGAGGAAGAGGCGAAGAACTCTATAATGCGATAAACAATTACCGCGACAAAATTTCGGAAATGGTCACAGATACTGCAAAGCGTGCCATCATCATCAGTAATCTGAACACAGATGTGCCTCATGAGATACGCACATTGGGCAAAAACTGGCAGGAGTATATGTTTGAGAACATGCCAACTGCTGCTGCTGTCACATTGCTGACCAAATTGCAGAGTGACGTGCGTTATGCAGAAGGACAGGTGTTGCACAATCTGATTGGAAATGTGGATGTGAAGGACGTTCGTGTGAACCAATTGAATGCGTATGTGATTCCTAATTCGCAGACTGTAGTGCAGGGAGGCAAGTTCAGCGCACAGATAATCATGGCTGCTGTGGATACCACACGTCGCCCAACGATTTTTGTCGGCGGAAAAGAAATTCAGTCAGAAAATGGCTTGTATGAGACAATCTGCGGACGAACCGGTGATTTCACTTTGAACGGCCATATTGAGATGGTAAACGGGGATGGAGAGAAAGTCCGTCGCGACTTTGAGCAGAAATATACGGTTGTAGCCCCCAGTGCTACGGTAAGTGCGGATATTATGAATGTGCTTTATGCCGGATACGACAACCCCATTAGTGTGAGTGTGCCAGGTGTTCCTAACAATCAGATTACCGCTTCCATGTCAGGTGGAAGTCTTGAGGCAAAAGGAAATGGCAAATTCATCGCACGTCCCGAAACAGTGGGTAGCGATGTTGAAATCACCGTTTCTGCCCGCAACGAAGGCCGTTCCCAAGTAATGGGCAAGTTTGGTTTCCGTGTTCGCAAATTGCCCGACCCCACAGCCTATATCGCATATAACGATGCAGATGGCAATCCTGAACATTTCCGCGGAGGAAATTTGTCCAAGCAGGTTTTGATGGGAAGTGAAGGAATTGGTGCTGCTATCGATGACGGTCTCCTTAATATAGAATTCAGTGTTGTCCGTTTTGAGACTGTTTTCTATGATGCAATGGGAAATGCAGTACCTTATCGCAGTGAGGGACCGAAATTCTCCGATCGTCAGAAGAACCAAATCAGAGCGCTTTCGCGTAACAAGCGTTTCTATATTACCAATATTCAAGCAGTAGGTCCCGATGGAGTTGAAAGAACCCTGAGTGGTGCCATGGAAGTAATTATCAAGTAATCCCCCTATACAAGAGATATGAAGCGTATATTCCTATTTATAATTACAGCGGCAATGTTTGGCACAGCCTGTTTGGCGCAGCCTGCCAAGAGCCGTACTGCCACAGCCTCAGCAGCCCGTAAGAAAGCTACGACTGGTACAACAGCCAAAACAACGGTTGATAGAGCAACGTTGCAATTCCCCACAGCTGTCCCTATGCCCGAGGATGTGGTGTGGCGTCGCGACATATACCGTCAGTTGGACTTGACAAAGGACAAGAATGCGCCGATGTATTACCCCGTAGAGCCGAAAGGACGTCAGGTAAATCTGTTTACTTATCTGTTCCGTTTGGTTTTGACAGGAAGAGTTCCCGCTTATAAATATAACTTGGATGGCTCCGAGTCTTTTGAAAAGGAAGATCGTCTTGAGGTAAAGAGCTTTCTGGAAGACAAGAGCATCTACTTTGAAGAAAAGGACGGCCGTCTGTCTGTTGCAGACAGTGATGTGCCCAGTGCAGAGGTGACAAGTTATTATATTAAGGAAAGCATCTATTTTGATCAGCGTACCGGCACATTCAATACACGCGTGACAGCGCTTTGTCCTATCTGGATGCGTGCGGAAGATGATTTTGGAGGTGAAGTTACGCCAACTCCTTTGTTTTGGATCAACTACGAAGATGTGGCTTCATGGCTGTCTCGTCTGCCCATGATGGGAAGCAACTTGAATAATGTATCCAACTTGACTGCAAATGATTTCTTCACGATGAATCATTATGAGGGCAAGATTTACATGACCAATAACCTTCAAGGACGTGTTTTGGCCGCTTATTGCAAGGATGACAGCGCAATGGTGAAGGAACAAAAGAAAATTGAAAAACAGCTGACAGATTTCGAGGACCGAATTTGGAAACAACCTCAGGACTCAACCAAGGTTGACAGTGTGGCAACTACTAAACCTGCCAAGTCCGCGAAGAACAGAAACAAGACCACTGTAGAAGAGAATAACAGCCGTCGCCGTACGGGAAGTAAGGCCAGCAGCGGTGAAAAGAGCAGCAGCGCACCGCGTGTAAGTGTGCGCAGACAACGCAGATAACTTTTTTGAACCGCACACAAATATGTATGCAGATGTTGTTTTGCCTCTGCCTTTAGACGGAGTGTACACCTATAACATACCAGCCGACTTGGAACTTAATGTCCAGGTCGGCTGTCGTGTTTTGGTGCCTTTTGGTGCCAGAAAGGTGTACACAGCCATAGTGATGCGGTTGCACAATGCAAAGCCCGATTATGCCACCAAGGATATCTTGGAACTGCTGGATCAGACACCGATATTGTTGCCCGATCAATTGAAACTTTGGCAGTGGATTGCAGATTACTATTTGTGTAGCATTGGCGAGGTCTACAAGGCCGCTTTGCCTTCTGGCTTGAAACTCGAAAGTGAAAGTGTGGTGGAATCCAATATGGATTTCGAAGCCGATCATCCGTTGAAACCGTCAGAACAAATGGTCATGGATGTCCTTTCAGACGGCAATGGGAAGAAGGTGAGCGAGTTGCAGCGAAGCACTGACTTGCAGAATGTACTTCCTGTAGTTCGTCGTCTTTTGGATATGGGCGCTGTAGTAATAAAAGAAGAAGTCCGTCGTCAGTATAAACCGCGGTTTCTGCATTGTGTCCGATTGTCCGAAGACTTTTTTGATGAGACAAAACTGGTTCAGCTTTATGATACGCTGGAAAAACGTTCGCCCAAACAATTTGAACTGTTGCAGGCATACCTGACACTCTCCGAAGCAGCATTTGCTATAAAAATGCAAAATCCGGTTTTGTTGAAAGAAGTGTCAAAATCCCAACTTGTGCAAGCCGTTTCTGGCAGCCCGGTATCAGCGTTCAATGCACTCCGTACCAAGGGTATATTCGAAACCTATGACCGCCAAGTCGGCAGGTTGGATACTTCGGACATGGAAGGGGAAATCTTTTTGCATGCGCTGAGCGATGCTCAGACACAGGCCTTGGAAAGCATTCGCGAAGAGTGGACCCGCCGTCCGGTCTGCCTTTTGCATGGCGTTACCAGTAGCGGGAAGACCGAGGTTTACACTCACCTTATCAAACAAACTTTGGATGAAGGCAAACAGGTGCTATATCTCCTTCCCGAGATTGTGTTGACAACGCAGCTGACCGAAAGGTTGAAACGGATTTTCGGAAACCGACTGGGTGTCTACCATTCCCGTTATCCCGATGCGGAACGTGTGGAGGTATATCAGAAAATGCTTTCCGAAAAGCCTTATGATATACTTTTGGGTGTCCGAAGCAGCATTTTTCTCCCGTTTAAAAACCTGGGGCTGGTTATCATTGACGAAGAGCACGAGCAAAGTTTCAAGCAGAAAGATCCGGCTCCGCGCTATCATGCCCGCAATGCCGCCATAATGCTTGCCCATCAGAGTGGGGCAAAGGTGCTGTTGGGTTCCGCCACACCTTGTCTTGAAAGTTATTATAATGTACAGTCTGGCAAATACGGATTTGTCGCTCTGAAAACACGATTCCAGAATGTACAGTTGCCCCGTATAGAGGTAGTGGATGTGAAGGAACTTCAGAGGAAGCGTTTGATGAAAGGCCCTTTCAGTCCGCAACTTCTTGAGACCATACAATCGGCTTTGGAACAACGCCAGCAGGTAATCCTTTTCCAGAATCGCCGTGGATATGCTCCTACGGT
>JAFYQQ010000014.1 GCA_017559845.1 Bacteroidaceae bacterium | reverse complement strand
CGAAAATAAAACTCTTTAGAGCTAACCTTAGAGGAGTAGCGGATAAAAAGTTCTTTCTATTCAGAGTGGCAAAACTTTATGCTTATCCACAGTAAATTTCTACTGAGCCGTTAATAATGCATTATAGAAACTCTATGAGACTGCATGACAGAAAAGGGGAGACTGAAACAGTTTGTTTACGCAGATAAAGAAAAAAGCAGTTACGAAATTTCGTAACTGCTTGATTTTTAATGTGGACCAGCTTGGGCTTGAACCAAGGACCTCCAGATTATGAGTCTGTTGCTCTAACCAACTGAGCTACAAGTCCAATGCAAATAAACGACCCGTAAAGGGGTTTTGCGTGTGCAAAGGTAGGCCTTTCCAATGAATTATGCAAATGTACAGGTGAAAAATTTGGACTTCAGATAATAATTACCTAATTTTGCACTCCGAAATGAGCAGACGAATTGCAACCATAGGTTTTTTTGACGGAGTACATCTTGGACACCGGTTCCTTATAGGGCAAGTACTGGATATAGCACAGAAAAATGGGGCAGAAAGCCTCATCGTGACCATGTATCCGCACCCTCGTGCCATTGTGCAGCCCGGGTTCCAACCCCAATTGCTGACTACACTTGACGAAAAACTGAACTTGCTGAAAAAGACCGGAATCAGCAAGGTGGAGGTATTGCAGTTCGACAAAGAAATGAGCCGTTTGTCTGCCCGAGATTTCATGGAACAGATTCTGCATGAGAAACTGGGTATAGACTGCCTGGTAATGGGTTATGACCACCGTTTCGGACATGGTGGCGGCACAATGGAGCAATATAGGGAATGGGGAAAAGAACTGGGCATAGAAGTATTGCAGATGGAAGCTTTTTCGGGCGAATATGTCAGCAGCAGTGCCATACGCAAACTTCTGCTTCAAGGTAACGTGGAAAAGGCCGCCAAACTGCTTGGCAGACCATACGAATTGTGCGGCAACGTGGTGGACGGCTATAAAGTGGGCCGCACAATTGGTTTCCCCACGGCCAACCTTTGTCCGGAAAAGGGGAAACTGATTCCAGCCCCCGGTGTGTATGCAGTTTGGGTAATATTGCCCAACGGAGACCGCTACAAAGGCATGCTTAATATAGGAAACCGCCCCACGCTGGACAACGGGGACGGTATTTCCATAGAAGTGCATCTGTTGCATTTCAAGGGTGACTTATACAACCAACCCTTGAGGCTTCTGTTCGGCAACAGAGTGCGCGACGAACATCGTTTCGGTTCCTTGGAAGAGTTGCAGCTGCAACTCCGCCAAGATGCCGTATCTGCTGAACTTTTACTCGGCTAACACCCCGAACTCTGCGCCACTGGCAAAGTCGTTACCGCCATGGCTGTTCAATGCCGTGAAACGGAGATAACGCGCCTTTTGGCTCTTGTCAAAGAGCACTTTCTTTTCCTTGGCGTCTGCGGAGAATTCGCCCTGACAAGCCGGTGCAGACCATGTCTTTCCATCAAGGCTCACCTCAATCTTATATCCCTTAATGTTACCATTGGAACTTCCGTCTTGACGGGGTAGATAAGTGAATCCTTTAAGTGTCTTGGCCTCTCCGCAATCAAAGTCTATCCAGTGGGGGTACTTGGGTACGGTGATGCTGTACATGGTATGCCAGATGGTGCTGGGATTTCCGTCTACGAGGTTCTTAGCCACCTCGCCAGCGGGTCCTTCCTCGCTGCTAACATACGAAACAACAACGGGAACGTTCTCAATCTTCTCGAAGGTTGCAGTTGTCTTCACCTGTTCTTCACCCACATACCATGCTGTTACAATTCCGCCATCGCGCAAAGGAATGGCCTGACCCTCTTCATACTTCTGAGGCTTAGCGGGTTTCTTGGCTTCGGGAGTCTGCACAGTATACATGATTCCATCACCAGCATCGACATTGAGGTCGCCTGTGATGGCTGCATTACCAGCACGGTCGCGAACGATGGTTACAGGGCAACGATAAGCGGTGAGAACATGAGAACGCTCAACCACATCCTGGCCTTCAAAAACAGGACGGATAACGAAACTCATCTGGTGGAGCGCACCCTTCACGCAATCGTGCTCCAGGGGACCGCCCTGTCCACAACTATTGCCGCCCAAACCGGTTACCTGGCAATCCAAATGCAGATAAGTTCCGTCTGTCTTGGGCAATTCGTGGGGATGGGATGCCAATGTCATCTGCAAGGCACTCCAAGGCAGTGCGGATGTGCTCATGCGCTGTTCGTAATCGGCCACAAAGAGTACACCATCGCCCTTCTTGGTTGTCAGAGCACACCAGCTTACGTCTTCGCGGTTACCCATGCTCTGAGGCTTGGCAAAATTGATGAACTGGTCCTTTACGGCACTCTTGTACAAAGAAATGAACGAACCGGTCTTGCGGTCGGCATAGTTGTTATTGGGACCGCGTCCGTAATAGGTGTACTGGTTATACTGCAAAGGCAACTTCATGGCATAACCTAAGCGAGGCAGTGAAATACTGGGATCACTGGACACAATACTGCTCACCACATTGATGCTGCCGTCCTGGAATACGGTATAACGCTGGGTTGTGGTGAAATGGAAGTCATCCGCCTTCATTTCGGGGCCGTTCTTCACTTCCAGAATGGGATTACCGGCCTTTCCTGGACGATACACTTCCTGTCCCTTATGAGAAGCCTGGCTCACTACATTATATATAATACTGATGCTGCCGTCCTTTTCATTGATAACAATGGGGGCTGCGGTGGCGCGATGCTTCAGGTTATAAAGCCCATTGTGGAACCATTGTCTCCAAGCCCAGTTGTCGTTATCCACAGGAGCGCGGAATGCGTCAATCTTGGGGCCGTTTCCTGCTTCAATCACAGTCTTCCCCTTATAGACCAATGTATTGATACTACCATTGGTGTCGTCAAAAGAAACATGGAAATCGCTTCCTTGGATATCTGTTTCCGTTCCACCACGAACAACCTTGAGAGCTGCACCATTTGTGGCCACCTCGGTTATATTCTTGTAAGGAGAATCCACACCGCTGCGGAATTCAAACTGTTCCGCCATTTGCACGTAGCCTTTCCTTGCCCAAGGCATATTGCGGGGAAGGAGGAATTCAATGTCAACGGTCACATTGTCCCATCCTTGCTGGCTGAGTATCTTGACAGGAATTTGCACCTTCTTGGCAGTACGGGGAGCAAGTCCGGAAATGCCCTGTACGGGACCTTCCTCTATAATCTTGCCGTCCTGGCGTACCTTATACACCACATCATGGTTGAGCGGAATGAAATAGTGTTTGTTGAACACTTCAATCTGGCATTTGGCAGCATCAACCAATTTCACACCTACATTCTGATAAACCTTCTTCACCTCAAAGTATTGGGGTTTGGGGCTAAGGTCAGGCAACATGATTCCGTTCATACAGAACATACCGTCATTGGGCCAGTCGCCGTGGTCGCCACCATAACCAAAATACTTGTATCCATCAGGAGTATAAGTGTCAATTGCCTGGTCTACCCAGTCCCAAATGGCAGCACCGCAGAAGTAGTTGGTACTTTCCATTGCCGTCCAATAGTCAATCAGGTTTCCGGCAGCATTACCCATAGAGTGGGCATATTCAGAAATATGGTAAGGATACTTCACATTTGCCTTACCCGTTGCGACATGCTGAACCCAAGCCACAGAGGGATACTGGTTAGAGCCCATATCCACAATATTGTTGTTGCGTTCATACTGCACAGGACGGCTTCCGTCATAGTCTTTGATGGCCTGATAAGCCGCAACGAAGTTGTCACCGGGACCGGCTTCGTTACCCAAACTCCAAATCACAATGGCAGGACTGTTCACGTGCGTGCGCACCATTTCTACGTTACGCGCAACGTGTGCGGCACGCCATTCCTTGGGATGAGAAAGAGAGGCGTCGCCATAATAATACTGGTGACTCTCAATATTAGCCTCATCCTCGAGGTACAATCCGTACTTGTCTGCCAAATAGTACCAATAAGGATCGTTGCAGTAGTGGCTGTTACGGACATGGTTGATATTACCCTGCTTCATCAAGAATACTTCCTTCTGCATCTGCTCGCGGGTAATGGCATGTCCACGGCTGGGATTGGTCTCATGACGGTTTACTCCCTTCATCTTGATAGGCTTGTCATTCACGTAGAAATAACGTCCGGCCAGTCCGAATTCATCATCCTGAGCCGCCGTCTGACGGATTTCCACTGTACGAATTCCGAAATATGTACTGGTACGGTCAATAACACGGTCTTTCTTGTCCTTCAGTTCGGCCACCAACACATAACGATATGGCATTTCCGCACTCCAAAGTTTGGGATTATCAACCGAAAATTCTGTATGGTTAAGTACCTTCTTTCCATTTACAATTTCATCCAAGACATTCTGTGCGCTCTTTACTGCAGCAAAAGTGGCGTCTGCGTAAAGTTCAACCGGGAAAACAGAATACTCCATCTTATATTCCTTCGCAGCTTTCTTGCCCATATTGCGCACTTCAGCATCCACCGTAATCGTGGCCTGGTTAGCAGCCAGTGTGCGTGTGCGTACCGCCAAATCACGGATTTCCAACTCAGGAGTACTGGTCAGGTATGTGCTGCGGATAATACCGGGCAGGCGGAACATATCCTGTGACTCCAAGAATGAAGCATCGCTGCTACGGTAAACCTCAACCGCCACAATGTTCTCGCCCTTTTCATTCAGGAACGGAGTAATGTTGAACTGGGCTGTATTGCGGCTGTTCTTGCTGAATCCGACATACTTGCCGTTTATCCACAGATAGAAGAAACTGTCCACACCATCGAAATTGATAAATACCTGACGGCCTTTCCAATCTACGGGAACCGTAAACGTACGACGGTAAGAACCCACTTCGTTGGGGTATTTATAAGTGGTATAGCGAGTGTCTGTGGGCACACGCATCACGCCTTCTTTCCAGTCATCAACAGCTACGCGATGTTGGAAAATAACCGGTTGGTTTACATATATGGGCAAACCATACTTCATAGTTCCATCTGGACGAAGTCCCTGCACATTCCAGCATCCGGGCACCACAATATCATCCCAGGCAGAAACATCGAATTCCGGTTTTGCAAAGTCTACAGGGCGTTTGTCTGGCGATGCCACCCAATGAAATTTCCATGTACCATCAAGCGTCTGATGGTAAGTGGACGCTTCGGGCAATACGTTACGGGCCTGTTCCTGTGTGGCAAAGTGGAACATATAGGCTTGGGGTTGTTCTTTGTTTAGCGAAAGTTGCTCGGGGGATTGCCATTCCGTACCGGCAGGACTTTCTTGAACTCCATACTTAAAACCATGCAGTGCCTCATTTTGTGCTTGCGAACAAACTGAAGCCAGCAGACATAAAGCCGCGATTGTTTGTCGTATCATATTGTATTCGATTTTATTGTTTTCTGGTACAAAAGATTATATTTCATTTTCTTTTAGGGAGTGTGGCAAATAATATCTTGTTATTCACTGATTAGGGTCCCATTCGAACCGTCCAAATTGTCCGCTCTGGTTATCATCACACGAGCGACACCCTTATTGATGGCATCATAAGCATTCTCCAGTTTTGGGAGCATTCCACCTGAAATTACACCATCGGCCACCAGTTGCTGAAACGTTTCTTTTGTGATATGGGAAATCACGCTACTGTCATCATCTGCATCACTCAGTACACCGGGCTTTTCAAAACAGAAAGTCAGCGTAACATCGTAAAACTCAGACAGGGCGCATGCCACCTGGCTGGCAATGGTGTCTGCATTAGTATTGAGCATGTGACCCTTACCATCATGAATCAGCGGTGCCATTACCGGCACCACGCCTTGTTCCAAGAGTGTTTTAAGTGCATGACCATCGGCACAATCCACATCGCCAACCCAACCATAATCCACATCCTTGACCGGACGTTTATGGCCTTGTATTACGTTCATGTCAGCTCCGGTCAGTCCCAATGCATTCACACCTCTTGACTGCAAGCCGGCTACCGCATGTTTGTTGACAAGACCGCCATATACCATAGTCACGATATCAAGCATCTTTTCGTCGGTTACACGCCGGCCGTTGATCATCTGACTTTCTATGCCAAGGTCTGCTGCTATACGGGTTGCCGCACGTCCGCCACCATGCACAAGCACCTTGTTTCCTGGCAATGCCGCAAAATCGTCCAACAAACGACAAAGCGTCTCTTCGTTTTCCAAGATGGCTCCGCCCACCTTAATCACAACAACTTTCTTCATATACAAAAGGTATTATTCCAAATAGGTATAACCATAAAGGCCTGCACGATAATTGCTGATAAACTCCTTGCCTTCCGCAGCAGTGATCTTTCCGTCTTTTATTGCCTTGCTGACCCAGATTTCAAGACGACGTACCAGTTTCTTTGGATCATACTGAACATATTCCAGCACATCAGCCACGGTTTCTCCATCAATCACCTGGTCTATCTTGTAGCCCTTTTCATCCACAGAGATATGCACAGCGTTGGTGTCTCCAAAAAGGTTGTGCATATTTCCCATGATTTCTTGGTAAGCACCCACCAGGAAGACACCAATGTAGTAATGCTCTCCTGCTTCAACCTTGTGCAAAGGCAGATAACTGGTCTGCTGTCCGCCGTTCACATAGGCTGTAATCTTTCCGTCCGAATCGCAAGTGATATCTTGAAGCGTCGCGCTTCTGTCGGGCCTTTCCGAAAGACGCGAAATAGGCATAATGGGGAACAGCTGGTCAATACCCCAAGAATCGGGCATACTTTGGAAAAGGCTGAAATTACAGAAATACTTGTCAGACATTCGTTTATCCAACTGACGCAGTTCATCGGGAACATGTTTCTGGTGATGCGCCAATTCTGCCACCTCGTGACTGATTGCCCAGTACAGGCTTTCTATCTGGGCGCGCGTCTTCAGGTCAATTATGCCGTGACGGAAAAGGTCCAAAGCTTCTTCACGAATATCCTCTGCATCATGCCAATCTTCCAATAAGGAGCGGCCACTCAGCTTGTCCCAGATTTCCGTAAGGTCGTGCACCAGTTTGTGGTCATCCTGTGTGGGTTGGAAATCCTCAGGCATTTTGGGGGCCGTCACACTTTCCAGCACATCAAGGATCAGCACGCTATGGTGGGCCGTCAGAGAACGTCCGCCTTCCGTTATGATGTTGGGATGAGGAATGCCGTATTTGTTCGATGCCTCCACCAACGTATATACACAGTCGTTCACATACTCCTGAATGCTGTAATTCACACTGCTCTCGCTGTTGCTGCTTCGCGTTCCGTCGTAGTCCACGCCCAAACCGCCACCACAGTCCACAAATTCAATATTGAAGCCCATGGCATGCAACTGCACATAGAACTGTGCAATCTCACGGAGGGCCGTACTGATGCGGCGAATCTTGGTAATCTGGCTACCGATGTGGAAATGGATCAGTTTCAAGCAATCACGCAACCCCATCTCGTCAAGCAGTTCCAAAGCCATGAGCAATTCGGATGAGTTCAGTCCAAACTTGCTGGCATCACCTCCGCTTTCACTCCACTTTCCAGCTCCGCTGCTGGCCAGTTTGATTCGAATGCCCAAATTCGGTCGTACACCAAGTTTTTCGGCAGTCTCGGCAATAATCTTCATTTCCGGTAGTTTTTCAACCACCAAGAACACTCGCTTACCCATCTTTTGCGCCAAAAGTGCCAGTTCTATGAAGTTCTGGTCCTTGTGTCCGTTACAGATAATCAGGCTGTCACTGTCCATATTGGTGGCCAGCACTGCATGCAATTCAGGCTTTGAACCAGCCTCAAGACCCAGGTTATATCTTTTTCCATGGCTGATAATTTCTTCCACCACGGGACGCATTTGGTTCACCTTGATTGGGAATATGATGAAATGCTCGCCGTTGTAGCTGTACTCTTTTCCAGCCTTGCGGAAACACTCATCGGTCTTCTCAATACGGTTGTCAAGGATATCAGGGAATCGAAGCAAAACCGGAGCCGTCACATGTCTTGTGGCCAACTGGTCCACCACATCTTTCAAGTCCACCTGTATGCAGTTTTTCTTGGGTGTCACATACACATGGCCTTTCTCATTGATACCAAAGTAGTTCACACCCCATCCTTTGATATTGTACAGTTCCTCCGAATCTTCAATACGCCATTTTTTCATAAGCCTAATTCTTTGCGCAGCAATGCCACACTGGTTTTTATTTTATCGTAATTATCTAATAAACTCACATCAAGCACATGCTTGGCCTGCAGATAGTATTTCTCACGCTTCTCCAATGATTCACGGATAAAGTCTATCAGTTCTTCTGCTGTTTTTCCTTTTATGAGGGGACGGACCACCTTGCCCATTTTCAAATGCATGGCCAGCACTTCTGGTTCTGCCTTCAAATAGACGGTTTCTGAATTGGAATTGAGGTATTCCATGTTGTCGAAAAAACAAGGTGTACCTCCGCCGCATGAAAGCACCACATTCTCGAACTCAGCCACTTCATGCAGCATATTACGTTCAATTTCCCTGAAGCCTTCCTCACCACGTTCCTCAAAAAGTTGCTCCACTGTCCGATGAAAACGCATCTGTATGTACCAGTCCAAATCATAGAAAGGCATCCCCAAAGAGGCCGCCAACTGGTGGCCTATGGTAGTCTTGCCCGCGCCCATGAATCCTAATAATACTATTCTCACCATACTTTCAGTGTATATTCTCTAATAACGCAGTTTACTTTTTCTTTGTATAACGTCTTTTCTTTACAACAGCGCCCTCGGCAGTATCTTCCTCTTGTTGGCCGTTAACAATAGCCATACACTCTTCATATTGCAATTCACGGGCACGTTCATGCATACTCTTGGGCAGTCTGTAATTGGCTCCCTTATAGCACAGATAGGGGCCATAACGGCCATTGAGCACTTCCAATTCAGCATCTTCCTCGAATTGCTTCAAATGACGTTCCTTCTCAGCCAGATGATGACGATGCAACAGAATTACGCTTTCCTCAAAAGTCATTTTCAAGGGATCAAGCGTTTTAGGAATGGATACATACATGCCGTTGTGTGATACGTAGGGGCCGAACTTACCCGCACCCACAATCACTGTCTTTCCTTCGTATTCGCCCATTACACGGGGCAGCTTGAAGAGTTCCAAGGCTTCTTCCAATGTGATTGTCTCCAGGCTCTGACCTTTCTTCAACTGTGCAAAACGAGGTTTGACCACAGCATCGCTACTGCCAATCTGGGCTACCGGGCCAAAACGGCCAATCTTGACCATTACCGGCTGTCCAGTCTTGGGATCATTACCAAGCAAGCGCTCGCCCACCTTGTGCTCGCTATGGGTATTGATGGACTTATCCACGAGAGGCTCAAAATCGGCATAGAAATCCTTTAATACGTCCTTCCACTCGGCATTACCTTCGGCAATGTCGTCAAATTTCTTCTCCACATCAGCGGTAAAGTTGTAATCCATGATGTCCGGAAAATTCGCCAACAAGAAATCATTTACCACAATTCCGGTATCCGTGGGAAGCAATTTTCCACGTTCTGCGCCAACGGTCATTTGGCGTGTTTCTGACGCAACCTGACCATCAGTCAATGTCAGCGTCTGATAATTCCTCTCCTCTCCTGGCTTGTCACCCTTCATCACATATTCGCGCTGCTGGATGGTTGTAATGGTGGCCGCATAGGTACTGGGGCGTCCGATACCCAGTTCCTCCAACTTGCGAACCAAACTTGCTTCGTTATATCTTAAAGGACGCTGCGCAAAGCGTTGGGTTGCCACGATTTGGTTGTACTGCAATTTATCAGCAACCTTCATCACGGGCAGTTGCGCACTGTCCTCCTCTGCCATTCCCTCTTCCTGTGTTTCCTTGTAAACCTTGAGGAAACCGTCAAACTTCACAATCTCGCCATTGGCCACAAAGAAATCCTCCATTCCGTCAATTGAGATTGTGACTGTGGTTTTCTCAATTTCCGCATCTGCCATCTGGCTGGCAATGGTACGTTTCCAAATCAAATCATAAAGGCGTTTCTCTTGAACAGTGCCTTCTATCTGAATCTGGTCCATATAAGTGGGTCTGATGGCTTCGTGAGCTTCCTGCGCACCCTTGGAATGAGTCGTATACTGGCGGGTCTTTACATATTCCTCACCCATCTGCTCACAAATCACCTTCTTGCTTGCGCCCAGACACAGACTACTCAGATTCACGCTATCCGTACGCATATACGTGATGCGTCCGTTTTCATAAAGATGCTGGGCAACCATCATGGTCTGCGCCACAGTAAATCCCAATTTGTGGGCAGCCTCTTGCTGCAAGGTACTGGTGGTAAAAGGAGCTGCAGGCATACGCTTCTGGGGTTTCGTGGTCACGTCCTGCACTGTGAAATTAGCCTTCACACACTTTTCAAGGAACTCGTTTGCCGCCTGTTCCGTGGAAAAGCGGCGGTTCAGCTCTGCTTTCACTTCATTTCCGTCTTTTGTCATGAAAAGCGCCGTTACTCTATAAGCGTCTTCTCCTACAAAATTCTGGATTTCCCGTTCGCGTTCCACAATCAGCCTCACTGCCACACTCTGCACACGGCCAGCGCTGAGCGAAGGCTTTACCTTGCGCCACAATACAGGGCTTAACTTGAAACCAACAATACGGTCCAAGACTCTGCGGGCCTGTTGGGCATTTACCAGATTCAAGTCAATATCGCGCGGATGTTGTATAGCCTCCAGAATGGCAGGCTTGGTAATTTCATGAAATACGATTCGCTTTGTGTTTTCGGGCTTCAGTTCGAGTACCTCATACAAGTGCCAGCTGATGGCCTCTCCTTCGCGGTCTTCATCGGATGCCAGCCAGACGGTTTCCGATTCTGATGCCATTTTTTTCAATTGCGCCACCACACGAGCTTTGTCTGAAGGCACCTCATATTGGGGATCAAAAGTTTCCGGATCCAGGCTGAACGACTTTTTCTTCAAGTCACGGATGTGGCCGTAACTTGAAAGCACCTTATAATCCGAACCCAGGAATTTTTCAATTGTCTTAGCCTTGGCCGGGCTCTCCACTATCACAAGATTTTGCTTCATCAGGTCTTATTTAATTTATGATTTGGGCGCAAAGATAATGCAAAAATATTTGTTACACATTATTTATATCATTATTTTTTATTAGTCCACATCATTTTCAGACGAATTATACCTTTGCGGACAGAAAGCAAGCCAAACTCCTGAGGCATTATCTGCTCCCAAGGAATCCAGGCCAGGCTCTCCGCATCATCCATTGCCTTGGCCTCTTTCGTCCCCTTTACCCTGCAAAGGAAAAATAGGTCCATTGTATGCACATCCAACCCACTATAAGGATAAATGTTGGGGATGGAAAACAGGTAGTCACACTGCTCCACCTCAAGCCCTGTTTCCTCAAATACCTCGCGTGCAACTCCCTCCTCTGCCGTTTCCGCACAATCCAAAAAGCCGCCAGGAAGATCCAGCGTCCCTTTGGCAGGTTCCTTCGCCCGCCTCACCACAAGCAGTTCATCGCATTCGTTCACAATCACCGCCACCGTGGCTCCGCTGGGATTGAAAAAATAGACAAATCCGCAATCGGCACAGCGCTTGCTCTTTTCATTGTTTGTCACAAAATTCGGGCTGCCACAAACGGGACAATACCGAAATATGCCCAAAGGATGGGGTTTATCTTTGCATTTTGTCATCTTTGCTTTATATTTGTGTGCAAACATACATTTTTTTTATCATTTTTCCAATCATTATAAAATTTCTTTTCATTTTTTCATTACCTTTGTTGATATTAACTTGAATATATTACTCTGATTATGGACACAATCACTATTTGGTACGAATCGCTCGACCCCACATTGCGTGTGTATTGGACTATTGCCATTGCCGCATCTTTGGTTTTCATCATCCAAATGACACTCACCTTCATTGGCATCGGCGACCACGATGCAGACCTGTCTATGCCCGACGCAACGGACATCCCCGATGGCGACACACTGGATACCGGAGGCGCCATGCAATTGTTCACCATCCGCAATCTGATAAACTTCCTCTTGGGTATTGGATGGGGAGGCGTCTGTTTCTGGAGTGTCATTCCGCTTCGTCCTTTGCTGGCCATCGTAGCCATTTTGTGCGGAAGCGTTTTCGTTGCCATGTTCCTCTTCATGTTCAGGCAAATGAAGAAATTGGAAAGCAATGGGGCATTCCGTATCCAGGACTGCGTGGGCATGGTCTGTCCGGTGTATTTACGCATTCCCGCCGCTCGCGAAGGACAGGGCAAGGTGCAAATCAGCCTGCATGGAAGTGTACAGGAAATCTCCGCCATGACCGATGGCACTTTTATTCCCACCGGTGCCCGTGTCAGGGTTATCCAGGTCATTGATGACAACACGCTGCTGGTTGAGCCAATTTGAAAAGTATCAAAAAAAGAGAAGAGACTACATCTAAAGTAATTAAAACCATTTAATCTGTTCAACATCATGTTTCCATTGTATTTTATCGTGATTGGAGTCATAGTGCTTGTCTTTCTTTTTATAGCACTTATCAATCGTTATCGTCGTTGTCCTTCAGACAAGATTCTGGTTATCTATGGCAGTAAAGGCACCAATAAGAGCGCCAAGTGCGTGCATGGAGGAGGAGCCTTCGTGTGGCCTATCATCGAGGACTATGCCTATCTGGGCCTGACCCCCATCAGCATTGACGCCAATCTGACCAACGCCCTCAGCCGACAGAACATCCGTGTGGACGTACCTTGCCGTTTCACCGTGGGTATCAGCACAGACCCCGAAAGTATGCTGGCCGCAGCCGAGCGCCTGTTGGGACTGACCGCCCAGCAGATTCAGGAACTCGCACGAGACATCCTCTTCGGACAATTGCGTCTAGTCATTGCCACAATGAGCATTGAAGAACTCAACTCTGACCGTGACAAGTTCCTGGAGGCCATCAGTGCCAATGTGGAAGTAGAACTGAAGAAAATCGGTTTGCGTCTTATCAATGTAAACGTAACAGACATTAAGGACGAGAGCGGCTATATCGAAGCACTTGGACAAGAAGCTGCCGCCAAGGCCATAAACGAAGCCAAGGTGCGCGTGGCTGAACAGGAAAAGGTGGGAGAAATCGGTAAGGCCGAGGCTGTCAGAGAAACCCGCATCCGCACTGCGGAAGCCAATGCAGAAGCCGTTAGAGGAGAAAACGAAGCCAAAATTGCCATTGCAAATAGCGAGGCCAACCGTCGCGAGAAAGAAGCCGAAGCACAGCGAAAGGCCACTGCAGCCGAAAAGGTTGCACAGGCACAAGCACTCGAAGAAGCCTACGCAGCCGAGCAAAAGGCCGAAGAGGCACGCGCCAACCGCGAACGTTCCACACAAACTGCCAATGTAATCGTAGCGCAAGAAATTGAGAAGCAAAGACTTGTACTTGCCGCGGAAGCCGAGGCTGAACAGAAGCGCGTAAACGCAAAGGGTGAGGCCGACGCCATCTATGCCAAGATGGAAGCCGAAGCCAAGGGTCTGTATGAAATGCTTGCCAAACAGGCAGCCGGTTATGACAAGATGATTCAGGCCGCAGGAGGCGATGCCACCAAGGCTTACTCATTGCTGCTCCTGGAAAAACTGCCAGAACTGGTAAAGACCCAGGTAGAAGCCATAAAGGGAATCAACATAGACAAGGTTACCGTTTGGGACAACGGAGGCACCGCAGATGGAAAGACCAATACCGCCAACTTCCTCTCCGGTCTTATGAAAAGTATTCCTCCCTTGAATGACCTTTTTGACCAGGCAGGTATGTCACTTCCTGAATATTTGGCAAAGAAGAAAGAAGAGAACGCATCTACAGAAACAGCAGAGATAGAAGAATAAAAAAACAGAGAATCACGTTTTTACAGGCTGGGCATTACAATTGCAATGTCCAGCCTTTATAATGACAATACAACCGGATTTCACTAAAATGCGACCTCTTTAGCAAAAAAACATTTAAAACATTTGGTCAATTCAGCAAAAACATCTACCTTTGCAGCGCAAAAAGCCCAGATGGCGGAATCGGTAGACGCGCTGGTCTCAAACACCAGTGGGGCAACCCATCCCGGTTCGATCCCGGGTCTGGGTACAGAAGCGGAGAGAGTTGAAAAACCTCTCCGTTTTTTTTATACCCCTAAGACATAAGGGTGGTTCTAAAAATTCTGAATTTAGGTTTTACCTTTTCTGGTGTTCTCCGTTTCGGCCGCTTTTCGTCTCTTTCGGTGTCATTTTGTCAAGTCTCATCTGTCACATAGCTCGCTGTGCTTCGCGAAGATTGGATGCGGTTCGGAATAAAAGTCAAACCAGTTTGACCTTTCTCCTCTCACCTTTCACAATCTTTGTCTCCTTCTTCAACTTACAAAAGCACACACGAAAGGGACGATTAAGCGAGCGAAAACTAAACTTGTTTAGGATTTTCCGAACGGTAGTCCCTTCGGCGACAGCCAAAAAACGAAAATCAACCCGACATAATTTTTAGAACCACCCTTAATTGGCGCGTCTGTACACGCTTGAATATACAGACTCAGCGGAATTGAAGAATAAATTCATCAAAATTGTTTGGCGGCTATAATGAATTTGTTTTTTAGCCACACTAAAAAAGTTTTTTGTCAACGATAAAAAGTTCATCCCAAGGTTTGGGATGTACGTTTCAAACTTTGGAACATACGTTTCATTACTTGGAATGTACGTTCCAAACTTTGGAACAAAACTTTTGCCTCAGAGAAAGAACTTTTATAGCACTGTCCTACAACTTTTTAAGCACTATGTTCCAGGAATGTCACAAGTGTACAGATAAGCAGAGATTATAGATTGCCCGAAAACACATCCCTTTCACACCTATTCACCAAAGGCTGCACGCAGCGTCAGCCAAGCAAGAATGAGGCTGTTTTTCATAAGAATGCGGCAACATTCTTGACATAAGTCAATAAAAAGCGGAAAAATACGAAAAAAGGAGTGTAGGGTTTGCACGGAAAAGAGAAAACCACTAATTTTGCATCGTGTTTTTCATGGTATTAGATTTTTAAGGTTAATGAAAAGGAGTGGTTGTCGTGATGACAGCCTTCTTTTTTATCCGGACGTCTGGTCATCATGCCAAGCACAAGCGAACAAAAAATCTCACTAAACAACAGAAAGGAGAAAAGACCTATGAAGACAATCATCAAGAAATTCCTGCTAATCAGCACCATCGTACTGCCCGGATGCACTTCTCAGAAGGAAACCACTCTGGAGGACATTGCCGGACAATGGAACATTGAATCCGCTTGCGGACAAAGTACAGCAGAAGGCGAAACCCAAGCTTTCATCAACTTTGGCGAGAACGGAGAAATGACCGGCTGCACCAGCGTCAATAACTTCTTCGGACAATATGCATTGAAAGATGGCAAACTGGTACTTGAGAACATCGGCATGACACGCCGAATGGGAGCCAGCATGGAGGTTGAGATGGCCGTTACGGAAGCCCTGAACGCCATTTCCACCATTGAGGTAAAGGACAGCACCGCCACCATACTGAACGAGGAGGGAAAAGTTATCATGACCCTGAAAAAGTAAATAAAGAAATGGAAAAAGCAAAAGTATATTTTACCGATTTCCGCACAAAAGCCAACGGCGACGGCCTGCCCACCAAACTGAAGAAGCTTATCCGCAAGGCCGGTATTGCCGACCTTGACCTGGAAGGCAAGTTTGTGGCCATAAAGATGCACTTCGGCGAGATGGGTAACATCAGCTATCTGCGCCCCAACTATGCCCGTGCAGTGGTGGATGTGGTGAAGGAACTGGCCGGAAAGCCTTTCCTTACCGACTGTAACACGCTCTATCCCGGCAGCCGTAAGAATGCACTGGAGCATCTTTATTGTGCCTGGGAAAACGGTTTCACACCGCTCACCGTGGGTTGTCCCATCCTCATTGGCGATGGTCTGAAGGGCACAGACGACGTGGAAGTGTCTGTAGAAGGAGGCGAATACGTGGAAAAAGCCAAAATTGGCCGTGCTGTGATGGATGCTGATGTGTTCATCAGCCTGAACCACTTCAAGGGTCATGAAATGACCGGATTCGGCGGTGCCATCAAGAACATTGGTATGGGATGTGGCTCGCGTGCTGGAAAGTGCGAGCAACACATCAGTGGAAAGACCGAGATTGCCCAGGATCTGTGTCGCGGTTGCAAGCAATGCCTTGCTCAATGCGCCAACAATGCCCTTATATTTGACGAGGAGAACAAGAAGATGTCGGTGAATGCGGACAACTGTGTAGGTTGTGGACGCTGCATTGCCGCCTGCAACTTTGACGCCATCTCATCAACAGACTACCATGCGCCCCAGCTTCTGAACTACAAGATGGCAGAATATGCCAAGGCTGTCATTGACGGACGCCCCCACTTCCACATTTCACTGGTACTGGACATCTCGCCAAACTGCGACTGCCACCCAGAGAACGACGCACCCATCCTTCCGAACATCGGAATGTTCGTTTCAAAGGATCCGCTGGCGCTTGACCAAGCTTGTGTGGATGCCTGCCTTGCCGCCACCCCAATGCCGGGAAGCCAGCTCTACGACCGCATGCATCGACCCGACTTCCATGACCATCATGACCACTTCAAGAATTCAACCCCCGAATCGGAATGGAAATCTTGCTTGGAGCACGCCGAAAAGATTGGTATCGGAAGCCGTGAATATGAATTGGTGAAATAAACACTCTCACCATTATATCACAAATGGCCGCAGACTGGTTTACTCCAATCTGCGGCCATTTGTATTAAATCATGTGCAATCAGAAGAACATGCTGATAAGCTGGATAAACAAAATGAGGAAGACCATGGCAATGGGATAAACCGTGGCGTATGCCACACTGGGCACGTTGCTGTCTGCCATAGAATCCGCCGCCACCAGGCCCGGCGTACTGGTCATACCTCCAGTGATGGCACCCAACATGTCAAGCGGACTGATTTTCAACAAGTATCTGCCCACCAGCATGGCCGAGAACATAGGCACAAGAGTAACGATAGCACCCACGCCAAACATCAGCAAACCACTTTCCTGGAAGGTCTCCACCAGATTCTTTCCGGCAGAGGTTCCCACCTCCGCAAGGAAAAGGAGCAGGCCCAATTGCCTGAGCAACTGATTGGAAGCTCCAGACATAGTCCACAGCACAGGACCAGTCTTTCCCACCGCACCAAGAATCAAAGCCACAATGAGCACACCACCGGTCAGTCCCGGAGAGAATGAGAAACTATCAGAGAAGGAAATGGACAACTTGCCGAAAAGCACACCAAGGACAATACCCATGGCAATGGGGAAAAAGTCTGTATCGGAAACCTTCTTGGCATCATTGCCCAGAAGTTTGGTCACATCCTCTAAATCCTCCTTCTCTCCTGCTACCATCAGCTTATCACCGAATTTCAGTACCAGATTGGGCGAGGGAGCAATGTCAATTCCGCTTCGGCGAACACGGGTTACGGTGCAACTATAACGATACTGCAAGTTGAGTTCTCCCAACATCTTGTTTACCGCATGCTTGTTCGTGAGCAACAAGGAAACCACCTCCTGCGTATGATGCAAAGGCAGTTCGCCTTCCAATCGTTTTCCGATAAGCAGTTCCATCTGCTTCAAAGCCTCATCGCTTCCAACTGCTTGAATGATATCACCTTCGTGCAGAACTGAGTCTGCCTGAGGAATAACAATGTCATCTCCATGCTTAAGGCGCGAAACCACAGCACCGGTCATGGAACGCACGTTAATCTGGCGCAAGCTCTTTCCGAATGCCAATTGGTTCGTAACCATAAACATACAGGTTGCAAGTTCGGGATACTGTCCTCTGCGCTCCGATTCCAGGCGCTCCGCTTCCTTCTGCAAGTCAACACGCCACATCTTGGGCATCAACTTGACAAAGAGTATTACACCGATTACACCGAAGGGATAGGCCACACCATAGGCAATAGAAGCCAAAGGCGAATTGGTACAGTCAATGGCCACAGCCAGACCGGGCGTACTGGTTAGCGCTCCGGAAATCAGTCCTACAATACTGGGAGTGTCCATACCGAAAGCAAACTTCAAACCGACAGCCGCCACACACGCCGAGGCGATAATGAGCATGGCAATGACAATGAGCGCCTTTCCCTTGCTGCGGAAGGAATCAAAGAAACCTGGGCCGGCCTGTATGCCAATGGTAAAGATAAAAAGAACCAGTCCGAAATTACCCAGTTCCTTGGGTATGAACACACCGAAGTGTCCGAAAAGCAAGGCTATGAAAATCACAGCCGATACATCGAGAGAAAGTCCTTTGACCTTGATGCGGCCCAACATAAAGCCAAGCGCAACCATCAGGAATAACGAAAAATAGGACGATTGTAACAATTGTGCAAACATAGAAATAAAGACGTTTATCTAATACATTATTATATATACACTTTTACACCACCCAATCATTCGGCTGGCTTGTAGGGTTGATTCTTCTTTCGGGGATTCCACAGATTAAGAACCGTGTTCTCTGTCTGGATGGCAAACTTATAGAAATCGGAATCTACCGCACCCAGGTCCACTGTGCATCCGCCATCGGTTACAGGCACTGTGGCCACTTCTTTCCAGTCGTCCGGCTGTCCCTTGGCAAAATTGTTTTCACTGGCCATAAACACACGGGCTGTACCCTTGCCCTGGTCCACCTTCCAACTCAGCACCACCTTGTTGTCGTAATTGCGTGATTCGAGCGCATAAATGTCACGAGGGCCATAAAAACTACTACCATCCGATTCAAAAGCCACATCGCGAGGCACTTCAAATCCCATGAACTTGCAGATGGTGGGGTTCACATCGGCATGAGAGAGATAAGGCTCGGCAAACTGTCCGTTCACCTCCTTGATGTTGGTAGACATCCAGATGGCACGCGCACGGTCCGATTGTCCTCCGTGGCCGTAACCCATCTCGTCACGTCCGTGGTCGGACAGGACTATCACCATCCATTCTTCATTATGGTTCTGTTCGCGATACTTCACCGCCTCCCACAACTTTGTAATCATGGAATCGGTCTTGTGTACATATTTATCCGAGAAAGTTCCGTCACCGAAAAGGTGGTAAGCGTCATCTGTATACCACAGGTAAACCCAGTTCAAGTCCGGTGCCTCCTTAGTGATACATTCTGCCGCACGCTCGCATACAAAAGAATCTATTTCAAAGATGTGCAGGTCGTGCTTGCGTTTCGGGAATGCCTTTTCATCAATGTCGTAGCCGTCAAAGACATAGTCAATCTTGAGTCCGCCAGTTTCCGGTTTTCCCTCGCCCAATAGTACGGTGCGATTATCAGTCCAGCTGGAATAAAGCGCGGTCTTTACATCCTCTTTCTGCTCCTTGGCTATACGGAAGATGCTCCAGTAATTATAATTGGGGTTCTGGTTTGTGTTTCCACTTACATTATGCTTGTTTACCCATGTTCCGGTGAGGATGTTGTTATACCCCACGGCCGAAATTGTGGGCGTTTGGGAATACTGTCCCACCTTACCGCCACAATAGCCTCTGGAATATCCTCCTACAGAAGCAATGTCAAAGATTGTGGCCGGCGCTATGCGCTCGATATTATCTACCGTTACACCGTCTACTATGACAAAAAGCGTCTTTCTCTTTTTCTCTCCAGACTGGCAGCCCACAAGCATAAGGCCCAGTGTTCCTGCCAAAAACAACAAAGTACAAAGTCTTCTCATTTTTCAAATCTTGTTTTACTTGGTATTACTCTTTATCGGTTCTCTTTCAATTCATACATCTTTACCCAGTCTATCCACATTTCCACGGGATAATCCTTGGGATCTGCCTTTCCTACCCACTGTCCCTCAATCTGCATGTCAATCAACAGATAGAACGGAGTGCCAAAAGGATATTGTCCGGGTTTGTCTGTCTGGATACGCGGATAGGAGAAGGTGCGGCGGTCGTTGATGGAAAAGACCAGACTGTCCGGCAATATTTCAACGGCATAGACATTATATCCGTCTGGGTCTATGGGACCGGTTGCCCCCTTGCGCGGAGTTTCTTGCTTGAGTACATAAGTGTAATAGGAGTGTACCGTCTGGTAAGCTATGGAATCGCCGTTCAAACGTTCCATGATGTCTATTTCACCGCCATCGGGCCATCCTTTGTCATTAGGCAGCATCCAGATGGCTGGCCATGCGCCTTTGGCGGCATGAAGTTTGGCACGCACCTCCACCTTGCCATAAGTGATGGTCTTCTTGTTCTTGGTGTACACACCTCCAGTTAGAAAAGGAACCGGGTCATCGGGCACAAGTCCGTCGTTGACCACGCCCCTCAGTACCAACCTACCCTTTTCCACCTTGTACAACGAAGGATGGTCGGACATTCTGCGGTTCCAGTCGGATGTTCCTCTGGGAATCTTGCTCCAGAACTTTTCATTGAAATGGTTTCCCCGAAAATTCTCTTTCCAAACAAGTTTGTATTTTGGCTGTCCGGCAAACGTGGAAGCCGCCATCAACATAAGCGCGGAAACAAGAAGACAACGATGTGCTTTCATTCTGCATAAATTTAATAATACAACCACAAAGGTAGTTCATTTGCCCCAATTGTGCAACAAGGGCACAAAGAAAACCAGCGCACAAAGCGCATTTTTTAGAGGCCGGCCTCCAGAACAAAGCGAAGCTGCCAACGGTTATAGGCATTGAGTGCCTCTGTGCGGTGATTGTACGAGGCATCCGCCTGCACCTTCAGGCTGTGTCCAATAAGATATTTCGTAACGGCAAACGTTGTCTGGTTGAAACCAGTGTACCCCACCATCGGACGAACCTTTGCATCGGGGAGAAGCGTGGAGTTGCGCAGGGCCACCTCCCAATTCTTTCTAAAGATATAACTGGTTTGTGCATTCACACCCTTTCCTGTATAAGTGAACAAGTCGCCAGAATAGAGGGGCTTGTCGCAAATGCGGCCCATAAAGTCTGCACAAAAGGCAAATCCCCGATATTTGAGAACAAAATCGAGGTAATACTGCTTCATGCTGGCCATTACGCCATCGGGAAGCTGCGAGCCACACTGGCCATGCACGCGAGTGGTCCGGTCATTGTAGGAGAACGCACCCGCCAGCATCAGTTTGACCGACTGTTCGCGTAGAAAATCACCCTCTATCACTTCTCCAGACGCTTTGAAACGACCCAGCGGGAAAAGTTCCACTCGACCAGTATAGGCAAAACCTTTGCTCTTGCTTGCCACCCAGTTGCGTCCTTCGCCCAAAGTGACAGCGGCATTTGCCGTCACATTGAAGTTGCCGAAAAGGCGTTTGTAATATTCGCTAAAGAAGCCAAAGTCGCGATCGGGGTTGAACTCGGAGTTCACAATGCTGGCATTGGAAAACTGCATTGCGCTTGACGACTTTATATTCTCTCTGCTCGACTTGACGGTTGTCTGTCCAAAGGCGATGTTCCAAGTGTCTGAAGGGCGATAACAGACAACAGCATCACGTATAAAGTTATTGTTGCCATTAGGCAATACCTTCGTGTCATAAGGCGTAAAGCCAAGCTGGATGCAATAAAGCAGTTTGGGCGAATAAAGAAAACCATCTAGACGGAGGCGAAGACGCTTTACCTGGGCCTGTGTCTCCTCCAGCGAAAAATCATCATCAAAGTCCATGGCCAACTGGTTCTGCATGCGAAACCGTATTGTCATCTTGAACAACTTGTTCTTGGGGGTAAAGGATACGCCCTTACCCACCTCGACAAAAGGCATATTGCGTACCTGCTCCATCAGTTCATCGGCATCGGAAATGGAAAACCCCTTCCATTCCTTCTGCTCCTGAGCCATGGCCACAGAAGGCAGCAGCATTGTCAGGCCACAGAAAACTTGCAGATATTTCTTTACGCTCGTTTTGATCATTTTTTATTTACGCTTTTTTCCAGTAATGACGAAGCAAGAACACGCTGACCATAGCAGCAACAGCGATATGCACCCATGACAAGAGAGAGCCGCCCAATGCCTGTTCATAGCTGAACGTCTCTATGTCCTCTCCCAAAATGCGCATTTCCAATACCGCCATGCTGTTGTTGGTTATGTGTATCAGGGAGGTAAGCAGAACATTGCCTGTCTTGTAATAAATGATGCCCAAAATCAGTCCTATGCCAAAGGCAAAAGGTATCTGTGCAGGATTAAAGTGAATGACTCCAAAGCACAAAGCACTTATGATGATGGCAGTCCAGCATGAGACCCCTTTTCGTTGCATGAAACCCTGAATGCCCTCGCGGAAAACCAATTCTTCCGTAATGGGTCCCACCACCGCAAGCGCAAGGATGCCCCATAGGTTGTGCGACATGGACAGGAACTCCTTTCCCATCATATCGGGCAAATCCATCTTTTCGCCCAGCAAATCCATTGCAAATACGCCGAACACTGCTGCCAAATAGGCAATGACAGACATTTTCAACGGCGAATGTCCGCAACTGAACGCCCCAGGCAGACGTATCATCTTCATTCCGGCAAGAATCAAGCAACTCAGCAGACCTGAACCGATAAGTGCAAGAGCAAGCATCTGTGTATTAAACGTCTGTCCAGTGCAAAAAGACACTACTATACTGACAATGCCCTGTACTAGACAAAACAGGAATACGGCTAAAACCACCTTAAGGTATACATTCTTCATCTTCGTTTATTTGTTTTTTATTATACATCATTTTAATTCATTCTGCTTTCTCGCACTGCACCAGCACATGGCTTTCATCCGCCAGCGTGGTGGCGAAGAGATACACATCACCCCCCTCTTTAAGTTTAAGGCGTTTGCGAAGCTGGTCTACCGTGGAAGGGAAATTGCGCACAGTAAGATTGGCCTTCCTAACCTGCAACTGCAACGCTTTCAAACTCTGTTTTGAAAAGTCGAAACAGGACCGGACACAAAATGCCCTACCGGGAAAATCCTCCACCAATTGGGCTGAGGTGAAAAGGTTACTGTTGCGATGCAGTTTTTCCACGCCAAAACGCCCACAAAGCGCATCCTGTACCCCCGCCTTCAGCACCGAAGCGTTTGGTTCGTACAAATATGCCGAAGGACCATCTACCGCCACCGAAACAACATGGTTCATATCCTCCACCACAAAACAATTAGGTTTGCGACCCAAGTTTACACAATGGAAGCTAACCTGCCGACATTCCCTGGCATCAAGCAAAAGGAGCAGTTCACGGCATTCTCCGTCCACACTTACCACATGCACTTCACACACATTCTTCAACGTCTTCAATGCAGCATGAATATCCAGCATGGGCGAAAGTTTCAGCAAAAGATAGCGGCAACGGCCGAGCAAGTCCGCAAGCATAGTGGTAACACACGGCGTACAATCTTCTAACAGTACGGTTTTTCTGCCGGCTCCGTCACGGCGTGCTGGATCCATAAAAATAAGATCGGTACAACCGGATTCCTGCAAATATTCCTCGCAACGGGCACAACGGATTTCCGCATGCCCAAGACCTAAAAGTGGCATGTTGTGATGTGCGATTTCGCACAGGTTTACCTGCTGCTCCACATAGACAGCCTGTTTGAAAAGCATGGCCAGATAACTGAAGTCCACACCAAAACCGGCGGTCAGGTCCACCATGGCGTTCCTTTCCTGCGGTGGCAAAATACGTTCCACCAAACGCTGCTTGTAATGTGCCGTTTCCTGTGAAGAACACTGTTCCATGGAAAGCGCAGGCGGGAACAACAATCCTTCAACTGCCGCCCAACGGGGCAGTTTACGTTCGGCCTTCTGACGGCTCTTGATCTGTTCCAGGCAGAACTTGAGATCCACCCCCTCGGGCACTCGCTTCAGCGCCAGGGCAGAGGTGTCTTCTCCACGATGCTGACGGATAAATTCTTCGTTGGTCATGGAATAGGTTTATAATGTGCCTTTGCCTTGGCACGGGATATATAATTGAAATGCCACCATTCGGTTTTCAGCGGGGTGAATCCAGCCCGTCGCATCACATTGCGCAAAATTCGACGGTTCTCACGAGCCTCGGAACTGATGATGCCCTGAGCCACCAGATTGTCTTCCTCGCTGATATGAGCCTGCTTGCCCAGAAAATCAATCCGAGTTCCCATGTCCAGTGTATCACCACTATTTATATTATATAAGGAGACATCCACCGCCATTCCATAATTGTGCAGTCCCCCTCCGTTCTTTGGATTGCAGACATAAATTCTCTTAGGTGTTCCCGACACCGCATTCCACATCTGCTGTTGTATGTGCATGGGGCGGGCGGCATCATAAACGATGATGCCTAAATGCGGGTGTTCCGCTTGCAAAATTTTACGGGCACGGGAGAGAGATTTTGCTGCCTCGGGATGCAGATAAGCCTCGCGCAAATCTTTATAAAGCACACGACCCATAAAATTGTCCGCACGGGCATACATCAGACTTACGCGCAATGCGGAATCCACATCCAGGACATCCACATAGCCCAGTTTCTCCATTTGCAATGCTGTCGTGCTTTTCTGCGCCCGAACAACAGAGCCACCCATAAGCATAGACAGCGCAAATACTGAAAAAAGTGCTTTTCTTCTCACTCCTTTTCCTCTTTCTTTTATGCAAAAGTATAAAACTCGTCTGATTTCACAAAGCAAATAAAAAAATCTTTACACAAAAATCGGGAAAAAGTAACAGTTAAGTGTTTCTGCGGAAACAGTTAAGTGTTTTTCTGGAAATACTTAAGTAAAACCCAAGAAACACTTAAGTGTTTTTTCAAGACGTTTTAAGACCATTTCTTACATTTTTATACACGCCTGATTAACTGCACATTAAAACGCAACAACACTTGCGTATCTCATTCCAAAATGCATTTTCCTGTTTTTTGACAAAATCTTCAAAAACACTAAAGCCCGGCTTTTGCCGAGCTTCAGTATGCTTATATGTTACTTTCGTAATTACTTTACGCGGTAACGTACTTCCTTTGTACGATACTTCTTAACGGTGTACTTGTCCTTAACATCCTTCAAACCAGTAGCGGTAATGATAGATACACGGTTCTTGTCGTTCTCTGCGAAAGGCTGTACAGTGTCACCGAAGTATTCTGCCTTGATGATAGAGGGATCTACACCGGCATCAACCAATGCCTTTACAGCCTTCTCTGAACGCTGCTGGCTGTAGCCCATGTTAATCTTGGGATTACCGGTCTGTACGTCAGCGTAAGACTTGATGGTAACCTTACACTCGCGGTGATCCTTGAGGAAAGCACCGATGTTTGCCAACTGTGCGTCGGGATCATTGAAATCACTCTCGCGAATCTCATAGAATACGTTCCAAGTGATGGTTCCGTCCTCTACACGGGGAGTGTAAGCCACATCGTCATACCAAATGGTATCTACGCGAGTTGCCCACTCTTCCTTCACTTCCTTCTTCTTGTAACCGAACTTCACGGCCAAACCGACCTGTGCATTAAGCTGCCAGTCGTCCTTTCCGTTGGTCTTGCTGTTGTAACGGTCACCCAAACTGTTGGCGTTTACTTCCAAGTTCAGACTGAGGTTCTTCATCAGGTTCCAGTCCAACATTGCACCAACACGAGCATTGTGGCTCAATCTGTCATTCTTGTATGCAAGAGGCATAAGGTTCTTGTTGGCATAAGCATCATCGTTGTCCCAAGCATAGTTAAGACCGATACCACCAATCAGGTACACATTTAAAGGATAGTAGTTCTTCTTACCGAAAAGAGTGGAAAGATTCAGCATCAAATCCAGGTCTGAAGTAGCATACTTGTAATCATACTTGAAGTCCTGGGTTGCATCCTTGAAACCACCCTTGTTCTGCCATCCGTTGAAGTGCAGACGCGCACCCACAACAGGAGTAAAGAACGCACCAAAGCTAACGCTGGCGGTGGGGGTTATCAACTTCAAATTGTCATAGTTGGTAAATGTGGTCTGAGCACCACCCTGAACACCAACGAACATGTGGGGATAGGGCTTGTAATCCAGTCCATCATCTTCAGTTGTCTGCGCACCGGCAGGCACTGATACGCCAAGTGCAAGAGCTGCAGCGGCGAGAACATTTTTGAATTGCATCATGTCTGTAAATCTCAATTATTAATAATTTTGAACAAAAGTAGAATTTTTTATTTATTTGGACAAAATAAATGTTCGTTTTTTTCGTTTTCCAGTTATTTTTTACTCCAAATGCTTACTCAACTTTACTTTTTTCACATTGTTAACGTATTTCCATTATGTTTTTCCCTTTTGAGAAAAGAAATACATTATCCATGAAAAACCCCTTCAGGAAATATCCAGAAGGGGCTTATGAAAGATAGCATCAAACCTTTGGCAATTTCCAAGGCTTGCGGTATTCCTTGCACAGATAAGCGTCTGCCTCGCGGTCATGGAAAGACTTTCCATCCCAAGTCAGTTTCTTGCCGGTGCGGTATGCGATATTTCCCAAATGGGCGAACTTGGCGATATGTGCTCCGATATGGATGTTGGCCGCACATTTTTCCGGTGTACGGTTCTTGATGCATTCCAAATGATTCTTTACATGAAGGTTCAGACCGCCTTCTCCATAAGCCCTGTGAAGCTCAACCGGCTCCATGCGTGCCTTGCCCCCCACTCGTTCGGGAATTACCTCCCAACCGCCGCGGTCTACTACCAGCGTTCCGTTTTCGCCCACAAATCCCAAACCATGAGTACGACCGTAGGCGCCATCGTCAATTCCAATAGCATGATCCCACATAACGGTAAAATCTTTGAAGGTATAGACTGTCTGCAAAAGGTCAGGAGTTTCGCATGCATCATCGGGGTAACCGAACTTACCGCCAGATGCCATAATGGACTGCGGAGCGGTTACATTCATGCCATAAAGTGCATAATCCAGCAAATGCACACCCCAGTCTGTCATCAGACCACCGGCATAGTCCCAGAACCAACGGAAGGTAAAGTGGAAACGGTTTGGATTAAAAGGACGCTTGGGGGCAGGGCCCAACCACATGTCATAATCAACGCCAGGAGGTACGGTTCCATCTGGCTTGACCGGAATTGAGGGGCACCATCCCTGATAAGAGAAGACACGCACTGTACGGACCTTTCCTATCTGGCCGCTATGCAGGAAATTCATGGCATCCTGCCAATGCGGGTCGCTACGTTGCCATTGGCCCACCTGAACCACACTATTATATTTTTCTGCCGCACGAATCATGATATTGCATTCTTCAATGCTGTTGCCTAAAGGTTTCTCGCAATATACGTCCTTACCGGCCTCGCAAGCAGCAACCATCTGAAGGCAATGCCAATGGTCGGGAGTGCCGACAATGACCACATCCACATCCTTGTTGTCTATCAGATGACGCCAGTCTTTATAAATTCCCGCAGGTTTCTTTCCCTGTATCCTCTCCACATCTGCCACACGCCTATCCAGTACACTCTGGTCAATATCAGCAAGTGCGACACATTCCGTTTCTGGGTTACGCAAAAATGCCTCAAGGTCACCAAATCCCATACTGTTGCATCCAATCAAGCCAACTCCAATCTTGTCATTGGGACCTACTTGTTTACCACTTGCACGCACAAGCATGGGGCTCAAAGATGCGCCTGCGCCCAAAATGGCAGACCTGTAGATGAAGTCTCTTCTTGTCATAATAAAATATTTTAGGTTAATTAGTTTTTGTCAGATAAGCTGATTCAAACCAAAAAGTGAAACAGCACATCCTTAAGTACATAAAAGCCCCGAGGCATCATTACCCCGAGGCTTTATGTCTGTAACTTTCTTACTTCTTTTTCAACTCACGAACTTCCTTTGTGCGGTACTTCTTGACAGTGTACTTGTCCTTAACGTCCTTCAAGCCGGTAGCGGTAATGATAGACACACGGTTCTTGTCGTTCTCTGCGAAAGGCTGTACAGTGTCACCGAAGTATTCGGCCTTGATGATTGAAGGATCTACACCCGCATCAACCAAAGCCTTTACAGCCTTCTCTGAACGCTGCTGACTGTAACCCATGTTGATCTTAGGGTTACCGGTCTGTACATCTGCGTAAGACTTGATGGTAACCTTACACTCGCGGTGGTCCGCCAGGAAGGCACCGATTGCACGCAACTGAGCATCGGGATCATTGAAGTCACTCTCACGAATCTCATAGAACACATTCCAAGTGAGAGTTCCATCCTCAACACGGGGAGTGTAGGCCACATCGTCATACCAAATGGTATCTACGCGGGTTACCCATTCTTCTTCAACAGCCTTCTTCTTGTAACCAAACTTGAAGTTAACACCCACCTGACCGGTAAACTGCAGATTGTCTGTTACGAACTTGTGGTTATCTCCGGGAATAATATGATTGAGGTCTGCCTCAAGGTTGACGCTTACATTCTTGTGAACAGGAATATCCAAGCCCAATCCTACACGGGCATTAAAAGCCCAACGTTTGTCATTGGCAGCATATTCCATGCCTCTAACTGCAGGAGTTCCTGTTGCCAAAGCCAAAGCCTCATCGTTGTCCCAAGCATAATTGGCACCCAATCCCATGATGTAAATCAAATTTACGGGATAGCTGTCTTTGTTGCCAAAAAGGGTGCAAAGGTTCACCAAAACATCAGCACTGGTTGTCAAATACTTGTAGTCAAACTTGCCAGAATAGGGCTTTTCCTTTAAGCTGAGATACTGGGCGCTACCCTTGTCCCAAATACCATTGAAATGCAAACGAGAGCCCACAATCTTGTTGAAGTAACCACCAAAGCTGAGACTTGCAGTGGGAGTAAAGGTCTTCCAGTTGTTAAAACTGTTATTGAACGTGTTCTGTACTCCACCCTGTACGCCTACAAACATGTGAGGGTACGGTTCATAATCCTTTTCTGCCTTTTGTGCAGAAGCGGTCGGTGCAAAACCATAAGCCAATGTTATGGCTGCGATTAACTTGTAAAATTTTCTCATAACGATACTTATTTTGGTTGTAGTGGACAAAAGTAACATTCTTTGCATTTATGACCAAGAAAAATGACATTTTTTTTCTTTTTAACAATAAGAATTTAATTATAATGTCATTTTTGAATGCAAATTCCCTAATAATTATTAACTTTGTATCCAAAATAATGTAGATTAAAATATATTACCAGGACATGTCAGATATCACAATCTCAACCGTCAAAACCAAGAAAGAGTTCAAAGCGTTTGTTCGATTCAACTACGAGTTGTATAAGGACTGCCCTTATGCTGTACCCGACCTATTGGAAGACACACTTGACACATTCAACCCCAAAAAGAATCCGGCATTCAACTTTTGCGAAGCCGAATTTTTCCTGGCCAAACGAAACGGGAAAATAGTTGGCCGCGTAGCTGCTATTATCAACAACCGCGCAAACGAAACCTGGAAGAAACAAACCGTGCGATTCGGATGGATTGACTTTATTGATGACATTGAAGTAAGCCGTCTGTTATTGGATGCCGTTGAAAAATGGGGTGCGGAACGTGGAATGAACAAGATTGTGGGGCCAATGGGCTTTACTGACTTGGACTTGGAAGGTATGCTCACCGAAGGTTTTGACCAATTGAGCACCATGAACAGCATCTACAACTACCCCTACTACAACGACCATATGCTCAAGTTGGGATACACCAAAGAAGTGGGATGGGTAGAACGCAAGGTTTTTGTACCCAAAGCAGGAACCGGACACGAGGCCAACAAGGAAAAGTATTTCAAGATTGCGGAACTGGTACAGAAGAGATACGGTTTCAGAATTCACAAATTCAAGAGCAAGAAGGAAATCAAAGAAGGCGGATATATCCAAAAAGTTCTGCACGTGGTAAACAAAGCCTATGCCAACCTATACGGCTACAGCGAAATGGACGAAAAGCAGATGATGGCTTATGCCGAACAATACCTTCCATTCCTGGACAAGCGTTATCTTAGCGTCGTTGAAACCGCGGAAGGCGAAGTTATCGGTATGGGCATCTGCATCACCAGCCTGAGCAGAGCCATTCAAAAAGCCAAAGCTAAGATGTTCCCATTCGGTTGGTTCCATTTGGCAAAAGCCCTTTGGTTTACCAAACACCCACAAATTTTGGACATGCTACTGGTAGGAGTCTTGCCCGAATACCAGGACAAGGGAGCCAATGCCTTAATTTTTGCGGACCTTATCCCCGAAGGTTCCAAAGACGGATACGAATGGGCAGAGACACACCACCAGTTGGAAGACAATGACAAGAGCCAGACTCAATGGAAGAATCTGGACTGTATTATCCACAAAAAGCGCTGCGCCTACCAGAAAACTTTATTCTGACAATTAACCACACAGTTTCATTACCTCCATCATGACGGACAACAACGACCAGCTTCTGCCACAGACAGACTATCAGGAAGACAACATACGACATCTCTCGGACATGGAACATGTTCGCACTCGTCCCGGTATGTATATCGGAAGGTTGGGTGACGGCTCGCAGGCCGAAGACGGCATATACGTGCTTTTGAAGGAAGTCATAGACAATAGTATTGACGAATTCAAGATGAATGCCGGAAGGCGAATTGAAGTAAACATTGACGAGAACCTGAGAGTATCCGTTAGAGACTACGGAAGAGGTATTCCCTTGGGCAAGTTGGTGGAAGCTGTAAGCATGCTTAATACCGGAGCGAAATACGACAGTAATGCTTTTAAGAAAAGTGTCGGACTGAACGGTGTGGGCCTAAAGGCTGTGAATGCACTTAGTCTGCACTTTGAGGCGCACAGTTTCCGTGACGGACAAGTGCGAAAAGCCTGCTTTGAAAAAGGTATCCTGCAATCAGACATCACCGAAGAAACTCAGGACGAAAACGGAACCTATATCTATTTTGAGCCTGATAACACATTGTTCAAGCATTATTGTTTCCGTAACGAATTTGTGGAAACAATGCTCAGGAACTACACTTACCTCAACACCGGGCTAACGATTATGTTCAACGGCAGACGCATCCTTAGCCGCAATGGTTTGAGCGATTTGCTGACAGACCGCATGACCGACAATCCTTTGTACGAGATTGTCCACATGCAGGGAGAAGACATAGAAATAGCTTTCACGCACAGCAACCAGAACGGAGAGGAGTACTATTCCTTTGTAAACGGACAGCATACCACTCTGGGCGGTACCCACCAAGCCGCATTCAAAAAGTACATCGCCGAAGCCATCAAAGAGTTCAGCGGAAAAAGTTTTGAATACGGTGATATCAGAAATGGCATTGTGGCCGCCATAAGCATCAACATACAGGAACCCATGTTTGAGAGCCAAACAAAAATCAAACTGGGCTCGTTATCCACAGCACCGGAAGGAGGTATCAGCATTGACAAGTTCATTGGTGACTTTGTCAAAACACAAGTTGACAACTACCTTCATAAAAACCCGCTTGTAGCAGAAATCATCCTCAAAAAGGTCAGCGACAACGAGAAGGAGCGCAAGGAAATGGCCGGTCTGGCAAAAGTTGCGCGTGAACGCAACAAGAAAGCAAACCTGCACAACCGAAAGTTGCGCGACTGCCGTGTACACTTGAACGACGCCAGAGGAAACCTTCAGGAAGAAAGTTGTATTTTCATTACTGAGGGAGATTCTGCAAGTGGAAGCATCACTAAAAGCCGCAACGTAAATACGCAGGCCGTATTTAGTTTGAGAGGAAAACCGTTAAACTGTTTCGGGCTGACGAAAAAGGTATGCTATGAAAATGAAGAATTCAACCTGTTGCAGGCCGCATTAAACATTGAAGACGGAATAGACGGACTGCGATACAACAAAGTCATTGTCGCAACCGATGCCGATGTGGACGGAATGCACATCAGATTACTCATGATCACTTTCTTCTTACAGTTTTTCCCCGAACTCATCAAGAAAGGACATGTCTACATTCTGCAAACCCCCTTGTTCCGTGTACGAGGACGAAAATCAAAAATCGGAAAAGCAAAACTGAAAATGCTGCAAGAAGCAGTAGAGGAAACAGACAAGAAGCACAACCGGCAAATCAGTGCGTCGGCCGACTTCATCACACAATATTGTTATTCGGAAGCGGAGCGCAAACAAGCCATTGAAGATTTAGGGCCTGACCCCGAGATCACGCGATTCAAAGGTCTTGGAGAAATCAGTCCTGACGAATTCCGCCATTTTATCGGTGAAGACATCAGACTGGAACAAGTAACCCTTAACAAGAGTGACCAAGTGGCCGGACTATTGGAATATTACATGGGAAAAAACACCATGGAGCGCCAGAACTTCATCATTGACAACCTGATTGTTGAGGAAGACAGAACTGAAGAAGAGATGCAAGAAGAACTAGCAAATCCCGCAAAAGCATGAAAAAGGCAATATTCCCCGGTTCATTCGACCCATTTACCATTGGCCATGCTGACATCGTAAAGCGTGGCTTGCTCCTTTTTGACCATATTGTGATTGCTGTAGGATACAACACACAAAAGAAGTCTTGGATTCCCACAGCAGAAAGAGTACGTGCCATTAAAGAATTTTATAAGGAAGAGCCCAGAGTCAGTGTTGAAGAATACTGCGGATTGACAATTGACTTTGCCAAGAAAAAAGAAGCGGACTTTATACTGAGAAGCATACGAAGCGTAAAGGACTATGAATACGAATTGGACATTGCCGACATCAACCGCAAACTTTCCGGCATAGAAACCGTCCTTCTGCTGGCCAGTCCAGAGATTGCAAGCATCAGCAGCAGTGTTGTCCGCGAACTTGCCGGTTTCGGACATGAAATACATTCCCTTATCCCACAAGGACTACAATATAATAATATATAATGTGATATATACACTATTTAAGAAGTGAAAACAATGATGAAAAGATTACTCCCCAGCCTTATCGGTATAGGTGTTGCCTGTACAGTATATGCAAGCGTACAATTTTTCAACACGCCAGCACCTAGGAAAACAGACCCTTTTGAAGAGGACATACGAAAGCTTGTCATGGCTACCGTAATGATAAACAATTATTATGTAGACAGTGTTAGCAGTAAAAAACAGGTTGAAGATGCCATTAACGGCATGTTGTCAAAACTGGATCCTCATTCAGCATACTCCAATCCGGAAGAGACAAAGAAAATGAACGAGCCGCTTGCCGGAAGTTTTGAAGGAATCGGCGTCCAGTTTAACATGTTGGAAGACACATTGCTCATCATACAGCCTGTTCCCAAAGGACCAAGTGAAAAAGTGGGCATCCTTGCCGGCGACCGCATTGTAACCGTCAATGACACATCCATTGCTGGCGTGAAGATGAGCCGCGAAGAAATCATGCGCCGCCTTAGAGGTCCCAAAGGAACCACTGCCCATCTGGGAATCAAGCGTCAAGGCATCAAGGACCTGCTGAAATTCAATGTCATTCGAGACAAGATTCCTGTAAATTCTGTAGATGCTGCATATATGGTCACTCCGACTATCGGCCTGATACGTTTCAATAATTTTGCACAAACAACTCACAAAGAGATTGTGGAAGCCATAAAAAAGCTACAGGCACAAGGCATGAAGGATCTTATCATAGACCTTCAGCAAAACGGAGGAGGTTATCTGCAGGCAGCTGCAGAAATTGCAAGCGAATTTTTGCCAAAGAACGATTTGATTGTGTATACCCGTGGCCGCAGAGCTCCAAGTCAGGAGTTTAGAAGTACCGGTGGTGGTCTTTTCACTGAAGGGAAAATTGCCATACTTGTGGACGAATATAGTGCTTCCGCTTCTGAAATTCTTGCAGGAGCCATTCAAGACCAAGACCGTGGAATTGTCGTCGGCAGACGCACATTCGGAAAAGGACTTGTACAGCGTCCCATTGACATGCCGGACGGCAGCATGATTCGCCTTACCGTTTCCAAATATTACACTCCCAGTGGACGATGCATCCAAAAGCCCTATGAAAAGGGAGATAAGTTGGGTTACGCAAAGGACGTAATTAACAGATACAACAAAGGCGAGCTGACTCATGCGGACAGCATACATTTCCCCGATTCTTTGAGATACCAGACTTTACGGAAAAAACGTACGGTTTATGGCGGCGGTGGCATCATGCCCGACTATTTTGTTCCATTGGACACCACCAAATACAGCAAATGCTATCGCGAACTTTCTGCCAAAAACTTCATCATCAATGCCAATTTGAAGTATATGGACAAGAACCGTGCAAAATTGGTTAAGCAATACCCCAACTTCTCGGCATTCAATAAAAAGTTCAGCGTTCCACAGTCTCTCATTGATGAGATTCTGGCACAAGGAGCAAAAGAAAAGATAAAGCCAGCAGACGAGGCAGAGCGCGTAAAGACTGTACAAAACATCCAGCGCATCCTCAAAGGCCTCATCGCCCGCGACCTTTGGGACATGAGCGAATACTTCGCCGTAATATACGAAGATGATGAAATGGTATTAAAAGCCATTGAGTTACTGACCGCCAAATAAAAACAGACATGATCAGTTACAACACGGACGGTGTAAAGATGCCCGCCATCAAGAAGCGCGCCAACAACAATTGGATTAAAGCCGTAGCAGAATGCTATGGAAAAAAGGTTGGCGACATCGCATATATTTTTGTTGATGATGAAAAAATACTGGAAGTGAACAAACAATACCTCCAGCACGATTATTATACAGACATTATCACCTTTGACTATAGCGAAGAGAACGTCATCAGCGGCGACCTGTTCATCAGCCTGGAGACAGTCAGAACCAATGCCCAACAAGTGGACGCCACCTATGAAGAAGAACTCCTCCGTGTAATCATACATGGCATCCTTCACCTTTGCGGCATTGATGACAAAGGACCGGGAGAACGCGAAATCATGGAGGCCGCCGAAAACAAAGCATTAGCATTATGGAAGACGATTTCGATATAAGAAGGCAATCCAGTCAAAAGGAAAAAGACTTTGAAAACGCCTTGCGTCCACTCAGATTCAATGACTTCAGCGGTCAGCAAAAAGTGGTGGACAACCTTTGCGTTTTTGTGGAAGCTGCCAAATTCCGCGGAGAACCCTTAGACCATACCCTGCTGCACGGCCCTCCCGGACTTGGCAAAACCACACTGAGTAATATTATAGCCAACGAATTGGGAGTCGGTTTCAAGCTCACCAGCGGACCAGTGCTGGATAAACCTGGGGATTTGGCCGGCATCCTCACCAGTCTGGAGCCGAACGATGTACTTTTCATAGACGAGATACACCGTCTGTCCCCCATCGTGGAAGAGTATCTGTACAGTGCCATGGAGGACTACCGTATCGACATCATGATAGACAAAGGCCCCAGTGCACGCAGCATCCAGATAGATCTGAATCCGTTCACTCTGATTGGAGCAACCACACGAAGCGGTTTACTCACTGCCCCTCTCCGCGCCCGTTTCGGAATCAACCTACATCTGGAATATTACGATACCGACACCTTGCAACGTATCATCACACGCTCTGCGGGCATCTTGGGCTTGCCCATAGAGTCTCAGGCGGCAAAAGAAATCGCAGGCAGAAGCCGAGGTACGCCCCGTATCGCCAATGCCTTGTTACGCCGTGTCCGCGACTTTGCACAAGTAAAAGGAAACGGCTATATTGATTTAGGAATCTCTCAATATGCGTTGGAAGCACTTAATATTGACCGCTTCGGACTGGATGAGATCGACAATAAGATACTTTTGACCATCATTGACAAGTTCAAGGGCGGACCTGTTGGAATCAACACCATTGCCACCGCAATCGGTGAGGACGGCGGAACCGTGGAGGAAGTATACGAACCGTTCCTTATCAAGGAAGGATTCATAAAGCGTACTCCACGCGGAAGAGAAGTCACAGAACTTGCCTACCGGCATCTGGGTCGCACCATGGGAAACCGTTATGGGAATCCCTTGCAAGGCGACTTGTTCGAATAACACATTATTATATATAATATATTAAGAAGATATACTTATGGTACTCAATTACATCTGGGTCGGCTTTTTTGCCATTGCCTTTCTCATTGCACTTGTGCAATTGTTTATGGGCAACACAGACGTGTTCCCTGCCATCATGAACAGTACGTTCGATTCGGCCAAAACCGCTTTCGAAATTTCATTGGGACTCACGGGTGTACTCAGCTTGTGGATGGGCATAATGAAAATCGGAGAAAAAGGAGGTTTGGTAAACAAGCTTGCCAGCTGGCTCAGTCCGCTTATGGTGCGTCTCTTTCCCGAAATACCAGCTGGCCACCCCGTCTTCGGACATATCTTCATGAATTTTGGAGCCAACATGCTGGGTCTGGACAATGCCGCCACTCCGTTGGGGCTTAAGGCTATGGAAGGACTTCAAGAGCTGAACCATAAGAAGGACACTGCCACCAACGCCATGATTATGTTTCTGGTACTGAACACCAGCGGTCTGACTCTCATCCCTGTCGGTGTAATGGTTTACCGTGCACAAATGGGTGCTGCGCAGCCAACGGATGTCTTTATCCCAATCTTGATTGCCACCACCATTGCCACACTCTGCGGCATGATTATCACCAGTCTGTACCAACGTATCAATCTATTCAACCGCGTCATTATAAGCACAGTCATCGGTATTTGCGTTGTCATCAGCGGCATCATCTGGATAGGGGCACAAACCGACCGTGAAACCATGAACACATGGAGCACTATTGTGGCAAACATCATCCTGTTCTCCATCATCATGGCCTTCATTATTGCCGGAGTCAGGAAAAAGATAAACGTTTACGAAGCCTTCATCGAAGGTGCGAAAGGCGGTTTTGAAACTGCCGTGCGCATCATCCCTTACCTTGTTGCCATCCTTGTTGCCATCGGCGTTTTCCGTGCCAGCGGTGCCATGGATTATATCATGGACGGTGTCGGATACCTGGTTGAAACTATGGGAGGAAACGCCGATTATGCAAAAGCACTTCCCACCGCTCTGATGAAACCCTTAAGCGGAAGCGGGGCGCGCGGCATGATGGTAGATGCCATGCAGACCTATGGAGCCGACTCCTTTATCGGCAGATTGGCCTGTCTCTTCCAAGGAGCAACAGACACCACATTCTATATCTTGGCGGTTTATTTCGGCAGTGTAGGTGTCAGACACACCCGCCACGCAGTAAGTGCAGGCCTGCTCACCGACCTCTGCGGCGTAATTGCTGCCATGGTTATCGCATACATATTCTTCAGTTAAATGGCAAATTTCAAATCACTGGCCAAAGACACAGCCATATACGGCCTCAGCAGCATCGTGGGCAGATTCCTAAACTATCTGCTGGTTCCCCTGTACACCTATTGTATCAGCGCCGCCAACGGAGGATATGGCGTGGTTACACAATTGTACGCCTACACCGCGCTGTTTATGGTCATCCTCACCTTCGGTATGGAAACCACCTTTTTCCGTTTCATCAACAAAGAAGATGCCCAGCCCCATACCGTATTCACCACAACTATGGCAACCGTAAGCACACTTGCCCTGGCCTTCCTTGCCCTGGTCCTTTATTTCATCCAGCCCATTAGCTGCTTTTTAGGACATGAGCAACACCAAGAATACATCACCATAATGGCTGTGGTCATTGCACTCGATGTTATTCAGGCCATCCCCTTCTGTTATCTTCGTTACCAGGGCAGAGCCGTCAAGTTTGCCTCCTTGAAACTGCTGTTCATTTTCCTGAATATAGGTCTTAACCTTTTCTATTTCGTTTATTTGGGCCATACAGAAGTCATCTACGTCTTTTTGCTCAACCTTGTCTGCACAGCTATTGTAAGCCTGTGTTTTATCCCGGATTTGTTACGAATCAAATGGCACTTCGACTTTTCGCTGCTCCGGAAAATGTTGTCATACTCCTGGCCCATCCTTATATTGGGCGTTATGGGTATATTGAACCAAGCAGCCGACAAAATGATTTTCCCCTTCATCTATCCTCATAAAGATTCAGCCATACAAGAACTTGGCGTCTACGGTGCATGCGTTAAGATTGCCATGATTATGGCCATGATCACACAGGCGTTCCGCTTCGCTTACGAACCGTTTGTATTTGCGCAAAGCAAGGACAGCGACAAGAATCACACCTATGCCGTCGGCATGAAGTACTTTGTCATCTTCACCCTCCTTGCCTTCTTGTGCGTAATAGGCTACATGCCCCTGCTGCGCCACCTCATCAGTCCGGATTATTGGGACGGTTTGCGTGTTGTACCAATCGTAATGGCTGCGGAAATCATGATGGGCATATATTTCAACCTGAGTTTCTGGTACAAGTTGATTGACAAGACCATTTACGGCGCATGGTTCTCCTTTGCGGGCTGTGCCGTCTTGTTCCTCGTGAATATCATCTTCATTCCCCACATCAGCTATATGGCCTGCGCATGGGGTGGTTTTGCCGGATACGGAACAGCCATGATACTGAGCTACGTTGTCGGCCAGCGCATAAATCCAATTCCCTATCCTCTGCGAAGCATTGGTGTATACGTGGCCATTACCATCCTTTTCTATGTGGCCATGGAACTGCAGCCCGAAACATGGCCCGTTGTATTACGTCTGGGCATCAACACCCTTATCATCTTTGCGTTTATCGGGCATATCATTTATCACGATTTTCCATTAAGGAATCTCCCCATTGTGGGAAAATATTTCAGACAGTGAGTGTTATTCATTATAATCTTTACTTAAAATTTTACAATTCATGAAGACAAACAAAGAGAACAAGAACCAGCAGGAAATGCAGAGCGGTATGTCACGCCGCCAGTTCCTGGGAGCAGCAGCAACCGGTATTGCCGGTTTCATGATTCTGCCCAGTTTCACGGTGGACGGTGTACGCATTGCCCCCAGCGACCGTGTCGTTTTGGGTTTTGTAGGCGTTGGCCAACAGGGATGCAGCGACTTCCGCAGTTTCTCCACCTGTCCCGGTGTACAGGTAGCAGCCTGCAGCGATGTGGACAGCATCAAGCGCGAACGTTTCCGCCGTTACGTTACCAAGTGGCAGAAAGACAAAGGTATGCCCCAACGCTGTGATATGTATGAGGAATACGAGCGCTTGCTCGACCGCAAGGATATTGACGCCGTAGCGATTGCCACCCCCGACCACTGGCACGCACTCGTTGCCATCCACGCTCTACAGGCCGGCAAAGACGTTTATCTGCAAAAACCCCTTACCTACACCATCACCGAAGGTCTCGCCGTACAGCGTGCAGTACGCGCCAACGGCCGCATCCTTCAGGTGGGAAGCCAACAGCGAAGCAGTGCCGAATTCCAGCAGGCCATTGCATTGGTGCGCAGCGGCGCTTTGGGCGACATCAAGGAAATCCATTGCCGTGTAGGCGATCCTCCAAAGCCTCTTGACCTTCCCGAAATGCCCGTACCCGAGAACCTGAATTTCAACCTTTGGATGGGTCCGCTCAATGACCCCAAGATTCACTACCACCCCGATTTGTGTCCTCCCGTATCGCTCGAACCAGAACAAAACGAAAAACTTTGGGGAGCATGGCGCTGGTACCAGGAAACCGGAAACGGTTATCCCGCTGACTGGGGCGCACACATGTACGACATCGCACAAGCGGCCATTGGTATGGACGGACTGGGTCCCGTAGAGTTCATTCCTAAGGGATACAAGGGAGCTGAATGGCTCACCATGAAGTATGCCAACGGCATCATCATGCAGGAACGTCCTTACAGAGATGACAATGCAGGCGCACAGGGCATCAAGTTCATCGGTGACAAGGAATGGCTTCGTGTGGCACGCGGTTTCATTGAATGTTCAAACAAGAAACTGCTTGAAACCAAGCAGGAGAACATTGCCGCCGGACAATATGAAGTTAGCTCTCCCCACATGCAGAACTTCATCGATGCCATCCGCAACCACAGAGACCCCATTGCTCCCGTGGAATACGGTTGCAGCACCAACACCCTTTGCTGTATCACCAACATTGCCCGCGAATTGGGCCGTCCCGTACGTTGGAACCCCGCCACTCTCAGTTTCGAAGGCGACAAGGAAGCAGCAGCACACCGTCTGTACTACTACGATTACCGTCGTCCCTACACACTCCCCTACCTGGAGAAGCGTTGCTAATACCCCCCTTAACCGGAGCCGGGAGTTGCCCAAGCCGCAATTCCCCGGCTCCTTTTTCTTTCTTCACATAAACTCTTTCCCATGAAGCGCATTCTTTCCCTCACACTCGCCTTTTCCCTTACCACCGTACTCTTCGCCCGTTCCACCGACGAAGCCGGAACCCCATACCGCAGTTGGAAGAAAGGGGAAATGGACATCCACCACATCTATACCGGCCGGGGTGAAGCCAACTTCTACATCTTCCCCGATGGTACCAGCATGCTCATTGACACTGGAGACCACCTGGCTTCAGTGCCCATGACCGACCCCAAGCCCGACCTTTCCCGTCGTGCGGGAGAATGGGTGTCGCGCTACATCCTGCGCACCAATCCTTCTGGCAACAAGGTAGACTATCTCATGGTTTCACATTTCCACGATGACCACATGGGGTCTGTCACCCTTGATGCCCCCACCACCGAAAACCGCACTCCCAACTACAAGCTCATCGGCATTGCAGAAGTGGGTGAACACATACAATTCAAGCATTTCATTGACAGGGGTTACCCAGACTACAGCTATCCCGTACCCATTTCAGACGCACACATCAGAAACTACCTCAACTTTGCCGAATGGCACAAGCAGAAGTATGGGGCAGAGCAAGTGCCTTTTGAAGTTGGCGCACTCAACCAGATTGCCTTGCAGAAACGTCCCAAGAAGTACGCCACACTCTTTTCCATCCGCAATCTGGCGGCAAACGGAGAAGTGTGGAACGGAAACGGTACCACACGCTATTACGACCTGAATCCCAAGAACACCGCCGGAAGCGGAAACGAAAACACCAAGAGCATTGCCTTCCGCATCCAATACGGCCCCTTCTCCTATTTTGCCGGAGGAGACCTTAGCGGTTCGGTGCTAAATGCAGAGGGAAAGCCGGTCAATCTGGAAGAAAAAGCCGGAGAAGCCTGCGGCGAAGTGGACGTATGCAAATGCAACCACCACGCCTACAAGGACGCCATGCACCCCGGATTCCTCAGCCATGTCCACGCACAAGCCTACGTCATACCGGTTTGGGACCAGTTCCACACCCAGGAGGGCATCATCAAACGGATGCTGCAGCAGGAGGAAACCACCGGCACAACCCTCCGCAATGCCCACCCCACCTTGGTGCTGTCGCAATACATTGTGGCACCCGCACGCCAGAAGTTTGCCGCCGAGGAATGGATGCAGAAGACCTGTCCCCATGATGGGCACATCGTCATAAAGGTGTACGACAAAGGGCGGAAATACAAGATCTACCGCCTTTCTGCCGAGAACGAAGACATGATCATACAGAAGGTCTACGGTCCTTTCCAAAGCAAAGGACACACCGGACTTTAACCGCTAAACGCATATACGCTATTTATATGAAGAAGATTTTCCTTGCCCTTGTCGTTTTTTTTTGCTACGTCCTTACCCTTGCAGCCCGTCCCGTCCGTGTGTGGATTGAGGCGGAAAGCTTCGCCCGGAAAGGCGGATGGAACGTCGACCAGCAGTTTACTTTTGAAATGGGGTCGCCCTATCTGATTGCACACGGAATGGGAAACCCCGTGGAAGACGCTTCCACACGGGTACATTTTCCGCGCAGAGGGACATACCACATTTATGTACGCACGTTCAACTGGACCTCTCCCTGGTCCGAACAGGAAGGACCGGGCAGATTCACCCTCAGCATTGACGGCAAACCTTTGCAGCAAACAATGGGGCACACCGGAAACCGTTGGATGTGGCAATATGCCGGCACGGCTACGGTGGACAAGGAAGCTGAAGTCTGCCTGCACGACCTCACAGGCTTTGACGGCCGTTGCGATGCCCTCTGGTTCACCACAGAGAAGGATGACATTCCACCCACAGAGGCCGGAGCATTGGAAACCTTCCGACAACAATACGACAAGAGCCGCATCCGGCGTGTGGAGTACGATTTTGTAGTGGTGGGTGGAGGCATTGCCGGCATCTGCGCTTCAGTGGCCGCCGCACGCATGGGCATAAAGGTGGCGCTCATCAACGACCGTCCCATCTGGGGCGGATGCAACAGTTCCGAAACCCGCGTCCATCTTGGCGGACACATTGAGATGGAGCCTTATCCCAACCTGGGAAACATGATAAAGGAGTTCGGACCGCTACGGATTGGCAACGCCCAACCCGCCGAATTCTACGAAGACGAAAAGAAGCGTGCCTTTCTGGAAGCGGAAAAGGAAAATCTGGATCTCTATCCCTCATATCGCGTCTACAAGACCGACTACCGTAACGGAAAGATAACCGCAGTATATGCCAGACACATTGAGAGCGGTGAGATTGTCCGGTTCCTGGCCCCAATCTATTCCGACTGCACCGGCGATGGCACCGTAGGTTATCTGGCTGGAGCCGACTTTGCCATGGGGCGCGAGGGACGCAACGAATACAACGAGCCGTCCGCTCCACAAAATGGGGACAAGATGACGATGGGCGCATCCGTCCAGTGGTATTCTGTGGAAGACAGTTCGGCATGCGCCTTCCCGGTGTTCGAGTATGGTGTAAACTTCTCAGACCAAAGTTGCCAGAAGGTGAAGATGGGCGAATGGACATGGGAAACCGGCATGAACCGCGACCAATGCAAGGAATTTGAACGCATACGCGACTACGGACTTATGGTGGTCTACTCCAACTGGAGCCATCTCAAGAACCGTCTGGCCAACAACAGCGAATACAGGAACCGAAAGCTGGAATGGGTGGCCTACATTGCAGGAAAGCGAGAGTCGAGACGCCTCTTGGGCGACCATGTCCTCACGGAAAACGATCTCATACACGAGGTAAAATACCCCGACGCTTCCTTTACTACCACCTGGAGCATAGACCTGCACTATCCCGACCCGAAAAATTCAAAGCATTTTCCTGGGAACGAATTCAAATCCATCTGCACCCACGGAAAGACCAATCCCTATGCCGTGCCCTACCGTTGCCTCTACTCCCGCAACGTAAACAACCTCTTCATGGCAGGTCGCAACATCAGCGTAACCCACATCGGTTTGGGAACCGTGCGCGTGATGCGTACCACCGGAATGATGGGCGAGGTTGTGGGTCTTGCCGCCAGCCTGTGCACCCGCCACAAAGCCCTTCCGCGAGACATCTACACCACTCATCTGGACAAACTGAAATCTCTTATGGAGAAAGGAGCCGGAAAGCCCGGCCTGCCCAACAACCAGCTCTACAACCTGGGCGGGAACTGGCCCACATACAAGAAGAGTAGTGAGCGATGAGCGGTGAGTTGTGAGTAATGAGTAATGAGAGGGTTGGGACGTTGCTCATTGCTTAAAATATGTCTCTTATGTTCTTCTATATAACAGCCCAAAGAGACGGTCATGCTGAACTCGTTTCAGCATCTCACTGCGAGCCTTTATTTACCCCCTTCCCTCGGTGAGATCCTGAAACAAGTTCAGGATGACTTTGGGAGGTTCTTGTTATTTCTACACTCATTTTGGGCGTATAGCTCAAATTGCAGGATGAATATGAGTAGTTGCTCTCAATAGTTGAAATTGCAGGATGGATTTCTTACGTTTATATTCGTTAGTACACACGAGAGTTTGTACCTTTGCATAGTAAAACCTTGCAGTTCAGACATGTACAAATCACCGTCAACTAGCCGTCAGGCATCGCTTTTCTGGGACTTGGAGACAATGCTGTATCCCAAGCATCTCCTGTTCCACCGTAAACCTCCATCATGTCGATTTCATTATATTCATATTTATGCAGAGCGCATAATACTAAAGTATGAATTATGCTTGCTATAGAAAGTTTTTATTTGGAAATACAGAGTATGAAAAAAATTACATCTATCTTTGCTAGGTGAATTTTGTCTTCTCTTGCCCCTTTTTTTCTTCTGTCAAACCTAAAAACTCATTGCATATTGTCAAACATTTTTACTACTGGTGACATACCTTTTTTTATGGTACAGACAGCTAAAAAATGAAGAGAAAGCCACAAAAACGCGATAACCCCCAAATTTAGGGTTTCCAACTGGGAAAATAAATTTTTCTAACTGGAAACATATTTTTTTCCAACTGGGCACTTTTTTCCGCCCAACTGGAATTGTCCCGCTTCTATAGCCGCAGAAGCTCTTAAAACAGCACTCTCGTTTTGTAAAAGATTTTCATCCGCAGCTATCCGTAAGAAAAAGGTGGTTATAAATTCCTAATTTTCCACATATAGCAAACCGCCCCGTTCACAAACAATGAACGGGGCGGTTTGCTATGCTTGCAAAAATGATTGGGCAGTTTACTTCATATCCTTGGGCAGCGTCATATCCTGCTCTATGCCTTTGTCAAAGACACGCACATAGGTGCGGAAGGATGTCTGTCCCTGGGTCAGTTCTATCATTCGGCAGCCGCTTCCCTCCAGATTGTTGTACACGGTGTTGCAACCGCTGTAACGGCCATAGATGAGATACTTGTCCTGCCATTTCATCACATAGTCGTTGTCGTGGTCGTGTCCAGAGAAAAGCGCCATCACATCGCCCATCTCCTGCATCTGCGAGAACATACCCGAGTTGATGAGTGAGGGGCAGGGATTCTCCTGGAGATTTCCCTTTATCTTGCGCTTGCTGTCTGCCAATGCCACCAGATGCTCAAACACGGGAATGTGCATGAAGGCCAGTGCCGGAACGGGGTTTCCGCCGTTCTCCTTGCGGAAATGCTGGCTCTGCTCGCGATACCACTGAATCTGGTCAAAGTGGAGATAGTCGTAGGCATTGATCTTGATGTCCTTGCTGCGGTTCATGGTGTCCAGCAGATAGAATACCCATTGTTTCTTCCCATCGGTGGAAGAAAGGGTTATCACATCGTTTGAGGCGCCATGGATGCCCTTCTCGGGGGTGTTGATGCAATAGGGTTTTGAACGGAGGTAATTATAGACCTCCAGGCGGCTCATGCCGAACTCTTCGTCGTGGTTGCCCAACGCTACGGCAAAGGGAATCTTGCGCTCGATGATTGGAGCGAAGAGTTCATCGAACGAACGTTCCGCCGGCTTGGCAAAAATGATGTCTCCGGTGTGGATTACCAGGTCGGGCTTTTCCGTGTCAAGCATCTGTATCAGGTTGTCCATGGCGCGCTTTGAGCGAGCGTCACCGGCAATATAGTGCGTGTCCGTAATCTGCATGATACGGAACTTGCCCTGGGCATTGAAGGTAAAATTATGGAAGGAAGAACCCTGCGGAGTCTGCACTTGGGGAGCTTCCTTGGTAAAGGCGCCTGCCGATGCCGGGCACGCCGCAGCCGCGGCCGTCATGGCCATGCCCTGGATAAAATGTCTTCTGTTCATGATAAAACGATATATTTGATAATGTATTAGAATTTCGTGTCCTATCTATGTTTTACACCACACAAAGTTAACGATTTTTGGAAATAAAGACGCCCGGAAAAAGAGTTTTTTATCCCTTGCCGGCCCGATTCCGATATTTTTCAGTACTTTTGCAAGGTTTTACACACCGGAACAAACAGATATAGACGTGAAAACAGCATATTCAGACCATTATACCCATACCCTTCCCTGCGGAATGCGCATTGTCTGCGCCGCCGGGTCCACCGAAGTTGTCTACTGCGGACTGGCGGTAGATGCCGGAACCCGTGACGAGCTGGACACGGAAAGCGGCATGGCGCACTTTACCGAGCACCTCAGCTTCAAGGGAACCCATCGCCGCAAAGCATGGCACATCATCAACCGCATGGAATCCGTAGGCGGAGACCTGAACGCCTTTACGGGCAAGGAAGAGACCGTGTACTACTGCACCTGCCTGAAACAGCATCTGTCCCGCGCCATCGACATCCTTGCGGACATTGTGCTGAACAGCACCTATCCACAACACGAGATGGACAAGGAAGTGGAAGTGGTGGCAAGCGAGATTGAGAGCTACAACGACTCGCCGGGCGAGCTGATATACGACGAATTCGAGAATCTGATCTTCAACGGCCATCCCCTGGGCAGAAGCATCCTGGGCAATGCCGAACGCCTGCGCGAGTACACCACCGAAGACATTGTGCAATACGTGCGCCGACAGTATGTACCAGCCAACATGGTGCTCTTTGTCTACGGACAGGCCGACCCAAAACAAGTGGTAAGGCTGGCGGAAAAAGCCCTGCGCAACCTGCCCACGGACAACGCCGTCCCTGTCCTTCCGCTGGAACGCACCGCACTTCCCGAATACCAGGCGCAGACAGATACCAAACAGATGGACACCCATCAGGCACACGTCATGATGGGACGGCGTGCCTACGGCGCATCGCACCGTAACCACCTGGCCATGTTCGTGCTGAACCACATTCTGGGCGGACCGGGCATGAACAGCAGGCTCTCGCAATCGCTGCGCGAGAAGAACGGACTGGTCTACACGGTTGAGAGCACCCTCACCACCTATACGGACACCGGGGTGTGGGCTGTCTACTTCGGCTGCGACCCCAACAAGGTGGAACGCTGCCGCAAACTGGTGCTCAAGGAACTGGCAAGGCTTGCACAGGCACCGCTATCGCCCTCTGCCCTCTTGGCCGTAAAGAAACAGATAAAGGGACAGATAGGCATCTCGTATGACAACTTCGAGAACGTGGCCATTGGCATGGGCAAGCGCTTTCTGCACTACAACAAGGTGCAGACCCGCGAGGAAATCAGCACACGCATAGACGCCCTTACGGCAGAAGACCTCTGGCAAACGGCGCGGGAGATGTTCGTGCCCGAGGAACTGACAATGCTCATATATAAATAAATTTGGCCATTAAGCCAGTTTTTTGTATCTTTGTACACAAACAAAAACATTCATCCAGATGACACTGAGCGAACTTAAGCAGAAAGAACGGGCCACCGTGGTTGAAGTGGGAGGAAACGGTGCCTTGCGACAACACTTCCTGGACATGGGAATGATTCCCGGCGTGGAAGTGATGGTGGAAAAGCGTGCCCCCATGGGCGACCCCATAGAACTCCGTCTACACGGGTTCGCACTGGCCATGCGCAGCGAAGACGCACAAAAAATCATCGTCTCTCCCCTGCGCCAACCCTCTCCATGCACAGCCTCTACAGAGAAACAAGACATGCAGGCCGAAATCGGCACGCACGAGATTGAACACCCGGGACTGGGCGAGGAAGGCCGTTACCACGAAAAGCAGACCGCCCAGGAAAAGGGAGGCAAGAAGATGCCAAAGAAACAGCTCTCCTTTGCACTGGTGGGAAACCAAAACTGCGGCAAGACCACACTCTTCAACCAACTTACCGGCGCACGGCAACACGTGGGAAACTTTCCCGGAGTTACCGTTGAGCGCAAGGACGGCACCATAAGGAACCATCCCGAGGCCACCGTAACAGACTTGCCCGGCATATACTCGCTCTCGCCCTACACCAATGAAGAGATCATCAGCCGCCGGCACATTCTGGAAAGCCATCCCGACGCGCTCATCAACATCGTGGACGCCACCAACATTGAACGCAACCTATACCTGACCATGCAGCTCATGGAACTGGACATTCCCATGGTGTTGGCGCTAAACATGATGGACGAGATTGAGAGCAACGGCGGAACCGTCCGCATCAACGAGATGGAACGTATGCTGGGCATCCCCGTCATCCCCATCTCCGCCATCAAGGGCGAGGGCATTGACGAGCTGGTAAAGCACGCCCTGCACATTGCACGCTATCAGGAAAAGCCCATGCGACAGGACTTCTGCCACGCCGAACACCACGGAGGAGCCGTGCACCGATGCCTGCATGCCATCATGCACCTTATTGAAGACCATGCCGCCCATGCCAGCATCCCCCTGCGTTTTGCCGCCAGCAAACTGGCAGAAGGCGACGCCATGGTGAGCCAGGCACTCCGACTCGACACCAACGAACAGAAGACCGTGGCACACATTGTACGCCAGATGGAGGAAGAGCGCGGACTGGACTGCAGCGCCGCACTTGCCGACATGCGTTACAACTACATAGGCCGCCTTTGCCAACACACCATTGTAAAGCCGCGCGAGAGCAAGGAATACCGCCGCAGCAGACGCATTGACAGCGTGCTGACCGGAAAATGGACCGCGCTTCCCGCCTTTCTCATCATTATGGCTGGCGTGTTCTACATCACCTTCAACGGACTGGGTGCCTGGCTGCAGGATCTCTGCCAGCAGGGCATTGACGCACTGACCGCTGCCACGGCAGCTACCCTGGAAGCGTGGAACATCGCTCCTGTGGTACGTTCACTCATCATAGACGGCATCTTCGGCGGTGTGGGCACCGTACTGGTGTTCCTGCCCATGATCATCACCCTGTTCTTCTTCCTCAGCATGCTGGAGGACAGCGGCTACATGGCCCGCATTGCCTTTGTCATGGACAAGCTGCTGCGCAAGGTGGGACTTTCGGGCCGTAGCATCGTGCCGCTGCTCATCGGCTTCGGATGCTCCGTGCCCAGCGTAATGGCCAGCCGTATTCTGCCAAGCGAGCGCGACCGCCGACTCACCATCATGCTCATCCCCTTCATGTCCTGCACAGCCAAGATTCCCGTCTATGCCCTCTTTGCCGGCACCTTCTTCCCGGGACAAGCCGCCGTGGTCATGATGGGCATGTACCTCATCGGCATTGTGGTGGGCATACTCACCGCCATGGTGCTCCATCACACCCTTTTCAAGGGAAAACCCGTACCTTTCGTCATGGAACTGCCCAACTATCGCCTGCCCGCCGTATCCAACGTGATGCGTCTGCTCTGGGACAAGGCACGCGACTTTCTGCAACGCGCCTTCACGGTCATCTTCCTGGCTTCAATGGTCATCTGGTTCATGCAGACCTTCGACTTCCGCCTGCAAATGGTGGGCGAACATTCCGAACTCAGCATGCTGGCACAGCTGGCCGGTTTCGTTTCTCCCATCTTCGATCCGATGGGATTCGGCGACTGGCGCATTACCACCGCCCTGGTCAGCGGATTCCTTGCCAAGGAAGTTGTGGTCAGCACCCTGGGCAGCCTCATGGCAGGCACCTCGCTCGCCACCATTCTCACTGCCCCCTCGGCCTTCGCCCTGATGGTCTTTTGTCTGCTCTACACGCCCTGTGTGGCCACCATAAGCACCATCCGCCGTGAACTGGGCACTTCATGGGCCATTATCATCGTCATTGCCCAATGCCTCATCGCCTGGTGCTGTGCCGCATTGGTTGCGTTATTCTTCCATTAACCCCAAACTCCTCCCCCGTATGAACTTGCAAAGTATCCTTCTTCTGGCCGTCATACTGGTTGTGGCCGCCGTTGCCCTCCGCTTTTGGTTACGCAACTGTCAAGGCGGTAAGGGGTGTGCCGGCTGTGGGCAATACAACTGCCCACACCATCCGAAACGTTAAATGACCTTCAAAAAAAATAACCTGTTTATTAAAAAAAACATTTTTCCCATGCAATGTTTTCACAAGTTTTGCATTTATTAGACAAAATCCGACATTTGCATTAACAATAAAATTGTGACAAGACTTATGAGAACCACCTTTAAAAAGATTTTCTGCCTTTTGGCATGCAGCATCGCTTCGTTCTGTTTTTCCTCTTGCGAACAAGATGATCCAGCCCCCGGTATTACTAAAGAATGGGATTTCTATCCGATCGAGATTTACCTTACCCTGACCGGTGAGAACGGTGCGGATCTGCTCAACCCGGAAACTCCGGGCAGCTATGCCGCTCTGGCCACCACAGCCACCTTCCGGGACAAGACCTATGTCAAGGACGAATTCAAGGAAGACGACATGCAGAAAACCCGCTTCTACATGCCAACAATGTATGGCATCCGTACATTTCTACGGAATGACGGCCGTTATGCTCTGGTGTTCGGAGAACTGGATCAAGCCATGATCTACAATGACGAGAAACTGACCATAGACTGGGGAAACGGCACACAGGACGTCATCACTTTCTCGTCACGCATAAAATGGAAAGGAGATACCCCTAAAAACATCAGCTCGTATAAGCTGAACGGGAAAGAAGTCGCCAAGGATACCTCCCACCCAACCATTGACATCCGGAAATAGCCTGCTGACGTGATACTTTTTCGGAAAGACAGAGAGCAACAAATTCTGGACTTGTTCAAGAAAGGCGACAAGTATGCCATGGACAAGCTTTATCAGGAATACGCCGACCACATGGCCGGCGTTTGTGCCCTATACATTTCCGACGAAGACACCCTGAAAGATGTTTTACAGGAAAGTTTTATCAAAATATTCACACAAATCCATACATTCGAGTACCGCGGTAAAGGTTCCCTAAAGGCTTGGCTCACCAGAATTGTGATAAACGAAGCCTTGATGGAGCTAAGAAAAGACAGGACCTTCCTTATTCCACTTCAAGAATCGGCTGTGGCCGACATACCGGAAACGGAACCGGACACCGAAAGTATTGATACACAAACACTGGTTTCGTTTGTACGCCAACTACCGCCCGGATACCGAGCGGTTTTCAACCTTTTTGTCATTGAGGAGAAAACACACAAAGAAATTGCAGATATACTTCATATCCAGCCTGCAACTTCGGCATCCCAACTGAGCAGGGCAAAACAAATGCTGACGAAAATGATTAAAGCACATCACCATAAAACAGGGAAAAGATGAGCAAGCAATGGAATAAAGACATACACGACCGACTGAAAGACTTTCAGGAGAAAGCGCCCGAAGGTTTGCTTGACGACATAAAGTCGGAAATGCATCGCCGGGGCCTTTCTCCTGTTCCCGCAGGCGGCAGTCCTTTCATTCGTCCAAGGCATATTCTTCGTGCCGTCTCGGTGGCCGCGATCCTTCTCATCGTTTCGTTCATCGGTTACCGCTGGAACAAATCGTCCCCCACCTTTGTCAAGGACGCCCATCACCCTTCCGAACTGGAAAGTATCCAGCCAATGGCGCTTTCTGAGCCAAGAATATCTACAGTAGGGCTCATTGCGCCCGTTACAACCAAACCGGTTGCCCAAATCGCCAAATTGAGCGTTTTGGCATCGGACATTTTGCCGACAACAGGACAAGAGGCTATGGTTTCAAAAGAGAAACCTGAACAAACAACAGAAGAAAAAGAGCCGTCACAGATTACCGAGCAAAGAAAGCCAAAGAACAAAACTCCTGATATTTCGGCCTCCCGCAAACAAGAACGGGACATTCCCTCTTCCCGAAAGAAAACGCCTTCGTTCGCCATGGGTACTCATATCTCAGGGGGAATTGCACAATTGAGCCCCTCAAATGGAGAAAAAGCAGTTCTTGACGGTTCCCCCGGCTACGGAGAAACACAACCCGATGTTTCGGATTCCACGTCAAATACAAACCCCAAAATAAGCACACACCCCAACCTTAGGCCCAAGAAGAAAACGGAAAAGCATTACCAGCCCATCAAGTTCGGCATATCCTTCCGATACAACCTGAATCGCAGATGGAACATTCAGAGCGGACTTACTTACTGTTATCTGGTATCTGAGTTTTATGAAGAATACGTAAACCAAAGCGAACACACCAAGCAGAAACTGCACTATATTGGTATTCCGTTACAAATTGGCTACCAAGTATGGAAAAAGAAACGCTTCAACGGCTACATTGCCTTGGGCGGCCAGGCCGAAAAGTTAGTCAGCGGAAAAGCGACAACCCTTTGCTGGCAAAATAACGAATACTGGCATTCGTACACCAAAAGCGTCAGCGACAAGCACCTCACGTTCTCTGCCCTGGCATCCATTGGCGCAGAATACCATCTTGGACACACAGTCAGTCTGTATGCAGAACCCAGTGTCCATTATTATTTCAAAAATGGCAGCGGACTCGAAAACCACTATACCAAACAGCCTCTGAACTTCAATCTCACCATGGGGCTCAGGTTCCATTGGGGGAAATAATCCTTACGATCAGACGCGTCGGAAGTCCGCTCCCAACTCGGGAGAGCATTTCCGACGTTCCGAAAATGGTTTCCCAACCCGGGATAGCATTTTTTAGGTTCAGAAAATCGTTTCCCAATCCGGGAAAGCATTTTTTGAGTTCAGAAAATCGTTTCCCAACCCGGGAGAGCATTTTTTGAGTTCAGGAAATCGTTTCCCAACCCGGGAGAGCATTTTTTACGTGTCGGAAGCCGCTCCCAACTTGGGAGAACACTTCCGACGCTCCGAAAAAGAGGTTTTCAGATGTCAAAGGTCTTTATTATCAGCTTCTGCAAAAAGTCTATTTAACCAGTAATTCGCACAAGCGATCCTGGAAAATCCGCGCCTCATAAATGGCCATATCCTCATGCAAAATGGCAAACGCATACCAGTGCCCGTTCCGGCCCAGACAATAACCGCTGAGTGAAGAGACACCTTTGGCAGCGAGCGTACCGGTCTTGGCAAAAACGCGACCATGCACCTTTTCGCTTTTCATTCTGCCGCTCAGGGTTCCCCTTCGATTGGGAAGAGGAGATGGAAGCAATTCCTCAATGAAAACTTTCTGCATGACGGGATGGTCGTAAGCATAAGTCAGAAGTTGTACCAAAAAACGCGAAGTAAAGCGATTTGCCGGTGCCAGTCCACTACCGTCGTATACGCTCAGGTTTTTTTTCTCTCCCGAGGGAATTTGTAATTCCTCGCGTAGGAATTTTTCCGTCAGCTCATGAGTAGACCATCCGGCACCAGTCCAACGGTCATATGCATGGCCTATGTGATAATGCACCGCTTCGGCCAAAATATTGTCGCTATACATAAGAACTGGGAACAATACAGAACGGAGCGAATGGGTGGTTCTGGCCAAAATTTCGCTTTGAGAACGAGCCAGCGAAAGCGCCAGACGATACTCGGCCGGATCCTTATCCTTGCTTAATCCTTGAAGCCAGGGGTGTGCCAAAAGCGGATTGGAATGGTAAGTTATACCCTGAGCGGAAAGAGCATTCATAAACTCCCGACGGATACGGGGTGCGCCCTTCATGAGCAAGGGTACCTTGTTATAGGATATGTCCCACGGTGATGCAGTATGATGCTGGCGCAATGTGTCGGTACGGGCCAGATCGAACACGATGCTTCCTTCTATGTGGTTTATGCCTTTCCGGCACAAACTTTGGACAAATTCATCAAAAGAAGGGAAGAATGGATCGTCGTCCATGGACACTATCAACGAGCCATACAAGGTCCCTTTGCTTACCGAGCCATACATCAGCAGGCTGCTGTCATAGGCATGATTAGGGCCCAAATGATGCAACGCCACCGCTGCCGTAAGCAATTTGGTACAGGAAGCCGGTATCATAGGAACTGTATCACGATGGCCGTAAACATCCTCCCGTGCAGTGATATCGTAAACATAGACTCCCAAACGCGATTTTTCAATACGCGGAGCGGTTTCTACATAATGTGCAAGCCGTTCCGTAAGAGCGGGATCCACATCGGCCGTGTCTTCGGGAGCAATGTACGGTTCCTCCTCCACCGCCACGGTGTCCTCTTCTATAGAATCGCCGATAGAAGTGGAAACGGCATTCCACACCAGACTACCCAAACTCAGAACCAACATCCAGAAGAATACGACACAACCGCGTCGTACACTCTTTTTCAAACGACGTTTTTTCTTTTTCCCTGTCTTCCTATATTTTCTGTTATCTATCACTGATTCCTAATCCATTTAAAAAAACATTACCTTAAGAGGCATAGCTGTGCATTCCGCCCAAAAGATAATTCACGCCCCAATATGTCATGGCAAGGCAGGCCAACGCCACCAACGAATAAATGCGGTAATTGCGCTGCGAGCGGAACCACGGCAAACTTTGTGCGTGCAAAGGGGCACTATACACCAGCAAAGTAATCAGCGCCCAGGTTTCCTTGGGATCCCAACTCCAGTAAGAACCCCATGAGACATTGGCCCATACCGCCCCAAGAAAGATTCCCGCGGCCAGCAGGCAGACGGCGGCACGCAGCATTCTTCGGTCTACAATGGACAGCATCAGCATGGCATAACTGAGCATTATCACGCTGACATGGGCGCTGAGCCAGGGAGAATGAAGCACTGGCATCAGGGGTGTAATGCCGGGATCCTTCTCGCCCAAATGGGCAACCAAAAGCAAGAAAGCCGCCGGCAAGAAAGCCGCCGTCTCTTGGCGAAGGCGTGAAGAAACGGTCCCCAAAGCCAAAACGCACAATACGGCAAAATGCAAGGTCTCGTATCCATTGCTCAAGGGGATTCTTCCTGCCGCATTCCATCTTAAGAAGAAGGCCACTCCCATAAAAAGCAGAAGGCACAATCTTCCCGCATTTATCGCCATGCCCAAAATGGCACGGTTCCTTGAATGACGGTTCTGCAATACATAAGAACGAAGCAGACACCCCACAACCAGCAACCAGCAACCAATCATTCCCCACAAAGTCCAGTCCAGGCGGTTATAAAACAGCTCGGCCGCAATGCTTGCCTTTCCGCGGGGCCGCACTTCAGCAGGAAGGGGCAGTACAAGACGTTCCTGCACAAGCATCAGAGCCAGGCTGACTTTCTCGGCCAGATACGGGTCGTGTTCCACGCCCTTCAAGCGGGGAGGCATCACCGAATAGTCCATAAAATCGTTGAGACAAGCATATCCGCTGTCCTTCTGTGCGATGATGGGTTCGTCCGCCCAATGCTCGGGGTGCTGTTGCCAAGACAAAAGAACCTGTGTTGCAGTCAAGTCCTTATAGGTACGCTTTCCGTAAAGTTTTTGCAGGAAATCCTTTGCCAATGTACCCAATGGAGCGGGCCTTCCTTGCCACAGCACTTGTTCATAGACCTTCTGCTGTGCCTGTTCAAGGGGAACCACAAAAGAGGAATCTGCCGCCTGCAATGAGGAGGAGAAAAGGAAGAGGGGGAGCAAAACAGCAGCGCTACGGGCCGCCTTTCCACGCTTCAGCAAAGAACTTCCCATTATCAGATAAACCACCATGGAAATTCCCAACAAAAGATAGCCGGCATACGTTACCCCGGTGCCCCAAGGATCGTAGTTGACCCGCAAAATGGTACCATGCCCGTCTCGGTCATAACTGGACTGGTAAAACCTATATCCTTCAATGCGTGCAATACGGTTCATGGAGATGCGGTACTTCGTTCCACCCATTTCTACGTTGCTGATATAGTCCCGCGGTGTTTGCGTGCCGGGATAATATTGGATTCTGAAACTATCGAGCCGGGCTTCAAAGGGCAAATGTCTCACCCTACTGTTATCATCGGCATAAATGTCAGAAGTATCCCCCTCACGCAAATGAAGATAACCCCGATGGGAAGTGATGGCTGTCAGGGCCGCTCCAGCCAGAATCATCAGTAAGGCAACATGCAGGGCGGCAAGCACAAAACGATGCCACAGGCGGCATCGGATGATGTGCAACAAGCCCGTTGCTGCCAAAGCAAGCCACAGCAAGCGGAACCACCATGTCCCATACACCCAGGCACGGCCATAGCCCATTCCTAAATTGGCCTCGACTACGGTAGCCAACGCCATTGCCAGGACAAGAGCCAAAACAAGTCCCCAGGACCAAATTGCCGATTTCTTCATTGTTTAATTTGACTTGATTGTATCAGAAATTCCGGAAAGAGGCGTTCTTTCGGGGAACCACTGCAACACACTCCATCTCGATGAGCCATGCCGGACGGCACACGGGAGCCAACGTGATGACGGTGGGAATTTGAGGGAAACGCTCGGCAAAAAGAGAACGAACCACTTCATAGTCTGCCATATCGCGCAGATAAACGATGATGTGCATCATGTCGTCCATAGATGCAGATGCCTCGCCAAGCAAAGCCTCCACATTGGCCCACATCCGCTTGGTCTGACCCACTATGTCTCCCGGATATACCACCTGGCCCAAATGGTCTATGCTTGCGGTTCCCGAAATGATGATATGGGCACGGTCTCCGTACTCCACCGCTGTTCCGCGCTCAAAGGTCACACCATATTCGTGGGTCGCATTGAGCCATTTGGGCGCATGCAGATAACGAACTTGAGCAGGCTCGAATCCTTGGAGGGCATAGGCGCCCAATTGTACCAATGCTTTTGTGTCTGCAGGTCCGCCACCAATGCCCGTACTGGCGATATAATGGGTGTTTTCCGTCAGTCCATGACGAGTGAACCACTCCTTTCTTGCTTGTACCAATCCGGCATAATGGGTGTCCACATCGCGCACAAAAAACCAAGTACGGATGCAATTGTCCGTCACATTCGCACCAAACTGCGAAAGCGATTCCTCATAACCGTCCAGCAATGCGGTGGTCTGCACGGCACTGTCGCCTTCCGGATGCTGCATTCCCATGCGCCACAAGTGGGTATAGCCGTTGCTTTGACAGACTGTCGTTCCATGTTCTTGAACGACTTCCATTCCTCGTGTCAGATAAAGCCAGAGCGCCACCTTACTTCCGTCAAGCGGCGGTTGCTGGATAACGCTTACGGCATCGGTCTGCTTTAAAGACATTTCCCGGTACTGATTGGCACTGTCAGAAAGGAAGTACCGGCGTGCCACACACTTGACGCCCTTCCATCCCTGCATTCCCATCAACAGGGACTCGGCTTGGTGCAGACGCTCCATCTGCTCAGAAAAAAAGCCACCGGCCTGCACATGCAACATCACATGCCATTCCTCCACATTGCCTTCACCGCAAAAGGACGAAATCTGAGCCGTTACCTCTATTTCCTGAAATATCTTTTTGTCGTATCTAATCATTATTTTTTTGTCATTTGGCTGCAAAGATACTATTTTTTATCCAACATTCTTGTGCAGCCCAAGCTTTTTTGCTGTTTTGTCTGCTGACGTTACAATCTGAAATCCGTCGGGACATAATTTTCCGTACTACGGCAGGCAGCGGAAGAAAAGGCTGTGGCTGTATCCAACAGACGCAACCATCCGTCCTTTCCAAGCGCGGGTAACTGCTCGCGCAAAACACCCTGCCATATCATTGCACAGGCCATTCCGGCATTGAAATTGTCACCGGCTCCCACCGTACTTACCACGTCATGAATGGGTGCTACCGGATATTTGTAGATACCGCCGGGAGTACATACTGTTATATCCTCTGCGCCAGAGGTACAAATGAACAGTTGGCAATGCTGCGATACATGGTTTCTGTAGATTTCCTCAGCATTGCGCATTCCATACATCACCTCAAAATCATCGGCACTGCCGCGCACAATGGTACTCTGCTTCATATTCTGCTCAATGACGGGCAGCAGGACTGGCAGTTCATGGGCATGGCCACGACGGAAATTCAAGTCATAATAAAGGATGGCTCCAGACCGCACCGCCTCATCCATCACCGCTTCCACAAAAGGGTGCATGGGCTGACAGCAGGCATAATAAGAGCCAAAGAGCAACACATCGTCTTGAGCGAATGCGGGATGGCTCTTTTCGCCAGGGCACTTGACCGAGGGCTTGTAGAAAGAATAATGGGCATCGCCAGCCTCATCAAGAAACGCCAGGCTGACGGCGCTCTTCTCCTCTGTCTGCTCGAAATACTGCGTGCTGACACCGTTGGCATGCATGAAATCCACAATCATCTGCCCCACCTCGTCGGCTCCAGTACTGCCGATGAAATGGCAGGGTACGCCCACTCTTCCCGTGCTGATGATGGCATTAAAACTGCTACCTCCTGGCACGGCCGCAACGGGCTGCCGGTTCTTGAAAAGTATGTCAAGGATGGTCTCCCCCATCCCAATGACTTTGCGCATATTTGAGTCCTTTTTCATTTGTTCTCGTTTTTTGCTTCCGTCAAGAAAGCCTTTATCTCCTCCAGACGTCTGACACCCATTTCGCGTCCCAAGGCATAGATATGCCTCATTTTCTTCTCGTTCTGTTCCGTACGGCCAATGGGCAAAGGTTCGGGCGGATAAATAAGCAGGATATTCCCCTCGCGCTCCTGCTGTTCAAGATAATCCAACTGCTCGTTATACATGATATGCCGGCGGGACATGGCACGCACAATGGCCGGATAACGGCGGGTAAAAAGATGGAACGCCGGCATCAGCTTGGTGCGCTTTTTCTTGAAGCCCTTGGGCTGTGTAAGGATGACGATGTTACGTCCGTAACCCTTTTCTTGCAAGAAGCGTAAAGGGATGGAGTCAGCGATTCCGCCATCCAACAATGTCCGACCGTCCACCTGAACCGGTGTGGAGACAATGGGCATCGAGGCAGACGCTCTAAGCCATTCCATTCCATTGTAATCGGCCTTGTCTAAAAGTTTGTACACGGGTTTTCCCGTAAACACATCGGTACAGACGATATAGAACTCCATTGGGTTCGCCGCAAACGTTTCTGCATCAAACACATCCAACTGGGTGGGCATGATGTGGTAACTGAATTCCGCACTCACCAGATTTCCGTCCTTCAACAAAGTGCGCCATCCCATGTAACGGGAGTCGCCGATGAAGCGCAGATTGTAGCGCAGGGAACGTCCCGGCTGGCGCGATTTGAAATTGCAGCCGAAAGTGGCTCCAGCAGACACGCCAACCATTCCGTCAAAGGTTACACCTTCTTCCATCATAACGTCCAGTATTCCCGCCGTAAACAACGCACGCATACCGCCGCCCTCCAAAATCAGTCCGTTCTTCGTCATATCTTTTTTATTTTGCGTGCAAAGATAGGCTTTTTTCAGTTAAGAATCAGGGAGAAATGCGAAAAAATAACTACCTTTGCACCCAATATGAAGACTTTTGCAGAATTAGGCTTGTGCGAAGAATTGTTGCAAGCCATTGAAGAGCAGGGGTACGAACACCCCATGCCTGTTCAGGAAGAGGTGATTCCCTGGTTACTATCCCAAGACACCCCCAACGTTGATTTGATTGCATTGGCACAAACCGGAACCGGAAAGACCGCAGCATACGGACTTCCTGTGCTGGAAAAACTGCGCTCGGTGGAAGCCCGCGGACCAAAGGCGCTTATTCTCAGTCCTACCCGTGAGCTTTGCCTGCAGATTGCCGATGATCTTGAGGGTTTCTCCAAGCACATGCCCTCGCTGCGCATTCTGGCTGTCTATGGCGGTGCCAACATTGAACCGCAGATTCGTGCTTTGAAGGCAGGAGTGGACATCATTGTAGCCACACCGGGCCGACTGCTTGACCTTATGAAACGTGGCGTGGCACAGCTTTCCAACATCAGTCATGTGGTCTTGGACGAGGCGGACGAAATGCTCAGCATGGGATTCCAGGAGGATCTGGACGCAATCCTTGAGGGCGTTCCCCAGGAGCGTAGCACATTGCTTTTCAGCGCCACCATGAGCAAGGAAATCGAACGCATTGCCAAAAACTACCTGCACAGCCCGCACACCATACAAGTGGGAAGCAGAAACGAAGGAGCCGAAAGCGTAAACCACATCTATTATATGGTTCACGCCAAAGACAAATACCTGGCATTGAAGCGCATTGTGGACTTCTATCCCCGCATCTACGCCATCATCTTCTGCCGTACCCGAATGGAGACACAGGAGGTGGCGGACAATCTGATACGCGACGGATACAACGCCGATGCCCTGCATGGCGAACTGAGCCAGCAACAGCGTGACCTCACCATGCAGAAGTTCCGCAAACACCGCACCCAACTGCTCATTGCCACCGATGTGGCAGCACGCGGCCTGGACGTGAACGACCTGACCCACGTCATCAACTATGGCATGCCCGACGACACGGAAAGCTATACCCACCGCAGCGGACGTACAGGACGCGCCGGAAAAAAGGGAACCAGCATCTGCATTGTGCACGTAAAGGAGAAGAACAAGATAAAGCAGGTGGAGCGCATCATTCAGAAAGAGTTTGTCAAAGGTGTCCTGCCCGAGCCCAAAGACATCTGCGCCAAGCAACTCTATCATGTCATTGACGAGATTGAACGCGTGGAGATCGACGAGGAAGAAATTGCCCCCTTCCTGCCCGAAGTGGCAAAGCGATGGGAGTGGTTGGACAAGGAAGACCTCATCAAGCGCGTACTGAGCCGCGAGTTCGGACGCTTCCTGCAATACTATGCCAACGCACCCGAAATAGAGAACGTGACCCAGGCAAAGGGTAAAGACGGCAAGAAGGGAGGAAAGGCCGAGGGCGGACGCAAACGCGGAGACCGCACCGCGGAAGAAGGATATGTAAGGCTGTTCCTCAACGTGGGTAAGATTGACGGACAGTTCGCCCGTGAGATCATTGGCCTCATCAACAACAACGTGAAGGGCAACAAGGTGGAGATTGGCCGCATAGACTTGATGAAGAACTTCTCCTTTGTGGAAGTGGCCGAAGCGGATGCCGACCGCGTAGTCAAGGGTCTGAAGCACGGCGTAACGGTGAAGGGACGCAGCGTGGTGGCCGACTATGCCGACCGCGGTGAGAAGGGCAACGCTCCCTCAGCCACCAAGGCACGCAAGAAGGACAGAGCCGAGAAACCCGCACAGGAAAAATCCTCAAAGAAAAAGCCCAGTCGCGAGGAAAGAGGATACACCAGTCCGCGCGGAAAAAAATATGCCAAGGAAGACTGGCTGGCGTTCCTCAACCCCGACATGAAGAAAAACAAGGGCGGCGATGAAGAAGGATGGGCAAGAAGAAAGCCCAAGAAGAAATAAACCCAATAAAAACAACACACTACATCTTATGCAAATGAAGAAAATCCTTGCCGCCGCCCTGCTGGCGGCTGGCTGTTTGCATCTGCACGCCGACGAAGGCATGTGGATGCTGAACCGTATAGACCAGAAAACAGCCGACATCATGAAAGGGCTGGGTCTGACCCTGACACCCTCAGAACTGTACAACCCCGACGGCGTAAGCCTCAAAGATGCCGTAGTCGACTTCGGCGACTTCTGTTCCGGCGTTGTTGTCAGCCCCAACGGACTGGTGTTCACCAACCACCACTGCGGTTTCGGTGCCATCCAGGCACTTTCTACCCCTGAAGATGACATTCTGGCCAACGGATTCGTGGCAAAGAATATGGAAGAGGAACGCCCCGCCGAGGGTCTGTTCGTGCGTTTTCTGCAAAGCACCGAGGAATGCACCTCGCGCATCATGACCGCCCTGGACAGCATCTACCGTGCCAACCCCACCATCCCCGCAAGGGAAATCAACAACACCAAAACCGACTCCATCTGCAGCGCTGTGGAGCGCGAATACAGTCGTGCCAATCCGGGCATGGACTGCATGGTAAGAAGCTACTACGGCGGTAACGCATTCTATGTATCGAAGTACAAGACCTATCGCGACGTGCGCCTGGTCTTCACCGCCACACAGACGCTGGGTAAGTTCGGCGGCGACACGGACAACTGGATGTGGCCCCGCCAAACCTGCGACTTCAGCATGTTCCGCATCTATGCAGACAAGAACGGCGAGCCCGCAGAATACAGCAAGGACAACGTGCCACTGAAGCCCAAGCGATATGCCAAAGTGAGCATTGACGGATACCGTCCCGGCGACTACTGCATGACCGTGGGCTATCCCGGCAGCACCAGCCGCTATCTCAGCTCGTGGGGAATCAGCGAACGCGTAAACGACCGCAACATATCCACCATACAAGTACGTGGAAAGAAACAAGAAGTCTGGAAGAAATGGATGGACGCAGACCGAGCCACCGGAATCAAGTATGCCAGCAAATACGCCAGCAGCAGCAACTACTGGAAAAACTCCATCGGCATGAACAAGGCCATTGCCGACCTCAACGTCATCGGCCAGAAGCAAGCACTTGAAAAACGTTTGGCACAATGGTTCAAGGGCGACAAGGAGCTGACACGCCGTTTCGGTGAGATGTTCACACAACTGGAACAGGCTTATGCCAACCGCCGCGAGGCTGTACACGCCAGCGGTTATTACAACGAGACCTTCATGCGCGGCATAGAGATCTACCGCATAGCCAGCATGCTGAGCCGCATATCACAGGATGCTGGAAAGGAACAGATTGAATCCACCCGCGAGTCCATACAGCGCTTCTTTAAAGACTATGACGCACGTCTGGACCAGGAGACCATGGGTGTGCTGCTAGAGAACTACCGCCAGCAGGTTGCTGCCAAGTTCCTGCCCGAGTGCTACAACATCATTGACAAAGAATTCGGCGGTGACTGCAAAGCCTACACACGCCACCTCTTTGAGAAGACCATCTGCAAGGAGGCCGACTGTCTGGACCGACTGCTGGCAGACAGCAGCCTGCGCGAGACAGACCCCGCCTTCAAATTGTGCAAGATTATCCCCAACAAGCTCATGCAGATACAGCAGAGCATGCGCGAGGAGGGACGTATCATCACCTTCAACGAGCATCTGCTCACCCAGGCGCTGCTGGAGATGGATCAGGAAAACCCGCACTACAGCGACGCCAACTTCACCATGCGTCTGAGCTACGGTTTCATCCAGGACTACACTGCAGGCGGCAAGAAGTTCGACTACTTCACCAACGCACAGAGCCTGCTGGACAAGGCCGCCAAGCAGAAGGAAATTGAGGACTACAAGTTGGAAGACGACATCGTGGCGCTGATGCAAAAGGGCGAATGGGGACGATATGCCGACAAGCATACCGGAGAGATGCAGCTCTGCTTCATCAGCAACAACGACATCACCGGTGGAAACTCCGGCAGCCCCATGTTCAACGGACGCGGCGAGCTCATTGGACTGGCCTTCGACGGAAACTGGGAAGCCATGAGCGGCGACATCAGCTTCAACAGCGACCTGCAGCGCTGTATCGGCGTGGATATCCGCTTTGTTCTGTTCCTCATAGAGAAATGGGGACACGCACCCCACCTTATCCGCGAAATGGGACTTTGAGCTATGAGTTGTGAGCGATGAGCGGTGAGCGATGATCGAATCCTCCAATCGTCATCCTGAACTCGTTTCAGGATCTCACCGAGGACAGGTACAAGCAAAGGCTCGCTGTCGTTATGATGAGCCGTGAGCGAAAAGCCGTCTGGAAGACGGGAAAACGAATAGCCGCGGGCTTTCAAGCCCGTGGAAATATGACAAGAACACAAACTGGCGTCTGGAAGACGAGGAACGGCAACCCCACACCACCGATTCGCGTCCTCCAGACGCCATTCTTTTATACCCATTAAACACCCAAGGCCCCAAAACCACGTCTTCCAGACATCTTTATGATCCAAGGCAACCACTCTCCCACGGCCTACAACGCCCGCCACGCCTTGTTCCTTCCATTGGATAAAAAACTTTTTACAAACGGGAGGAATTTGGGAATTCCAGTTAGGAAGTTGGAAACGCCCAGTTGCGAAAAAATAACTTCCCAACTGGAAAAATATTTTTTTTCAACTGAGAAATTATTTTTTTCCAGTTGGGCTATTTTAGCCATTCATTTATGTGCCTTTTTGAACTGTTTTAAATGATTTTTGTTCATTTTGGTACCTATGTATGCAGGAAGGGCAAAGGTAAAAATGTTTGACAGTGAGCGATGAGCATTGAGTAATGAGCAATGAGGGAGTAGGGACGTCTGCGTGCAGCGTCCGAAGAGAGTACATTGGGTTATAATTTGTCACGGCGAAGATGTCATTCGCTGTTTCTGGGTATAAGGGTCTATGATCCGAGAGCATAGGCGGGGATTGCAAATCCCCACCTCTACACCATCGGATGGCATATCCGATGGAACGAAAAACATGTTCTTATGTTCTTCTGTCTAATCCAAAAACTCACTGCTCAAAATTCTTCGGTCATCGGCGTGCCATTACCTTCGATTTGTCAAAAAACAAAAAAAGGAGATTTTGGTGCAAGGGAAGAAATGAAGAAAACTTTCAATCTTCTTATAATCAAGAGGATACAATCTTGTAAAATTTCCCTAGAAAATACGCAAAAAAAGACTTAAGTGTTTCTTGAGTTTTTCTTAAGTCTTTCCGAAGTAACACTTAAGTGATTTTGCAGAAACACTTAAGTGTTACTTTTTGCTATTTTTTGTGTAAAGTTTTTTTATGTTCTCTCAAAAGGAGAAGGCCCTCCTTACCGGAGAGCCTTCTCTATTGAAAGTAAGCAACTATCAGATTACTTAACCATAACCTTCACACCATTCAGAATGTAGATGCCGCGGCCCAGGCCCTTCAGGTCGTTCAGGGTTGCGTTCTTCTTCACCTGACGTCCGCTCAGGTCATATACGGTACCACTCTTGGCCACGTTTTCCAGTGCATTCTGGATGCCGTCCATAATAGTGGGAGTACCATCAATCTTGATTACCAAGTCGTAGGTGCCAGCGGGATCAGCCTGAGTGTAACCAAACTTCAGATAAGCACTATTGCGGCCTACTGAACGGTTGGTTACAGAGCTAAATGAACCGTCTTCGTTCTCCACAACCTTGTCTTCTGCTGTAGCGGCAGTATTCTTATCAAATACCACTACACCCTTGGCTACGGTCATGGCTTCGTATGTACCAATCAAACCGTTGATGCTGTCAGCCTTTGCCGCAAATCCGGTACCTGTCTGCTCGAAGATGTAGGCATCTGCCAGAACCTCTTCGCTTTCTACGTAATCATCAGGGGTACCTACGATAGCAAAGTAGGGAACACCAGGTTGAGTCTCTGTGATGGTGTTCAGTGCCAGGAAGTTCTCTTCACCCTCGGTGTAGGTGCCTGCCACAGTGTACAGTGCCACGTCGCCCTCAGCCACCTTCACACCAGTGGAATTACAAATGGGATAAATCTGACCGGCCACATAGTCGCGTGTGAAGACCTTGGCAACATCGTCAGCCACGTCGGCCACAGTCTCTAACCACAAACCAGAGTTAGAGCCGGGATCAGTAGCTTCCCAAGTTACCAAACGGTGGTTCCAGCGCTGCGCGTGCAGGTTAGTCTTGTTCTCGCCAGCCAGAGACTTACCAGCAAACAGGATTGAACCGTATCCGGTGGGAGTTATCTGGAAGGTTGTTGGATTCAGACTCAATGAAACATCGTTGTCATTGGTGCTCTTACAGTTCAAATACAGACCTGTACCCTTATTCTGGATTATATAGGCAGTATCGCCGATGGCAATGAAACGAAACAGAGAAGCATCCTCGTTGCTTATGTCATCCATTTCGGTAAAGAACAGAGCATTACCTTCTCGCATTTCCTCGTTTTCCTTAACCAGGATGTCGGGATTGCCTTCGTATTCACCAGTTTCCAGGAAGCTGGCCACTGCCACATACTGTCCCCACAAATTACCAATGTTGTAACCTTCATTCTGGATGATGTTTCCGCTGCTCCATCCATTCTTGGTATAGGTTTCTTCGGTGGGGAAGCGGAAACGGTACCACTTGTCTGTGCTGACACCCTTTGCGGCCTTCATGAAGGCCTCGGCTGCGACCTCTATCAGGGTTACATACTCGTCCAGCTTAGCCTGATCGTAAGCGCCACCCTTGTCATACTCGTTGGCAGCGGTCAGGATTTCTGCCAACGCGTTGGCTTCGGCATCGCCATCCCATGTACCGGGTTCTTCGCCAATAACCAACATGTTGGGATAGTTGGCATACTTGGCAACGGTATTGCGCATTTCAGTGGGATCCTTCAGGATGGCATAAAATGCCTCGTAAGCAGCAGTCAGGCTGTTCAGGTCGTCAATAGTAATATCCTCGTCGGCCAGTCCGGCTGCCTTTTCAAGTTCTGCCAGCATGGTAGCGCCAATCTCGCCCATGGTCGCAATCTGAGGTTTACCAAGGGTCTTGTAAATCTGGAATCCGCCCAAGTGAAAGTAACCACGGTTGTTATAGTCGGGGAAGTTGGGACCAGAAGTTCCAATGCAGACGAAACGCATATATTTATAAGGAGTGGGTACGTTGAAGTCGGGAGTCACCACCGTGGGTGCGCTGCTTGACCAGGGAGTGGAAACAGAATCCTTAATCAGTTCCCATCCAGCGGTTACCTGTCCGGCCCATTCTTCTTCGGCTGCATTGTCAAAGTCGGCCTGGCTTTCCAGAGCGGTCTCTTCGTTAGAACCGTAAATGTTCCAGGTGGTGGGGTTGTCATCGTTGCTGTTGGAGCCGCGGCGCTGAATCCATGCGTGGATGTCGCCTTCGATAGGCTCGTCAAATGTAATGTCAATAAAGTGAGTTCCCATGGGACGTGAACCGCTACTCCATGCGCTGTGCCAGAAGGTGTCAGAATTGCCGTCCAACAAGTTAGAGAGAGAACCTTCGTTAGGTTCGGTCACGTGAGAACTAAACTGCTCGTTCTTGGTGATGTATGCCTGGGTATAAGCCTCGTTGGCAACACTCATGGCAGCCTGAGCCTTGCCCAGCACTTCCTTATACTGCATTACCAGCACATCGTGGTTCTTGATGGGGGCGTAAGCCTCAATCAGTGCCTGAGCCTCTTCATCGCTCACGGGCTCCAGGAACCATTCAGAGGTACCCTTGTCGCTGTCATAGGGTGCGCCGTAGGTAAATGTGGCATTCCATACACACAGGTTATCGCCTTCACCGGCACCGCGGCTATGGCTCAACTGGTGGATGTAGTATCCGTTGGTGGGATCGCCGTCCTTACGGATGTAAAGAATGTCGCGCTCCTTGGTTTCGCCATTGAAGGTAACTTCTTCCTTACCTGCCCAGTCAATCTTCATCACCTTTGCGCTGTCGGCAATGTGCATTCTGATGGGGCTTCCCATTTGATAGAATCCCATTTCTGTGGCAGCGTTAATCATATTGACGGTATTGTCCTCGTTGCGGGTAATATACCATACGTCGCGGCAGTCTTCCATATCCAGGGTGTGCCATGCAGCCAGACTGTCCATCTTGGCATACATTGACTTCTTGATGCCGTCGATACGCTCGGTAATGGGTTCACCGAACTCGTCCACTTCACCGGTATCCACGGTCTTGTAGTAATCCAGGTTGGCAATGATGCGGTAGTAACCGTCGGCAGGAAGGGTATATTCTACTTTAGAAGCCTGGTAAGCGTTCCAATAGTCCTGAGTCTGCTGAATCAGCGCTTCGATTTCTTCGTTGCTGGGACGATCAACTTCTTCGGCCAAAATCTGCTCGATATACTTCAAGTTGGCAAGGAAAGCGTCTGCGGCTTCCTGATTTGTATATTGTCCGGGCAAGGTACCGATGTTGAAATCTTCGCCCCACAGATAAGCGTCATACTGGTTCAGCAAATCCGACATCAGCTTCTGATACAGTTCGAACTCGCCGGGCTGATAAAGGTTGATTTCTGCAGCGTGCCAGAATGTGCGGAACTCAGGGCTACAATTTATGGGGGTGAAACGGAGATATTTGACCTTCTCAGGAATCACCCATGTACCGGTGGTGAATTCCTGACCGGAAGAGGCGTTGCCCAGTTCCAGTGTGTCAATGGGAATTTCCATGCCGAAATCGGCGGTAAGAGAACCGGTAATCACAGCCACGCTGGGGTGGTCATTATCAGTAGTACGGCGCTTGATCCACAACACCATCTTACCATCCATTGCCTCGGGCAATTCAATCTGAAGCCAATGGTAATCGCCGGCAACTTCGCCGTGCCAGTCTGAATGCCAGAACGTTCCGAAATCAAAATCGCAAAGGGCACCAATGTCTGTACCCTCGGCAGAGTCGCTAAACGGGCTGCTCAACTGAGCTGCGTCAAGAATAAGGGGTTCACCAAAATCAGTTGGTTGTGCCCAAACCGCTGTATTGCAAAGACAAATCAATGCAAACAGAAGAGATGTAATTTTTTTCATAAGCACTTTTTTTAAAGTTAAAAACAATATAATTTTCGCATTTTCCGTGTAAATATAGGCAATTTGAAGAAACACGCAAAAAAAATGCCGATTTTTTCCTCCTTTCCAGGACATTTTTCAACCAAAATCGTTGAAAAACATTCTTTTAGCTTTGTAGTTTACAACTCAACAACGGCTTAAATAAAAAAACTTGTCCGGAAGTCGCCACTTGTCCGGACAAGAGAAGTCAAAACAGATTCTTATTCTATTCCAGTGTATTCCAAGAACCATTCCGGCTTGTCGTTGATGACCAACGCTTCAGGGAAGTCCGTTTCGGCAAGCAAGGGCAAGGCATAACGGTAATCGGCCACGGAGAAACTGATGTGCGCATCGCTGCCCAGGATGATGGGAACCTCGTAATGACGGCACAAGCGGAGAATCTCCAGATTATTTTCACGGGCCTCTTCCTTGTGTCGCACCGGTTCCATGCTGGAACTGTTTATTTCCAAAAGTGTACGGGTTTCCTTTGCCGCCAAGACTATCGGTTCAAAATCGAGCAACGCTGTTCCGTCTCCAGGATGACTGATAATCTGTGTCCAGGGATTACGTATGGCCTGAAGCATGGCATGGGTGTTTTCCTCGCGGGTTCCGCCCTTCCAACAAAGGCTATGAATGCCAGCAATGCGGAGGTCCAGAATGCGATAATAGTCTTCATCCAGGTCCAACGTACCCTTCGTATCAAGAATATTCAGTTCTGCGCCAAGGAGCAGACGCACTCCGTACATTTCTCGGGGCACAACATGAAGATTGCGGAAATAAATGGGGTCGCAAGCACCGGGCAGTTCCGGGGCATGCTCGGTGATACCTAATATCTTAAGGCCTTTTTCCGAGGCAGCAACAGCCATTTCCTGAATGCTACTATAGGCATGGCCGGAAACAATGGAATGGGTGTGTACGTCTAATAATGGTGTCATAAAGATGATAAATTATAATTGCCTAATCCTGTTAAATCTGTAAATTCATAATTGCCGAACGCAAGCTTGGCCGCATGCAGCATCAGCCGGTCGGCAGCCTTTCCGTAGAGCCGGTCGCCCACAATGGGATTGTCCAGGCCAGAGGGGTGGGCGCAATGTACCCGCAGCTGATGTGTCCTGCCGGTATGGGGCGTGAGTGCCACCAGGGCGTGGCCGTCCACATTGTCCAGAACGCGATAGGTTGTATGCGACTCCTTTCCGTACGTATAATCCACCTTTTGCCGGGGGCGATCCTGTATATCGGGAGCCAACGGCAAGGTTATTTCTCCAGAACTGTCCGGACTCATCGGCTTCTCCAAAAGCGCCAGATAGGTTTTCAATACCTTACGTTGCAAAAACAGACCTTGCAGACGATGATAAGCCGCCTCATTCAGCACCACCACCATCAGCCCGCTGGTGTCCATGTCAAGTCGGTGGACAATCAAAGGTCCCGTGGCCAGGGGATAATGTCCGCGCACAAAATCCAGAACAGAAGGGACGTATTCCTTTCCCGGAACAGAAAGCAGGCCAGAAGGTTTGGACATGACCAGAAAATCATCTTCCTGATGCAACACCCTTATCCGTTTAAGCAAATCCTCATGGACTTCAGCCAAAGGATTGGTCTCCACGGAAAGACCTTTCAGCATGTGCCCCAAAATGGGCAGACATTTACTACGACACGAGGGATAAAAATTTCCCTCGGCACGCAGTTCATCCGCAGGCGAATTTCCCACCCAGAATTCAGCCATACACAAGGGGGTGTATGACGCTTCATAAGCCGCCTGCAACAACTTGGGGGCACAACAATCTCCCGCACCTCCAGGCGGATAAGACGGAGAAAAGATATCCAACAGATTACGGCGTTCGCCTTGTGCATTCAGAAAAGAATATTGCTTGAAGAGCCATTCCTGCAATGCCATGCTGCGTCTCTTGCGTTCTTGTTCCATCTGCGCAATCTTCTTTCGCAACTCCACATTGGGCTCTTCCGCCTCACTTATGCGTTGCTGCCACATTCTTTGCAACCGTTTAAACTCGGCTTTCAAAAACTGGCTTTCGCGAATCAGTTCCGGTTCCACTTCAGCCAGTTCCTTCGCCGAAAGCGTCGTGCGCAAATGATTACGGCGCTGTCGGGCCTTTTGCATCTCTGACTTGGCTTGCTCCAGAGCCAAACGGGCCTGTTCGTGTTCCAGGGGAACGGTTATACGGCGTTCATCCTCCTCAATGCATCGGTTCAATGCTGAAATGCAAGCCTGTTCCGTCTGGAAATGACCGCCAGGCTCCATACAGTCATACACCGGAGGTACAAAGTAATCGTGACGAGTCGCACCGTCCAGAGTTCCGGAAAACGCAGCCAGAAAACCACGCTCGCCTCCTCGCTGAACAACCAATACCCCCAGCATCTTGCCCTGAGACAATTCTGCACGCCACACCGGCCTTGTCTGCAAATACGACCTCACCTCGTCCGCCGCCACCACACAAAGCTTATGCGGAGTGTAACAAAACGGGTAGGTGAAACAAGCCGGAGAGGGAATCTCGCTTACGGCATCTGGAAGGGGATGGAACATCATAAATACAATACTGATTCTGGCCCCATATTGAACAACAGATCCACAATGCTCAAATCGGGAATAAAGCCGTGCCGTGTCGAAAAGACCTGATAATATGGTCGGGGCGCAACGCCATGAAAATCCATTGAAGGCACAGCCTGGAACTTCTCGGTATTATTTATCCTGGGAGTGATGTCCAGCAATTCGCAGACAAGCGTCATAAGGTCGCGGTTGTAGTCCGTCAAAAATTCCCAATCGGGTTGGTAGAAACGCCGGAAGTCATCTTCGTAATATTCAAAAAAAGGACTGTTGCCATACGCACTCTGCAAAGCCCGCCAATGCAGATGCCGCCAATTTCCATGGTCACTGATACGGGTCTCGCAAATGGGCTGTCCCGGTTTGGTTGCCTTAACGACGGGAATGGACAAAGGAATCATCCCGTCTGGTCCGGCAATCTGGCAACGGTTGCGTATGGTCTGCTTTACATAATGTTCCCATATTTCTATGTAAGCCTCATCAGCCCTGTAAAGAGCCGAATAATAGGAAACAGGAGCCAGATATGCCGTGGGCAGAAGAACCGTATTCATCATTATATTTATATCGGTAACAGGAATCGGTCGGAACGCCAAGCCTTCTGCCAAGCGGCATTTGGCTGGATGGAATAGAACACATTCCGCACCTTTCCAAGGAAAAACTCTTCCGGAACAAACCCGAATGTGCGGGAGTCAAACAAGTTATCCTCACTACCGGAGGAAATCCAATAGTAATTGCGGGAAAAACGAACACGAATCGGGTTGCCGTTTTGGATGGATTCAAAACTGGTTGCCGGGAGCAGATTGGCCGAATCCATTTCATGAAGATCAAGTGTCTGCTGATAAATGCGGGCTGCCCAGGGAGCCACCTGCACATACGCACCGCGGGCCGGCACGGCAATGGGCCAAATGCGGCCACAAGCATAGTCGCGGAAGCGGCCTACCTTTCCATCACGCCCCATCCATACCGTATCGCCAGGGCAAGCCATTACCATTCCCATGCAAAGCGCACTGGTGTCAGGAAGCGCGCCATGCTCTACCAACGGGCTGTTAAACACAGCCCAGTCTCCGTTCCGGGGAATTCCCTTCCCCCATCGGTGATAACCAAACAGGCTCGTATTGGGAAAGCGGAAACCATAGGCCCAACGGTCTACCAAAACGCGGTCGCCTTGCAAAAAAACAGGCTGTTTGTCTGTCTGTGGTACGGTAAAGAGCGTAAAAAGGAATGTGCGGAAAAAAAATGCAATCATTACCGCACCACAACATACGCCTAACAAACTGACAAACCGCCTCAACACTACATTATATTATTTTATACGGTCCACAAGACTGAACAGACGGTTCCAACGGATAAAATTGATTCCGGAACGATCCTTGTCCGTGCTGAGCCACACCATAATGGGCTTGCCCACCACATGATCTTCGGGAACAAAACCCCAGTAGCGCGAATCGGCACTGTTATGGCGGTTGTCGCCCTGCATCCAGTAGTAATCCATGCGGAACGTGTATTCATTTGTTTCTTCTCCGTTAATCAGAATCTTTCCATCAGCAGTAACCTGCAGGTCATTGCCCTCGTATACCTTGATGGGGCGTTCGTATACTGGCAGATTTTCCAGTGTGAGCTGAACCTTCTCGCCCTTCTTGGGAATCCAGACTGGTCCGTAATTGTCCTGCGTCCATCCCATATAACCGTTCAGAGGATACAGATTGTCATTCTGCTGGCTCTGCACCAAAGTGATACTGCCCACCAAGTCTGTACGAGCCTCCAGCGTCTGTTTCATGGAAGCGGTAAGCGGACAGATTCCGCTATGTGACAAACTCATCAGGTCTTCTCCGCTCAAGCCGATTTCGTGTGCGAAATCTTCGGGAATGGGAGCCAGAATCTCTACATAATAATTATATTGCACCTGGTCCGGTTCCTTGTTGGCCTTTCCGTCAAGATAGATGATACGGTCCTTGATTTCCAAAGTCTGGCCGGGAAGGCCCACACAGCGCTTTACATAATTTTCTCTGCGGTCCACTGGTCTGTGGTCTATTACACCGAATTCCTGGGGAGCAAGAGATATGTATCGTCTTCCGCGATTGTAGAATTCCTGATAAAGGCGGTAACGCTCCAAAGCGGACAAACTGTCCATTTCCAACTGTTCTCCCACTTCCTGTTCATAAAGTTGGTGTCCGAAGGCATAACACATCATATAATAATCTGCAGCCTGGTAAGCAGGGTTTGTCACGATGGTATCTCCAGCCGGATAGTTGAACACCACAATATCATTGAGCTGTACGGGCTTTGGTGATACACGCTTGTATTCCCAAGCAGGCCATTCGATATAGCTCTTTCCACCCCAAGGAAGCGTATGCTGGCACAAGGGCATGTGCAGAGGGGTCTGGGGCACACGGGGTCCATAACTCATCTTGCTTACGAACAGATAGTCGCCCACAAGCAGACTCTTCTCCAGTGAACTGGTTGGAATGGTATAGTTCTGGAAGAAATAGATGTTCACAAAATAGACGGCCACCAGCGCAAAGACAATGGCATCCACCCAACTCATTACGGTACGCACCAAAGGATTTTCGGCATCCTTCCACCACGTCCAAGGGATGAAGCGGGTCACATACGCATCAAAGATAAAGGGTATTACAATAACTCCCCACCAACTGCCAACCCACCAAAGGAATACCAGATAAAGCAGGATGGCAACGATGGCTTTGGTCCAGTCCAGCGCCGAAGCTTTTATTTTCTCTTTCTTCATCAGTCTGTTTCGTTATGTTTTTCTGTTTTTATTATCCGATTCTTTAAAATTTCAGCATATCGTCCATGCAGAGCAACCCTTGGTGGCTGGCTGTATATTCGGCCGCCATCACTGCTCCCAAAGCGAATCCTCTGCGGCTGTGCGCATCATGCGTAATGGTGATGCTGTCAAAATCGCTGTCCCATGATATACTGTGGATTCCGGGCACTTCGCCACGGCGTATGCTGTCAATGCGCAGTTTGTCCTCCGCCGTTTGTGAAGTTCCTTCCACCGTTCCGTCCGGCTGGGTAAGTTGTCCCACAGCCCATCCTTGCAGACGGTCCACCTGAGCCACCAGTTCCTCGGCAAGCGTAATGGCTGTTCCGCTGGGGTGGTCCAACTTATGGACATGGTGCACCTCTTCCATCACAGGCTTATAGTCATCATAACGGTTCATGATTTGGGCCAAATGGCGGCTGACAGCCCTAAAGACAGCCACACCCAGGCTGAAGTTGGAACTCCAGAAAAGCGTCTGTCCTTCCTCGGCACACATTCTCCGCACGTCTTCGCCGTGCTTGTCCATCCAACCGGTAGAGCCGCTTACTACCTTCACATGATGGCGGAAGGCTTTCAGGTAATTCTCATACGCCACGTGAGGCGCGGTGAATTCTATCGCCACATCGGCACTTTTGAATGCTGGGCTGTCAAAGTCGGCCTGGTTGTCAATATCTATTATGGAAACGATTTCATGACCGCGGCTCAGGGCTATCTCTTCAATCATGCGCCCCATCTTGCCATATCCTATCAGTGCTATTTTCATTTGTTTCGTATTTTTTCTGATGCAAAAGTACTGCTTTTACCTTGAAATTCACTACATTTGTTTCAAAATTTACGTTAACAGGCAATCAAAAGGTATGGAAAAACTGCTACACTATGTGTGGAAACACAGGATTTTGCCATTCAAGACCCTGCTTACGCTTGACAAGCGCATGGTTGAAGTCATTGACCCCGGTACCCACAATACACATCAGGGTCCCGACTTTTTCAACGCCAAGGTCAAGCTCAATGGCATCCTTTGGGCAGGCAATGTGGAAATCCACCTGAAAGCCTCAGACTGGTATCATCACGGCCACCATCTGGATGCGGCCTATAACAACACCATCCTGCATGTGGTGCTGGATGCCGACAAGGAAGCAGAGACACAGGACGGGCACAAACCCGTGACCATACAAGTGGACATGCCCAAGGAACTGCTCCTGCACTACCGCGAACTTTGCACCAACGACGATTACCCCCGATGCCACCGCATTGTTTCCAGCATACCGTCCATCAAGACAAACGGCTGGATGGATGCACTGCTGGTGGAACGGATGGAAGCCAGAGCGGGCAAGGTGGCGGAGCGGGCAAGGCGGATGAACGGCGACTGGGAAAAGGCCGCGTTCGTTACGCTGAGCCGCAACTTTGGTTTCGGTCTCAACGGAGACATCTACGAGATGTGGGCACAAAAGATACCTCTGCAAGCCGCCGCCAAACACCGTGACAATCTGTTTCAGATACAAAGCCTTTTCATGGGAATGGCCAACCTGATTGACCCAGCACTGCAGGCCGAAGGCTGGAATGCAGAGAAGGCGCAGAGAGAATATGCTTTTCTGGCGCATAAGTTCCAGTTGGCCGAACCCGTTCCGCGCGAACTGTGGAAATTCATGCGTACCCGCCCCTCCAACTTCCCCCACTTGCGCATCCTACAACTGGCCCGCATCTATGTCTCCGGGAAGGCCGGACTGCACAATCTGCTGGAAGTGTCCGACATCAAGGAACTGCACAACTGCCTGCACGAAGGCAGCCTGTCAGCTGCAAGCCGCAACCTCATCATCATCAACACCGTCATTCCCCTGCTCTATGCCTATGGAATACACCTGCAAGACCAGGGTCTGAAGGACAAGGCCACCGACCTGCTTGCCCAACTGCCGCCAGAGAACAACTTCATCATACGGCAATGGAAGGGATGCGGACTATCCGTCAGGTCTGCGGCAGACAGCCAGGCGCTCATACAATTGAAACGCGAATACTGCGACCGCGCGGATTGCCTGCGCTGCCGCTTCGGATATGAATACTTAAAGCAATGAAATACGTACACGAACTCAAATTGAAGGTGCGCGACTACGAATGCGACCTGCAAGGTATTGTAAACAACGCCAACTACCAACATTATCTGGAACATGCCCGCCACGAATTTCTGCTGCAGGCCGGCATCAGTTTTGCACAACTCCACCAAGAAGGCACCGACGCTGTGGTGGCAAGGCTCAACATGCAGTTCAAGACTCCGCTCACGAGCCAAGACGAATATGTCTGCCGTCTGAACATCAAGAAGGATGGCATAAAATATGTCTTCCTACAGGACATTTTCCGTCTGCCCGACGAAAAACTTTGTGTCCGCGCCCAGGTGGATACCGTCTGCATCACCAACGGAAAACTGCAGGCCACCACTCCGCTTGACCATCTGCTTGAACCCTATTTCATGAAGGAAGAATGACCGAACAGGAAATCATCCATACCATAGCCCTCACCCGTACGCCCCGCATCAATCTCATCAACCAGCGTCTTCTGGTCAATGCCTTGGGCAGCGCCACAGCCGTGTTTGAACACCGCCACCACATACTTGACGCTCTGCCCGAAGCCCATCCCGCATTGGCCGAGGCACTGAAAGGAATGGACGCCCTGCTGCCCCGCGCCGAAGAGGAACTTGCCTTTGCACAGGAAAGCCACATCAGATGCCTGGGCATAGCCGACCAGGACTATCCGACCCGTCTGCGCGAATGTCCCGACGCCCCGCTCCTGCTCTACTATCTGGGGCAATCTGACCTGAACGCCATGCAAGTGGTCAGTGTGGTGGGCACACGCCACATAACGGAATACGGCAAGGACCTGTGCCGGCAATTCGTACAGGAGCTTGGCCAAATGTGTCCAAATGCGGTGGTGGTAAGCGGTCTGGCTTATGGAGTGGACATCCATGCCCACCGAGCCGCCCTCAGCAGCGGATTACCCACCGTTGGTGTGCTGGCACACGGATTGGATCAGATTTATCCCCGGATGCACAAGCACACCGCAGCCCAAATGGTGGCGCAAGGCGGATTGCTCACCGAGTTCATGAGCCAAACCAATGCCGACAAGCGCAACTTTGTCCAGCGTAACCGCATTGTGGCCGGTCTGAGCGATGCCGTGGTGGTGGTTGAGAGCGCACGCAAGGGAGGCTCGCTCATCACTGCAGAGATTGCCGAAAGCTACCACCGCGACGTGTTCACCTTTCCCGGACGTGTCCGTGACGAATACTCAGCCGGATGCAACGAACTCATCCGCAGCCACAGGGCACAGCTCATCACTTGTGCAGAAGACATGCTGGAAACGATGGGATGGATTCAGGAACAACATCTGAAAAAGAATCTCCAGAACGGCATACAGCAACAACTCTTCCCCAATCTGACCGAAGACGAACAGAAAGTGGTACAGTCCCTGCAGAAAGCAGACAGCAAACAAATAAACCTCATTGCCATAGACACCGGCATTCCCATAGGTATGCTCAGCAGCCTGCTCTTCACCATGGAGATGAAAGGCGTGGTAAAAATGATGAATGGCGGAATGTATCGGCTGCTGTAAGAAAGACAAATATAGCGGGCGGAAACCTATCACTACTCGGTTTCCGCCCGCTATAACAATCAAAATTGGGCACATGCCCTCATTTTTCTATCGCAATCTTTTAGCAAAGAGAAATTTTACCAATTCCGCCCATGTCCAGCGTAAGAGGAATCTCCATTGCCGAGAACAGACGCATCAGAGAAGACAGGGTTATGCTCTTACCCTTCTCCAACCTGGATATTTGCGATTTCTGCACACCGATTTTCTCACCCAATTGTTCCTGAGTAAGATTCTTGGCAAGACGTGCCTGCTTGATTGCCTCACCGATGTGGTAGGCCTGCAATTCCTCCTTCAGGTCTTGCTCAAATTTATCTCGTTCTGGAGTTCCTATTTTTCCAATGAACTCATCCTTCATTTCATCAAGTGTATAAGTCTTCATTGCCATATCTGTAGTTATTTTGAGTTAAAATACCGTTTTCTTAAATGCATTCGAAATCTATCGTGACACTCTACACGAATTGTGATGGGAATTTCCAGCAATTAACGGATTTTACTAATTACAATTCAAAGTAAACTTACATTTAGGGTAGTTGGTACACCCATAAAAATACCCATATTTTGCTTGACGCAAAATAAGTTGTCCACCACACCGAGGACAGGTTCCTTGATTTATAAGACTCTGGCTCCGATATTGCCGATACTGTGTATTTTGCTTGTGTTGTTTGAAATCTTTTTTTGTAGTTACAATTGTATTGTTTTTAATTGTTTTGACTATCCATTCTATCGTATTTTTGTTCAACACAGGAGTTTTATATCGTGTAATAGCAGACATTAAATAAGATCGGTTAATAACACAGTGATTCCAAACATGTACCATTAAGTCTGCATCATTATTGAAAACGACTATTGGTATGAAAGGTATATCAACGGAGCATTTCAATAAATAACGTAGGAATCGTACATGCCCATCGTTTTGTCTAATAGGGTTGTAAAATTTGTGTTTACTCTTAAAAATGGTTTGCGTCCAATATTCAGAGTTTTCACCACCAGTTATCCAACCTTGATAGCCCTTTGTCTCTATGACAAAAACTCCATAAGGAGAAACGGTTATGTGGTCTATTTGAACAGTATAGCCATTGCTCTTAAAAAGCAAATCATTGAATGTTATATAGTCCTCGGGTAAACGTGATAGTATTTTATCAACGAGTATTTCTGCATACTTACCTTTCCATACAGGAATCTTCTGGTAAATATAGATTAATAATACTACAAGGAGTATGATAACGACTAACCCCATTACTTAAAACTTTTATTTGTCATAAATTCTAACTACAGGGACTGTCTTTTGTAATTCACTACGCGTTTTATATGTATATGTGCCAACTTGCATTACTTTTTTATTCTCTGGAATCTTTATATTTTGATCATCATAAAATGAAGGAAAGCCCTGTTGCTTTGGGAATAGTACAACCATTCCATTGTTTTCATAGGGAAACGGTACTGTTGCCAAAGCAGCAGACCCACCAGAGATTACTTGAAAGACATTAAAATAATTAGCATCGATCTCTTGTTGCGGAGAATCATACATGACTAAACCATCATTCGATTCTTTATTAGCAAAAACAAACAAAAATGCAAAAGACAGAACGATGCCAGTAATGATACCACCTACATAATATAGGCAAGACTTAATACGTGTTGTCATAATTCACTGTTATTATGTTAATATTTCCTGTGCCTACCACTTCCCCCTACTTCAGCAGTTAATAATAAATTCGGTTACGGAAACAAAAAAGACGTGGGAGAAACTTTCCGTCGCTTACCCCAGTCGTCAGGCCTTCGCATTGCCTATGCACATAGATAAGCAACTCAGCCAGCCCACGCCGTTGGGTATTATATAAATGTATGCAGCGAGTGTTTTGGACTTGCATGCATACGGGTATAATACACCCTGCGCGGACGCTTCGTTGCGATACCTTCTTGTACATATTCAAAGTTGCGAAGTTTGACGACAGAAGATAACGTTTGAAAACGTCCTTTCATGCTCCTTACCCGATTGAGGTGCACGACCTCTATTATGGCAGCGGAAGCATATTCCAATAAAGTTTTTTGACCTGCCCGCCCCGTTGGGCCAGCTTTGTCAAAGACAAAGTTAGGAATTATTTTCGGAATTGAAGAACAATTGTATTAAAAATGTTTTCCGACACTACTGAATTTGTTTTTTGAGCTAACTGAAAAAGTTTTTTGTTAACAGTGAAAAGTTTGTTTCAACGGCTGAAACGTACGTTTCATCGGTTGGAACGTATGTTTCATCAGTTGGAATGTACGTTTCATCAGCTGGAATGTACGTTTCATCAGCTGGAACAAAACTTTTACCACAGAGAAAAAACTTTTATAGCACTGTGCTACAACAATTTAAGCACTATGTTTCAACATTGTTGCAGAACAGCAACGGAAAACACAAAGAAATAACCAAAAAACGGCCGCAACTGGAGAGTTGCGACCGCTTCAATGGTGTTATAATCTAACGGGGATTAGTCTGCCAACTTGGCCTTGATGAACTCGCGGTTCAGGCGGGCGATGTTGCTGATGGTCTCGCACTTGGGACATACAGCCTCGCAGGCGCGAGTGTTGGTACAGTTACCAAAGCCCAGTTCGTCCATCTTGGCAATCATGTTCTTGGCACGGCGGGCTGCCTCTACCTTGCCCTGGGGAAGCAGGGCGAGCTGGCTTACTTTGGAGCTTACGAAGAGCATTGCAGAACCGTTCTTACAAGCGGCCACACAGGCTCCGCAACCGATACAGCTGGCGCAGTCCATTGCCTCGTCAGCGTCTGCCTTGGGGATGAGGATGGCATTGGCGTCCTGGGGCTGTCCGGTACGCACGGTGGTGTAACCGCCGGCCTGGATAATCTTATCGAATGCGGTACGATCCACCATACAGTCCTTGATTACGGGGAATCCGGCGCTGCGCCAAGGCTCTACGGTGATGGTGTCGCCATCCTTGAACTTACGCATGTAAAGCTGGCAAGTGGTGGCTCCACGCTCGGTCTTTCCGTGGGGTGTTCCGTTGATGTACAATGAACACATACCACAGATACCCTCGCGACAGTCGTGGTCGAACACGAAAGGTTCTTTTCCGGCGCTGATGAGTTCTTCGTTGAGAATATCCAACATCTCCAGGAATGAGGTGTCATCGGGGATGTTCTTCATCTCGTGTGTATCAAAGTGACCCTTGTCCTTGGGGCCATTCTGCTTCCAATACTTTATTGTAAAACTGATATTTGCCATGATTAGCTCTTGTAATTACGGGTTTGTACTTTGATTGCTTCATATACGAGAGGCTCCTTGTAGAGTACGGGATCCTTCTCGTCGTCGCCCTGGTATTCCCAGCAGCCTACGTAGAAATAGTTCTCGTCATCGCGCTTGGCCTCGCCTTCCTCGGTCTGGTATTCCTCGCGGAAGTGACCACCGCAGGATTCGTTACGGGTGAGTGCATCGTGAGCGACGAGCAATCCCATCAGGAAGAAGTCTTCCAGACGGAGAGCCTTTTCCAACTCGGTGTTTACACCGTCCAGCTGGGGAATGAAGAGGTCGGTATAGAACTCCTTGCGCAGTTCCTTGATCATCTGGATACCCTTCTGCAGACCTTCTGCTGTACGGCCCATTCCCACATAGTCCCACATGATGCGGCCCAGCTTCTTGTGGATTGAGTCTACAGAGCTCTTTCCCTTGATGTTCATAAGGCGTGCAATGCGGTCCTTGACATCCTTCTCTGCCTGGTCGAACTCGGGCAGTGAGGTGCTGAAGCGGGGAACGGTAATCTGGTCGGCCAGATAGTTCTGGATAGTATAGGGAAGAACGAAGTAACCGTCGGCAAGACCCTGCATCAATGCACTGGCACCCAGACGGTTGGCTCCATGATCAGAGAAGTTACACTCACCAATGGCGAACAGACCCTTTACGCTGGTCTGCAGTTCGTAGTCAACCCAAACACCACCCATGGTATAGTGGATGGCAGGATAGATCATCATGGGTTCGTTGTAGGGAGATACGTCGGTAATCTCTTCGTACATATCAAAGAGGTTGCCATAACGTGCGGCGATGGTGTCCTTGCCGAAGTCGCGGATAGCCTCGCTGAAGTCCAGGAATACAGCCAGACCGGTATTGTTCACACCGAAGCCCTTGTCGCAACGCTCCTTGGCAGCGCGTGAAGCCACGTCGCGAGGAACCAGGTTACCGAATGCGGGATAGCGGCGCTCCAGATAGTAGTCGCGGTCTTCCTCGGGAATCTGAGAACCCTTCTTGGTTCCAGCCTGCAGTGCCTTGGCATCCTCAAGTTTCTTGGGAACCCAGATACGGCCGTCGTTACGCAGAGACTCTGACATCAGGGTCAACTTGGACTGCTTGTCGCCGTGAACGGGAATACAGGTGGGGTGAATCTGAACGTAAGAGGGGTTGGCAAAGTATGCACCCTTACGGTAGCAGGCGATAGCTGCAGAACAGTTACAGCCCATGGCGTTGGTAGAGAGGAAATAAGCGTTTCCGTAACCACCGGTACCGATAACTACAGCATGGGCGGCAAAGCGCTCAATCTCACCGGTAATGAGGTTGCGGGCAATGATACCACGGGCACGTCCGTCAATCAGTACCACATCGAGCATTTCGTAACGGGTATACAGTTTCACGGTGCCGGCGTTAACCTGACAGCTCAGTGCGCTATAGGCACCCAAAAGGAGCTGCTGTCCGGTCTGTCCCTTGGCATAGAAAGTACGGCTTACCTGTGCGCCACCAAAAGAACGGTTGGCAAGCATGCCGCCGTATTCGCGTGCGAAGGGTACGCCCTGTGCCACACACTGGTCGATAATGCTGTTTGAAACCTCTGCCAGACGGTAAACGTTGGCTTCGCGGGCACGGTAGTCACCACCCTTTACGGTATCATAGAACAGACGGTAAACAGAGTCGCCGTCGTTCTGATAGTTCTTGGCTGCGTTGATACCACCCTGTGCGGCGATTGAGTGAGCACGACGGGGAGAGTCCTGGATACAGAAGTTCAGCACATGGAAACCCATCTCGCCCAAAGAGGCGGCGGCACTGGCACCGGCCAGACCTGTACCCACAACAATGATGTCCAGTTTACGCTTGTTCTTAGGATTAACCAGTTTCTGGTGAGCCTTATAATTGGTCCATTTCTCTGCTACTGGTCCTTCAGGAATTCTTGAATCTATAGTCTTTGACATAATATTATTTCATTTATCCGTTTTCACTTAAATAATTAGCCCAACAAACAGCCTCCGCATGCAGGAGCCTGCATGTCGCAAGGAACGTAACCGAAGGCAAAAGCAAGAGCTACGGCAGCAAACATCAGGATGATGACGGTGGTGTAGATGGTACCAATCACCTTCCAACGGCAGAACCAGATGTGACCGCTCCAACCCATTGTCTGCATAGAGCTCCAGATACCGTGGTTCAGGTGGAACCACAAAGCTGCCAGCCATACCATGTAAATGGCGGTGTACACGGGGCAAGAGAATGTCTTGGCAATGTGATAAACACCGTTTGTTGCCATGGCAATCATCTCGGGGTCATGTACCAGCTCGGCATACATCATGTTGTACCAGAAATTGTACAGGTGGAGGCCCATACCCAGAATTACAATGATTCCGAGCACCAGCATGTTCTGGCTGGACCACTCAACCATTGCGGGCTTGTCCGTTACAGCATAGCGGTTGTTACCGCGAGCCTTGCGGTTCTGCAACGTAAGCCAGATGGCATAGATAAAATGCAATGCCACAAGGGCAGCCAATCCTAAAGTCGCCACAACTGCATACCAGTTGGCGCCCAGGAACTCACAGATCATGTTGTAACCCTCGGCACTGATGAGAGCCACAACGTTCATTGACGCATGAAAGGTCAAGAACAGGACCAGCGCTATGCCCGTTACAGACATAACCACTTTCCTACCAATTGATGAATTGATTAACCACATAAATGATTTGAATTAAATTATTGATTTGAATTAAAATTATGTTTTATTATTATTAAATAGGTATAATTGTATTGCAAAAGTAACGCAAAAAAGTGATTTGAACAAGAAAAAGCGCCAAATGTTCGAATAAAACCATTACTTTTGCATCATAATTTACTATTATTTAAAGAATACACATTAGAGAAATGAAATTCAAATACGATGTGGTTGTTGTAGGAGCCGGACACGCAGGTTGCGAGGCCGCAGCAGCCAGTGCGAGATTAAGCGCCAAAACGTGCCTGCTGACCATGGACATGAACAAGATTGCACAGATGAGTTGCAACCCGGCCGTGGGCGGCATTGCCAAAGGACAGATTGTGCGCGAAATTGACGCTTTAGGCGGACAGATGGGACTGGTGACAGACCAGACCGCCATACAGTTCCGCATGCTTAACCGAAGCAAGGGTCCCGCAATGTGGAGTCCGAGAGCACAATGTGACCGCGGAAAATTCATTTGGGCATGGAGAGAGATTCTGGAAAACCAGCCCAATCTGGACATCTGGCAGGACCAGGTAAAGGAACTGCTGGTAAAAGACGGCAAGGCAACCGGTGTGAAGACATACATGGATGTCATTTTTCATGCCCGATGTGTAATCATCACCGCCGGCACATTCTTGAACGGGCTGATGCACATCGGAAGCACACAGATTCCTGGCGGTCGATGCGCAGAACCTGCAAGCCTCCACCTGACAGAGAGCATCACAAGATGGGGTATCCGTGCGGACAGAATGAAAACAGGCACTCCTGTTAGAATTGATGGCAGAAGTGTACACTTCGACGAAATGCAGATGCAGCCCGGAGACGAATGCATCCAGCACTTCTCTTTTATGGGCACAACCCGTTCTTTGCCGCAACTGCCTTGTTGGATTACATTCACCAACCCGAAAGTTCATGAAATTCTGAAAGAAGGTCTGCCCCACTCACCACTGTACAACGGACAGATCAAGAGCATTGGCCCACGATACTGCCCAAGCATCGAAACAAAAATCGTAACCTTTTCCGACAAAGACCAGCATCAGCTATTCCTGGAACCGGAAGGAACAAACACACAAGAATATTACTTGAACGGATTCAGCAGCAGTCTACCCATTGACATCCAGTTGGAAGCACTACGTTGTATTCCTGCATTCCGCGACTTAAAAGTTTACCGTCCTGGATATGCCATTGAGTATGATTTCTTCGACCCCACCCAACTTTATCATTCATTGGAGTCAAAGATAATAGACGGACTATACTTGGCAGGTCAGGTTAACGGAACCACCGGGTATGAAGAGGCTGCAGGACAAGGAATCGTAGCCGGAATAAGCGCTGCAAGAAAATGCGGTGGAAGCGAACCTTTTGTCATGAAGAGAAATGAGTCGTATATCGGCGTACTGATTGATGACCTTGTAACAAAGGGAGTGAACGAACCATACAGAATGTTTACCAGCAGGGCAGAATACCGTATTCTGTTACGTCAGGATGATGCTGACGCCCGTCTTACAGAAAAGAGCTACAACATGGGGTTGGCAACAGAGGATCGTTATAACACATGGAAGAGAAAAGAAAAAGCGATTGAATCTATCGAAGAATTTTGCAAATCCTATAGTGTAAAGGCTGCTTATATAAACAGCGCATTAGAAGAAATGGGGACAGCCGCGCTGACAAAAGGATGCAAGTTGGCAGATCTGATTGTACGTCCCCAGGTTACGATTATGGAAATAGCAAAGCACATTCCTGCACTGAGGGAAAAGATAGAATCTATTGGAGAAAGAAAAGAAGAAATCGTAGAAGCCGCGGAAATTAAACTTAAATACAACGGTTATATTATCCGCGAACGTGAGCAGGCTGAAAAGATGGAGCGTTTGGAAAACATTCGCATTAGAGGTAAATTTGAATACAACAAACTGCAATCTTTGTCAACCGAATGCAGACAGAAGCTCACCGAGATCAACCCTGAAACTTTGGCACAAGCCTCGCGCATCCCAGGAGTCTCTCCCAGCGACATAAACGTACTGCTTGTCCTGTTGGGCCGCTAAGGTTTCACGTGAAACAAGTCTTAAACACTTTAAATATAAAACACTGAGAATGAACAACGAAACACTTCTTAAAAACTTGAGAAACGTACCAGACTTCCCCATTCCAGGGATTCAGTTTAAGGACGTGAGCACACTATATAAGGATGCAGAATGCCTCCAGATTATGGTCAACGAGCTGTATGAGAAATACAAAGACAAAGGAATCACTAAAGTAGTAGGTATTGAAAGTCGTGGCTTCGTTGTTGGCGCTGCATTAGCCATAAAACTAAATGCAGGATTCGTCATGTGCAGAAAGCCAGGGAAGCTACCAGCGGAAACAAAGAAAGAATCATACATGAAGGAATACGGCGAAGACACGATAGAAATCCATACGGATGCCATTTCTTACGATGACACGGTTCTTATTCATGACGACCTCTTGGCTACAGGTGGAAGCATGAAGGCCGCCTATAATCTGGTAAGACAATTCAATCCGAAGAAAGTATATATTGGTTTCATCATAGAACTAAGAATTAAAGGTCTGCATGGAAGAGACCAGTTTGACGATGGTGTTGAGATTGAAACATTGATACGAATTTAAAATCCGCTCTTTGCGGATTTTTTTTTATTTTGCCACAGTTTATTCGTTAAAATATGGAGAAAGAAGAAGCAAGAAATGAGAAAGAAAAGATTGAAGCGCAACTTAAGAACATTGTGCTTAACCTTCCAGAATGCCCAGGCTGTTATCAATATCTTGATGAAACCGGCACTATTATCTATGTGGGAAAAGCCAAAAACCTGAAGCGTAGGGTGTATTCTTATTTCAGCAAAGAACACCAAAGCAGGAAAACCGCGATTCTTGTGAGCAAAATCAGAGACATCAAGTATATTGTGGTCAAAACGGAAGAAGACGCTCTTTTGCTTGAGAACAACTTGATAAAGAAATGGAATCCCAGATACAATATTTTACTTAAAGACGGAAAAACATATCCCAGCATCTGTATTACCAACGAATACTTGCCCAGGATATTCCAAACACGCAAGATTGACCGTAGAATGGGCACATATTTTGGCCCGTACAGCCACATCCCCACCCTGAACAACATTCTGGAACTGCTAAAAAACCTTTATCCGTTACGTTCGTGCCGCGATGTAATAACCGCAGAAAGCATTGCTTGCGGAAAGCACAAGGAATGCCTGGAATACCATATAAAAAACTGTAAAGCCCCGTGCCGAGGATGGGAAAGCAGAGAAACATATATGGGGTACATCAGTGAAGCAAAAGAGATCCTGAAAGGAAACACCGCTTGGCTGCAACGGAAACTAATGGACGAAATGAGCGAACTGGCACAGGAAATGCGGTTTGAAGAAGCTGAAATCATAAAGAAAAAATACATGCTTCTGGAAAAATACAGAAGCAAGAGCGAGGTAGTTAGCAATACGCTGAAATCGGTGGATGTATTCAACATCGAAGAAAACAAGCAGACTGCATATATCAACTATCTGCACGTTACAAACGGATGCATTAACCAGGCATTTACCTTTGAACTGACCAAACGTCTGGACGAAACTGCCGAAGAACTCCTTATTATAGGAATAGGTGAAATAAGAAGCCGTTACGGCAGTGATTCTAAGGAAATTATCGTTCCGTTCCCCGTGGAACTTCAATTAGAGGGTGTAACACAAACCATCCCCATTAAGGGAGACAAGAAGAAGCTTTTGGAACTAAGCAGACTGAACGTGCTGCAATACAAGAAAGACAAGCAGAACCAGATGGACAAGCTCAACCCAGAACAAAAGAGCGTAAGACTGATGAAAGAGCTTCAAGAAGCGCTTCAACTGGACCGTTTGCCCATGCAAATTGAATGTTTCGACAACAGTAACATAAGTGGAACTGACGCTGTAGCCGGCTGTATCGTATTCAAGAAATGCAAGCCCAGCAAGGCAGATTATCGGCGATACATCATCAAAACCGTGGAAGGAGCGGACGATTACGCAAGCATGCAGGAGGTGGTACGACGCAGATACAGTCGCGCCATAAGCGAGGAATCTCCCCTACCCGACCTCATCATCACGGACGGTGGAAAGGGACAAATGGAGTGCGTAAGACAAGTGGTTGAAGACGAATTAGGCTTGGATATCCCCATTGCCGGACTGGCAAAAGACGACAAACACCGCACCCACGAACTGCTCTTCGGATTCCCTCCCAGAACCATCGGAACTAAGCCAGACAGTACCCTTTTCAGACTACTTGTAAGCATACAGGAAGAGGTACACCGCTATGCCATCACTTTCCATCGGGAGAAGAGAAGCAAGCACCAAATTGCAAGCGAGCTGGACACCATAAACGGTATCGGACCTAAGACAAAAGCCACCTTGCTGAAGGAGTTTAAGAGCGTAAAGCGCATTGCCGAAGCAGAACTTTCCGCATTGGAAGAGCGCATAGGTAAGTCCAAAGCCGCCATTATATACAGCCATTTCCATGCTCCAACGGACACAGGCAGCGCCAATGCACTATTAAGGACAGAAGAGCCATAAAAAAGCTTAAAAAGGGGCATAAAAAACAGCCTCGGACATGTGTTATATAAAATAAATAATGTAACTTTGTGCAAAAGTTAGCACAAGACAATGAAAGCAGTCATTCAACGCGTATCCCACGCCAGCGTAACCATTGAAGGTTCGGTAAAAAGCAGCATTGAGAAAGGTTACCTGATTCTTCTCGGCATCTGCAACGAAGACAGCCAGGAAGACATTGACTGGCTGGTACACAAGATAGTGAACCTCCGCATTTTTGATGACGAAAACGGCGTAATGAACCGTAACATACTGGATGCCAACGGAAATATAATCGTTGTCAGCCAGTTTACCCTGATGGCAAGCTACAAGAAAGGCAACCGCCCCAGCTGGATCAGAGCTGCCGGACACGAAACTGCCGTCCCTCTTTACGAATCCTTCGTCTCCACCCTTTCCACAGCCATGGGACGCCCCGTTGGGACTGGAGAATTCGGTGCAGACATGAAAGTGGAACTGTTGAACGATGGCCCCGTAACCATCTGTATGGACACAAAGAATAAAGAATAACCACAAAACAAAAGATTATGGAAAACAAAAAGAGCAAAGGAGAAATCATTTCTGACAACCTCATAAGATTAGGCCTAATCACCATGCTTGTCGGTGGTTTCTGTCTTATAAGACCAGTGTTTCTTACTGGAGTAGTCATGATTCTGACAGTAGGAGCCTACCGTTTTTATCATTTCCACAAAAAGGTACGCGTGCTGCTGGCGATGGGGGCGATTTTGGGTAAAAAAAATATTAAAGGAGAAATCATTTCAACCTACCTCTTTGAATTAGGTCCAATCATCGTTTGTATTGGTGTTTTAGTCAGCGCCCCCCTTGTGATCGGTACTGGATTTGCCATGGTTCTGACAGGAGAAGCCTATCGTTTTTATCATTCACGCAGAAAATCAGACAAATTACGGATGTATGCAATGTATGTCATTATCTTATCGATAGTTTTAATAATCAGATACTTTCAGTTATTTTAAACAGGCATCCTTACATTCTTCATACGGATAAAAAAACAAAGCATTATGGAAAACAAAAAGAGCAAAGGAGAAAGCTTATGGAGCTGGTTCTGTTTGATTGCCGGAATCGCTTTTTTACCTGTTTTATGGGGCGAAATCACCTTTCCGCTTTGTCTACTAATAGCCATCGTTCTGGCCGGAGAAAGCTATCGTCTCTACCGGAACCGCACAGACAAGAAAGAGAACACGCTACGCCTGGCGGCCTACCTTTTAGCATCAGGAGTGTTCATTATTGTTATTGTGGTATGGGGAATAGAGTTGCTTAACACACATTTTCAGCTGTTTTAAACAGACATCTCCATGACAATACAGGAAGCACAGGAGCGCGTGGATGCGTGGATAAAGCAGTACGGCGTAAGGTATTTCAACGAACTTACCAACATGGCCATCCTTACCGAAGAAGTGGGCGAACTGGCGCGCATAATGGCGCGCAAATATGGCGAACAGAGTTTCAAGGAAGGTGAAAAGGCCGACCTTGGAGAAGAGATGGCCGACGTGCTTTGGGTGCTGCTCTGCATTGCCAACCAGACCGGCACAAACCTGACAGAAGCCCTTGAAAAGTCTTTTGAAAAGAAGACCGGGCGAGACAAAGACAGACACAAAAACAATCCGAAATTAGCATGATAGAAAACGAACAGAACAAGTATGAACAGGCGTTGTCACTCTACAACACCAGCCTGAATGACGAGGCAATCTCAGCCAAAGTGGAACAAATTATCCGCGATAAAGTGGCTGAAAACAACACACCCGAGGTAAAGAAATTCCTCCTGAGCTGTGTGGAACTGACCTCACTGAAAACAACGGACAGCGAAGAAAGCATACTCCGCCTCACCGAATGCGTAAACCAGTTTGACGAGGACTACCCTGCCCTGCCCCATGTAGCCACCATCTGCGTCTATCCATGCTACGCCAGCATCGTAAGCCAAAGCCTGGAGGTAGAAGGTGTTGAAGTGGCTTGTGTAAGCGGCAATTTCCCTTCTTCGCAAGCCTTGCTGGAGGTAAAGACCATAGAGACAGCGCTGGCCATTAAAGACGGTGCCACAGAGATTGACATGGTCATGAGCGTGGGCAAATTCCTCAACGGCGACTATGAAAGCGTATGCGATGAGATCAGCGAGATAAAGGCCGTGTGTGGCGAACACGCCCTGAAGGTCATTCTGGAAACCGGACTGCTCCCCTCTGCCTCTGCCATCAAGAAAGCCAGCATCCTGGCCATGTATTCCGGAGCCGACTACATAAAGACCAGCACCGGAAAGGAATCGCCCGCCGCCACACCACAGGCAGCCTATGTCATGTGCCAAGCCATAAAGGAATATTATGACAAGACCGGCATCCGCATCGGTTTCAAACCCGCAGGCGGACTCAACACCGTGTTCGACGCACTGGTCTACTATACCATTGTGAAGGAAGTGCTGGGCACAGAGTGGCTCAACAACCAACTGTTCCGTCTGGGCACAAGCCGTCTCTGCAATTTGCTGCTGAGCGACATCCTGGGCACAGAGACCCGATATTTCTGAGACTTTTGCGTGCGGAATTCCCGCCCTTTGTAAGGAACGAGGAAAAATACGAGATTCTCAGCGCGTCTGAAATATGCTTTACACACTGGGATTCGGACATTTAAGGCCGAAAAATAAATGCATCAAGAACCATCAATCTAGAAAAAATATGCGAAAACCAGCACTCCCGCTCATCATTGCAGCCAGTTTGGCACTGAGTTCATGCCTGGTGAGCCGAAAAAAGTACGAGATTGCCGAAGCCGGTCGCTACGGCGCACTTTACAGTCGAGACAGCCTTGCTGATCTGTTGGAAGGCTCGCGCATTGACGTGGCCAACCTCAGCGCCCACTTGGAGGCCATGTTGCAGGACACCACAAACCTGCGCGATGCCATACGCCAGTATCAGGCCATGCTCAACACCAACCTCTCGGAAAACCAAAAGCTGAACGCCTCGCTCAGCGAACGCGAGAAAACCATCCGCCAGTTGGAAAGCATCATCAATGAGCAGAACCAAAAGGTGAAAAACCTGCTGGGCAGCGTCAAGGACGCCCTGCTCGGTTTCAGCAGCGAGGACCTTACCGTCAGAGAGGAAGGCGGAAAGGTATATGTGGCCATGAGCGACAAACTGCTCTTCGAATCGGGCAAGGCTGTGGTGAACGAACTGGGCAGAAACGCCCTTGGCAAACTGGCAGAGGTGCTGAACCGACAGACAGACATAGACGTCTACATTGAAGGACACACGGACAGCAAGCCCATCAAGACCGCCGTCTATAAAGACAATTGGGACCTAAGCGTAATCCGCGCCACCAGTGTGGTACGCATACTGACCGAGGTCTACGGCGTAAGCCCCATGCAGATACAACCCTGCGGACGCGGAGAATTCAAGCCCATAGACGACAACAACACCGCCGAAGGCCGCGCACGCAACCGCCGTACCGAAATCATCATGGCGCCCAAACTGGACAAACTGTTCCAAATGTTACAGGAGTAAGGCATAAAAAACATTCCTTAGTCACCCCCAAATACCAGACAAAAGGGGGTGACTTTTCCCCTTAATCCCCAAAAAAATATGAAAAAACACATCCTTCTCATCCTTTCCCTTCTGCTTTTTTCCGTTTCCGGATGCCAGCAGCATCAAGCTGACGAACACAAGACAGAACAGAACAACTTCAAGTCCATTATCCGGCTGTGGCCAGAACACCATTTGGACACAACGCTGACAAACAACCTGACAGAAGCCTTCAAGAAATACCCCTCTGCCTGCGATGAAGTATGGTTCTGCATCACTTACACACATTTTGACCTGAAAAAACACAGGCAAGAAGCAGAATACATGAGAAACGCCGCCGAAAAGATACGCTCCCTGGGCATAGAAACCTCCATTCAGGCAGTCACCATCGGACATCCGGGCATTCCCGGCGACTTTCACATGGAACCACTGAAATGGAACACCATGGCCGGATACAACGGCGCAACCGACCCTCTGCAAAGCTGTCCGCGCGACACGGCATTTTTACAACGCATAAGCGAGATTTGCGCCCTCTATGCCGAAGCGGTTGCCCCAAGTACATTACTGCTCGACGACGACCTGCGCTTGGTCGCTCACTCCCCTGCCCCATTTATCTGTTTTTGCGAACATTGCCTCAACCTCTTCAACCAGAAACACCAAACCGCCTACACTCGCGAAAGCCTTACAGAAGCCCTGATTGGAAACAGCAGAAATGGACTACTTCGCCAGCAATGGATTGCCTTCTCGCAGGAAGGATTGGCTGGCGTTGCACGCGCCATTTCGCACCAAGTACACAAGGTGTCCCCACACACGCAAATGGGATTGCAACACACTGGTTTCCATCGCGAACTGGTGGAAGGGTGGGACTGGAACAAGATTTTCCAAGCCATGAAGGACGAAACAGGCATTGAACCCGCCTCACGCCCTGGACACGGCTTCTATAACGACCATGAACCGCGCGGAATGATTGGCAAGGGCTATGACATCGCACGCCAAATACGCCGCCTGAAAGAAGGCATCACAGACATTTCGCCCGAGATTGAAGGCTATCTGCACAAGTCCACCGGCAAGTCGCCACTGGGCATCTGTAGCGAAACGCTGTTCTACTTGGCATTGGGCGGCACGCAAATGTCCTATGCCATTATCTGTAGCGCCCAGGAAAGCATGGACTGGTATGCCAGCCATTACTTCAAGGCCCTTCACAACCACAACCGAACATTCAAGGAATTTGCCGCCTTCAACCAAGGCTCCGAACCAACAGGCATCGATGCCTACATCAGCCCCAATCACGTCTGCCGAAACATACGCCCAGGTGAAGCCCCCTTTGCATGGACAAAAACCGGCGCCAACGACATCATCAACCAGTTGGCCACGTTGGGCATACCCTTTGCACCCGAAAGCCGCCTCACCACCGCCACCCTAATGGACGCCGAGGCCATCAGCGGCACACCGGACGAGGAAATGCTCAACCTGCTGAAAACACGCAACCTGCTGCTCGACCAGCATGCATGGAACACCCTTACCGTAAGAGGGTTAGACCTGCAACTGACCCCATTGGAAACACCCTCCCCGCTACAAAACGTGCAGTGTTTCAACGGCAAGAGCGGAAAACGATTGGCCGTAATCCCCACATATACCACAGACATCAATACCCGCCAACGCCTCAACCTGCTCTCTATTCTGGACTGGCTATCCTTTGGCCAGATGACCGTCTTTGCCCAGCATGCCGACCAAATGACTATCGTTCCTCGCATAGACACCGCCGGCAAGCTGCGCTCCGTAACCCTGCTCAACTGCAGCATTTCCAAAGAAGAGGACATTGTGCTCCGCCTGCGCAATTGCCCAAACGGAGAGCATACCAAAGTTACCTGGAAAACGGCCGATAATAAAGACCTAAAGTTGCCCACCAGCTGGAAAGACGGCGAAATGATTGTCACCATCCCCCTGCTCATGGGATGGCATGCCGGCTGGTTGGCCATTGAATAAATGAGCCACAAGCGGCGAGTAAACCTTGCCGTGCCAAGAACATCATAACAGACTAACAAATAAGTATTTACGTTTACATTTCGGTTTTATTGAAATGTAAACGTATTTACCCTTAAATGTAAATGGTTTTACATAGTTATGTAAACGCATTTACATAGTTGTGTAAATCCATTTACATAGTGATGTAAAAATCCAGGGAATTCGAACGTGTCTTTGCCAGATTGCAGTAGACCGTTTTTTGCTTCATTAACTGAACGGGTTTACGCCTTTTTCCTTTCCATACTGGAGCTGTTTACACATTCTGTCTTTTCCTGAATTTCAGTAGACAGTTTTCAGCCTCATCATTTGAATACTTCGTGGAAAAAGCCTAATTTTGCAGCAAATTTAACCCTATAAAGCAGATTTTGTTTATGAAACGTACAGACTTATATTTCATAGTGGCAATTGCCGCCATCTTTTTACCCTTCTTCCTTTCCGCACCGCTGTATGAATGGTACAGCGCGTTCAATGCCTCTCACGGCATGGTAATGAGTTTCCTCAAGTTCGGCATACTTTCCACCCTGGGCGAGATGCTCGGCTGCCGCATTTCCACAGGCAAGTACGTTACGCCCACCTTCGGCGTGCTGCCACGCATGGTAGTGTGGGGTTTCCTGGGCATGGGCATCAACATGGCCATGATCATCTTCTCCAAGGGCACACCCATGTTCATGCAGTACATGGGCATGACCAATGCCGTGGAGGCATTTACTGCCGACGGCTTCTCCATGGACAAACTGTGGGTGGCGCTTGCCGTTTCTGTGGCCATGAACACCATTTTTGCACCGGTCTTCATGACCTTTCATAAGGTTACAGATGCCCACATTGCAGCCCACGGCGGTTCGTTGAAAGCCCTTGTTACCCCCATACCCATGGCAGAACGACTGGCCACACTCAACTGGCAGGCACAATGGGGCTTTGTATTCCGCAAGACCATCCCCTTCTTCTGGTATCCGGCCCATACCATTACCTTCCTGCTCCCCGCCGAACAGCGCGTACTCTTTGCCGCCCTTCTCGGCATAGTATTGGGCGTGCTGCTCGCCGTTTCCGTAAAAAAGTAAGCATCTCTCGTTTAGTTCTGTTGCCGCGGGTATAATGTAAAACATTTTTACTCGCTTACTCCTTATGCTTTTAAGGCCAAAAGGGCAAAAAACACCCAATAAAATGAGGTTTTAAACCGCCCAACTGGAAAAAAATTATTTCCTAGTTGCGAAAATATTTTTTTCCAGTTGAGAAATAATATTTTCGCAACTGGGCTTTTCCGGCTTTTTAACTGGGTTTTCATGATATTTCAGTTTGTAAAAGAAAATGTATAATGATTGGCTTGGCTATTTCGTGCACAATTTGTAATTTTGCGAGCAGATGGATTAACTCGTACATCTATATCTCATGAAAGGAACAAGATTTACAGCAAACTCTTTAATGCCGGCACTTCTTCTGTGTTTGGCAACTGCCTTATTGAGCGCATGCTCTCATAGAGTAACAAGAGCGGATGCATTCTATGAAAAAGGAATGAATTACAAGGAAGGGAAAGGCGTGGAACGTTCCTCCCTCAAATCAGAAAAATACCTTCAGCGCTCTGTTGCACTGTATAAAAAGGCGGCCTTACGTGGCAATGCCGAAGCACAATACAAACTGGCAGAATGCTACAATAAAGGCACCGGCGTGTCAAGGCTTCCAAACGAGGCTGTAAAGTGGTACACCGAAGCTGCCAACCAAGGACATGCCGAAGCGCAATATGAACTGGCAAAATGCTACAAATACGGTTTTGGCATAAATCATTCCTATGTGGATGCTGTAAAATGGTTTCATAAAGCCGCTGAGCAAGGACACATCTATGCTCAAAACGAACTGGGTATATGCTACGTAAATGGTCAAGGTGTGGAGCAATCCTATGCAGAGGCAGCAAAATGGCTTCGCAAAGCAGCCGTACAAGGACATGCCAATGCACAATGTAACCTGGGCGTATGCTATGCAAAAGGACTGGGTGTGGAGCAATCCATGACAGAGGCCGCAAAATGGTGGAAACTGGCTGCCGAACAAGGTCATCAGAAAGCAAAAGAGTTTCTTGCGAAAATATCAGAAAAAAAGAATATAAAACCCCTAATTAATCTCACACGTCATGATGAAGATCAATTCAATTTCATGGATGCGGAGCAAGACGCTCTGTTTCATTCCGTTGGCTGCGTTGGCGCTCAACGCCTCAGCCTTGCCAAAGAAAGTCAGTTCGGTAACGATTCCAGGGAATAAGAATGCGGAGGCTGTATTTACCGACAAAAAGGAGTCGGCAGAAAACGACTCAATTTACGGTGTTATGGACGAACTCCCCGTATTCCCCGGAGGCGACCAGGCTTGCGCAAACTGGGTGGCAAAAAAGCTGAAATATCCCCCAAAATGCAAGAAGGAGAAGATTGAGGGCTTCGTAATCGTACAGTTTGTGGTGGAGAAAAACGGAAAGGTATCCAATGTGAAAGCCATCCGCTCGCCACACCCCGATCTGGCGGAAGCCGCTGTACGCACAGTGGAGAAGATGCCCAAGTGGACACCCGGGAAAGTGGGTGGAAGGGCTGTGCGAAGCAAGTTGAATCTGCCAGTCAGATTCAGGTTATGACACTCTGAGCAAACATAAATATGTATATGCGCATGAAGAGGCTGTTTCCAAGAGATTCAGCCACTTCATTTTTGTATTCCAAAAAGATTAAAATGAATGAATTAAGGTTTTAAGGTCAAAATCACTTCCTTTTCTTTGCTAAAAAATTCAAAAAGGGTTATATTTGCACGGTAATAGTGGAAAATCTGCCATTTAGCGTGCAAATATTTATTCTAAAAAATACATTTATGAAAACAAAACGACTACTTTCAACGCTGGCTTTTCTGGCCGGTACCAGTGCTGCCCTTTTTGCGCAGTACGACCCCAGTTTGAGACCAAAGGCCGACGGCCAATGGGACTTTGAGAATGCGGAAGACCTGACGGCAAATACCATTGCCGGTTCTGTAATCAACATTGAGAAGGGCCTTGCCGGAGAAAACACCTTCACCATCGGCGAAAACGGAATGGTGCAGAGCGAAGGACCTTCGGCCGAAGACCGCGCCATCACCGTTCAGCCGGGCGACATCTTCAAGATGAACGTGGGCACAACAGAGGAGGTCAGCAACTACACCCTGATGTGGAACGTGCGCATCAACACACACTCTTACTATCACGCCTTGCTGCAGACCAACCCCGACAACCAGACCGACGGTGACTTGTTCATCAACAAGGATGGCCAGGTGGGACTCCGCATCGGCGGTTTCGGATACGGCGGTTATGTTACGCTGAACGAGTGGCACACCATCGTCCTCACCGTTAAGGACGGTTGCCCCACCACGTATATGGACGGAAAGATTCTGGTGGAAGGCTCCTATTTGCCCAGCTTTTACAATTTGCAGAACGGCTACGGTCTAATTTTCTGCGACGAGAGCGGCGAATACAACACCATGGAAGTGTCGCAGCTGGCCTATTGGAGCCGTGCGTTGACATTCGACGAGCTGTTCCCCCCCGTTGCCGATACCGGCGACCACAATTATGAGAACGGCTTCTGCAAGGACGAAGGTTGCCAGTTGCCCTATGAGGTCCCAGAACTGGTGGACGACGTGTACCAGATTGCCAACGCCGGTAACCTCTTCTGGTTTGCCCAGCGCGTAAACTCTGGTTTCGCCAATCTGAACGCAGCGCTGACTGCCGACATTGACATGGAAAACCGTCCCTGGACTCCCATCCGCGAGTGTAATGACTCAAAGCCCTACAAGGGAACGTTTGACGGTAAGGGATTCACCATCAGTAACTTCCTTTGCGACGGTCCCGCACAGGGTACAAGCACCGTTACCGGTGATGCCTTCATTGCCGGATTGGGCGTGGGCGCCGTACTGCAGAACCTGACCATCAAGGGACAGATCGTGACCAACGGCGGCCGAGGCGGTGTGGTTGCCTATGCCGACACAGACAGTAAGATGTACAACATTCACTCTTACCTGGACATCGACATCCGTGCCGAAGGTTCAAACGAGTGCGGTGGTGTAATCGGCAGCTTGCGTACTGACGCCTGGGTGGACAACTGCGCCTTCTACGGCACCATCACCGTAAACTGCAACTCGGGCGACAGCTATGGCGCCGTGGCCGGATACAGCAACAACGGTATCATCTCAAACTGTGCCAACTATGGCGAGCTGGTCTGCAAGACCGAATGGGACAAATGCGAGTTGGCCGGCATCGTGGGCCGTGCAAAGTCTGGCTTCTACCGTCTCTACAACTGTTTGAGCGTGGGCCAGATCAGCACCGTAGCACCCAATCCTCTCTATATGAATGCCATTGTGGGCAAGTATGAATGCAGCAACCCCTCTCAGATTGTTAACAACTATTATCTGGAAGGCAGCACTCCCGGCTGCGAAGGCAACATGGACGACGCACTAGCCACCGCCGTTGACGCTAGCCAGTTGGCAAGCGGAGCCGTGGCATACAAGCTGAACGGTTCTGAATTCTCGTTCGCTCCCGTCTGGTACCAGAACGCCGAAGAAGACCAGTATCCCGTATTGGACAACACCCACGGCCTGCCCTACACCGTTGGCGAAAACAGCGGTTCAATCAATGACGAGGCAAGCTACGTTGCTTACCGCGACCTGCTGGTTGAGGATATCCGCCAGAACTGCGAGCAGAAGACCGCAACACAGAGCCTTATCGACGCCATGAACCAGATGGCCGACCAGATTGCACAGACCGGCACACTGGAAGACTTCCGCGCCATCTTTGACGAATACATGAGCAACAAGAAGGCCTATGCAGAATCTGTACAGGCCTATGCAGACTACGCCGCAAAGGCACAGGAGGCAATCCTCTTCCTGGAAGAACACCAGGACATCGAAGGCACCTACCGCCAACTGGTTGAGGAATATCTCAATGAAGCCGTAGAGCCTGGAACCTTCCCCAACGGAAGCTATAGCTACATCATGGAGCAGCACACCCTCAGCACCGAGGAAATCAAGAAGGAAACCGAATATATCGACATCCTGCTCAACCAGGCTGTAAACGGCGGTTATGTGGCCGGTTCTGACATTACATCGTTGGTTACCAACCCCACTTTCAGACAGGGTCGCGAAGGATGGACCGGTACAGGATGCGAATACAACACTTCACTCCCCATCGTTCAGGCCTGGGGCACCACATTTGACCTGAGCCAAACCTTTACCGACCTGAAGAACGGTGTGTACGAAGTGAAGATGAACGCCCTCTATCGTGCGGCAGAGGACGACAACAGCCGCTTCTACACCTCATACATCTATGCCAACGGCAACATCACTCCCATCATGAACACCCAGGAGGATCCCATCAGCATGGACGAGGCAGAGGACGGCGTAAACTGCTACATTACCGAAGCCGGAACCTATCCCTATGACTTCATCCTGAACGAAAAGTACTATTACCCCAACAGCCTTGATGGTGCCGCCATCGCATTCAAGGCCGGACGTTACGAGAACCGCGTCATCGTGAACGTAACCGACGGCAAACTGACCATCGGTATCCGTGGCGAAGGTACCAACAACACAGGATATGACTGGACAGCCTTCAACAACGTACGTCTGTATTACCAGGGCGAGATTGCCGAGGCAGAAGAAGCTATCACCAACACCCTGAGCCAGCAGGTGGAACGCGCAGAAATCCTGCTTACCGCCGAAATCAGTTCAGGCGAGGACTATGGCCGCTATCCCAACTTCAGCAAGGCACTGCGCGAAGAGTTGCAGGCAACCGTTTCTGCCGCCGCAAGCGCAAGTGACGCCCAGGCTGCATACGAACTGACCGAAAAGTTCTCTGCCCTGTTTGCACAGATTCAGGACTGCCAAAAGGGATACATCGAAATGTTGACACAGTGTAATACATACACCGATACCTACAATGACCTGTACACTCTGGGTATCATCACCGAAGATGAATACAACCAGATCATCAACACCATCACAGGCCTCTTCATGCAATACGAAAGCGGCGACATTGCTGCGGAAGACATTCCCACCATATTGGAAAGCCTGAAACCCCAGGTTAAAAACCCCGCTCCCGACGCACGCTGGACCTTTGAGGACGCAAGCAACTTCATGGCCAACGCCGTGGCAGACTCTCCCTTCTCAATCGAACCCGGAACTGCCGGCAGCAACAGCTACACCCTGGGCGAGAATACCATCTCTGCCACCGCAGGTCCCGGATACGGCGACGAAGGTGCCGTTACCATACACAAGGGCGACATCCTGCAGCTGAACCTCGACAACACAGAAGACAAGGGCAGCTACACCTTGATGTGGAACATACGCATTCCCGTTGTAGGCAACTACTACTGTCTGTTGCAGACCTATGCCAACAATGAGGACGACGCCACCATCTTCATCAACAAGAACGGACAGATTGGCCGTGCCGTAGGAGGTGCCAACTTCTATTCAACTACCAGCATCACTCCCAGCGAATGGCACAGAATCGTGGTTACCGTGGACAATGGCGTACCCACTTCTTACATGGACGGCAAGTTCCTGAAGACCGGTAACCAATGCGACTTCTTCTATCTGCACGAAGGACGATGCCTGATTTTCTGCGACAACGATGGCGAATACAACGAAATGGAAGTTTCTGAAATCGCATACTGGAACCGCACATTGGTTGACGTGGAAATCGAGAAATACTTTGCCGACTACCAGCAGAACATCAACGACAACACCGTATACCCCGAACCCATGGCACAGTTTGACTTCAACGCAGCAGACGTGCTGAAGAACAGCAAGGGCAGCGAACAGACCATGCAGACCGGCAAACTGACCGAGAACATATTTGGTCTGGAAGACTTTGAACTGGAAACCATTTCTGGAATGGACGAAGAGGACGGTGCGGTTCGCATCCATGGCGGTGAGGTGCTGCAATTCAACCTTGGCAGCGAGGAAGAAGTGAATGACTACACCATGATGTGGAACGTACGCATCCCCGACTTCTCAAGCTTCCGCGGACTCCTGCAGACCGACAACCAGAACGCAGACGATTCACAGATGTTCATCAATTCCAACAGCGCTATCGGCCGCGGAACCATCTTCGGCTATGGCGGAAGCGTTTCTCTGGACACCTGGCACCACATCATGCTGGTGGTAAGAAACGGTGTGGCCTGTGCTTACCTTGACGGTGTAAGAGTTGCTTCCGGACTCAAGGCACACAATGCCTACACGCTGAACGGCGGCAAGTGCATGCTCTTCTGTGACAACGACGGCGAAGTGGCCGACATCGACGTTACCCAGTTCGCTTACTGGAACCGTGGTCTCACCAACGAGGAAGTGAGCCACCACTATGCCAACTACAAGGAACACATGACAACCGGCATCGAAAGCGTGGCTGCCGAAGGAACACAGACAGGCAACAAGCTGTCAGGTATCTACAACCTGATGGGCCAGAAGGTGAAGAAGCCCGCCAAGGGTCTGTACATCATCAATGGCAAGAAGACAATCGTGAAGTAAAAACCTGATTCCCCAACACACTCCGGGCTCCCCCATCCCATTCCTCCCTGGAAGCAAATGGAGGAGCCCGGATTCTTTTTAAAGATATCACAATGAAAAGGTCTCTACTTTTTGCGTTATTCGCACTTCTGTTCATGGGCAACGTCCATGCAGAAAACGCCAAGGCCAAACACGTCATCTTCATCGGCCTTGACGGTCTGGGCAGCTATGCCATGGACAAGGCAGACATGCCCAACGTGCGCCGCCTGATGGCAGACGGTTGCTATACGCTGGAAAAGCGCGTAATAATCCCCTCGATGAGCGCACCCAACTGGGCCTCCATGTTCATGGGCGTGGGAGCGGAATCGCATGGTTTCTACAGCAATTCCGGATCGGTTTCCTATCAGCCCACGTTTACCAACGAGAACGGCATTTTCCCCACGGTCTTCTCGCAGTTCCGAAAGAAATACCCCAACGGGGAAATGGGCTGCTTCATGGAATGGGACGGCATCCGAGCCCTCATTGACCAGAAGGCATTCAGCAAGACACAATATGTATCCTACTCCAAGACGGGCGACCAGGCCTGTGCCGAAGCTGCGGCAAGATACATCCGCGAGAAGAAGCCCAACCTGTTCTTCATCCAGTTGGACCAGATTGATCACGTGGGCCACAGCGACGGACACGACACACCGTCCTACTATGCCTCGCTGCCCATCGTGGACAAGCAGGTGGGCCTACTGGTACAGGCTGTTGTAGATGCCGGTATCTGGGACGAGACGGTCTTTGTCGTTGCTTCCGACCACGGCGGCACCGGAAAGGGACACGGCGGCATCAGCATGGAGGAACTGAGAACACCGTTCATCATCTGCGGAAAGGGCATCTACAAGGGACGCCAGATTACCGAACCGATGGTCCAGTATGACGTGGCGCCCACCATTGCCCGGGTACTCGGACTGAAAGAGCCGGACTGCTGGCGCGGAAAGGCGGCCAACGTATTCAGCGACGGAAGCGCAGAGACGCACCGCTATGTAAACGGCATCTGCACGGACGAGGGATGCGAAAACCCCTATCAGGAACCCCAATTGGAGAACGGCAGCTACCAGCTTGCCAATGCTGGAAACCTCATCTGGTTTGAACGCCGCGTGAACTTCGGTTTCACGGACATCAACGCCGTAATGACGGCCGATATCGACCTGGAAGGACATGCATGGACACCCATCCGCGAACGCAACGCCACCAACCCCTTCAAGGGCACGTTTGACGGCCAGGGATACAGCATCACCAACTTCCTGTGCGACGCTCCCGCACAAGGCTTTACCGGCGCATCGTTCATTGGCGGTCTGGGCGGTACGCTCAAGAACCTGAAGATATACGGAAAGATTGTGGCCGCAGGAGCAAGAAACGGCGTGGTGGGCTATGCCGACACCCCAAGCCTCGTATGCAACGTGCACTCCTATATCGAAGTGGACGCCACACAGGAAACCTCCAACGACACCGGCGGCGTCATCGGTAGTCTGGGTGCAGGTGCAACCATCGACTGCTGCTCGTTTGGCGGAACGCTTACCGTTGCGGGCAACAGCTATGACGGTTTCGGCGGCGTGGTGGGATGGACCAACAGCGGCCGTATCAGCAACTGTGCCAACTACGGCACACTCACCTGCACCGGACTGGCCAAATGTAAGTTGGGCGGTATCATCGGCGGCATCAGCAGCAAGGACTTCTACAAGTTCAGCAACAACCTGAACGTGGGTTCCGTCAGCAATACGGCTGCCAATCCGCTCTACACCAACGCCCTCATCGGCCACCTGACAAAATGCAACGCCGAGAACGAGATTGAGAACAACTATTTCCTCACCGGCAGCGCCACACAGGGAATTGGCGGCACAGGAGCCAAAGAACAGGCCATGAGCGTGAACACCGCACAGCTTGCAAGCGGAGAGGTGGCCTACCAACTCAACCTGGGCCACACAGACAGCATCGCTTGGTTCCAGACACTGGGCGAAGACAGCTATCCCGTACTGTTCTCCAGCCACAAAACCGTCTACAAGAACGAGAACGGCACCTATTACAACGGCGAGGACGCCATCAACGGCGTTGCCCAAGACAAGGCGGCCCCTGCGCTCGCCGGCACCTACAATCCGAAAGGCCAGAAGGTGGGGCAACCCCAGAAAAGCAAGGACATCTATATTGTCAAGGGAAAAAAGGTGCTGAAGTAACAAAGAAGAAGAAAATGGAAAATCGATGAGAACAAGACTGATTGTTTTAACGCTGGCGATGACGCTTTGGCAGAGCGTCATTGCCACTGGTACCGTACACAAACTGTATGTGTCGCCATCGGGCAGCGATGCCAACGACGGCACCGCATCCAAGCCCCTCCAGTCGTTGCAGGGAGCCGTTGCGCGTGCCATAGCGCTTCAGGGAGACACTTCGATAGAGGGCTTTGTGGTCAATCTCTCGGCAGGACTCCACACCCAGTACGAGACACTCGAAATAGACGCCACGCTGCGCAAACCCATTGAGTTCCACGGATCAGATTCGGACAAGCGCACCACCATTTCGGGTGGCATGCAAGCCGCAAGGTTCACTGCCATTGAGGAAGGCCTCTGGCGGGTGCGCATTCCCGAAGTGACGCGTTACGGGCTGCGTTTCGAGCAGATTTACATCAATGGCGAACGCCGTTTCCGCGCACAAAGTCCCAACCGCGGCGAGTTTGCAGGCATCAGACAAGTCAGGCAGATCCCCATCGACTCCACAAATCTGGGGCGCGACATATACGGTTGGGAGGTATTGAACATCACCCCCAACCAGCCCATTCCCTTCGGCGACAAGTGCCGCACATCCTACATAGGTGAGGGTGCTGCCGACAGCAAGGGAAAAGAGGCTTTGGGACGGCCGCTGATTACCGCATTCCACAAATGGGACACCACCCGCCGACCACTCCTGCACGTTGACTCCAGCGGTGTGATGACCATTGCCGGCCGTGGCGTTTATCCCTGGAACAAGATTGATGCCCGTTCGCGTTTCTATGCCGAGAACGACTTCAACTTCCTGGATGCCGAGGGCGAATGGATGCTCTCGGCCGACGGATGGCTGTACTACATCCCCTGCAAGGGAGAGACCGTGGAAAATACCGTATGCCACATCCCCGTGGCCAAGCAGTTTGTAAGCATCAACGGCAAGGACATGGGGCTACAGATAGACGGAGTAAAGTTCAGCCACATCGACTTCATGTATGCCGCCTATCTTACCCCAGACGAGGGCAACGCACAGATGCAGGCGGCGGCAGGCATAGGCACGGTTGTGGAGGCCAACTTCGCCCGTAACGTCCGCTTTGCCGACTGCACCATTGCACATACCGGACTGGGCGGTGTATGGTTCAAGCGCGGCTGCTCCGACTGCTCGTTAGAACGGTGCCACATATACGACCTGGGCGCAAGCGGAGTGAAGATTGGCGAGACCGCTATCCGGGAGAACCGTGACGAGATTACCCACCACATCCGCATTGACAACAACATCATCCAGCACGGCGGATACGTCTTCCCCTGCGCCGTGGGCGTAACCATCTTCCACTCGGCTGACAACCAGATTACGCACAACGACATTGCCGACTTCCGCTATACGGGCGTGTCTGTGGGTTGGAACTGGGGCTACGGCTACAGTCCGGCCAAGCGGAACATCATTGAATACAACCACATCCACCATCTGGGTTGGGCACAGCTCTCGGACATGGGCGGTGTCTATACACTGGGAATGTCCGAAGGCACATCGGTAAGCCACAACGTACTGCACGACATCTACTCGCTCTACTACGGCGGTTGGGGACTCTACACGGACGAAGGCTCATCGGGCATCCGCATAGAGAACAACCTTGTCTACAACTGCAAGAGCGGCGGTTTCCACCAGCACTACGGCAAGGAGAATCTTGTACGCAACAACATCTTTGCCGGACAGATACGCACACAGCTGGAAGCGTCTCGCGTGGAGCAGCATCTCTCGTTCGACTTCTCGCACAACATCATCCACTACAGCAGCGGAGCGTTGTGCGGCATCAACTGGGCCAAGGTGGGGCACAAATCGGACTACAACTGCTATTTCTGCACCGAGGGCGAACAGAAGATTGAGTTCCAAGGCACCTCGTTCAGCGAGTGGCAGAAAAAGGGTCAGGACGTTAATTCTGTGATTGCCGACCCTGAGTTTGCCGACATTGCGGCTGGCGACTTCACCCCAAAGAACAAGGCCATGCTCAAGAAGATTGGCTTTGAGCCGTTCGACCCCAACAAGGCCGGTGTCTATGGGTCCAAGAAGTGGCGCAAGAAGGCCCAGTTGAAGGACGAGTTGAAAGCAGCCTTCGCCAAACTGGTGAACGACTACGAAAAGGAGAAGATTACCGATTGGTAGAGGCGGTGAGCGGTGAGCGGTGAGCTATGAGTTATGAGCTTTGTGACTCTAAAACCACGGTTTTGATGGTTCCTGCCCCCTCGGACGAGTCAAAAAGATCGTTTTGGTTGTGTTAAAAACACAGACGCATTGACCAGAAATTGAAGGTCAATGCGTCTGTTTTGTATTTTTAGGCGAGAGCGGCAAATTATTTGTTACGCTGCGCCACATAGTCCACATAGAGGCGGAGGGCGTCAGCCACATCCTTGTCGGCATTGTCGGGGATGAGTCCCGAAGCCATGTAACGGAACTCGTCCATGGCCCATTCGGCATAGGCGATGCCTTCCTGTTGACGGGTGAAAGATACGAGTTCGGCAATCTGTTCGGCCGTGGCTTCTCCGCGGCGTACGGCAAGAGCAAGGGCTGTCATCTCGGGCGTGGCGGCCTTATTGAGGGCATGAATGACGGGCAGCGTCAGCTTACCTTCCTTCATGTCGTTTCCTGCGGGCTTTCCGGTCTCGGCCTTGTCATCGAAGTCAAAGATGTCGTCGCGAAGCTGGAAACACGTTCCCGTGAGCTGTCCGAACCTGCGCATACGCTCCACCTCGTCCTCGTTTCCACCGGCCAGAATGGTACCCACCTGGGCGCAGGCGGAAAAGAGCGAGGCCGTCTTCTTGCGGATGACCTCGTAATAGGTCTTTTCGTTGAAATCCTCAGACTTTGTGTTGGCCAGCTGCAGCAACTCACCGTCGGCAAGCGTCTGTCCAAGCTGTGCCACCACACTCACCACCGCGGTGTTGCCGGTCTGTGCGGCATGCATCAGCGCCACGCTGAGCAGATAGTCGCCCACCAGCACGGCCACCTTGTTGTTTGTGAGCGCATTGACAGAAAGCTGTCCGCGGCGGCAGTCGCTCTCGTCCACCACATCGTCATGCACAAGACTGGCCGTGTGCAACAATTCCAGCGCCACAGCGGCATGCAGGACAGCCTCGTTCACCTGGCCAGCCAAACGGGCGCAGAGCAACACCATGAGCGGCCGCATCTGCTTACCGGTGCGGTTCTTCAGATGCTGCAAGGCCAGGTTCAGCAACGGATTCTCGTGGCTGAGCGCTGCCGAGAACATTTCGGCAAACTGTTTCAATTCCCCTTTGACGGGAGCCTGTATACTTTCCAAATGGTTCACAATATTCAGTGTTTGAGATGCAAATTTACACAAAAAAGACAACCAATTCATATTTTTTGACTAAATTTACCACAAAAATATCAGAAATACATGGACAAACTCTTTCTTCTCGATGCATACGCCCTTATCTTCAGGGCCTATTATGCCTTTATCAAGAATCCGCGCATCAACTCCAAGGGCGAGAACACATCGGCCATACTGGGTTTTGTGAACACCCTTGAAGAGGTGCTTGCCAAGGAGCAGCCCACCCACATCGGTGTGGCCTTTGACCCCGCTGGCGGCACCTTCCGCCACGAAGCCTATCCCGAATACAAGGCCCAGCGCGAGGCCACACCCGAGAGCATCCGCTTTGCCGTGCCCCATATCAAGGAGATTCTGGCGGCCTATCACATCCCGGTGCTGGAGGTTGCGGGATTTGAGGCCGACGATGTCATCGGCACCCTGGCCAGCCAAGCCGACGCAAAGCAGATCAGAACCTACCTGATGACGCCCGACAAGGATTATGGCCAGTTGGTGACGGAAAATGTCTGCATCTACCGTCCTTCCATCGGCAAGAACGGTGCGGAAATCATGGGACCGGAACAGGTAATGGCCAAATGGGGACTCTCCCACCCCTCGCAGGTCATTGACATGCTGGGACTGATGGGCGACGCCTCGGACAACATTCCGGGCTGCCCCGGTGTGGGAGAAAAGACAGCGATGAAACTGATACAGGACTTCGGCAGCGTGGAAAACCTGCTGGCGCAGACCGACCAGCTAAAAGGTGCCCTACAGAAGAAGGTGACGGAGAACACCGAGCAGATACGCCTGAGCAAATGGCTCGCCACCATCAGCACGGAAGTGCCCGTAACGCTGGACATGGAAGCGCTGGCCATCCAAGAACCGGACAAGGAACGTCTGAAAGCTCTCTTTGAGGACCTGGAGTTCCGGGCATTGACGCAAAAGATGTTCGCTCCCCAGCCTGCCGCCACAAAAAAGAACAGCATGCCCATCCAGGGCGACCTTTTCGAAGGGTTCGGCACGGAAAGCACAACCGCCGTTGAACTCCCCACCGAGGAAGAGCCGGAAGCGGAAACTCTGCTCTGCTACGATGCGGAAAAGACTGCCTATAGAATGGCCGACACGCCGGAGGAACGGCAGGCGCTGATGCAGGTTCTGATGCAGGCAAAAGCCGTGAGCATGGACACCGAAACCACCGGCACCGAAGCGCTGGACGCGCGGTTGGTTGGCATGAGTTTTGCCGTGGAGGAGGGAGAAGCCTGGTACGTTCCCGTGGTACAGGACGAAAGCATTGTGGAGGAGTTCCGCCCCTTCTACGAATGTCCCGACATTCTGAAAGTGGGACAAAACATAAAGTACGACCTGCAAGTGCTGCGCAACTATGGCATCCGTCTGGCCGGCCCCATGGCCGACACCATGATTGCCCACTACCTGCTGCACCCCGAAATGCGCCACGGAATGGACTATCTGGCCGAAGCCTATCTGCGCTACCGCACCATCCCCATCACGGAACTCATCGGTTCCGGAAAGCAACAGAAGTCCATGGCCGACCTCTCTCCGGAAGAAATCCGTGTCTATGCCTGCGAAGACGCCGACATTACGCTGCGGCTCCACCACCTCTTCCTTCCACAGCTGAAGGAACAGAACCTGCTTCCTCTCTTTGAAGACTTGGAAATGCCGCTCGTTGCCGTACTGGCGGAAATGGAGCGCAACGGCGTATGCCTGGACACCGCCGCCCTGCACGAGACCTCAGGAAAGTTCACCCGTCTGATGGAAGAACTGGAAAAGGAAATCCACGCGCTGGCCGGAATGGAATTCAACATTGCCTCGCCCAAACAGGTGGGCGAAGTGCTTTTCGACCGTCTGCAAATCACCTCTAAGCCCAAGAAGACTAAGACCGGACAATACGTCACCAGCGAGGACGTGCTGGAGAGCCTGCGCAGCAAACACCCCATTGTGGAAAAGATTCTGGAGCACCGCGGCGTTAAGAAGCTGCTGGGCACATACGTCGATGCACTACCCCTACTTATCAACCCGCGCACCGGACACATCCACACCAACTTCAACCAGACCATCACCACCACCGGCCGCCTTTCGAGCAGCAATCCCAACCTGCAGAACATTCCCGTACGCGACGCCATGGGAAAGGAAGTGCGCAAGGCGTTTGTCTCCTGTCCCGGCGAACTGTTCTTCAGCGCCGACTACAGTCAGATTGAACTGCGCATCATGGCCCATCTGAGCCAGGACGCCAACTTGATTGACGCCTTCATGCAGGGACATGACATCCACACCGCCACCGCGGCAAAAATCTTCAAGAAGGAACTGTCAGAAGTGACGGCCGACGAACGCCGAAAGGCCAAGACCGCCAACTTCGGCATCATCTATGGCATCAGCGCCTTCGGACTGGCCGAGCGCATGGGCGTGAGCCGCACCGAGGCCAAGCAGCTCATTGACGAGTACTTCATCACCTATCCCGGAGTGAAGGCCTATATGGACCGCAGCATTGCCATGGCACGCGAAGAAGGTTTCACCACCACCCTTTGGCAACGCCGCTGCTATCTGCCCGACATCAACAGCCACAACGCCACCGTGCGCGGTTATGCCGAACGCAACGCCATAAACGCCCCCATCCAGGGAACCGCCGCCGACATCATAAAGGTGGCCATGGTGCGCATCCACAAGCGCATGCAGGCCGAGGGCGTACAGAGCCGAATGATACTGCAAGTACATGACGAACTCAACTTCAGCGTGCCGCCCCACGAGAAGGAAACCATCCAACGCATAGTGATTGAAGAGATGCAGGCTGCCGCCCAACTGCGCGTCCCCTTGATTGCCGACTGTGGATGGGGCGAAAACTGGCTGGAGGCGCATTGACGGGAGCGGACACAACCGAAAAGAGTGGTTTACAGCGGTAAAATGCCGATTTATACCCCCACTCCACCCCGAATCTCGTTTTTTTTGACTAATTTTGCACCCAATATAATAAACATCAATAATCCTAACTTAGCAAAAACAAAGAATATATATGGCACTGAAAGCTGGAATCGTAGGACTGCCCAACGTGGGTAAATCCACCCTTTTCAACTGTCTGAGCAGCGCAAAGGCACAGGCAGCCAATTTCCCCTTTTGCACCATCGACGCCCAGATGGGCCAAGTGAGCGTTCCCGACGAACGCCTTACCCGACTGGCGGAAATCGTCCACCCCGGACGCATCGTCCCCGCCGTGTGCGACATTGTTGACATTGCCGGACTGGTAAAGGGTGCAAGCCAGGGCGAAGGATTGGGTAACCAGTTCCTGGCCAACATTCGCGAGTGCGATGCCATCATCCACGTGCTCCGTTGCTTTGACGATCCCAACATCGTCCACGTTGACGGCAGTGTGGACCCCGTTCGCGACAAGGAGATTATCGACGCCGAGTTGCAGCTCAAGGACCTTGAAACGGTGGAAAACCGCATCAAGAAGGTGGAAAAGCAGGCCAAGGTGGGCGGTGACAAGGCCGCCAAGACCGAGTATGAAGTGCTGCTGAAGTTCCGCGAGGCCCTCAATCAGGGACAAAGCGCCCGCACCGTAACCTTTGACAACGACGAGGAAGAAGAGGCCGCCAAGAACCAGTTCCTGCTCACCACCAAGCCCGTGCTCTATGTCTGCAATGTGGACGACACCAGCGCCGCCGAGGGCAACGCCTTCACTCAGGCCGTGGCCGAGGCCATCAAGGGCGAGAACGCCGAGATGCTCATCATCAGCGCACAGACCGAGGCCGACATTGCCGAGCTGGAGACCTACGAAGAAAAGCAGATGTTCCTGGAGGACATGGGCCTGAGCGAGAGCGGATGCAACCGCCTTATCAAGGCCATCTACCACCTGCTCACCCTGCAGACCTTCATCACCGCCGGCGAGATGGAAGTGAAGGCATGGACCTTCCGCCGCGGATGGAAGGCACCCCAATGCGCTGGAGTAATCCACACCGACTTTGAGAAGGGATTCATCCGTGCCGAGGTAATCAAGTACGACGACTATATCAAGTACGGTTCGGAAGCCGCCGTGCGCGAAGCCGGAAAGATGAGTGTAGAAGGCAAGGAATACGAGGTGCAGGACGGTGACATCATGCACTTCCGCTTCAATGTATAAGCAACCACTCCCCATTCCCCCAATTAAAAGGAAAGCATCATGGAGACTCTTTTCATACACTGGAACCCCGATGTCATAGCCATCGACCTGGGAATACTGGCCATCAGATGGTATTCGCTCTGCTGGTGTCTGGGCCTGGCCGCCGTATACCTGCTCATGCACAAGCTCTACAAGCAGCAGCGCATCAGCGAAGAGCAGTTCGAACCCATGTTCATGTACTGTTTCATCGGCATTCTGGCGGGTGCCCGTCTGGGCCACTGCCTGTTCTACGAGCCAGACTACTTCCTGTCCCACCCCATTGAGATGCTGTTGCCCATCAAGGAAACGGCCAATCCGGAACGCTGGACATCGTGGCTGATGTGGGTTCCCACCGGAAACAAACAAACCCATTGGGCCATGACCGGCTACGAGGGACTGGCCAGCCACGGCGGAACCCTGGGCCTGATGATTGCCCTTTGGTTCTATGCACGAAAGGTGAAGCTCAACTTTACCCATGTGCTTGACAATGTGGCCATAGTGACCCCCATCTGCGCCTTTGCCATCCGAATGGGCAACCTCATGAACAGCGAGATCATTGGCCGCCCCACCGATGTGCCCTGGGCATTCATCTTTGAGCGCGTGGACCAATTGCCCCGCCATCCCGGCCAGCTCTACGAGGCGCTGTGCTATGCCGCCTTCTTCTTCGTGGGCTGGTATTTCTACCGCAAACGCCCCACGCTTGTGGGCACAGGCTTCTTCTTCGGACTCTGCCTGTTCCTCATCTTCCTGAGCCGCATCTTCGTTGAATACACCAAGGAAAACCAGGTAGACTTCGAGAGCGGAATGCTCTTCAACATGGGCCAGTTGCTCAGCGTACCCTTCGTGCTGCTGGGAACCTATTGCATGTGGAAGGGCATAAAGAAAGCCTAAACAGATTAAATGGAGATAATGGGAGAGCCGCCCAATCGGTCTTCCCCATTATCTTCCCCTCATATACCAACCTTTATCTGCTTGAACAAAAAAAACACCAGCTATCATGAAAACAATCCGTATCAGCACCCTTTTGCTGGCCTGCTTGTTAGGCACAGCCCCACTGAAAGCCCAGAACTATGACGAGACCAAGGTTCCCGTCTTCACCCTTCCCCATCTGCTCACCGCAACGGACAACACACCCGTAACCACCGCCAAGCAGTGGAAAAAACAGCGCCGGCCAGAGCTGCTGGAACTCCTCGCCACACACGGATACGGCCACACACCGCAAGAGCAGATTGCGGTAAAGCACGAAGTCATACAGGAAAACCCGCAGGCGCTCGGCGGACGCGCCACACAACAGCAAGTCAAGTTCACCTTCAGCGGCCAGGGAAAGACCATCGAAGCCCTGCTGCTGGTCTATTATCCCAACCAGCGCAAAGGCAAAGTGCCCGTCTTTATCTGCTACAACTTCAAGGGCAACCACAGCACCAGCACAGACGAGCAGATCCTCTACTCGCCCTATTTTGAACAACTCCCCAACCGCCAAGACCCCATTCTGGTACGCGGAAACCAGTCGTCCCGATGGTCCATACCCCTTATCATAGACCGCGGATACGCCGTAGCCACCATGTGCTACCATGACATCTACCCCGACCACAAACAAGGCGAGAGCGAGAGCGTTCTCTCCCTCTTCCCCGCCGACACCTACGGCAAGCCCGACAGTTGGCAGGCGCTGGGCGCATGGGCTTGGGGCAGCAGCCGCATTGCCGACTGGGTGGAACGCCAGCCCTGGGCCAACAAGAAACAGCTCGCCATCATGGGCCACTCGCGCCAGGGCAAGGCAGCCCTTTGGGCCGGAGCGCAGGACGAGCGCTTCCAGGTGGTCATCTCCAATAACTCCGGTTGCGGAGGCGCAGCCCTCTCTCGCCGCGAATTCGGCGAGACCGTGGCCAAGATAAACAGCTCATTCCCCCACTGGTTCTGCCGCAACTTCGCCAGCTATGGCAAACGCGTAAACGACCTTCCTTTTGACCAGCACACCCTCTTGGCCATGGTGGCGCCACGCCATCTCTATGTAGCCAGCGCAGAACAAGACCAATGGGCCGACCCCCGAGGCGAGTTCATGGCCACCTATGAGGTGGGAGCCGTCTATGAACTCTTCGGCATGGAAGGCCTGCCTTCGCCCATCATGCCCGACATCCACCGTCCCATGATGACCGATGTGGGCTACCACTACCGCGCCGGCAAGCACGACGTAACCGAGTACGACTGGGCACGATACATCGATTTCTGCGACAAGGTTTTTGAGCGATGAGCAATGAGTTGCGAGCAATGAGCTTCATCGATTGCAACTCATGATCAAATCCTCTCCAGCAAAAGCAGCGTCATGAAGCCCAGCAACAGGGCGTATGTGGCCTGCTTCTGGTAGCCGTGGGCATGGGTTTCCGGAATCATCTCGTCCGATGTCACATACAGCATGGCACCGCCGGCAAAGCCCAGCATCACGGGCAGCATGGCGGCCGACACCGTGCCCAAGGCAAAGCCCATCCACACGCCCACAACCTCCAGCAGACCAATGGACAGCGCAATGAAGAACGTGCGCATCACGCTCACACCAGCCACCAGCAGCGGCGCAATGATGACCATACCCTCGGGAATGTTCTGCAGGCTCAGACCCAGCGTAACGCCCCACGAAGCCGCCTCCTCCGCGCCCGCCATGCTCACGCCCGCCGCAATGCCCTCGGGCAACTTGTGCAGGGCAATGGCCATGACAAAGAGCATCACACGACTCAGGCTTGTGCCCGAAGCATGGCGTTCTGGGTCAAGCCCCGTGATATGATGCAGATGGGGCGTAAGCAAGTCCAGCACGTTCAGGAACGCCGCACCGCCCATCACGCCCAGCGCCACCAGCCACCACATGGAAGAACCGCCCTCCTCAAAGGCGGGCACAATAAGCCCCAGCGTGCTGGCTGCCAGCATGACACCGGCACAATAGCCCAACACCGTATCATTCCATTTATGAGGCAACTCCTTGATGGCAAAGCCCAACAGGGAACCCAACAAAGTGGTGGCGCACAAGGCCGCCGCACTGATCCATACATCCGTCATCATATTCCGTATCCTTTTTTATAATGTTTACCATGCAAAGTTAGGAGTTTTTTTCTTTTTCAAGACAAAAAATTTGCCCCGACAATGATAATTAATTATCTTTGTGTGGATTTTTAAACAACATTTACAATTTTAACTCAAAAAAATTATGGCAACAAAGTATTCAGGCACCCAGACCGAGAAGAATCTGGAAGCCGCTTTCGCAGGCGAGAGCATGGCACGCAACAAGTATACCTATTTTGCATCTGTAGCCAAGAAGCAGGGATTTGAGCAGATTGCCGAGCTGTTCCAAAAGACAGCCGACAACGAGAAAGAGCACGCCAAGCTGTGGTTCAAGGAGCTCAACGGCATCGGCGACACCGCCCAGAACCTGGGAGCAGCCGCAGACGGCGAGAACTATGAGTGGACCGACATGTATGCCGGCTTTGCCAAGACCGCCGAGGAAGAAGGATTCCCCGAACTGGCTGCCCGTTTCCGTCTGGTAGCCGCCATTGAGAAGCGTCACGAAGAGCGCTACCGCGCCCTGCTGAAGAACGTGGAGACCGCCGAGGTATTCGCCCGCAGCGAGGTGAAGGTATGGGAATGCCGCAACTGCGGTCACATCGTAGTGGGTACCAACGCCCCCGAACTGTGTCCCACCTGTCTGCACCCCAAGGCTTACTTCGAGCTGCACACGGACAACTTTTAATCCGCGAACAAGAGTTCAGAAATAGAGCAGGGGAGGAGCCAACCGGTTCCTCCCCCTTTTTTTCTTTAATATATTCCTCAAAAAGCTGGAGCGCAGCAACACCATATTTCGCTGTTTGCGAAAGGCAAAACCGCAGGCGCTGACTGCACGCCCCCTCCTAAACAGAGCAACGGCCTATGGGATATTGACCGTTTCGGTGAAGAGACGGGTCTTACGGGCGGGTCTGATGCCCACGGCGCTGAGGGTGCAGGCTTCCTTAATCTTCAGCGTGTCCGTGTAAAGGGGCGATGAAGCGGAGGGCTCGGTACCGTCAAGCGTATAGTGGATGGGGCAGTTGTCAATGGTCTTGAACGCCACCTTCAGCGTATGCTCGGTGCTGTCGGGGACAAGGGTGCGGGTGATGTCGAATGCGTGGGTGGCATAGTTGTACTGCTTCAGGTCGTAGAGCTGTGCCATGCGTGGCAGTCGGCTGAGGAAGCATTCGTAGTTCTTCTTGTCCGCACTGCTCCATTGTATTTCTGAAAGGGCGGCCAGACGGGGCAGCAGCATGTATTCGGCATAGCGGAAGGTGGAGATGTACTCTGTCCAGAGGTTGGCCTGTACGCCCACGATGTACTTCTGCTCTTCGGGGCTCAGCACCTTGGGAACGGGGTCGTAGTTGTACACGCGCTCCAGGGGCAGGCGTCCGCCGATGGCGAGGGGTTCGTTCTTGACGTCATAGGTCTGGTAATAGTCGAAATAGAGATAGGTGTTGGGGGTCATGATGACATTGTGCTTCTGGCGTGCCGCCTCGATGCCGCCTTCCTCGCCTCGCCATGACATTACGGTGGCGTTGGGGGCTAGTCCGCCTTCAAGAATCTCGTCCCAACCGATAATTTGGCGTCCCTTGCTGTTGAGGAACTTTTCGGCATGGTTGATGATAAAGCTCTGGAGATATTGCTCTGCGGTGTGCTTCTCGTCGCCCTTGATGCCGAGCGCCTTGATGCGGGCCTGGCATTTGGGACAGCTTTCCCAACGGGTCTTGGGACATTCGTCACCGCCCACATGGATGTATTCCGAGGGGAAGATTTCCACAATCTCGCCCAGGACGTCCTCGATGAACTTCAGGGTGGCGTCGTTTCCGGCACAGAGCACATCTTTGGATACGCCCCAATGGCACCAGACCTCGTATGGACCGCCGGTGCATCCCAGTTCGGGATAGGCGTGCAGGGCGCTCAACATGTGGCCGGGCATGTCTATTTCGGGGATGACGGTGATGTAACGATCGGCGGCGTATGCCACAATCTCCCTTGCCTCTTCCTGGGTGAAGAATCCGCCGTGGGGCTTGCCGTCATATTTGTCGGTTCTGCCTATGATGGTCTCCGCGCGCATGGAGCCCTTTTCGGTGAGCAGGGGGCGGCTCTTTATTTCAATGCGCCATCCCTGGTCCTCGCTCAGGTGCCAGTGGAAGCGGTTGATGTTGTGCATGGCAAGTATGTCAATGAATCGCTTTACGGAATCGAGCGTGCAATAATGGCGAGCCACGTCCAGCATTCCGCCACGGTAGTTGAAGCGTGGTGCGTCGTTGATTTCAACGGCGGGCAGCGCCACCTTTTCGCCCTGGACAACGGGCAGTGCCTTGCGCAGTGTCTGGATACCGTAGAACACTCCGGCTTCCGATCCTCCGCAGATGGTCACGTTCTTGGCGGTTACCTTCAGTGTGTAGCCCTCGGGCTTATCCTTATTTTCCTCCACTTTCAGGACAATGCCCTTTCCCTCGGTTCCCGTGGTGGGAGAGAGGGTGATTCCAGTCTTCTCCTTCACGTATTCCGCCAGGAAGTTGGCGTTGTTCTGCATCTTGTCGTTGCCTTCGGGATAGATTACCGGGGTTCCTTCTGCCAATACGAACTTTCCCTGGTCTGCCATCTGGATGTCCAACGGCATGGGGATAATCTGGTAATTCGCTTCTTTTACTTCCGTGCAGGAGAACATCATCAGTCCCGCCACAGACAAGCCCATAAGGCCCAACAGTTTGTCTTTAAGTTTCATGTATGTCAAATTTTATCAATGAATAATTCGTGTTAAACGCTAACGGATTCTATGCCTTACTGCCTTTATCTGGTTCCGAAGATTCTGTCGCCTGCATCACCCAAGCCGGGAAGGGCTGTTACCAGAGACGGATTACGGTTGGCACGTGACGCAAACAGGATTCCGGGGAATCTCATTTCCCCCTTACCAGCCGTTTGATTTCGCTGAGCTTGTTGAGGGCCTCAAGAGGGGTGAGGTTGTTGATGTCCAGATGGAGCACCTCGTCACGGACCTGGCTCAGCACGGGGTCGTCCAACTGGAAGAAGTTCATCTGTACGCCCGTGTCCGCAGTTTCCGCCATGAGAGTGCCATGGCCCACCTGTCCGGTGTCCTTGCTCTGCTCCAGTTGGTGGAGGAGGGTGTCGGCCCGTTTTACTATGCCTTGGGGCATTCCGGCAAGGCGTGCCACATGGATACCGAAGCTGTGCTCGCTACCTCCGCGCTCCAGCCGGCGAAGGAAGATGACCCTGCCATCGGCCTCGCGCACGCTGACATTATAGTTCTTGATGCGGGGAAAACGATTTTCCATCTCGTTGAGCTCGTGGTAATGGGTGGCAAAGAGAGTGCGCGCCCTGCCTCTGGGATGCTCGTGGATGTACTCCACAATGGCCCAGGCGATGCTGATGCCATCGTAGGTGCTGGTACCGCGTCCAAGCTCGTCGAAGAGCACAAGAGAGCGACCGGAAAGGTTGTTGAGAATGCTGGCGGCCTCGTTCATCTCCACCATGAATGTACTCTCGCCCTGGGAGATGTTGTCGCTGGCGCCAACGCGGGTGAAGATTTTGTCCACAAAACCGATGCGCGCGCTGTCGGCGGGTACAAAGCTTCCCATCTGTGCCATGAGCACAATGAGGGCAGTCTGGCGCAGAAGGGCGCTCTTACCGGCCATGTTAGGTCCGGTGATGACGATAATCTGCTGCTTCTCCGTGTCCAGTTTCACATCGTTGGGCACATAGCATTCGCCCACGGGCATCTGCTTCTCAATGACGGGATGGCGTCCCTGGCAAATGTCTATCACGTCGCTCTCGTCCACAACGGGGCGAATGTAGCGGTTCTCGGCGGCGCTGACGGCAAAGGAGAGCAGGCAGTCAAGCTGTGCCACCAATGCGGCGTTGGTCTGGATGGAAGTGGTGTAGCCGGCAAGAGCCTCGACCAGGGCGGCATAGAGCCGCGCTTCCAATGCAAGGATTTTTTCCTCGGCTCCCATTATCTTTTCTTCATAGTCCTTGAGTTCCTGGGTAATGTAGCGCTCGGCATTGACCAGCGTCTGCTTGCGTATCCACTGGGGCGGCACCTGGTCCTTGTAGGTGTTGCGCACTTCCAGATAGTAGCCAAAGACGTTGTTGTAGCCTATCTTGAGGCTCTGAATGCCGGTAGCCTCTGCCTCGCGCTGCTGAATCTGCAACAAGTAGTCCTTGCCCTGATAGGCAATCTGGCGAAGCTCATCCAGTTCTGCGCAAACGCCCTGAGCTATGACACCACCTTTTGCGGCAAGCAGGGGAGGGTCGGGGGTAATCTCACGGGCAATACGGTCTCGTATCTCCTGGCAAAGGGCAAGGTTCTCGCCCATGTGACGCAGAGTGGGGTCGTCTGCCTGGCTGCAGGCTTCCTTTATAGGGGCGAGGGCCTCAAGTGCCACCCGAAGCTGTACCACATCCCGCGGAGAGACGCGGCCCACACTGACCTTGCCCACAATACGCTCGAGGTCGCCAATGCGCAGAAGCTGTTCCTGCACCAGCGAGCGGAGATTGGGATGGCGGAAGAAGCAGTCTACCACGTCCTGTCGGCTACGCACCTTGGGCATGTCCTTGAGGGGAAACATAACCCAGCGGCGCAACATTCTGGCGCCCATGGGGGTGATGGTCTTGTCTATGACATCGAGCAAGGAGATTCCGCCCTCGTTCATGGCGCCCAGCAGTTCCAGACTTCGGATGGTGAACTTGTCTAGGCGCACAAAGCGGTCTTCCTCAATGCGGCGAAGGGTGGTGATGTGGCCCAACTGGTTGTGCTGCGTGAGTTCCATATATTGGAGGATTACGCCCGATGCCACAATTCCGGCCTTGAGGTGTTCCACACCGAAGCCCTTGAGGTTCTTCACCTCGAAGTGCTTGAGGAGCTTGCCTCTGGCGGTGGACTCGGCAAAAGCCCAGTCGTCCATCTCGTAGGTGACAAAGCGGGTGCCAAAGGAACCCTGGAACATTCCGCGCTTTCCGCGCTCAAAGAGCACCTCCTTGGGCTGGAAACTGTTCAGCAACTTGTCTGTCTGGTCTGCCGTACCCTCAGTAACGAGGAACTCGCCCGTGCTGATGTCCAGCAAGGCCAGTCCGCACATGGAACGGCCAAAATGGACCGCCGCCAGAAAGTTGTTCTCCTTGCAATTGAGGACGGTATCGTTCATGGCCACGCCTGGGGTCACCAGTTCTGTGATGCCGCGCTTGACCAGGGTCTTGGTAAGTTTTGGGTCTTCAAGCTGGTCGCAGATGGCCACTCTTCGGCCGGCCCTCACCAGTCGGGGAAGATAGGTGTCCAAAGCATGGTAGGGAAATCCGGCCATGGCCGTGGATGGGGCCGTGCCGCCGTTGTTGCGCCGGGTAAGGGTTATGCCCAGAATCTCGCTGGCAGCCACCGCATCATCTGCATACGTTTCATAGAAGTCGCCACACCTGAAAAGCAGCAACGCATCGGGGTGTTGTGCCTTGAAATCGTAAAACTGCTTCATCATGGGGGTGAGTCCGTCCTTTGCCATATCTATATTTCTTGTATATTTTTATTATAACTGCCGATTTACGAGCAAAGGTACGGAAAATAAATGACACCAAAAACGATACTGTTCATAAAGTTTCACCGTTGAAACCATTCTCTTTTGCCGCCTTTTTCCTTTTCCGTTCAAAAAACTTTGCGCTATGAGCATCTGATTACTTGAAATTCATTATCTTTGTAGCCAAATTGAATATAAAATATCCATAAAATGGCAAAAGAATATAATTTTCAAGAGATTGAGAAAAAATGGCACGAACAGTGGACCAAGTGGCATACTTATGAAGTAAGCGAAGACCCCACACGCAAAAAGTTCTATGTGCTGAACATGTTCCCCTATCCCAGCGGCGCCGGTCTGCACGTAGGACACCCGTTGGGCTACATCGCAAGCGATATATACGCACGTTACAAACGCCTTAGCGGATTCAACGTGCTGAACCCAATGGGATACGACTCTTACGGACTGCCCGCAGAGCAATACGCCATACAGACCGGACAGCATCCCGAAAAGACCACATACGCCAACATTGACCGCTACCGCGAGCAGCTGGACAAGATTGGCTTCTGCTTTGACTGGAGCCGCGAGGTGCGCACCTGCGACCCTGGTTATTACAAATGGACACAATGGGCGTTCCAGAAGATGTTCGGCTCATACTTCTGCACCGCAGCCGGAAAGGCTCAGCCCATTGAACAGCTCATTGCCCACTTTGAAGAAAAGGGTACGGAGGGACTGACCGCCGCCTGCGGAGAGGAACTGACCTTCAGTGCCGAAGAGTGGAAGGCAATGGACGAAAAGGAAAAGAGCCAGACCTTGATGAACTACCGCATTGCCTTCCTGGGCGAAACAATGGTGAACTGGTGTCCCAAACTGGGAACCGTGCTGGCCAACGACGAGGTTATTGACGGTGTAAGCGAGCGCGGCGGATATCCCGTGGAGCAGAAGAAGATGCGCCAATGGTGTCTGCGTGTGAGCGCATACGCCCAGCGCCTGTTGGATGGTTTGCAGACCATTGAATGGAGCGACAGCATCAAGGAAACACAGAAGAACTGGATTGGCCGCAGCGAGGGTGCTGAGGTACAGATAAAGGTGGCCGACAGTGATGTGGACTTCACCATCTTCACCACCCGTGCCGACACCATGTTCGGCGTAACCTTCTTTGTTCTGGCTCCCGAGAGCGAGCTGGTGGCCAAGCTGACCACCGCCGAGCAGAAGGAAGAGGTGGACAAATACCTGGCCTATGTGAAGAGCCGCACCGAACGCGAGCGTATGATTGACCACACCGTAACGGGTGTGTTCTCCGGCGCATATGGCATCAATCCCATCACCGGCGACAAATGTCCCATCTACATAGCAGAATACGTGCTCTCTGGCTACGGAACAGGCGCCATCATGGCGGTTCCCGCACACGACTCCCGCGACTATGCCTTCGCACGCCACTTCAATCTGCCCATCATCCCCCTGGTAGAAGGTGCGGACGTTAGCGAAGAAAGCTATGACGCCAAGGAAGGCACGGTGATGAACTCTCCCATGGAGGGCAAGACCTCGTTCAAGGGATTCTGTCTGAACGGACTGAGCGTGAAGGAGGCCATTGCGGCAACTAAGAAATTTGTTAGCGAGAACGGACTGGGCCGCGTAAAGGTGAACTTCCGCCTGCGCGACGCCATCTTCTCACGCCAGCGCTACTGGGGTGAGCCCTTCCCCGTATATTACAAGCAGGGGGTTCCCTGCATGATTCCCGAAGAGTGCCTGCCCGTGGAACTGCCACAGGTGGAAAACTTCCTGCCCACAGAAAGCGGCGAGCCTCCTTTGGGCAACGCACAGCTTTGGGCTTGGGACGAAGCGAACCGCAAGATTGTGGACAAGGCGCTCATTGACGAGAAGACCGTGTTCCCCATAGAACTTTTCACTATGCCCGGATTTGCCGGCTCCAGCGCATACTATCTGCGCTACATGGACCCCAAGAACGGTGAGGCTCTGGTTAGCGAGAACAACGCCCAGTACTGGCAGAACGTAGACCTGTATGTAGGCGGAAGCGAACACGCCACAGGCCACCTCATCTACTCAAGGTTCTGGAACAAGTTCCTCTTTGACCTGGGCATTAGCAGCAAGGAAGAACCCTTCCAGAAACTGATAAACCAGGGAATGATTCAGGGACGAAGCAACTTCGTTTACCGCATAAAGGACACCAACACCTTTGTGTCACTGGGCCTGAAGGAACAATATAACACCACACCCATTCATGTGGATGTGAACATTGTGAAGAACGATGTGCTGGACACCGACGCCTTCAAGGCATGGCGCCCCGAATACGAGACAGCGGAATTCATTCTGGAAGACGGCAAATACATTTGCGGATGGGCTGTGGAGAAGATGTCCAAGAGCATGTTCAACGTGGTGAATCCCGACATGATTGTGGAAAAGTACGGAGCGGACACACTGCGCCTGTATGAAATGTTCCTGGGTCCTGTGGAACAATCAAAGCCCTGGGACACCAACGGTATTGACGGTTGCCACCGCTTCCTGAAGAAATTCTGGGCATTGTACTGGGACAAGGAAGGACAGTTCACGGCAAACGACAGCGAGCCTACTGCGGAGAACCTGAAGAGCCTGCACAAACTCATCAAGAAGGTGAGCGCAGACATTGAGTCGTTCTCATACAACACCAGCATCTCCGCCTTCATGGTGGCCACCACAGAACTGGGCCAGCAAAAATGCTGCAGCCGCGCCATCCTGGAACAGATGGCGGTGCTGATTGCTCCCTTCTGCCCCCACATTGCCGAAGAGTTGTGGGAGGCGCTGGGCAAGACCACATCGGTCTGCGATGCACAATGGCCCGAACTGAACGAAGACTATCTGGTGGAAGACAAGGTGAAGATGCCCATCCAGTTCAACGGAAAGGTTCGATTCACCATGGAATTCCCCGCAGACGCTTCAAAAGAAAGCATGATTGAAGCCGCAATGAATGCCCCCGAAGCAGCCAAGTTCCTCAAGGGCATGCAGGTGGTGAAGCAAATTGTAGTGCCGGGAAGAATCATCAACCTGGTTGTGAAGCCCGAATAAACAAAAAGAAAGAAAACGATAATACCCCTATCAAATGCCACAGATTTCCAAAATACGCATTTGGGAATTCACAAAGGATTTCCTTGTCATCAACCTGGGCTTGGCACTTTATGCGCTGGGATGGGCAGCATTCATGTTGCCCTACCACATCACCACTGGTGCGCTTACCGGTGTGTGTGCCATTATATATTATGTAACGTCTTTCCCCATGAGCTACTCGCTCTTCATGGCCAATGCCGTTCTGCTTATCATGGCCCTGAAACAGTTAGGCTGGAAGTTCACGCTAAAGACGGCCTATGCCGTATTTGCCTTGTCCTCCTATTTGGAACTGGGGCGGCAACTCATGACGGACGACGGTGGCAACCTTATCCAGATTCTGGGCGAAGGACAGGACACCATGGCCTGCGTAATTGGCGCCATCATGAACGGTATTGGCATCGGAATTGTATTCCTGGCCGGTGGAAGTACCGGCGGAACGGACATTGTGGCGGCAGTGGTGAACAAGTACAAGAACATATCGCTGGGGCGCATGATCCTCTTTATGGACTTTTTCATAATTGGGTCCTGTCTCTTCATTTTCAACGACTGGCGCATGGTGGTGTTCGGTTATGTGGCGCTTGCCATCTACACCTATACACTTGACATGGTGGTGAACAGTACCCGACAAGACGTCCAGTTCATCATCTTTACGCGTATGCACGAAGCCATCAGCGAACGTATCATAACCGAAACAACACACTCTGTCACAGTAATCAACGGCGAAGGCTATTACAGCCATCAAGAGGTAAAGATACTGATCACCATTGTACACAAACGCGAGGCCGTACATATACTAAGGCTCATTCACGAGGTAGACCCCGCCGCATTTGTTTCGCAGAGTAGGGTAGAGGGCGTGTATGGCAACGGATTCAGTCCAATCAGGGCGTAGCATCACACAGATATCATAATCATTAGTTTTTAAATCAAAGTAAAAAAATAAAATGGGAAACATTAAGCAAAAAATCTGGGATTTGTCCAACTCATACATCAAGATTGTTGTGGGTCTGATTATTTACACTATCGGATATACTTGCTTCTTGTTACCCTATCAGATTACCTGTGGTGGTGTGGGAGGTATATCTGCCCTCATCTTTTATGCAACCGGTTTCCAGGCTCAGTACAGTTATCTGCTGATAAACTGCATACTGCTTATCCTGGCGCTGCGCATAATGGGATTCAGTTATTTTTCCCGAACAATCATCGCCACCGTATTGGCCAGTTTCTTCATCGGGTTCATACAGGAGTTCATCACACTGGATGACGGCACTTTATATAAATGTATTGGAGACCAGAAGTTCATGGCCTGCGTAATTGGAGGCTGTCTGGAAGGACTGGGACTGGCCATCGTCTTTCTTGCGGGTGGAAGCACAGGCGGAACGGACATCATAGCCTCTTGCGTCAACAAGTATAAGGACATCAGTCTGGGACGCGTATTGCTTTATGCGGACATTGTAATCATCAGTTGCAGCTATTTCCTTTTTCATGATGTGGAAACACTCGTAATCGGTTATCTGGCCATGATTGTTTCCATGAACATTCTGGATTTCACCATAAACGGAGCAAGACAAAGCGTACAGTTCATCATCATTTCGGACAAGTGCGACTACATTGCCAACGAAGTGGGAATCAAGATGGAACGTGGCGTCACCATCCTCTATGGCGAAGGCTGGTACAGCAAGGAACAACGCCGCGTACTGCTCATCATGGCCAAGAAACACGAAAGCAGACAGCTGTTCGACCTCATTCATGCCCTTGACCACAAGGCATTCGTTTCAATGTGCAACGTAGAAGGCGTGTTTGGAGAAGGTTTTGACAAACTGAAAAAATAAGTTAAGGTATGACACGAAAACTACTGATAATGGCCACCAATAACGAGCACAAGCTCAAGGAAGTGCGCCAAATTCTGGACTACAAAGATATTCTTATCAAAGGGCTGGAAGAAGTGGGTTGTTACGACGACATCCCAGAAACAGCCGATACACTTGAGGGAAACGCCCTTCTGAAAGCACGCTATATGTATAGTCACTACGGTGTGGACTGTTTTGCCGATGACACAGGTCTGGAAGTAGAAGCCCTGAACGGTCAGCCAGGCGTCTTTACCGCAAGATTCGGACAGATGAACGGCTATGGCAACAGCCACGACGCTGATGCCAATATGCAATGCTTGCTGGACAAGCTGCAAGGAAAGGTAAACAGAAAAGCGCGCTTCAGAACCGTTATCGCATTGGTGTGTGAGGGGAAAGAATATATCTTTGAAGGCATTGTAGAAGGTGAAATCCTTACCGAAAAATCAGGACAGGAGGGATTCGGCTACGACCCCATCTTCTCTCCCGAGGGAAAAGGCATTTCCTTTGCAGAAATGTCTGCCGAAGAGAAGAACCAAATAAGCCATCGCGGACGTGCCGTTGAAAAACTGATTGCGTGGCTGAAAAAAGAATATATATACAAATGACACATTCCAACTAAAAAGTAGAAACGTCATGTCTGTCCTCCGCAAATACATCCTTACGATTCTGGTTTTGCTTTTCGCCTGGCATTCTTCCGCCCAAGAGATTGGCAAATGGAACGTATACCCATCCTATTGGAATGCCACCCAAAACATGATGGCAGGAAATATGGTGTATTCCCTTTGCGGAAACAACCTTCTGACCTATGATACAGAAGATACAAGCGTAAGAACCTTCAACTGCCTGGAACATCTCAACGGAGTGCATATCGCCTGCATGAATTACAACAAGCAGACCCATACGCTGGTATTGGTGTACACCGACGGTGGCATTGACTTGTTGAACGATGACGGCAGCATTCATTACTTGCCCGACCTGAAAGAAAAGGCCATTGCCAACAAAGATGTCAATTCCGTCCATACAGAAGGACATATGGCCTATCTGTGTACCGGATTTGGTTACATTGAATTGGATTTGAAGGAAAAAGTCCTGCGCAACACATACAACTTGGGGCTCAACACCCGAAACCTGGTCTTGCTGGAAAACAATGTTTACCTGGGTACTACTAAGGGTATATACACCTGTCCCTTGGACAAGAACAAGGTTCAAAAAGACAATTGGAAAGCCATCTCCACAAGCAATTTTGCCAATCTTACACACTTTGATGGCATGCTCTGGGGACAAGCCTACCAAAAAGTGTACTCCATCAACCCAACCACTGGCAAGCATTCCGTGGTCAGCCAGGAACTGGCACGCTTCCTTCGCAATTGTGGCGACTATCTGATATGGGCATCGGAAGGAGCAATCTGCCTGTGTACCGCACAAAAGCAGATAACCACCATCAAACAACAGAACAACTGGCACGATGTCAGTTACCAGAACGGTTCTTTCTGGGTAAGTCAAGGCGATGAAGGACTGCATTGCTATACCATCCAAAGTACGACATTGACACACAAAGCCGGTCCAATTCAACCCAACAGTCCCAAGCGCGACTTGTCTTACCGCATGCAATGGGTTGGCAATAACCTTTTGGTAGCGGGTGGAATCAATACCGTTGACGCCATCTACAACGCCCCCACAGCCATGCTTTTGAAAGAAGGCGAATGGACCAATTTCCAGGAAATGCCTCTAAAGGAAATTACCAAGCAATACCCGAACCTCCGCCTGGCAAACACCACTGCTTTGGTACAGGATCCACAAGACCAAACACACCATTTTGCGGCACTGCACCGCAACGGTCTGTGCGAGTACCGGGATGGAAAGTTTGTCAAGTTTTACAATAGCGACAACAGCCCCCTGCGAAGCATTCTCCCCAATTCGGACAATTATTACAACTATGTGTCGTGTGCTGGAATTCAATATGACATGGACGGAAACCTGTGGATGCTATGCAGCGAAACCCACAACATCATCCGCATTCTCAAGGCAGACGGCAAATGGACCTCGCTCCATTACGACGAGATTGACAGCGTTTCGCTCTGCGACGATTATCTGATGCATAGCAGCGGGCTGATGTTCCTGAACAGCCGTCGCATGGAAAGACGTGGTTTCTTCGGCTTTGACACCTCCGGCACATTGGACACACAACGTGACGACCGCCACATTCTGCGCTCCACCATCATCAATCAAGACGGCACATCCTATTCCCCGGATGAATTCTACTGCATGACAGAGGATTTGGACGGTAGGATTTGGTGCGGAACCAACCTCGGCGTATTCGTCATTGAAGATGCCACGCGTTATTTTGACAACGATTTCCGCTTTGAACAAATTAAGATTTCCCGTAACGACGGTAGCGGACTGGCAGATTACTTGCTGAACGGAGTGGCCATATCCTGCATCACCGTTGACGGAGCCAACCGCAAATGGATCGGCACACACACAGACGGGCTTTACCTTATCAGCGCCGACGGCACAGAGATGCTGCATCATTTTACCACATCAGACTCACCACTTATTAGCAACACCATCCAATGTGTGGCCGTTCATCCCACCACCGGTGTGGTAATGATAGGTACAGACATGGGATTATGCAGTTATACCGCCGACGCCACAGAAGCCGCAGAAGAGATGGATGCCGATGATATTCTGGTTTATCCAAACCCTGTAAAACCAGATTACAACGGTACCATAGCCGTACGCGGGCTGTCAATGGACGCGGAAGTGAAAATCCTGAGCAGTACCGGCCAGCTGGTATGGAGCGGAGTTTCCGCCGGAGGAACCTTTACGTGGGACGGACGGACACAAAAGGGCAGGAGAGTGGCAAGCGGTGTCTACCACATCGTAGCCAACAATGCAGAAGGCAAAAAAGCGATTGTTGCTCGAATAGTCATCATTCGTTGAAAGCACCACACAAATTTACATTAATCATCTAAATACTACGTATATGAGAAGAATCAGTTTCATCGCTTTATTAGGATTAGTCCCTTTACTGTTGCAAGCCAAGGTGTTCAAGATTCAGTTCGACAGCCAACGCACCAAATCCGGTGCTAAAGTCGCCATCAAGGATATCAATGCGCAACTTCCCGAAGACTGGAGCAATTATAAATATGTAGGTGTGGAACTCCGCGCTTCCACCACACAGCGCTTCCTGCTTGGCTTTACCACCGATAAGGGATATAACGAACTGATGCTCTACTCATACGTCCCCGGACAATGGAACCGACTGGTCATTCCTCTCATCTACCTATCGCAACCGCCCGCCAGTTCACACGATATGGCCAGCATGTACAACAAGCCCCGCCAAACGGGATGGATCAATCTCGGAGGCACCACTGGCCCTATGATTGGTGTTGATTCCATCGGTATCAGACAAAACAGGCCACTCAAAGACGCATGGGTGGAAGTCCGCAACATTGAACTCTTTAGCGAAGATCCCGGAGACCTTTACTTCGGCAAGAAACCGGCCATTGACGAACTGGGACAAAGCAATCTTATAGATTGGCCGGGCAAGGCACACAACCTCAAGGAACTGAAGAAAATATGGAAATCCGAGGAAGAGGAAGAAGTTTCCGCCGAGAACCTCTACGGCTACTCCCGCTACGGTGGCTACCTGTCTCAAAAGACCAAGGCTACCGGTTTCTTCCACAAAGAATTGAAAGATGGCCGCTGGTGGCTTGTAGATCCGGATGGATATCGTTTCCTCAGTGTTGGCGTATGCTGCATCTCGCCTGCAGGAGGTGGAAATGTCAAGGATCTGGACAAACGTACAAATATGTTGGAACAGCTCCCACCGCAAAAGTTCATATATACAGACAGACGCGGAAACCGGACAGCCGATTATTCCACATGGAATCTGGAACGCCGCTTCGGTCCCGACTTTGAACAGCCCTCCATTGACCTTACCATCAAGCGTATGGACAAATGGGGCGTAAATACCATCGGAAACTGGAGCGACAGACGGATGGAAAAGAGCAACCGAAAGGCATTCACATGCACCATGCATCCCGCTGGAGTTGACGGCAGTCTGTTTGGCATTGGTGACCCCTATGAGCCAGATTTCAAACAACGCTTGGAAGCATCGCTCAGACCACTAATGGAAGGCTATCGCGACAATCCCTGGCTCATCGGTTATTTTGTAGGAAACGAACCCACTTGGGTCGGTGCGGAAGACCGTTTGTGCACAACACTGCTTAGCGGACGCGACCGCGCCATGAAAAAGGCCTTGCAGGCCCACATTGCCAAGCACGGAGACAGCAGAGAAAGCCGTGTGGACTTTGTCTATGAAACGTTCGATTTGTACCTCACCGCCATCAAAGAAGTGCAACAACGCATTGACCCCAACCACATGAACCTTGGCTACCGTTTCGGAAACGCCTATGCCGTAACTGAACGTCTGGCCGCCATCTGCGCCAAATATTTTGATGTGATGAGCTTTAACGGTTATGCCGTAAAGCCCGATGCTAAACTGATGGACAGACTGTTGAAATGGAGCGGACTGCCCATGATTATCGGCGAATTCCACTTCGGCGCCACCGACCACGGAATGGGACAATCCCTCTATCAGGTGTCCAGCCAATACAACCGTGGACAAGCCTACCGCTACTATGTGGAACAAGGGTTCACACACCCCGGACTTGTGGGAGTTACCTATTTCACTTGGAACGACCAGGACATTTTGGGACGCTTTGACGGCGAGAATTACAACTGCGGTCTGATAGACGTAACCAACATCCCCTATCGCGAACAGACGGAAGCCATGATGGAAACCGCACGCCGCCTACGCGCCATCCACGCAGGAGAAGAGCAGCCCTTTGCCAACAAGCCGTCCTTTATTGTAGGATTGGACCGCGGAGAAGATGTTTGGTAGTCTTTTCGGAAAAGAAAACACCTCCGGAAACAATAGACAAAAGCAATCAAAGACCCGAAACCAATAATAAACTCTATTGGTGTCCGCTAGAAATATTTGTAGCTTTTAGTAACTTGGGATTCCTCAGACAGCCGATGTGCTAGACGTATACTTAGTCATTCTGGAGGAGTGAAATGACAGAATGTGCCTCAAAACAACTAATACGGCCATTTATAATGAAATTCATACTTTGTGTGGGCGGATTTATTTAGCGGACAGCAATAAGATAAATAAGCAGCCAACGAGCACATCTAAATTTAAAAACAGCGAGCGGAAACAGAATACAACCAGGTCTCCGCTCGCTGTTATAAAATATTATTGGCCTTTGATAAAAAGTATGAAAATATTGCAAAAATTCCGGGTTTATTAAATCTGTTTTATAGAAAACACTCAACTTTATAAACTAAACTTTATAAAACCACACAATTCTTATTAATTCAAGATTCGCATGTAGATTTAATATCCATACTGTTTGTCATGCTGACCAGCATTGGAAGAATGGTAAATCAAAGGTGCTACAGACAAAAAGTGTGTAAATACACATAAAATGTCTCAAGCTCCGCACTTAATTTGTGATTAAAGCATTATATTTGCAGACGAAAACTGTGTAAATACACAAAAATTGTATCTGTATGAAATTCGAAAGAGAACATTACATTGAAAAGTTGATAAGTAGCAAGCATAATCATTTGATAAAGATTGTTACTGGGTTACGACGTGTTGGCAAATCGTACCTGCTACTCAACCTTTATAAACAACATCTTTTAGATAACGATGTTGATGCCAGCCATATCATCGAAATAAAACTAGACTCATTTGCTCATCGCAAATATCGCAAGGCAGAAACGTTATATGAATATATCGAAAATCTGACAAAGCAAGATGCGCAGATGTATTATGTGATTATTGACGAAGTACAGATGCTGGAGGATTTCGTAGATGTACTCAATGGTTTTCTACATATTGACAACCTTGATGTATATGTAACAGGAAGTAATGCAAAGTTCCTTTCTTCTGATATCGTTACCGAGTTTAGAGGACGCGGAGTTCAAATCCACCTCCTGCCGCTATCGTTTAAGGAAATAAAAGAAAAGTCAAATGATGACACATCTTCATTGTGGCGAGATTACATTTATTACGGAGGGTTGCCAATGGTTGTCATTGAGAAGGATAAAGCACGAAAAGCAGAAATACTTCAAGAGTTACTTAAAGAGACATATTTAAGCGATATAATCAACCGCAACAATGTGAAAAATGATGCTGAATTAGAAGAACTATTCTCTCTCTTGGCTTCTAATATAGGAGCATTGACTAATCCCAACAAACTAGCAAACACATTTGTTAGTGAGAAAAAGGTGAAAATAAGCCACAATACAATAAAAACATATATAGACTATTTTATTGATTCTTTCCTCATCAATAAAGCAGTACGCTATGATATTAAAGGAAAGAAGTATATAGACACTCCTTACAAATATTATTTTGCTGACCTTGGGTTGCGTAATGCACTTTTAAATTTCCGACAAGTGGAACCTACTCATATTATGGAGAATATCATATATAACCATTTGACAGGTAAAGGCTACAAGGTAGATGTAGGCTGCGTTACTTTATATCAAAAAGACGATGAAGGCAAGACGACCAGAACCACACTTGAGGTTGATTTCGTTTGTAATAGAGGCAGTGAAAGGGTGTATATACAATCTGCTTATTCTTTGCCAGATGAAGATAAACAGAAACAGGAACAACGCTCACTAACCCTAACAGACGACTCTTTTACAAAAATTATTATCACAACAGATGAGATACCGACGCATACTATGCCCAATGGCATTATAATGATGAATGTTTTTGATTACCTTCTAAATTAGGGGTTCATAATCAAGCAAACAGATAGAGTTTCATTCCATAGCAGGAGTGGAACTCTTTTTTTATGATACATTGTGACGAATTAGAACAAATCACAAGACGTAAACTGCAATGTAGAACGAAATAAAAGGGGCTCTCTCACTATGAGATCCAGAAGAAACTAAAAAACTTAATATACAGTAAATTACAACGATTATGCAAGTGTTTTGTTCATACAAATAATGAATACAATTATAAAAAAATGGGGCTTGGGGCACCTGTTTTTGTCTACACTTGCAGCAGGGAATCAAGGAAACCGTAAACGTTAGCAGCAGGGATAAAGAAAAGGTGTAAATCTTTTCAGGGTGGTCCTAAAAATTATGTCGCGTTGATTTTCGTTCTTCTTTTGTGTGTGCTTTTGTAAGTTGAAAAAGGAGCATAGCGGGCTATGTGACTGATGAGACTTGACAAAATGACACCAAAAAAGACGAAAAGGGACCGAAACGGAGAACACCAGAAATGGTAAAAACTTAAATCCAGAATTTTTAGAACCACCCTTCAGCTAATGAAGCATAAAAACGTCTACTTAAATCTCCGGGAAAGACAGAACTGAATACCCCTGATTTTTACATCACGATGTAAATGGATTTACATTTCTATGTAAACGCACTTACATCACTATGTAAATCCATTTACACTTAAGAGTAAATCTGTTTACAATTCTATATAATGACTTTGTAAATACAAAACGTTGTGTTTTTGCACTTTATGTGTATTGTATTTTAGCGAACAACAGATGATTTTTGGCGAATTGTATGTAATTAGGGTGGCTGTAGAAGAAAAGAACGCACATTCGTACATAATCGGCGATTAGCCAGTTTTTTCTATGGTATTAAAGTTTGCGTACCAGTTTGCTGACACTATAGTACCATACGGCTGATACTCCAGTACCAAGCGGCTGGTACTACAGTATCAGTTATTATGTACCAAAATCGGTACTGTAATACTTTAACTCGGCCAAGACTTTTGTTTAAATCCAAATGAATGATTGCCGTAATCTTGTACCTAATTGATTTCCTGTCGCCAAATCTCTTTCTATACAGATTCGAAGCTGTCAGCCATCCTTTATTTTTTATTCAATTATAACATGTATAAAATTACATGAATGTAAGGAATTTCTATTGAAAAAGAATATTTGTACTCCTTAAATTTCCTTATATTTAAAATTATTGTTATTTTTGCATAGCTAAAGCAATTAGAGTAATAAGCATACAGTATATAAAGTTGAAGTTTACGATGTTTTTGTATCTTTGTCAGGGTCCGATGTTACCGCTGTATTATAGACGAGAAAAAAGCAATGGTGTTTCTCTACTGTGTATTTAAACATCAAAAGCCTATTCGACTAATATTAATATGCCGCAAGAAAGACATGGAAATGAGATAGAAGCATTTGTACAGGTTCCCACTTTGATTATTATACGTTGCAGACCAAAATTTATTAACCGTCTGGTTTGGGGAATCTACAGAGATTTGACTATTCAAGATGGGAAGAGTTTGTCTATGTCTTGTCTTAATGTTTTCCATCTGTGGTGCTCAAAGGATTGATGCACAAGTACAGAGTATCCGTGAGAAACAAGATACCGTTTCTGTAACAAAATCATCAGAGCATATAAGACCCGAAAATATCAAGAAGGGGCCAATGAACAACGCTTTGGATGTATTGATTGGTCAGTCTGCCGGTGTGAATGTGACCACCAACGGTACTGACAGACTTGCTATGTTGAACAGTATTCGTGTACGTGGTACCACCTCTATTATAGGCGGCAATGACCCGTTGGTGATTATTGATGGCGTAACATCTGACATTGCAACTTTATCTACTATCTATCCTGCTGATATTGAAAGTTTCACCATTTTAAAGAATGCTACCGAGACGGCTATGTATGGTTCTCGTGGTGCATCGGGTGTAATTGAGATTAAAACGAAAAAAGGAACTGGCAGAGGTTTTCAGATTTCCTATGATGGGAACTATGGTTTTGAATCAATGTACAAACACCTGCAAATGTTAAGCGGGCCAGAATATATCGCTACGGCAGAGGCTCTTGGATTGGACTACAATAACGGTGGTTACAACACCAACTACCATGATGTTATTACCCGTACAGGCTTAATACATCAGCACCATTTGGCATTCAGTGGCGGTTCTGAAAATTCCAATTACCGAGCCTCGTTTGGATTTATGGATCATAACACCATAGTCAAGGTAAACGATTACCAAAACCTTGTGGTAAAACTCGATGCTACTCAAAAGGCCTTCAATGGTCGTTTGATTGGTGATTTTGGTGTGTACGGTTACTCCTCCAAGATACACGATATCTTTGACACCCGAATGTTGTTCTATTCTACGGCTGCACAAAATCCAACATATCCAACCGGGCCTGACGCGAATGGCAATTGGATAAAGAACTCGGCTGCTTCACATATCAACCACCCAGGAATTCTTCTTGATGAGAAAAACGATTCAAAGGAGATGAATTTCAACACACATTTAGGATTGAAATTTAATCTTCTTGATAATTTGAATTTATCGGCATTTGGTTCCTATTCATACTCTTCTACCGGTAATGCTCAATTTTGTCCTACCTGGGTGTGGGCACAGGGAAATGTCTATCGTGGCGAGTTCAAAGGTGAGGATTATTTTACTAATATAGCACTCTCATATAACAACACTTGGGGCGATTCTCATTTGGAGGCAACGGTGAGCAGCGAATACCTTAAGCAAGTCAGAACTGGTTTATGGGTTCAGGCAAAAGGAATAACCACAAATGATTTCTCATATAATAATATTGGGGCAACGTCATCGCGTCCTTTCGGTGCTACGGGTAGCAGCTATGAGGATCCGTCGCTTGCCTCTATTATGGGTGGTACTACATATAGCTACAAGAACAGATATGCTGTCTCGGCCACACTTCGAAGTGATGGTTCTTCAATGGTGAGTGATAACAACACATTTGGTTTTTTCCCTTCTGTATCATTAAGTTGGGATATAAAGAAAGAAAACCTCCTTTCGGATGTGGATTTTGTCACAATGTTAAAGCTTCGAACAGGATACGGTCAATCGGGTAATCTTGGGGGTATAAAATCCTACACAACATTGAACACTGTCAAGGAAAATGGAATAGTATCAATCAATGGAGCTCCTACAGTTACAATGGGGAGTATCAAAAACACAAATCCGAACCTTAAGTGGGAAACCCGCTCAACATTTAATATCGGATTTGATTTAGGTCTATGGAGTAACCGTTTGATGCTCACATCGGAATTCTACTATTCAAAGACAACCGATATGCTCTATGAATATGATGTTCCCGTACCCAGCTTTGCTTTTGATAAGTTGATGGCAAACATTGGTTCAATGTCTAACCAAGGTGTTGAATTGGGTATCTCGGTAGTACCTATCCAACGTAAGGACATGGAGATGAACATAAATTTCAACATGTCCTACCAAAAAAATAAACTACTTTCACTTAGTGGAGAGTATAATGGAATGCAGATGACTGCACCCAACATTACCCCGATTGGCTCGCTATATGGAGCAGGCCAGAATGGAGGTAATAATAATGTTGTATATCAGATTGTAGGACAACCGTTGGGAGTCTTTTATCTTCCTCATTGCACTGGATTGCAAAAAAATGATATTGGCGGTTATAGTTATGATATCAAAGACCTGAATGAGGATGGCACAGTGGATCTCAGCGATGGTGGAGATAGATATATAGCAGGCCAAGCAACACCCAAAGTTACCATTGGTTCGAATCTCAGTTTCCGATACAAGTTTTTTGATGTCGCCGTGCAGATAAATGGAGCTTTCGGCCACAAGATATTCAACGGTACGGGCTTGGCGTATACCAACATGTCCATATTCCCGGATTACAATGTATTAAAGGACGCACCGGAAAAAAATATCATAGACCAAAATATCTCTGATTTTTGGTTGGAAAAAGGTGATTATATCAATATTGAGCATCTGACAGTAGGATTCAATGTCCCAATGAAATCCAAATCTGTGAAATCATTACGCTTGTCTGCAAGTATCAGCAACTTAGCAACGATTACAGGTTACAGTGGGCTTACACCTATGATAAATAGTTATGTTGTAAGTAGTACTTTAGGTATTGATGACAAACGCACCTATCCTTTGTACCGCACCTACGCATTAGGTTTTAGTGTTCAATTCTAATTGCATATGATTATGAGACGATTTTATAACATATTTGCTATTGCTATTGCGATGATAATGACCTCTTGTCTTACAGAAGATCCCAGAGATCAGCTCTACGAGGATGACATTTACAACAATGCCAACAATATATATATTAATGCTGTGGCCGTACTCTACAACTACATTGGTGGTAGTGCCGACAGTGAAGGCTTGCAGGGAACTTGTCGTGGTCTCTATGATTATAACACATTGACTACCGATGAAGCGATGATACCAATCCGAGGTGGTGACTGGTACGACGGCGGTTTGTGGGAAAATATGTATCAGCATAAATGGAATCCTAACGATTTACCATTGTACAATACTTGGAAGTATTTATACAAAGTCATCGTATTATCAAACAAGTCACTATCGGTAATTGATAAATACAGTCATCATCTGACAATAGAGCAGAAAACGGCTTATGAGGCAGAAGTTCGAGCTATAAGAGCACTATTCTACTACTACATAATAGATATGTATGGTAGAGTTCCTCTTGTGACATCGTATGAGCAAGCGCAAAATGAGGTATTGCAGAGTGAGCGCAGCGAAGTTTTCCGATTTATCGTTAATGAGCTGCAAGAGGTGATGAACCTGTTACCCAACGAGAGAAGTAATAAGATGGGAAACTACTATGGTCGCGTAACTACGCCCGTCGTACATTTTCTATTAGCAAAATTGGCTCTCAATGCCGAAATATATTGTGACGACAATTGGACCGATGGTGTGCCCCAAAACGGCAAAGAGATATTTTTTACCGTTGATGGCGAACAGCTCAACGCTTGGCAAACTTGTATAAGATATTGCGATAAGCTCGCCGAGGCTGGCTATCAGCTAGAAGGCGATTATAGCTATAATTTTGCTGTTCACAACGAGAACTCCAATGAAAACATCTTCACTATCCCATTGGATAAGAACCTCTATGCAGCACAGTTCTGGTATCTGTTTCGTTCTCGGCACTACAATCACGGTGGAGCGCTTGGCGGATCATCAGAGAATGGTACTAGTGCCAATATCTCAACCGTCTTAGCCTATGGATATGGCACAGATAAAGTAGACACACGCTTCGAAAAGAACTTTTATGCCGGAATAGTTGAAGTTGATGGCAAGACCATAATGATGGATAATGGGAAACCTTTGGAGTATCATCCTTTAGAATTGAAGCTAAATCTTACAGGAAGCCCCTATGTTAAAACAGCCGGTGCGCGAATGGCAAAATATGAGGTGGATCGCACCTCTCATTCCGACGGACGACAACCCGATAACGATATTGTATTGTTCCGCTATGCTGATGCCCTCTTGATGAAAGCAGAGGCAAAAGCCCGTAACGGGGAAGATGGTTCGTTGGAGCTGAATGAAGTGCGCAACAGAGTGGGAATGCCGTATCGTAAGGCAACTCTTGAAAACATATTGGAAGAGCGTTTGTTGGAGTTGGTATGGGAAGGCTGGCGACGACAAGATCTGGTGCGCTTTGGACTTTATCATAAATCCTACGACCAACGAATTCAATTGCCAGATGAGGGAAATGGATATACCACTGTTTTTCCTATTCCACAAAAAAGCATAGACTTGAATCCGAAGTTAAAACAAAATGTTGGATATAAATAAATTTGGCCTATGAGTCTTCAATTTGATGTCGCAAAACAGATAATAGGGGAAACATGCCCTAATCGCAAACTGAAGTTGGAGAATATTCGCCTTTTTGCAGATATTATTCAGCCTAAGAAATATCAAAAAGGTGATATTATTCTAAATGATGGTGATATCTGTAACTGTCTATTTTATATAGAAAATGGATTTATTCGACAACATTACCTAAAGCATGGTAAAGATGTGATTGAACATTTAGCTTGTGAAAAAGATGTTGTTTGGTGTATTGATAGCTATTTTAACCGAGAACCAACACATCTTATGATGGATGCTGTAGAAAAAAGTGTTTTATGGGAAATCCCGCGTGATATAATGGAAGAACTTTCCGATACAAATGGAGATATTGCCTATTTATATCGGAGATTTTTTGAAAATTCTTTAATGTTATCACAATTGAAGGCTGACATTTTACGTTTTGAGTCTGCAAATGACAGATATGCCAGATTACAACAACATTTTCCAGAAATAACTAAAAGAGCACCTTTAACGATGATTGCTTCTTATCTACAGATGACATTGGAAACATTAAGCAGGGTTCGTGCTTCAATAGCCAATTCTGAGTCTAAATAAAAAACATATTAACAATATAGGACTTAACTAAAAACAATAATAGGTCAGGACAAACCCTGGCCTATTTCTTTAACATAAAAGCTTTGGATTAGTAAGTAGTTAGTCATCATCGTCGTCATTATCATATTCCACTACAATACATTCTTTACTATTACCATTAGAATCTCTTATTGAATTCAAACGATTATCCTTGTTATTACCAAAAATGTTTTGTAGTTTAGAGCCGAATGTTTTCATAATTTAATCTTACTATATACAACTAATGGTTATGCCTTGTCTCATTCCAAATAATAAGGGCAAACTAAAAAGTGTGTGTTTTATTATATTGAAGTTGCTTCTTTTGTTTGGCTAAAAGCAAGTACTTATATAAAAATCACTTTTTAGCATGCCACATACTTTATTTTCCTTAAAAATCTTTTTACCTATTGCAAACTATGCATAAACCATAATCTATTTACTGTCCTTTCTTGTTTGACTTAAAGTCATAGAATACAGGAATCATACCAGTAGGACACAAATAATTTATTTTCAATGTTTTGTTATCAACTATATTAGTCTTTTTTACAATCTTTCTCATACCTCTAATTATTTAACTCTTTAAAGTAAAGAGTGGGTTAATACTAATTATAATTGGTGACTGCCTAAGTTCTATTATTCCATTAGTTCTTAATTTGATGATGGAATATAGGATTCATCCCTGTTGGACACCAAAAGTTGATACAGTTACAGCTATTGGTATTCAAATTAGTAGGGTGATTTGAAAATATAAAACCAATATAATCTACAATCTTTCTCATACCTATCTGATTTAGTCTCTCTAATTGCGAGAGAAAGTTATTATTTCTGAGCAGTCAATTCACGGCGCTCTATTATTTACAAGATTTATTGTAATCTTTATTTTGCTTGAAAATCACAAAAGACAGGCATCATTCCTGTCGGACACCAAAAGTTAATCTTGTTCTTACACTCATTAGAATTAGTATAATCTTTAGCAAATACAGTACTTAAAAACAATACGATCTTTTTCATACATTTCAAAATTTAGTTCCTCTCTAAAGAGGAAAGATTTTTCATTTTTCTTCTCTAACAATTTGATATTATTACTCAGGCAATCACCATTATTATGCCTATTTAAACCGTATTTTATTACTATTTGTTATGATTTATTAACTTTTCCTATTATTCTGTTTTTTCTTTTTCGGTGCAAAGATATGGCAAATGTAATTCAAACTAGGTAAAAAAAAGGTTAAAAAAACATGTTTAGTCGTTTTATTTGATTTTTATCAAATCATGAAATAGCGTTGAAATAACCCTGAAAAGGCTTTGAAATAACTTTGGAAATGAGATAGAAGTATTATTACCGATTAAAGTCAAACCATAAGGAAGAATTATGACGGTCAGACTGGAGCTATTACCATATTTATATATAGCAATGTTCTATTTTAAACGGCAGAAAAGGACGATGCAGATTCTATAGATGATGAAAAAGATAAAAATTTAGGCGTATTTAATTTTGTAAACTTAGGACATTGCGGCCCACTAAAAATCGCTAAATGTGCAGAGCAATATGTTTTGCAGAAATAATAAGAGTTATTGCTGTCCGGTAAACATGTGCAAGGGTCTATAATCACTGATTTTCTTGCTTTACAAGCCCCCTTGAAAGGATATTCACGGCTGTCCGGTAAAATCTCTTTGATAGATGAGAACAGGCAAATCATATATGGTTGTTATTTCCCATTTTAAGCTTTATCCTGCACTTTTCCACCTAAAATGGCTCATATGTATACCAAGCATATCGACTGTCCGGGGAAATGTTATTTTTGAAACGTTTCATGATTTTTACCGGAGAGCAATAATATTATATTTTATCTTTGATAAAAAGTATGAAAATATTGCAAAAATTCCGAGTTTATTAATTCTATTTTATAGAAAATACCTATCTTTGTAAACCAGACTTAATAAAAATACACAATTCTTATTAAATATAATTTATATGAGTATCAGTAAGGATGTCATCAAACAATGCCTGATTAGTAAGCAACGCGAGGTAGATGAGGCGGTGATTGTGAACCGTCCCGTAGAATTCGAAGAGAACGGCAACTATGTGATAGTTGGCGTGAGGCATGCAGGTAAATCGTACTTGCTGTATCAGCGTGTACGTCAGCTACAGGCTTCCGGAAAGGGGTGGGACGAGATATTGTTTGTAGACTTTGAGGATGAGCGTCTGGCTGAGTTTCAAACGGAGGACTTCAACAGTCTGCTGGAGGCACATCTGGAACTGTATGGCAAGAAGCCTGTGGTGTTTTTGGACGAGGTGCAGAACATTCCACACTGGGATAAGTTCGTACGGAGGTTGACTGATGCGAAATACAGGGTTTATGTGACGGGCAGCAATGCGAAGATGCTGAGCAAGGAGGTGGCAACTACGCTTGGCGGACGATTCTTTATCTATGATGCGTATCCATATTCATTCAAAGAGTTTCTGGCAGCGCAGCAGGTGGAACTGAAAGAACATTGGGAGTATGACACTATCCAGAGAAGTGAGGTGAAGCGGCATTTGAATGAATACTTTTATTACGGCGGTCTGCCAGAGATCCAGTCGTTCAAGAATAAGCGCGCCATGCTTTCAAGTCTTTACCAGAAAATTTACTTGGGCGATATCTGCGCACGAAACAATATCAAAAATGACCGCGTGATGAACATCCTGATCAAGAAAATGGCAGAGAGTGTGAAGCAGCCTCTTTCGTTTAACCGCTTAAGGAATGTGATTGTATCTACGGGGTCGGCTCTCAGTGTCCCAACGACGATTGACTATGCGGGATATGCAGCTGATAGTTGGCTGATACTGCCCATGGAGAACGAGGTCGGAAAGTTGACGGAGAAGGAGATGCAGAAGAAGTACTACTTTATTGACAACGGTTTGTTGAACCTGTTTATAATGAATCCAGAAACGTCGCTGATGGAGAACATGGTAGCGGTGGAACTATTCAGACGATACGGCAAGGAGAATGTGTATTATCTGAATGCTGATAAGGAGATAGACTTTATTGTGCCCGATGAGAAGCTTGCTATCCAGGTGTCGTATAGCATCAAGGAGGAGACCACTTACAATAGAGAGGTACCGCCACTGGTGAAGTATGCCAAGGCGCACGAGGATTGGAAATGCTTGCTGATTACGTATGATGAGGAGGACACGAAGGACGAAATACCCGTGGTACCGGTTTGGAAGTGGCTGACGGAAAATTGACATTGTTAATTCTCATTGACCCGACTTTACTTTCTCAAAATAAAGTCAAACCGCAAACCGCCATTTGGACGGTTGCTGGCGGTTATTGTGCCACCATGAAACTGGACTGCGTGTTTGACTATGGCAAGACCGAGACCCGTACCACCTTTTTGTCTTGAACGTCCTTTGTCTACCCGATAGAATCGCTCAAACAGACGTGTCAGTTGTTTCTCTTCCACCCCAACACCATCATCCTCAAAGCGGATATGACACTCTTTGGCATCATTGGCCATGAGCGAGATATAGATGTTTTTTCCCTCGGAATAGGCTATTGCATTCTCGATAAGATTGCGGAAAATTGAACCTATGAGCGAAAGATTTCCTCGGATTACCACACGTTCGTTAAAGTCTGTATGCAGCGTCATACGCTCCTCGTCCGGCATTATCGCCAACTCATCGGCAATCTCACACAAGATATCATTGAGGACAACCTTCTCTTTACCAATATGCGCGCTTCCATCTTCCATTCTTGTAATTAACGACACATCGGCCAATAACCGCCTGAGTCGCTCGTTATTTGTATAGCACCTTTCAATGAGCTCCTGACGTTTCTCTTCGCTTAGGCTGATGCCCGAAAGCAACGTTTCAAGACACACCTGGATGGAGGCAACGGGTGTCTTCAATTCGTGATTGATATTGTTTGTAAGGTGGCGTTTGAGACGATTTTTCTCTTGTTCCGCCTCGTAACGATTAACCCGCTCTATGTCCTTGCCCAGCTTGCGGGTGGTGAAATAGGCTATCACACTCATTGAAAGCGTGATGGAAATCATCACTATAAGGAAAGACCAATCGGCTTCGAGCAGGTCTTGCAATGTGTTCGAATATGGCATAGCGGTGCGGACGATGACCCTTTCGCCCCGTGTTGCCGAGTAGAAATATTCGCGTCCGTCACTCTCTGATTGGCGACCGATATGATAACCCGAACCGCCTTTAAAGGCATCCACTATCTCGGGACGATTGCTGTGATTTCCAAGCGAATCGGCAGGAATTGTGTTATCAAAAATAACTGCGCCCGACAAGGTGATGAGCGTTATTCTGAGGTCGTCAAACGGTTTTTCATGCGATGCAATGTATTCTTCATGCGATTCTCCGTCCTCAATGGCTACGAGCAGATGCCGGTTGTATTGTTGCAACTGGGCACTCAGAAACCCTGACTTATACTCTTTTTCCCGCAGGTATTGAAAGCCGATAAAGCAGACAACAATCGTCCAGGAGAACGCAATGAGTTGCAGGAATAGCCGTTTGTGGAAAGACAATTTAGTCGCGGAAGCCATAACCAAAACCTGAACGGGTTACTATATATGAACCATAAGCGCCTATCTTTGAGCGCAAACGGGTTATGTTCACATCTATTGTGCGGTCAAGCACCACCACTTCGTTGCTCCATACACGGCTTAGAATCTGCTCGCGGGAACAAATCTTTCCCCGATGTGAGATGAGGTAGGCCAACAGCTCAAATTCCTTGCGGGCCAGCTTAACTTCTTCGCCATCAACAAGACAACGCTTGAACTCCATATCCAGTTGTAATCCATCGACCTTCAAGACATTCGGCTTTTCCTCTTTGGCATTGGATTTATGGCCCGATGTCCGTCTCAACACACTCTTTACACGGGCTATCACATTACGAATGGTATAGGGCTTCATTATGTAATCGTCCGCACCAAGATTCAACCCCATAACCATATCATCCTCTGTATCACGAGCCGTACAAAAGATGATTGGAATATCGGCTGTCGTTACATCGGCTTTCAACATCTTGGCCATTTTGATTCCGCTGATTTCTCCCATCATGATGTCAAGAAGAATGAGCGAATATCGTGTCAGGTCGTAGGTCAGAGCCTGTTCGGCACTGAAAGCAATGTCCACATCGTAGCCCTCATTCTCAAGATTGATTTTCAAGACCTCACACAACGTCTCTTCATCATCCACTATCAATATTCGCTCTGCTGCCATATACTTATTATATATTACTATGCTGCAAAATTATAGAGAAAAACTGAATTGTGTTACTGGCAAAAAGAGATTTAATGAAAATGTAATATTTTTCATCAAGTCTGCATTTAACCAAAGCCTAATTATTTTGAAACATTTTTGAAACATATTTACAGTTACTTTGCACTTGAAAATTTATAATAAATAATTATGGGTATATTACAAATTTTTACGCTGTTGGGAGCATTGGGAATGTTCCTTTACGGAATGAACTTAATGAGTTCTGGTCTGCAAAAGGCTGCAGGAGAGAGATTGAGAGGATTTTTGTCGGCCATGACATCAAATCCGTTCAAGGGGGTTATGACAGGATTGGGTATAACAACCATAATCCAATCTTCATCTGCTACAACTGTTATGGTAGTCAGCTTTGTCAATGCCGGTCTTCTGACACTTGCACAAGCTATCGGTGTCATCATGGGCGCCAACATTGGTACAACTGTAACGGCTTGGATGGTATCGTGGTTGGGTTTCAAGGCAGACATCTCTGTACTTGCCGTTCCGTTGATGCTTTTGGGCTTCTTATTCTCAAACTCAAAGATGGATAAGCGAAAGAATATAGGTGAGTTAATCGTGGGATTCTCACTTCTCTTCTTGGGGCTCTCATTTATGAAAGACTCTGTACCTGACCTTCGCGAGACACCTCAGGTTTTGGAGTTTGTGAGTTCCTGGTCGGCTCATGGATTTGGTTCTGTGCTTTTGTTCCTGGCCTTTGGCACCATTTTAACCTTGATCTTGCAGTCGTCTTCCGCCACAATGGCCATTACGCTTATTATGCTGAGCATGGGATGGATTCCTTTTGAAATGGCATGTGCGATGGTGCTTGGTGAGAATATCGGCACAACAATTACAGCAAATATCGCAGCCTCTGTAGGAAATACAGAAGCCAAGCGTGCGGCAATGTCGCACACTATTTTCAACGTATTCGGTGTGGTATGGGCTTTGATTCTTTACAGACCATTCTTGCATTTGGTGGGAACTATTACTGAAAACTTGTTTGGATTACCCAATCCTGCAGCAGAAGGCTTTGTGGTAACAGATTCCACCTCAGCAGAAGGCACGGCCGCTTTGTATGGCCTGTCAATGCTGCATACGTTGTTTAATTTGACCAACACCCTTCTATTGGTCTGGTTTACAAAGTGGATTGCACAAGCTGTAAGTTGGATTGTCCCGACACCCAAAAACCAAGAAAAAGAAGTTTTCCGACTCAAGTATATTTCAGCCGGACCTTTGGCCACTCCAGAACTATCTGTTGGGCAAGCCTTTGAAGAGATTATTAGTTTCGCCAAGATATCAAAGAACGGAGCCAATTATGCACAAAATGCAATCAATGAAGCCGATACGGATAAATTTGAAGAACTACGGAGCAAACTCGTTAAATATGAAGAAATTTCGGACCACATAGAATATGAGATTGCGACATTTCTTAACAGGATTTCCGCAGAAGAAGTTAGCGAAAGTACATCGCTTAAGATTAAATCCATGTATAAAATCATCGGTGAGTTGGAATCATTGGGAGACTCCGGGGAAACAATCAGCCGTATATTGTCAAGAAAGAACATACACAACAAGAAGTTCGATGCAGATATTATCAAGAACCTTAATGCAATGGCTGATGCTGTGAATGCAGCATACGATGTAATGATTGAAAACTTGACAGCGGCTCACAAGGGCGAACTGACCAATATTTCAAACGCATACAATGCCGAAGACCGCATCAACACACTCCGCAATAATCTACGCGATGCAGTTATTGAGAATATAGAAAACGATGGCAAGAACTATCAAACAAACGTTTATTATATGGATGTCATCAATGCTTATGAGAGCATGGGAGATTTTATGATAAACGTCTCACAAGACCTTGAAAAGGGATTTATTAACAAATAGTCTGTTACATGGTATAAATATCGCCTGTTAAAAAGAGGTCTTGTTCTTTTCGTATGCACTTACACGGTTTCTGTCAAAAAAAGAAGATTGGGACGGATACTGCAAATTTCACATACACACATCAGCTTAATATTCAAAAAAAAACAAGAAAAAAGACTTAAGGGATGTTCTATTAATTAACATACCTTAAGTCTTTCCTTTGTTTAATTGGTTTACACCCTTTAATATCATTCTATAAAAAGGAAAACAGAGGGAAAAAAATGGAAGAGAAGTTCTATTTTACACTACATCCCTTAATTTAATGTACCGTTTTTTCTCTTATAATCCAACCAGCGTAAAAATTGATTGACCTTTGCTTCTACAAGTGTTTGCTCTGCCTGCCTCCATAGGGTTTGAGCTTCAAGATAGTCGGTTAAACTTTCCTTGCCTACTTTATATTGACTGCCGCTAACCCGCAGGTTCTCAGTTGCGGATATACATCCCGATTCTGCCAGACGCAACTCAAATGCCGCCTCATCAAAATTATTTATAGCTTGTGTTACCTCAAGCGTCATTAGCTCAAGTTTTTCACTCTCCTCTGCTTGAGACTGCCTGTATTGCATCTGAGCAGAACGGTATTTCGAATGAGAAGCAAAGTTAAAAATGGGTATTGATACTTGGAGACCAACAGTAAAGTTGCAATCGTCAAACAGTTTGCTTCCATTGAAATGGAAACCGTTCATATAACCATACTGCCCAACAATCCCTATCTGCGGCAACAAGTCGCCCCTCTCCAGATTTGCCTTTTGTCGTATCAATTCGCTCTTTTGCGAAAGCAGTTGAACCTCGGGACGCAATGATATATCCACACGCACATCCTCATGACCGGTAAGTTGGATATTGTCATCCACCTCTATCTGTGCCGCAAGCGGATACCCTATGCAATGGGACAAATTCATCATTGCCAATCGTAATGCATTCTTTGCGCGCCTTAGGCCAAGTTCACTTTCGTTTAACTTTACTTCTATCTTCAGCACATCGTTTCTGGATTTGACACCTCTTTCGAATGCTTTGCCAACCGAGTATTTCAACTCGATAAGCAAGTCGTTATACAAAGCGGCAACCTTACACATCCCGGATGCACGTACCACATTTGCATAGGCTTGCGCCGTTTCATAGATTACCTCTGAATCCGTCAGACGATGATTTTGGAGCGCCATTGCTTCCCCTAATTTCCCCATTTTATGACCGGCAACAATCTTACCGCCCATAAAAATGGGTTGTTGGAGCTGCAGACCTGCACCATACATCCAATCAACGCCATAGTCTATATTGATTCCCGGGAAATAGGCACCTGACCCTGTTGGCATACCATCCATACCAACAACAGGCAACATACCACCCTCTATACCCAGTGAGCCCTCCACTGTGGAATACAACATATTTCCGGTTATGGAGAGTGACGGAAGATAATTGGACAAAGTGGCCCTCTTTGCATATTTTGCCGATTCTATCCGGAAGTTAGAAGCTTCTATCTTCTTATTATTGTTCCTTGCCAATTCGATACATTCTTCAAGAGAAAGCCTCTTTTGAGCCACACACAATATTGGAACAACAAGCATTACAGATATTATATTCAACGTTTTCATCATTTTATCTTTATGTTAAAAAATAACGCATAAAATATGGGAAGATAAATCAACGTGGCAAGCGTGGAGAACAACAGCCCGCCCATAATGGTAACAGCCATAGAACCAAACAAATCATCCGTAAGCAAGGGTATCATACCCAATATGGTTGTTAAGGATGCCATCATTACTGCTCTCAATCGGGAACAGGAACTTTCGATTAACGCTGTGTGAACTGCTTGCCCGCCTTTTATCTGCAAATTGATTTCATCCATCAACACAATGCAGTTTTTAATCAGCATGCCTACCAATCCCAATACGCCCACTATAGCGCAAAAGTTGAAAACCTTTCCGCTAATGAACATTGCCCCAACAACACCTACTGCCAATAACGGAATACAGCACAATATGACCATAGGTTTGCGATAATCCCTGAAGAGAAATATCAAGACTGCAATCATAAGGACAACGCCCAACGGATAATATTTGAACAGATAGTGCAAGGTCTGGGAACTTGCCTCCTTCTCACCACCCCAACGAAGAGTATATCCTTCTGGAAAATCTATCTGCCTTATTTTTGCCTCTATGATTTTTTGGGCAGCTTCAGTCTCAATACCGTAAACCGGAGAACACATGATGTTTTGTGCCCTTTGGCCATTATACCGGGGTATAACCGGATACTCCCATTCGATACCGATACCATTTCCCAACTCTGCCAGCGGAGCCGTTGCCATCACCTTTTCAATCAGTTCTTGCCGAGTGAGTGTTCCACTTTTAGCCTTCAGCAACATCTCTTCTGAAAACACTCCGTTCAGATTCGGTATCAGCGAAAAAACAGGAACGTTCTCCAAATTGTCAACTGAGCCACCATCAGCGTCCTCGCATTTCAGGTATATCGTGTTTTCATTTCGACCTTCGTAAAAGGAACCAACTGGTATGCCTCCTGTTGCCGTTAGCATAGACATTGATATGTCTTCTCTGTTAAGACCTGCATTACGAGCCAAGTTCTGTTTATAATCTACCGCATACCGAATGACCTTGTCATCCCAATCGGTGGTGATTAAACTTACTTCCTGACTTTGTTCCATGACGTCACGAATCTGCCGGGACAGACTATGCAGTACCGCCGGATCGGGTCCTATCACCTGCACTTCAATCGGGTATTTCTTGTACATGATATTGTATTTCTTGAGCTTCACATAAGCATCCGGATAATTGGCGGTAAGATAATGCTGTATCTCTACCATGTTTTCATCAAGACTTTTGGCCGATGTAAAGGACACAATCAATTCTCCATAGGACAATGAAGGAGTTGCAATGCTGCGCACGAGATTATAGCGGGCGGGCGTTCCCCCAAGGGAGGTGGTGATGTCCGTAACTTCTTCCCGTTGTTTCAAATAAGATTCTATCTCCTTCAAATCCTTTTCCACTCTGGTATTATTGATGTTTTCCGGAAGTTTATACTCGATATACAATTGGTCATAAGTCATATCCGGAAAGAAGCCCTGCTTTATATGTCCGTAACCGATGATGCTGCCAACAACCAGTATCAAGCCACCTGTCAGCATGAGCAAACGATGGCGCAAGCCAAAGGTCAGCGATGTGCGAAGAATACGGTAAATCCATCCGCTATACATTGGCGTGTTGTCCTGTTGCTTGGGAACTTTAAGCCACCAACTTGCCATCAACGGAACATGTGTCAGGGCCAAGACCCAACTCAACAACAAACTGACCGCCAAAACAATAAACAAGTCTCTGATGTATACACCGGCAGTATCGGGCGATAAAAAGATGGGCAAAAACGCCAGTATAGCTATCAATGTAGCCCCCAATAAAGGCATTGCAGTCCGTTTGCCGATGGAAGTCAATGCTTCCATGCGCGATTTCCCGGCACGAAGATCAACAGATATTCCGTCAATGATAACAATGGCATTGTCCACGAGCATCCCCATTGCCAAAATAAACGAAGCCAAGGATACGCGTTGCATGGTTCCGTCAAACATCCCAAGCAGCAAGAACGAACCAACGACAATCACAAGAAGGCTGTTGCCAATAATTGCACCGCTGCGGAATCCCATGGCCAGCATCAATACAACAATTACTATGGCAATGGATTCCACCAGATTTATAAAAAAGGTGGTCAGCGCATCGGTGACTCTTTCCGGCTGATAAAATACTTTATTGCATTCAATCCCAGCTGGCAGTCGACTATCGGAAAGTTCCTCCAATCTTTTCTCCACCGCTTTACCCACTTTGGTTATGTCTGTTCCCGATGCGGCAGCTATAGCTATACCCAATGCATCTTTTCCATTATGTTTCAAACTGTTAAGAACAGGCTGGGAGAATCCGGTTTCTATTTTCGCGATATCACTTAAACGGAGTTGATCGTTCTCATGCCCTTGTATTATCATTTGGCCAATCTGCTCCATGGTCTTGAATCGGTCAATAACAGTTACCCTTACACGGTTATCACCATTATTGTAATATCCGGCATAATATATATTGTTATGCCCTTTCAAGGTGGCGATGACCTCAGCGGGAGAAACGCCAAGGGAGGCCATTTTCTCCGGCAACAATATAATGTTTAGCGCATCTTCCTTTTCGCCATAAATAAAGACTCTGCCAACTCCTCCGATATTGGTCAGCTCACGTTGAATAAGCCTGGCATAATCAGACATTTCCCGTTCACTGTATCCGTCTCCCGTCAGTGCATAGAACATCCCATAGACAAGATTAAAATCATCCTGCACCTTAACCGTAACCCCTTTCGGAAGGGATAACGCAGCATCTGCCACACGTCGCCTTAATATGTCCCAGCATTGCTCCAAATCTGCATCCTTAATGGTGGGATTCAACTCCACATGCAGTATAGAGACATCGTTGCGTGACCAACTTTGCACATACTTGACATCACCCATGGTCCTGATGGCTTTTTCCAAAGGGTCAGTAACCTCAAGTTCCATCTCGGTTGCCGAAGCACCCGGCCGTGTTGCCACAACCATTGCGGTCTTCACTTTAATCTCGGGGTCTTCAAGTTTACCCATGTCGTATGCCGAGAACAGTCCGCCAACAAAAAGAACTATAACCAAAAACCATACGAGAGCCTTATTGCTTAAAGCCCATTTTCCAAAGTCTATCATAACAGTCCTCCTATATTTGTAATACTTTTAGGGCGCAACGGTTTTACCGTCTGATTATTCCTCAAACTTTTTACCCCTGCTGTAACAATTGTCTCTCCTGTTGCCAAACCATCTGTGATTGTTGCTGTACCATCAGTATGCAGGGCAGAAACTGTTACTTTGCGAAGCGTTACAGTTCCTGCAGCATATATCCATACAAAACTTTCATTGTTTTGGCAGAATAAAGCACTTGCTGGAATGGTGACAGTATGATTATTCCCATTATTAAATGTAATGTCAACCATTGCCGACATACCCACTGCCGGGTGTACCTCAGTGTCAGTTGGCAATGCCAATCGGATTGCATACAGTTGGTTGGCATTGGCATTAGGGCTAACGCTTATCCGACTAAGAGGTATAGGCTCGTCACAGAAATCAAACTTGACACGGTATGAAGCGATGTCGCCCAAACGATAAAACGTAGAGGATGGAACATAAATTTCCACTTCAGGCATATCGGATGAAAGCAGAGACAAGACAGGCATGCCAGCACCAACGACAGTAGGTGAATCAAAAAAAGTGGCCTTGACAACTCCGTCAAAAGGGGCATATATTTTTGTATCGGCCAACTGATTTTTTGCATTTTCATATTTTGCTGTTATCTGTTTCAGCCCATAACGGGCTTTGTCATAGTCGCTGGTTGTTGCAACATTATCCGTATACAGGGCCATTACCCGTTCTGCTTCCGATTTTACACCAAGATATTCCGATTCGGCTGCTTGAAACAGCAATTCATAGTCACGTGAATCTATCTGGGCCAACAAGTCCCCTTTCTTGAGTCGCTGCCCTTCTTCAACAAACACCTGTTGCAAGATTCCGCTTACCTTAAATGCCATGTTAACCTCTTGCGAAGCCCTGACTTTTGCCGGGTATTGCAACGTTTCCTGAGATGTAGTACTCTTTACGGTATCTACTTTTACCCAAGTGTTTTTACCAGTTGTCTTCTGGCTTTCCTGGCAACTGTAAAACCCTAAGATTGTTGCCACAATGCACAATTTTAATACCACCCTTTTCATAAATTCAAATTTTAAACCGAAAGCAAAATTATGGGAATAAACAATATCCAATTAGAGCAAAAATTACACTTTATTATGCAATTTGTCGGATTTAGAAAGTTTAACAATTGGAGTTTTATTAATTTTTAGGTATTTTTGTACGATTTAATTAATTTTGTTGAAATTACATGATAAGAGAAGTACATAATATCGACATTTTTGATATCACAAAAGATTTTGTAGATAAAATGTCCCCATTTATACATTCTGACAAGAATGGCTTTCTCCTGTGCAAACAAGGACACATTCAGTTGTCTCTTGATAACAATGTCTTTGACATCAATTCCGGTGACCTGTATATTTATCCTTCTTTTTCGCAAACCTTTATTAAAGAGGTCAGCGAAGATTTTTTCGGGGTGGTAGGAATTGCGGATTTTGATTTTGTCATCTCTACAATTACACCGGTTTCCAATACCCGACAACAAATATACATACGCAGTCGTCCTTGCGTAACACTGACGCAAGGACAATTAAATTGTATAGAAGAGATTATCGGTGTTATCAAGCGTCGGCTTGCAGAATCCGATAGACCTTTGGGGCTACAAATTCTGTCCACTTTGGCGCAAACTATGTGCCTTGAAATCTTAGATGCCTATTTTGCCGGATTAAGTATCAATCCGCTGCTCCAGAACAGAAAAGACAAGATATTCCAAAAGTTCCTTCAGGACTGTTTCAGGCATTACAAAAAGCATAAAGACGTAAAATTCTATGCTGAATTACAAAACCTTACACCTCGACATTTTTCAACCGTAATTCATGAGATTTCAGGAAAGACACCTATAGAGTGGTTGGAGGTATCTGTAATAAACGAGGCAAAAAAAATGCTTGCAGATCCAAACCTAAGCATAAAAGAGATTGCCCGGCAATTAAATTTCAATGACCAATCTCTTTTCGGACGATATTTCAAAAACAAAGTGGGAGTATCCCCTAAAAAGTTCAGGGAACAATAATAATAAGGTGAATTCATTGTCCCCACAACAGACGGCTCCATTCGCATGACCGACTATGCCTCTGTAAACGGGTGGCAAGGCAACAAAATCTGTACCTGGCTGCCCCGCAAGCAATAACCCCTTCAAATCTGTTCCACCGCAACCCGATGGAACGGAAATTTCTTTACATAAAAAATTATTGCTGTCCGGTAAAACTTTTAATATCATAAAATCCCTGCCCTAAGCGCAGTAAAATCAGGCTTCGGGCATACAATCTCTAAAAGTAAGCGCGTCTGACACTTATGTATTATATCGACTTCATGGCATTTATGGAGAATCCAGACAGGACATGGTCAAACATACAGGCCAAAGAAGCACTTAAGGCACCACCTGAGCCAACTCTTTTTGATTAATGGGGCCATGGCGACCACTTGAGAAAAGGCACACTTCCTCCTGATGCTTCTTGAAATGACCGTGATTAGCAAATTGGCTATTAATACCACCCATCTCTGTATTTGTATGGCATTAACGCTGTCTCCATAGAAGAAATGCAGGGGAAAATTCTGTTTGAGCTGTTTGTACAGCGACTCTATAGCCCAACGAAGACGATATATCTCAGAAACCTCATCTACAGAAAAGTCAAAATTGTTGGTCAGCAGCACAACTGGTTTCTTGTTTTCGCTAAAGAGTTCAACCCTTCTGGCCTCATGGGTTAAATCCCCTCTGGTGAATCTCAGCTTTTGATCAATGTGCGTTACCAGACCCTCCGGATTGACATAGGTAATAGAATCAAGCACCTCATACTTGAGATTTTTCTTCATTTTGGTCACATAGCACACTCCCTCGTCTGTAAGCCTTTGAAACTGTGCTATGTCAATATAGGCCCTGTCTATTGCCAGAGTGGAATCTTTTGGCAGATGCACCTCCTTAAGCAGATAATGGTCGTGTTTTGCGGCGGATGTAAGCTGTACTACCATTGGCACTCCCACATGATATTTCATCAAGGTATGCACCTTCAAGCCGCCTTTCTTCTTTCCGGATTTTGGATGCCGTCCGACACCTTTGAGTATGTTGTCAAATAGTGTAATGGTTGTAGAATCCATCATATAGAGCAGTTTCTCCCAATCCTTAGGCTCGTGTGTCTGCCCCTTATAGCCCTTGGGAGGGCGGCTGTCCGCTAAAAACTTGGCATACTTTTCCAAGAGATATGCATAGACACTGGCAAAGAACTCCTGAGGACGGCGTATATTGGCCTCGGAAAGGGTACTCCGCCTTACCAGATAGTCCATGCCAAGGTGTCCGAGTTTGTGTGCTTCCGCCTTCATGCCTATCTCTAATTCGCGCAGAGAATCAAAATGTTTGAGTACACCGAATAACATCACCAATAGGTGCTGGTAGCCGTCAAAACGCTTCACATAGGCCTCGCTGCCTTTAGTAGACCTGCTAATTTGAAGAATTTTCTCCTTATCAAGCAACTTTAACACTTGACTATAGACCGGCTGTCCGGTAAAATAACTATCTTTGCCCATGGTTACAATTATGTTTGTGCAAAGACAAAGGTAACCAAAAGGGCTGATACCTCGTGAGAAGTGTCAGCCCTTAATTTAAATATCGTAAAAAAGTTTTACCGGACAGCAATAATATCAGAAGAAAATCCAGACAAATTATGGGCATAAAGAAGAAATATTGTATCTTTGTGGTAAATAAATGCTTATGTTTATAAAAAACAAGAACAAACAATGCAGATAAAAAACATTCTATTCTATCCCTTACTGGCAGCCGTATGTGCTGTATCCTCTTGCGGGGGCGTGAAAAAAGATCCGTTGCAAGTGGCAGAAGTGGTGCAGAAGGACCAACTTTATCCGCTGCCAGCCGGTTCGGTTCGGCTGAACGGTTTTTTTGAGAACGACATCCAAAACTCCATTGAGCATTGGACCAAAGGAGTGATGCCCTATGCTGAAATTGTCGAGTTTTTCCGCACTGGACGCAAACAGTTTGCATTGGGCGAAATGTGGGGAAAGGCCGTTCGATCGGGATGTATGTTCTACCGCTATACGCAAGATGAAGAAATTGCAGAAGTGATGCGTGCTACGGTCAAGGACATGCTGACTACACAGCGCGAGAACGGAAGTTTCAGCTGTGTGCCCGTATCGCAACAGCCCGATGGAGCAGGCGGCGACATGTGGGAACGCAAATATGTACTGCTGGGACTGGACGAATACTATCGCCAAATTGATGCTGACCCTGAGGTACTGAAAGCAATGGAAGCACATGCACAGGCCATCATCAAACAGATTGGACATGCACCCAAGGTGGAGCTGATCGAACTGGGATGGAGTTCAAACCACATTGAATCAGCCACACTGATGGAACCTTTCATGCGATTGTATAATCTGACGGGAAAGACCTGCTATCTCGACTTTGCCAAGTACATCATCGAGACCGGCGGTGCAATGGGATACAACGTTATCGCCCAGGCCTACAACGATGTGGACCCTCACCAAATGGGCGGACTCTACCCCAAAGCCTATGAGATGATGTCGCTCTTTGAGGGATTGGTGGACTACTACCGCGCCACGGGCGACGAATATGTCCGTCGGGCGGTGATGAACCTCTATGACAACATCCGCACCAAGGAAATCACCATCATCGGCAACGGCGGGGGCGACCAGCCATACCATCCGCAGGTGTACGGCGAGGCCTGGGACAACACGGCCTTCGAGCAGACCAACCCCAACATCACCCGTATGATGGAAACGTGCGTTGGCGTTACGTGGATGAAGCTCTGCAGCCACATCCTGCGCCTGAACGCATCGCCCAAGGCGGCGGCCGACATAGAGAAGTACATTTACAACGGACTGATTGGCGCCATGAAGCCCAGCGGAGACGGATTCAGCTATGTCAACCTCTTCAACGGAGAGAAGGTGACCAACCTGGGATGGGGAACTACGTTCGGCGACCTGTGCGTAACCTGCTGTAACCTGAACGGCCCCATGGGGCTGGCCTATATTCCATACGTTGCAGTGATGCAGAGCCAGGAAGGCATTGCGGTTAACCTGTATAACAACCTGCATGCTGATGCCCGTACCCCAAAAGGAAATTCCCTGAACCTGGTTATTGAGGGTGACTTCCCCCATTCAAACAAAATTACGCTTTCCTTTAACCCAGAAAAACAGGAACGATTTGAGGTAAAACTACGCATACCCGAATGGAGCAAACGCACGATTGTAAGAGTGAACGAAAAGGATGTTGAGCACGTCAACTACGGCGAATACCTGTGCCTTGACCGGAAATGGAACACTGGCGACAAGGTGGAAATGGAATTCGAGATGAAGGCACGACTGATTAATGCACCCAGAGGCAGTAACCGCGCCGGAGATGCCTTCCAGGCTGTGGTGTACGGCCCAATTGTACTGGCCCGCGACGAAAATATTGACTCCGCCTACAACCAACCGGTACAGGTGATTGCCGACGAGGAGGGAACCGTTGCTGTCCAAGCGGTAAAGCCCACTTTGCCCGGCACGCGAATGGAATTCATTGTCCCCACAACAGACGGCTCCATTCGCATGACCGACTATGCCTCTGTAAACGGGTGGCAAGGCAACAAAATCTGTACCTGGCTGCCCCGCAAGCAATAACCCCTTCAAATCCGTTCCACCGCAACCCGATGGAACGGAAATTTCTTTACACAAAAAATAAGGAAAAGTAACACTTAAGTGTTTTTCGAGTAACACTTAAGTGTTATTTTCGGTAGATTTAAGAGATATTTTCACGTTAATTTTATCTTGCTGATTTTTAGTCGTATAAACAGCTACAACCCAACATCTTCTTGGCGGCAAACTGGCGTAAAATTGTTTTTCTGAAATTTTGAAAAAGAGTCATGCAAACGGTTACTTAACCTTTTCGCCGTTTACCTTTGTATTTTTCAACGTAAAGTTTTCCACGTAATCAATATGTATCTCGGGCCGGTCAGATGCCGTCACCTCAAGATCCTTAAAGGTAAAGTCCTTAAGGCTATATTGGTCAAGGGCACTCTGCACGTCAAATACGACCTTACAATTGAGTTTAATGTTACGTAAAGTAACGTTTGATGAGCGCGAGTAAGGTACATCCTTTCGTCCCTTCAAGTCGAAGAACTGCGTCCAAGGCTTCACATAAAGCATGCTATGCACATTGCCCCGTATGCCCTCCACGGTGATGTACTCGTAATTCTGCTCGGTATCGGGACGCATCTTGAGCCATAGCATTCGGGCGGCATCCTTTACCTCGCAGTTACGCAACACAATATTGTAGTTATGCAGGGATTCGCTACCGCAAGTGAGCATGCTATGACAGAATCCATAAGTGCAGTCCTCAATAATGATGTTACGGTTCTCGCCATTATTCACGGTGTCCTGGTGTGCCCAGGGACCTTTTCCGCCCTTGAGGGCAATGGCATCGTCATTTACTGAAAAATAGCAGTTGGAAACATGTACGTCGGCACACACATCTATGTCAATGGCATCACTGCTGGGGGCCATTACCGGCGCTGCTGGCGCAAATATGTGGAGTCCCGATATCTTTATGCGATTACACTGGTAGAGGTGCGTAGTCCAGAAAGGCGAGTTCATAAGTCGCACTCCCTCAAGCTGCACATCATCGCTACCCTGAATAAAAACCAGCCGCGGACGCATTTCATCAAGATTGGGACATTGACTGTTATATTTGCGGCGTATCCAGAACTGTTTCCAGTAACGCAATCCGTTACCATTGATGGTTCCCTCGCCCGAGAGAGTGAAGCCATCGCAATCAATGGCATTTACCAAAGCGGCAAAATACTTGAGATTCTGCCCCTCCATTCGGGTATCGATAAGTTTAAAGTCGCCTATAAAGTCACTGCCCTTGAGAACCGCGCCTTTCTGTACATACAAATGTGTACCCGGTTTGAAGAAGAGCGAACCGCTGAGGAATGTACCTTTGGGAATTACCACCACACCACCGCCGTTGGCTGCGGCATTGTCAATGACATTCTGAATCTGTACGGTCTGCAACAGGGTGCTGTCTTGCTTCACGCCATAGTCGGTGATCACATACTGCTTGCCCAACGCATTCACATCCAAGCGCTTGGTTTTGGCAAACCACTCGGACACGACAGTGCCATCGGGCCACAAATCCTTGGCATTGGCATGCATGCCGCACACAAGCAGCAACAAGGCAAACATGCATTTCTTCATAAGCACCTTTTACGGCATGAAAAGCTTTGTACTGAGATAACGCTCTCCCGTGTCGGGCAAGAGGACGACAATTCGCTTTCCCTTGTTCTCGGGGCGAAGAGCTATCTGAAGGGCAGCATGGACGGCCGCCCCACTGCTGATGCCCACAAGCAATCCCTCAGTTGCACTTAACTGACGGGCGGCCGTGTAAGCCTCTTCTTCCGTAACGGGGAAAACCTCATCCATCAGACTGATATCCATGGTTTTCGGTATGAATCCGGCTCCTATGCCCTGCAATCCGTGAACTCCGGGCTTTCCGCCGCCAAGGACGGGGCTTCCGGCCGGTTCTACCGCCACAATCTGCACGTCGGGGTTGTACCTTTTCAGTGTCCGAGCGACACCGGTGAGCGTTCCTCCGGTACCCACTCCGGCCACAAATATATCCACTTTTCCCTGGGTGTCCTGCCATATTTCCTCTCCGGTGGTGCGTTCATGCGCAGCCGGATTGGAGGGGTTGTCAAACTGCCCCAGGATTACGGCACCGGGGATGGAAGAACGCAAACGTTCCGCCTCTTCAATGGCGCCCTGCATACCCTTTGTTCCATCGGTGAGCACCAATTCTGCACCGGCGGCACGCAAGAGACTCTGGCGTTCAAGACTCATTGTGTCGGGCATAACAATAACGGTGCGGTATCCCTTTACACGGCTTATCCATGCAAGGCCCACTCCGGTGTTTCCGCTTGTGGGTTCGATAATCACGCTGCCTGGATGCAACTCGCCGCGCTGCTCGGCATCCTCAATCATGCCCAGGGCCACACGGTCTTTCACGCTTCCGCCAGGATTGAAAAACTCCACCTTGGCCACCACCTGTGCCAATGCTCCGCCCGAAGAGGCCAAACGCTGCAAATCCAACAAGGGCGTACGACCTATGAGCTGTGTCAAATCACTGTATATCATCTCACTATCCTCTCTTCTTCATAATACTGTTGATAACCCTGGCACTGCTGACCAACTTGCCGGTACTGGTGAAAATATCCACGTTCCATACATGGCTGCTGCGCCCCAAGTGCACCGGAGTGGCCACGCCACGCACGGTGTCTCCCTCCATGGCCGAAGATACATGGTTTCCGCTCACCTGCATTCCCACGGCAAACTCGTCGGGCTGACAGGCTATCATCGATCCCAGCCCAGCCAAAGTCTCCGCCAAGGCCAGACTGGCCCCACCGGCAAGCAAGCCAAAGGGTTGACGGGTACGGCGGTCTACGGGCATGGTGGCCTCTACGCGCTCTGCGCTGGCAAAGGTATACTGAATGCCGATAGCGCCCATCAGCGTACCTTCCGACTGGGCATTGAGGGCATCCAGGGGTATCTCCGTCTTCCGCACCTCCTCCACAATGGCCTTCTCTATGGCCATTGCAGCACCGTCCTGATCGTTCGTCAGCGTGATGGCATCGGCACATTGCTTTACGCCGGCTCCGGCATTCCCCATTGCTATGCCAATGCCGGCCTGTTGAAGCATGGCCACATCGGCCGTTCCGTCGCCAATGGCAATAACCTCGGACATGCTGATGCCCAGTTTCTGCACCAAGGCACTTACGGCATAAGCCTTGCCCACCTGATAACCCACAATCTCAAGATAATAAGGATTACTGTGGATGGTGTCCATCACACCGTTCATGTGGCTGTGCAGATATTCCTCCACACCAGTAAGGTGTTCTTCGTTGTCGCTTACCAGAATCAGTTCGCGGGGCGAGGCGGTCAAGGCATCGGCAATGCTCTCCACCTGACGCAGTTTCATGCCGTTCATGTGCGCCTCGTCAACAACGTGCAGGTCGGATATGTCGGTACTTATTACCTCATCCTTTTCATAGCAGGCCAAGGTCATCTGCGCGCGTTTGGCCAGACGTTCCATGAAAGGAATCATCTGCGGGTCTATGCTGCGTTCAAAAATCACCTCTCCGGAAGCCGCATCCGTCACCACCGCTCCGTTGTGGGCAATGATGAATCCTCCATGGCGGTCCATGCCCAAGGCTTGGGCAAACGGCAATATTCCGTGAGTGGGACGACCCGATGCCAATGCTATGCATATTCCCAACTGCTGCACCTTGATGAGCGTGGATATGGTGCGCTTGGTAAGTTCTCTCTTGCTGTTAAGTAAAGTGCCGTCCACATCGAGCACCAAAAGTTTGAACTTCATAAGCAATGATTTTTTAACTGTTATACTTTCTGTATCAAAAAAGACTCTTCCGACCGCCTGCCGCTCGTTCCACATCCGATTGCGGGAACGAAACAACGGTGTCTACAAGGACAAAGTTAGCGAAAATATTCTTTCGGAAAAGGGGTTTAACAAGTTTTATGATACGATTTAAGTTTTATTTAATATTGGAGACGTTCTGTCAATGTTACTTTCCGCCTCTACACATGATTTCACATATCTGGTCCTGGAATTTTCTGCCGTGCGAGGTGCGCACAACGCCCTGGTTTATGATGCTGAACGCCAACAGATGACCGTTGGCTGCCTGGGCATAACCACTCAGACTGGACACTCCGCTTACCGAACCGGTCTTGGCCCACACACGACGGTGTGCCGGCCCCTCCGTCATGCGCTTCTCCAGCGTGCCATCCACACCGGCAATGGGCAGCGAGGGGAGCAAAGCCTGATACACCTCGGGACGCGAATACGCCATTTGCAGCATACTGGCCAGGATATAGGGCGTGGTGTAATTATAGAGCGACAGTCCGCTTCCGTCCGCCACGCACGAGGCATCCGTCTTTATTCCAGCCTGTTCCATCAGTTCCCCAATCAGCAATGCCGCCTGCTTGCGCCCTGCCTTGGGTTTTCCGCTGTGGGCAGCCAACTGATAGAAAAGTGACTCGGCATAGATGTTGTCGCTCTCCTTCATCATGGTCTGCAACAGAGGCTCCAGTCCGTGGTCAATGGCGGCCAGTTGTTTTGCCTCAGCCGGACAGGGAGCCGCCACCAGCGTGTCCGGTCCGCTCACCGCAATGCCGTGCTTGGCCATGCTTCTCATCCAAACGGCCGAGAAACGGTCCTTGCCCTCCACCAGCAAGGGAGAGAGAGGGCCGTAGTCGTCATCCCAACACCAGCCCCATCCGTAAGGCTCGCCATCAGTCATGCCCAAGTCCTTGCACACCTTGCCCTGTATGCGTCTAATACCGGCCATGGCAACCGAACGTACCAACGCGTCCACCTCGGCCGCCGTAACCGTAGGATCCATTCCGCCCACCACATAGAGGTTGCCCTTCAGCACGGTGCCACTTATCTGGCCCGTCATGTGCAGGGTGGTGCGCAAACGGTGCTGCGCTCCCAGATAGTGAAGTGCCGCCACGGCTGTTATCACCTTCTGGCACGATGCCGGACGCATGCGATGGTGGGCATTGCGGGCATAGAGAGGCGTATTCTGCGTGAGGTCATGGATGTAGATACCCATCTGCGAAGTCTGGGCCAGACTGTCGTTGTTGCAGAGCGAGTCCAGCGCAGCCCTGATTTCAGCCTCCCAACCCTCTGCCACGGGCTGTTGGGTCTGTGCGTTCTGCTGGGTAGGTTTTTCACGCTCTCCCGAAGGAATTTGCTTTTCTTCGGGAGGGAGTTGGATTTGGGTGAGGGAGTTCACCAGTTCCGAAGCCGCCGGCTGAAGCGTCTGGGGCTGCGCGGCCCTTCGGGTTCCGCATGCACAAAAAAGAATTGCCGCCAACCACAAACCGGCATAATATTGTATTTTCATCGCTTTCATAAACTATTTTCTAAGTACATATACCGCAAAGTTAGCCAAAAAAACAATATAATGAAGGTTTATTGATACAACGAATTGACTTTTTCCGTACATTTGTGGAAGAAATACAAAAATAAAGTAAGGAGAAGACACACTTATGGTACGCAAATTTGACTTCCTTATTATCGGCAGCGGCGTAGCGGGCATGAGTTACGCCCTGAAAGTGGCCAACGCCGGAAAGGGACGAGTGGCTCTGGTATGCAAGACTTCGCTCGAAGAGGCCAACACCACCAAGGCCCAGGGCGGAATAGCCTCCGTTACCAACTTCAGCGTGGACAACTTTGAGAAACACATCCAGGACACCATGATTGCCGGAGACTTCATCAGCAACCCCGATGCCGTGGAACAGGTTGTAAAGAACGGACCGCAAGGCATACAGGATCTCATCAAATGGGGCGTGAACTTCGACAAGAAGGAGAACGGCGATTTCGACTTGCACCGCGAAGGTGGACACTCCGAATTCCGCATCCTCCACCATGCCGACGATACCGGAGCCGAGATACAGCGCGGACTGATGGAGGCCGTGCGCAGCAATCCCAACATTGAAGTGCTGGAACACCACTTTGCCGTGGAAATCATCACACAGCACCACTTGGGCATCCGCGTCACTCGCCGCACGCCCGACATCGAATGCTACGGCGCCTACATTCTGAACCCCGATACAGGAAAGATTGACACCTATCTGAGCCGCCTCACCCTGATGGCCACGGGCGGAACCGGAGCCGTATACGCCACCACGTCCAACCCCGACATTGCCACCGGCGACGGCATAGCCATGGTCTACCGTGCAAAGGGCAAGGTGAAAGACATGGAGTTCGTACAGTTCCATCCCACCGTACTCTACAATCCGCAAGAGGCGCATCCCGCCTATCTCATCACAGAGGCCATGCGTGGCTACGGCGGCATTCTGCGCCTGCCCAACGGCGAAGAGTTCATGCAGAAGTATGACGAACGCCTCTCCCTGGCTCCTCGCGACATCGTGGCGCGCGCCATAGACCACGAAATGAAGATTCACGGCCTGGATCACGTCTGCCTGGACGTCACACACAAAGACCCCGAGACCACCAAGCGCCACTTCCCCAACATCTACGCCAAGTGTCTGAGCCTCGGCATTGACATCACACGCCAGTACATCCCCGTTGCCCCCAGCGCCCACTATATGTGCGGCGGCATCCTTGTAGACCTTGATGCCTGCAGCAGCATACGCCGGCTCTATGCCGTGGGCGAATGCGCCTGCACCGGACTGCACGGCGGCAACCGCCTTGCCAGCAATTCGCTCATCGAGGCCGTTGTCTATGCCGACAAGGCCGCACAGCACAGTCTGGAGAACATAGACCAATATACCTTCAACGAGAACATCCCCGAATGGAATGACGAAGGCACACTCACCAACGAGGAGAAGGTGCTCATTGCACAGGACCTGAAGGAAGTGAACCAGATTATGTCCACCTATGTGGGAATCGTACGCAGCGACCTGCGCCTCCACCGCGCCTGGGAACGCCTGGACCTGCTCTATGAAGAGACGGAACACTTGTTCAAACGTGTAAAGCCCACACGCGACATCTGCGAACTGCGCAACATGATCAACGTGGGTTACCTCATCACCCGCCATGCCATTGAGCGCAAGGAAAGCCGCGGCCTGCACTATACCGTGGACTATTCCTGGCACGCCTTGGAAGAAAACGGAAAAGCGTGAAAAGAAGTATCTTCGGAATGCTGCTCATGATGGAGGGGCTTATGCTCACCATCACCTTCCTCGTCTCGCTCCTCTATGCCGAAGACGACGGACTGGCGTTTCTCACCAGCGCCCTGATGGCCTTTGCCGTGGGCAGCACACTGAAGTCAATAGGAAAGAAGAGCACGGAAAAGCACCTTACCCGGGCAGACAGTTTTCTTGTGGTAACGCTCTCTTGGGTGCTTTTCTCCATCATTGGCATGATGCCCTTCATCCTGCATCTGCGCATGCCTCTGGCCGATGCCTTCTTCGAGGCCATGAGCGGATTCACCACCACAGGCGCCACCATTTTCAGCGACATAGACGGACTTTCGCACGGCCTGCGCTTCTGGCGCAGCATGATGCACTGGATTGGCGGCTTGGGAATCATCGTTTTCTCCGTGGCCCTGATTCCCGTCTACGAAATGAAGAACAGTAACGTATACTCCGCAGAAGTGACCGGATTGGAACTGGACAAACTGAAGCCCAAAATTGGCGCCACCGCACGCCGCACCCTCTCCATCTATTTCCTCTTCACCACCCTTTGCACCCTGCTGCTCTGGGCGGGTCCCATGGACTTGTACGATGCCGTCTGCCATGCCATGTCCACCGTTGCCACCGGAGGTTTCAGCACCCACACCGAGAGCATCGGCTTCTTCCATTCGGCATACGTTGAATACGTCTGCATCGCCTTCATGCTGCTCTCCAGCCTCAACTATTCCCTCTTTTACTATCTGAGCATACGTCGCCCACAGGTCTTCCTCCGCAACGAGGAAATGCACGCTTTCTTCTATACCGTAGGCGGAATAGCACTGATTTTCTTCCTGATGTTCTTCAAGTGGCCACACGCAGAAATCCAGGCAGAGAGCCTCCTGCACACCATCAGCCTGAACTTCCGCACCGCCCTCTTCCACGTTTCCAGCATCATCTCCAGCACAGGATTCGCCGGCGAGAGCTTCGATTACGTCAAATGGGGCGTGCCCTTCTGGATGCCCACCCTTGTACTCATGGCCGTTGGAGCCTGTACGGGCAGCACCGGCGGCGGAATCAAGATGGTCCGCCTGCTCATCTGTGCCAAGGGCGCCTTCAACGAGTTTACAAAAATGCTCCATCCACGCGCCGTCTTGGGCATCCGCATCTCCGGCCAGGTCATCTCCAACGACAATGTCCGCCGCGCCCTCGCCTTCATCTTTATCTATCTGATACTGGTAGTCATCGGCACCTTTGTCCTCACTCTTCTGGGCAACGACACCGAAACCAGCCTCGGAAGCAGCATCACCATGCTCAGCAACATCGGTCCCGGAATGGGCACCACCGGTCCCGCCTCCAACTTCTCCCACATCCACGACATAGGAAAGTGGCTCATGAGTTCCTACATGCTGGTGGGACGTCTGGAAATCTTCACCGTACTGCTCCTCTTCATGCCCCGTTTCTGGAAGGAGTATAAATAAACCACCCCTTTTCATCATTTTATATGGAAACATTGGGACAGATGTAACCATTTTTATATAACTTTACGCAGAAATGTTGTCCGAACGGGCATTATATATACTATAGTAGGGTAAAGAGTTTACAATATGAAGAAAAAGATTCTGATGCTTCTGGCCATTTTCTCGACGGCTACCGCTGCCATGGCCTACAATGCCACTCTGGCAAAACTGATAAAGGATAACTACGAAGGAAAGGCAGACAGTCTGACAACAGTCTTCATAAAGGAATTTATGGACACATCGAAGGGTACGTTCTGGGCCACACCAAAGGGCAAGAACAGCAGCAACACCTATATCTACTGGCAACAGGCACATGCCATCGATGCCATTGTTTATGCCTACGAACGGAACAAGGCAGGCGGATACGACGGCATTGCCGGGCTGTACAAGAACTATGCCGCCAAGTGGTACAAGAACAAGGGCAACAACTATTCGGGAGGAAATACAGGATTTGAGAATCCCTACACCGATGATATGTGCTGGATAACCCTTACACTGCTGCGAATGGGCGAAGTTCTGGACAACAATAGTTACTCCAATACGGCCAAGACACTGTTTGACAAGGCCATTATGAAGCGCGCCAAGGAAGACGAAAAGGGATTGTGGCTACCCTGGAACGACAGCGAAGGCTCTGGACCAAATGCCTGTACCCTGAGCCCGGCCTGCCTAATGGCAGTAAAGCTGTACCAGAAGCACGGAACAGAAACGTATCTGGAATATGCCAAGAAATTCTATGACTACATGACAACCCACATCTGCAAGAGCGACGGACGCGTGGAAGAACCGCCACTCACATACACGCAGGGAACCTTTGGCGAGGCATGCCGTCTGTTGTATCACGTCACAGGCGAAACAAAATACAAGAGCAAGGCCGCCACTTACATCAATTATGCCTTCACCAACGGACGCTGTACCAGCAACGGACTGCTGCGCCACGAAGGCACCAGCATGGACCAAAGTATTTTCAAGGCGGTGCTGATTCCCTATGCCGTAAACTTCTGCCTGGACGAAAAAATGTCACTCACATATCGCCGCACCATCGTTTCGGCGCTGCTGAAAAATGCCGATGCGCTATGGAAAAAACTTGACAAGGAATCCTACCCAAAGATGTACTGTCCCTATTACTGGGGCGAGTCGTTCGACCCCTCTACAGACGCCTCAATGGGTGCCATGGCCAGCGGCGTATCGCTGATGGAGAACGTGGCACGAATGTGCAGGGAACTTACCACAGAAGAAACTGGCATAGAAACCCCGAAAACGGAAGACAAGACAAAGACTGGCAATATCTATTCGACAGACGGAAAACTGATTCGACACAAAACCACAGATACCAAAGGGCTGCCCAAGGGCATCTATGTGGTAAACGGGAAAAAAGTGTTTGAAAGGTAAGAACTGAAAAAATAAAATTATTTTCGCTTATTTGTAAAATATTATTGGAACCAGTCGGTTTGACGACGGAAGGGGTGATTTTTTCCCTGCCCAGGAAAAAATTTTTTCCGTACGACGGCGTTTGTTTTCCCTCGTCATGCCCCAATCGGGGTATGCCGGGCATGTAAGGGATTTTCCGTATCCCGCCCTTTCCGGCAAACCGGGAAAACGATGGAAATCGACGGGAATCGCATCCGAAACGCCGCCTTGAAGACCAAAAACGACCGCCAAAAGCAAGAAACGGCCGTCCAATACACAAAATGCATTTTCCGCGTTTTGGAGAGAAAAAACAACGAAAAAGAAGCATCAAACTGCCGTTTTGGGTGAACAAACGGCCTTTTTGGGGCCACAAAACGTATTTTGGCGCAGAGTAGAAAAACATGTGTTATTTACATGAAACACAACTATTTAAGCACACTTTTCACCCTCGCCCATCCCAACGAAACGCAACAGCTTTGCAAAATGCAAATGCAAAACGCAAAATTGCAAACTATTGAAATCCAAACAAATAAGACAAAGATTTTGCGTTTTTGCATTTTGCATTGCAAAAGAACATGAGGGGTGCAACCCTGAAAAAACCTATATTAAATTAAATAATATATTATTTAACTATATATATAATAATAATGAAATAATTAATGAATGTCATTCATTAACTTAATATATATATATTATTTATTATTAACGCGCGTAGGTGAGGGAAAACAGGGCAATGCTTTTTTCAAAACACAAAAACGCAAAATTGCAAAAATGCAAAATGCAAAATGCAAAAAAATCCACCATGCAGCATCTTCATTCCCTTGATACCCACTTCATTACACATCCACTTTGGCTTTGCATTTTGCGCAGCCGGCAAGGGGAGAAGGCCGGTAGAGGGTGAAAACGGAGAAGCAGGAACAGAAAGGAAGCATAAAAAGAGAGACATACAAAGGGCAACAAGATGGGGAAGAGGCAAAGAAGAAAGGACGGGGTAATTAGAGACCGGTTAATTCGTAGGGTGATGCATTGATAAAGCCAGGAGAGGGTGCGCCGAAATTGGTCACACCCTCTTGTCCCTTTACTTTGTTTAAATTCCGTTAAAATTTATTTTATGGGGTAATCTTATTTGTACAAGATTTTCACACTCTTTCCATTGGGTTTACGAATAATGTTTACCCCTTTTTGTGTTTTAGTGTGTCTCTTACCATTTAAGTCGTAATATACATCATTTATAACTCCATCGTTTTCAATCGCATCTATTCCTGTTTCATTATTTATTTTAAATGGATATTTTAAAGAATTGAGACCATTATTGGAAATACACTTGTAACCTTTTTCCAGGTATTCGTCTCCTACCTTTTGAGAATAGAAACCACCAGAACATTTCAAAATAGCGCCATTTACCATATACAATATTTGGTTGGCGCACAACATACAATCCGTAATTTTCACGTTTCCGTTAGAAATGCAGCCAATACCCCTTCCTTTGTTTTCTATAACACCGTTTGTTATTACCGCATCTCCATTGAAACACAATGTTTGCGAATTAGATTTATTAATAAAACTACCTCCGTTAATGTATGTTATGGTTCCATTGTTTGTCCAAACACAACGGCGATAATCCTTTTCTTCTATTCCTGTTGACGTATTCTCGAAAAATCCCCCATTGATTGTTAGAATACCCATAGTGTTGTAGTTTGCGACGACCTCACTGTTACCAGTACATTCAAAATTACCATTCTCAATTGTTGCATCCCCATTGAAGCATAAGACTTGACTGGAAGAAATGTATTCCCCACCATTTATAAGTGTGTTTGTTCCTTCCGAGGTCCACACACAACGACGGTAGTCATTGCCACCAACCGTTGACAGGGAATTTTCAAAAGTTCCTCCATTGATGGACAACGTTCCTGTTTTTCCAAAATTAGAAACAACACTTCCATTGTTTGTGCACGTAAACTCTCCATTAGAAATTGTAAATTCACCATGAGTACAAAGAACTTGATTAACACCTATAAACTTGCCTCCCGTAATATGTGTAGTTGTTTCTTCTGCAGTCCAAATACAACGGCGATAGTCAGTCTCTTCCGTATTTATTTGCACTAAATTGTAAAATTCACCTCCTTCGATTATCAAGAATCCATAATTATTAATGATAGAATTGTTCCCGGTCTTTATATTCATCTTACCCATTCCTTTGCTGTCAATAATATGGAGAGTTCCACGATTATATATTCCATAATCTTCTATATTTATTGTATATCCATTAAGGTCTAACTGAATATTCTGATTTTCACAAATTTCTTCGTAATTTATTTCGGTATTCTGCTGCATCGTAATCAGGGTTGGTTCTCCGTCCTGGGGAGCTAATGCAATGGCTGTTTTGAGCGAAGGACATCCAATTTCACCAACTTTTGCCACAACAGGAAGTTCCGATGCTGGCACGCAATCGAAATATGCTTCTTGGTCACTTCTAAAATCATCTCCACCTGGGGTTAGCGCATTTAAAAGAAATGCACCGTTATAACTTCCTCCCCATCCCCAATTAATGAAGAACTCATTTTGGTTAGTATAGCCATCAATAATAAACGCATGCCCCCCTTTGTCAGGTGAAGAAGAACCACGGTAAATGACAGGACGGGCTAACTCTAATTCTGCACATAGCATTGAATGCCATTCGTTTGCCGTATAATCTTTCTTTTTCATTCGAGTTCCTGGGTTATATCCAAAATGGACAAAAATATCGTTTCTTCCAAGATACGCACTTGTACCCTCGACCGAATAATCGGATTGTATTGCAACTCCTATGTCCGCCATTAACTGTGAGACACTATTTGCTTCCTGTTGACTATACTGACCACGCTTGTATTCCAATGGCATCATATTCCATTGATAGTTATGTTCTAAGTTTCTGGGTGCAACATGAATGCCGCTTTCTTCACAAACATATTCTTGAGTTTTTCCTCGTCCAATCGTTGGGTAGCCATAATATTTCATCAAGATTGCGTATGCGGTAGCAGTGCAACCAGTAACACATCTTTTCCCTCTTTCCAAAGGACATTGTTGATTAAATGGGTCTCCCTGATCCCATAAAGCAGTTTTCATCCGTACTACGACACTACCATATTTTGGTGTTTTCCATTCTTGTGCAACTTCGGCACTCTGCTCGAAACCTTGTTTGCGCGCCCACAATATTTGTTCTTCCATTTCCTCTAACCATTCTTCCATAGCAGGAGGAAAATTGCTGGTGCTGTCGCTTATGATAGTGTCAAACGAGTAACCAAGAATTGGTTTAGCTATATTATCACCAGATACTATAACAAATCCCTCATTGTTTTCTCCATGGTATATATGATATGCAGGAGGTTCTATAGACTGCGTATTGACACGCGTTTTAGTTACATGAAAGTTAAAAGGTACAAGCTTTTTATTACGAAAACCCATAGATTCCATGAAATTTTTCGCCACAATAGCTGCGCTGTCTTTTGTGATGATTTCTGCACGGACGTGTACATTTAAAAGTAATATACATGTGCAGATACAAAGTGTTTTTTTATAATTCATAATTATCTTAATATAAAGTAAATGTAACGTTTTTTAATAGATTCCTAACAGACGCACACAAAAAAGCGTGGTACTTTTTAGTGTATTCCCTATCTAAGGTGTTTGGCGTGACCTACTAACAGAATAACTAAAAGCCCACGCCTATACAGCGTGAGCATTTCAGTATTATTCGTATTAGTATCCATTAGTCGCCAAACTTTTAGATAGGAGGAATAAAACTAAAACGCTTTTCCAAATATGTCTTTTAAATGTGCGTATCAAATTATACGCAATGTCCCATAGGCAAATATGTTTTATCAATTAATAATCCAAATGTCTTTGCAAAGATAAATATAATATTTCAGATATGTGGCTTGTCGTGTTTTTTTTTCCTCAATATATGGTAGAAAGGCTAAAAAGATGATTCTGTTTGAATGTCCCACACAAACGGGCGAGAAACGTAATGCTTGCTTCAATATTTTTCATGGCGAATGAAACAAATCTTTGTGCCTTGCTCCAATAAAACGAAACCAGACAAGGAAAATAGACCCAGAAAAAGGGCGTTTTGTGCGCAAAAACATCATGTTTCAGCCCTCAAAAACACCCTTTTTCGGTCATTTTGCAAGGAATTTGCAAAGGATAAAAAATGTATCTTATTGTGTATTACAGCGTTACGGAAACGCTTTGCATTTTGCAATTTTGCGTTTTTGTATTCTTACAGAATATCGTTTCCTGTTCTTCGCAAGTGGATGAACGCCTCGGCACGCTTGCAGTGATGTTCATTTCCGCGGAAGCGTTCCATGATATCGTGCCAATTATTGTAGATGCCGTCCATGCCCTGGCTTACGTGGCAGTCGCATGCCTCACGCTTCTTCTCGGCAACATCGGTGATGTCAATATAGTCCGTGGGGTTGAACAGCTGGGCCTGGCCACCAGTCATCGGCTCGAAGAAATACAGTTCAAACTTATACTTGAGCCTTCTCCACGCCTCAAGCACAAGGCAGGAGCATACGCGGTGGTCGCGATGGAGGTCGAGGGTCCAGTGCGTGAAGACGATGTCGGGATTTTCCTGAACGATGATTTCCTGCATTTCCTTGTAGCGGTCCACGTTTATCTCGGAGTAACCGTCCACCTGTGACATGAAAATGGGACGGATGCCAAGCACCTTGCATGCGTTCTCGGCTTCGAGAGTTCGGATGGCTCCGGCCTCTTCGTGGGTCTTGCCCTTTATGCCCGACTGTCCTCTGGTCATATAGACGGCAACCACCTCGTATCCGGCCTCCTTCATCTTGAGGATGGCGCCTCCGGTTGTGGTTTCGGGGTCATCGGGGTGTGCGCCGATTACCAGCACCTTGGTTTTCTTGTCCGCTGTCTGCTGTCCGGCCGCAAAGGCGTCAGTTCCCAACAAGCTGCTGCTGGCGATTGCTGTACCTGTAACTTTGAGCATGTCTCTTCTGTTCATGATGTTTTCTTTATATTGTTAATAATATGTTGTTCTGGCCGTGCCCCCCCTATTTTCCTGCGTTAAAGCTGTCCGGACTCAACCTGACGCACGACGCGTTCGATGAGACGGTCATCGCCCTCGGGATCGTACTCTTTCTTCAGGCTGGCTCGGAAGGTCCAGGCAAAGAGCTGATAGAAGGCGGCCTTGGCGGGGCCAAAGAAGGCCTGGACAATCTCGTAAGAGGACTGGTTGCACTCGCGGTCCACCAGTTTGATGAGGAGCTTTCCCTGGGAATAGGTCAGCTTTTTCATGCGCGGGGTGTAGGTCTCCTTTATGTCCTTTTCCACGTTGCGGATGTGTTCCTCCTTTGACTTCTTGTCGGGCAGCTGCTCCAGCACCTCGTACGTTTCGGCAATGAGGGCGTTGGCTTCCTGGGCAATGGGCAGCACCTTCTTCACGTTATAGACAAGGCGGTTGAACTGGCGGCGCTCGCGCTCGTTCTTGAACTTGAGCGGGGCATACACAGGCACCTCGGGAAGCAGATAGCACCAAACCGTATCATTGCCCTCAATGACGGGATCCTTGTAGCGGTACCACTGCGTCTTCAGCTTGTATGTTGTAGGCAAGTCATCCCACAAAGAATCCACCTCTTCCTGCCCAAAAACAGGAAGCAGCCATGCCGAAAGGGCAACGAGGAAAAGGTACATTCGCTTCATACCGATTGCAAAAATACGAATAAAATTCTAATGTCTGACGCTTATTTTAGTTAAAATAACGTAACTTTGCATTCTATAAGCCCTTCCGACAAGAAGAGGATACATTTTTTACCACAAAAAAACGTAACAAGACACATGAGCACTGTCATCTACCCTTCGCCCGTTTTCGGTCCTGTCCAGAGCAGGCGGCTCGGCGTTTCCCTCGGCATCAACCTGCTTCCCGCAGACGGAAAAGTCTGCAGTTTCGACTGCATCTACTGCGAATGCGGCCTCAATGCGGAACGCCGTCCCAAGCGCCCCCTTCCCACCATTGAGGAGTTGGAAACAGCGCTGACTGAAACGCTGGAAAAAATGAAGGCAGAAGGCAGGATGCCCGATGTGCTCACCTTTGCCGGAAACGGCGAACCCACCATGCACCCTCGCTTCCCCGAAGCTGTGGACTGCGCAATCCGACTCAGAGACCGTTTCTGTCCCGAGGCCAAAATCAGCGTGTTGAGCAATTCCACACGCATCCACAAGCCAGAGGTCAGAGAGGCGCTGATGAGGGTGGACAACAACATTCTGAAGCTCGACACCGTGAATCCGGAATACATCCTCCGCACAGACCGTCCGCAGGGAAACTATGATGTGGAAAAGGTCATTGAGGACATGTGCCAGTTCCGCGGACACATTATCGTGCAGACCCTCTTCATGCAGGGAGAGAGTGGGGGAGTAAGCTATGACAACACCTCGGCCCAGTATGTGAAACCCTGGCTCCAAGCATTGCAGCGCATACAGCCCAGCCAAGTGATGATTTACACCATAGACCGCGAAACACCGGTGCAGGGTCTTCAGAAAGCCACCCACGAACAGCTGGACGGCATCGCCGCCCAAGTCCGCGCCCTAGGCTTTGATATAAGTGTAAGTTACTGATAAGGGCGGTTCTGTATCATTTTATATTCACCCCTTAGCAGAACTGCACCACTTGTGCCTGTCCGGTGTATCCCGCCGCCACGGTGTATTGGACACAGGTAGGGGAGAACTGTTCCTGGAAATAGTAATGGCAATGACCGGCCAGAATGCCTTTGAGCAGAGGCTGCTCCTTGAGCCATGCCACAAAATCGAGAGTAGCCTTGGTGGCGCGTTGCTGTACGCCTCGGTTGCGCCATTGTTCCGTTCCCTTGAAATTGGGGTCGTACTTGCTGGTTATCTCCAACGGCACGCCGGCCAGATAGGCACACAAACCTTTGGTCTGCTTCAACCCCAACTCGCATTGCTGGGGAGCGTAGAACGGGACATGGACCATCAATACGATGGGCAGGCCTTTCTTGACCTGTTCCATGACAAACTGGTGCTGCTGCTCCGTTACCTGATAGTAGCCGTTGTCCAGGGATACGAGGTTGAGTCCGTTTATCACACGAGAGGCGCAGTTGAGGTCGTTGGGATAGGCAGCCTGCACCTTGTCAAAGGAGGCGGCCCGATAGGCGGCGTCTTCAAGCGCCTCGCCTACATATTGGGAATATTCGTGGTTTCCGGCTGCCACAAACCAATCTGCCTGTTGGAAATGAGCTGCCACCATGTCCAGGTTGGCTTCTGAGACGAAGTCTATAAGGTCGCCAGTGTGTAGGATAGGCATTTCGTGGCGGTTAGCAAAGGTGATGGCTTCGTTGAGATAGTGTTCGGCGCGAAGGAAGATGCGCTGTCTTCCGGCCGCCAGTTTCCATTTGCGTTCGTCATCGCGCGTGTCGGCAAACGTAAGGTGCGAGTCGGAAACGTGAAGGGCCGAGAAGGGCTTTTCAATCCCAACGGGAATGCGCACGCTGCGCAGGCTGAGCTTCTCCAACTTTCCCACCTTTCGCGTTGGACCGGTGGCCGTG
>JAFYQQ010000013.1 GCA_017559845.1 Bacteroidaceae bacterium | reverse complement strand
CAGGATCAAACTCTTCATTGTAAAATAATATATATATGCCATAACGGCAAATATGCTGAAATATTCACGGAAGTCGTCCGATGCGGCCCATGTCCGAAAAACCGAATCTATAACAATATATATTGACGGTTCAAATTTTCTTGTACTACATTTCCTTTTTTCTTGTCTCGTAAGCAATAATTCAAAGAACATCGTCGCAAAACGCGTTGTTTCTCGTTTGCGGGTGCAAAGGTAGGCACTTTCCGCGAAACGGCAAAGACACTGACTGCCTTTTTTTATACAAAAATGAAAAAAATATTTATACACATTATTATATAATATATACGCACGGAAAACGTCTTTTACAGGCTCTGGGCAATGGGAAAGGCACAAAAAAGGGGCGGAGGGAGGCGTGCCATTACAGAACCTGCCAGACGGCACTAAACTTGATTTTTTAGCTAAAAGAAAAAGTTTTCCATCAACGGTATAATCTTTGTTCCAACCGTTGGAACGTATGTTTCATCTGTTGGAATGTACGTTTCATCGGCAGGAACGTATGTTTCATCAGTTGGAACATAACTTTTGCAAGGAAGAAAATACTTTTATTACACTATCCTACAACAATTTAAGCACTATGTTTCAGAAACTTTACCCATTAAGGAATTTAAGAAGCTGTTTAAGTTTCTTAAAAAAGTTTTTATATAGCCACCCCTTAACAAAAGAAGCCCGCTCAGTTTTTATTACTGAAACGGACTTCTCTTTAATATTCGATCAAATGTTATGCCGCCACGCACAACAGCAGGATGATAAGTTGGGCGGTCAGAATGCGAAGGAACATACTTAAGGGATAAACCGTACTGTAACCAACGGCCGGTGCATCGTTGCCCGCAGTCTGATTGGCGAAAGCCAAAGCTGGAGGGTCAGTTGTAGAACCGGCCATCAGTCCCATAAGCGTAAAATAATTCATTTTGTAATGCAGGCGGCCCACCATTCCCATAATAAGCAAAGGAATGACGGTGATGAGGAAGCCGCACCACACATAAGTAATTCCATCGCCTGCCACTACCGTATCCACAAAAGTGGCACCAGCTTTGATTCCCACGCTTGCCAGGAAGAGTGCCAAACCAATCTCGCGCAACATCAAGTTAGCACTGGTGGTGGTATAGGCCACAAGCTTGGCCTTATATCCGAAACGGCCTATCAGTATGGCCACGATAAGCGGGCCACCAGCCAAACCCAGTTTTACCGGGGTTGGAATTCCGGGAATTGCAATGGGCAGCGAGCCGAAAATAATACCGATGACGATGCCCACAAATATGGTAGTCAGATTGGGATGATCCAATTTCTTTACCGAGTTGCCCATCAAATTTGCCACACGATCCACAGCATCTTCGGGTCCAACCACGACAATCTTGTCGCCCACCTGCATACGCAGGTTGCTATCGGCATACAGATTGGTTCCCGAACGACGGATGCGGGTAACATTAACACCATAGACCGAGCTGAAATGCAACGAGCCAAAACGTTTGCCGTTCATGCTGGGCTGTGTCACCAAAATATGTTTACTTACCATTGGGACATCCTGGTCTTCCCACTCCACATCACAAACTGGGCCAATGAAAGCGATAACCGGTTCAGCATCGTCCTCGGCGCAGACAATATACATCTTGTCCCCCTCGTGAATAATGGTATCACGGTTAGGAATGCTCACATGCCCGTCGTGCAAAATTCTTGACACCACAAAGTCGCGACCCAAGAATTGCTTCACCTGCAGCAAAGTGCGTCCGGCCAATGCCTTGTTGGTTGCACAAAGTGTCATCTTATGTGGTTTGACATGAGGATTTTCCGCCTGTTCGCGGGCAATCTGCTCCTCCTCTTTTTTCAGACTAATACGGCAGATATAACGCAGCGCTATTGTGGCGCCGATGATACCCACCACGCCCAAAGGATAGGCGCAGGCGTAACCATTGGCTATGGCAGGAGCGTCAGAACCAAAAATCTGACTGCAAGCCTCGTTTGCCGCTCCCAAACCTGGAGTGTTGGTGATGGCGCCACAAAGCACGCCCACCATCATTGCAAGGTTCCGCGAATTCTCACCGGCCATTCCGCCTCCTTCGTAGAATACAAGGAAAAATAATGATACACAGCAGATTACATTAAGCAGAATCACACCGCTTGCCAACAGGTTCATGCGTATGCCCCCTTCCTTAAAACTCTCAAAGAAACCGGGACCTACCTGCAAACCGATACAATACACAAAGAGGATGAGTCCGAAGTCCTGCACAAAAGTCAATACGTTTGTGGGACAAGCATACATCACCGTACCTGGAGTGGAACCAAAGAAATTATAAAGATGCCCCACCAAGATTCCGGCAAACAACACAAAAGTGACTCCAAGCGACACCCCGAACAACTTCAATCGTCCCAAGGCCAAACCCAATGAAATCACAAGGGCATACAGCACAATAATATGCGCAACCGAATCAATGTTTACAAAAAGGTTTTCAAACCATTCCATAATGAATATAATTTATTAATTATCACAATCTTTTACAACACCGTCTTGAGGCGTTCAAGGGCTTCTGCCAATACCTGTCGCGGAAGAGCCACATTCAGGCGCATAAATCCCTGTCCACCAGGTCCGAACATTTCACCGTCATTCAGTGCCAAACGAGCCTTGTTCACAAACAAGTCTACGAGTTCATTGTGCGAGAGCTTCAAGCCTCTACAATCCAACCACACCAAGAAAGATGCCTGCGGACGCAACGCCTTGATGCCGTTGAGATGAGCGGCACAGAAATCGGCCACATAATCCACATTGCCTTGCACATACTCCAACATCTGACGACGCCATTCCTCGCCATTCCTGTAGGCTGCAATCGTTGCGATGGGAGGGAACAGGCCGGGAGCGGCCAGTTCGCTTGCCTCAAGCCAGCCAAAGAACTTCTCGCGCAATTCTGCGTCGGGCACCACGGCATAGGAAGACACCACTCCGGGAATGTTAAACGTCTTGGACGGAGCGCCAAAAGTGATGCTTATCTCGGCAGCCTCGGGACAGACTGAGGCAAAGGGTATATGCTTGTGCCCGTAAAGTGTCATATCCGAATGAATCTCATCGCTTATTACCAAAATGTTGTGGGCATGGCAGAAACGAGCCAGTTTCTGCAAAGTTTCCTTGTCCCAAACCAAACCTGCGGGATTATGTGGATTGCTCAGGATGAACAACTTGCACGATGCGTCACAAATGCGTTCCAACTGTTCGAAGTCCATTGCGTAAGTGCCGTCCTCCTGTTCAATCAAAGGATTGAATACCACTTCGTAACCGTTGTTTTCCGGTATCAGGCGGAAGGGATGGTAAACAGGAGGCTGAATTATAATCTTGTCCCCTTTATTCAGAAAACAATTGACCACCAGTCCAATTCCCTTTACGATTCCGGGGATGTAAGACAGCCATTCCGGCTGCACCGCCCACTGATGATGCGATGAAATCCAATCCACGATTGCCGGCCGGAAATCCTCCGGTTCCACGGTGTATCCCAAAACGGGATGCTCCAAGCGTTCCTTCAGAGCCTGGACGATAAAGTCCGGCGTCTCGAAGTCCATATCGGCCACCCAAAGACCTATCAAGTCTTCCCTGCCATACGTCTGCTGCATTGCGGCATGCTTCACATTGCCCGACCCTCTGCGGTCCACCAATGTGTCAAAATCATACTTTTTCATACTATCCGCTTCAATGCGTTGTTCCAATTTACATAACAACCTTTGAAAAACGCTGCAAAGGTACCTAAAATATCTTATTTGAGTACCCCCTAAACTGAAAAAACAGACTTTAGCAGGCAATCTCCCCCCGATTTTCATCCGTTTCTTTTGCCATCACGGGATTTTTATTTAATTTTGCCCCACTTATTCATGTAATACATTATTTAATTAACTAAGAAATGGCAGATAACAAAGAAAGACTTTTTTCTGATTTCACTGCTCCCAGCGCACAGGAATGGCGCGAGAAGATTGAGGTAGACCTCAAAGGTGCAGACTATCAGAAAAAAATGATCTGGAGAACAAACGAAGGGTTCTCCATGGAACCGTTCTACCGCAAGGAGGACGTGGAACAATTAGCCACAGTTAACGCTTTGCCCGGCGAATTCCCCTATATTCGCGGAAACAAGGCTGCGGATAACGAATGGTATGTTCGCCAGGACATCAAGTGCGAATGCGCCAAGGCGGCTAACGAGAAGGCATTGGACATCCTGAACAAGGGTGTCAACAGTATCGGTTTCTCAATTCCTTCACAGGACGTTAACGCCGAGTACATCGCCACCCTGCTGAACGGAATTCTTCCCGAGTGCGTGGAACTGAACTTCCAGACATGCCAATGCCACTGCGTTGAGTTGGCAAAGATTCTGGTGGCTTACTTCCAGGAGAAGGGTTACGATGCCGCCAAGATTGAAGGCAGCATCAGCTTTGACCCCATCGGAAAGATGATTGCCAAGGGTAAGGACACCACCGACAAGTTGGCCTATGCCAAGGAACTGATCGAGGTTCTTGCCGGCTATCCCAAGTTCCGCGCCATCGCAGTCAATGCCTATACACTGACCAACGCCGGAGCATACAGCTACCAGGATCTGGGTTACGCATTGTCTTGGGGTAACGAATACATGGCACAGCTCACCGAGGCCGGTGTGGCTCCCGAAGTTGCCGCCCAGAACATCAAGTTCAACCTGGGCATCAACGGCGTTTACTTCATGGAAATCGCCAAGATTCGTGCAGCTCGCATGTTGTGGGCTCAGATTGTAAGCCAGTACACCGCATGCAAGGAAAGCGCCAAGATGCACATCTGTGCCATCACCACCACATACAACCAGACATTGTTTGACAGCTACGTGAACATGCTCCGCACCCAGACCGAGGCCATGAGTGCCGCTCTCGGAGGCGTGGACAGCATCGTTGTTGTTCCCTTTGACGCTCCCTACGAGACTCCCACCGAATTTGCAGAGCGCATCGCCCGCAACCAGCAGTTGCTGTTGAAGGACGAGTGCCACTTCGACCGCATGGTTGACGTTGCCGGTGGTTCTTACTTCATCGAGCAGCTCACCACTTCTTTGGCAGAGCAGGCATGGAAGCTTTTCCTCGGTGTTGAGGAAGAAGGTGGTTTCTTGGCAGCAGCCAAGGCCGGAAGCGTACAGAACACCATCAACGCCACCAACGCCACCCGTCATGCAGACGCCGGCAAGCGCAAGGAATTCCTTCTGGGTACAAACCAGTTCCCCAACTTCACCGAGACCAGCGAAGGCAAGGAACCCGTTGCATGCTGCTGCAAGGCTTGCTGCGCGGAAAACGCAGAAACAGAGATTCCCGCCCTGAAGCCCGCACGCCTGTCAAGCGAATTCGAGGCATTGCGCCTTACCACCGAGAAGGCCGAGAAGGTACCCGTTGCCTTCATGCTCACCATCGGTAACCTGGCCATGCGTCAGGCCCGCGCCCAGTTCAGCTGCAACTTCCTGGCCGCTGCCGGATACAAGGTTGTGGACAACCTGGGATTCGCCACAGTTGAGGAAGGTGTGGACAAGGCTCTCGAGGCCGGTGCCGACATCGTTGTCATCTGTTCAAGCGATGACGAGTATGCAGAATACGCAATCCCCGCTTACAACTATCTGAACGGACGCGCCATGTTCGTCGTTGCCGGAGCACCTGCCTGTGCAGAAGACCTCAAGGCTGCCGGAATCGAGAACTTCATCCACGTCCGCGTAGACCAGCTGAAGACATTGAAAGAGTATAACGCTAAATTGGGAATCTAAGAATTATGGCACGTAAACAATTCAACAACATAGACATCTTTGCCGGAATCGAGGCAAAGAACGGCCAGCAGTGGCAAAAGGAGAATGGTATCACTGCCAACTGGAAGACTCCTGAGCAGATTGACATCCAACCCGTTTATACAAAGGAAGACCTTGAAGGCATGGAGCACCTGGACTTTGCCGCCGGTATCCCTCCCTTCCTGCGTGGCCCTTACAGCATGATGTACCCCTTCCGTCCGTGGACCATCCGTCAGTATGCCGGATTCTCTACCGCCGAGGAGAGCAACGCATTCTACCGTCGTAACCTGGCTTCTGGACAGAAGGGTCTGTCCGTTGCGTTCGACCTTCCCACCCACCGCGGATACGACCCCGACAACCAGCGCGTTGTGGGCGACGTGGGTAAGGCCGGTGTAAGCATCTGCTCACTGGAGAACATGAAGACCCTCTTCGCCGGAATCCCCTTGAACAAGATGTCCGTTTCAATGACCATGAACGGCGGCGTATTGCCCGTATTGGCATTCTACATCAATGCCGGTCTGGAGCAGGGCGCCAAGCTGGAAGAAATGGCCGGAACCATCCAGAACGACATCCTCAAGGAGTTCATGGTGCGCAACACCTATATCTATCCCCCTGCATTCTCAATGAAGATCATCGCCGATATCTTTGAGTACACCAGCCAGAAGATGCCCAAGTTCAACAGCATCTCCATCTCTGGTTACCACATGCAGGAAGCCGGTGCCACTGCCGACATCGAGCTGGCATACACCCTGGCCGACGGTATGGACTATCTGCGTGCCGGTATCAACGCCGGTATCGACGTGGACGCCTTCGCACCCCGCCTGAGCTTCTTCTGGGCCATCGGTATGAACCACTTCATGGAAATCGCCAAGATGCGCGCAGGCCGTCTTCTGTGGGCCAAGATCGTGAAGAGCTTCGGTGCCAAGAACCCCAAGTCAATGGCATTGCGTACCCACTCACAGACTTCAGGTTGGTCACTCACCGAGCAGGATCCCTTCAACAACGTGGGCCGTACCTGTATCGAGGCCATGGCCGCCGTATTGGGACACACCCAGTCACTGCACACCAACGCACTGGACGAGGCCATCGCACTGCCCACCGACTTCAGCGCACGTATCGCACGTAACACCCAGATTTATATCCAGAACGAAACCCAGGTGTGCAAGCACATTGACCCATGGGCCGGTTCTTACTATGTGGAGAAGCTCACTCAGGAGCTGTACCACAAGGCATGGGAGCACATCCAGGAAATCGAGAAGCTTGGCGGTATGGCCAAGGCCATCGAGACCGGTCTGCCCAAGATGCGTATCGAAGAGGCTGCAGCACGCACCCAGGCCCGCATCGACTCTGGCGTTCAGACCATCGTGGGAACCAACAAGTACCGTCTTGAGCACGAGGATCCCATCGACATCCTGGAGATTGACAACACAGCCGTTCGCCTGCAGCAGGAAGAGGCACTCAAGGAACTCAAGGCCAACCGTGACGAGGCTCAGGTTAAGGCCGACCTTGAAGCCATCACCGCCTGTGTACGCGAGTTCAGCGAGGGCAAGAAGAGCGAGAAGAACCTGCTCGACCTGGCCGTAATCGCTGCCGGACACCGTGCCACTTTGGGAGAAATCAGCGACGCCTGCGAAGAAATCGTTGGCCGTTACAAAGCAGTAATCAGAACCATTTCAGGAGTGTACAGTTCAGAAAGCAAGAACGATGCAGACCTTGAGAAGGCCTGCCAGCTCACCGAGGAATTTGCCAAGAAGGAAGGCCGCCGTCCCCGTATCATGGTGGCCAAGATGGGCCAGGACGGTCACGACCGCGGCGCCAAGGTGGTAGCAACAGGATATGCCGACTGCGGATTCGACGTGGATATGGGACCCTTGTTCCAGACTCCCGAAGAGGCTGCACGCCAGGCCGTAGAGAACGACGTAAACGTAGTGGGCGCCAGCTCTCTGGCTGCCGGCCACAAGACCCTCATCCCCCAGCTCATCGAAGAGCTGAAGAAGTTGGGCCGCGAGGACATCATGGTTATCGCCGGTGGTGTAATCCCCGCACAGGACTACGAGTTCCTCTATCAGGCAGGTGTTGCCGCCGTATTCGGCCCCGGTACCAGCGTGGCCAAGGCTGCATGCGAAATCATGAACATCCTGCTGGAAGAATAATCCTTCCCGCACGACAAACTCTATAAGCGTAAAGGCTGCCCCCGTTATGGGAGCAGCCTTTATTTTAAAAAAGGTCTTTAAGGACTTTAGAGACTTTAAAGACCTTAAGGACTTTACCGCCTACTTCATCCAGCCCTGCACGCCGTAGGTCTTTTCCGTCAGCTTGCGCTTCGTGCCCTTCTTGTCCTCGAACCACACTTCCACCCGGGCGGCATAGCAGTCGCCCCAGTCGCCCTCGTAGATGGTAAACTCCTTGTTGCGGATTAGGCAGGTAAAATTGTCCGTCTTCCCCACTTGGTGACGCGTCTTCTTCTTTATCTCGCGGGCAGACAAGGACAGTCCCGTCCCGGCCTCATAGCATTGCAGATGAATCACTCCCTCGGGCAGTTGGGGATAGAAGAAGGAAAATTCGTAGATGCCGCCCTGAAGGCCGTTCCTTATCTGCAGGTAAGTGGTGGAATCGGCCGGATTGACCTTGGCCTCCATGTCGGCATGCTCGGGCAGGGGCAGATGATAGGCCAAGCCCTCGGGGATGGGATGCTTGCGGGCAAAATCCGTGGGGGCAGATTCCAGCATCATGCCGCCAAGAACCGCGACCGCAAACATGAAGAACCCCACAACGACTGCCAGGCTGAACTGTACCATGCTGCGCCGATGCAGCAGGAAAAGAATGGCCACGATGTGAAGCAAAAGCATCAACATGTCGATGCCCAGATAGAAATCCGTCTTTTCGGGCGAGGTCTGCATGTACTTGAAAGTCCCCTTCACGCCATAATAGTACCCCACAGGAATAAGAAACCACACATACGAGATATACCGTCCCAGCCTGCCTAGCAGCGCCATAAACTTCCTGACATACGTTTTCAACGACTCCATATTTTCTTCTTTATTTTATTTTACGGTTAAACATCTCTCCGGCAGCGCCGGCCACCAATGCAAGAACGGGGCCAGGCGGGAGGATATTGCCCCACCGCCACACCTTTTAACATTTTTTATGTTCATCACGGGTGATTTATAATCGCCCGTAATCTACGGACGCCGGCGATGCTTTTACCCGATTCGGGAATATTCGGGAAACGGATGTAACGGGCAAGGTCTCGCACGAGATCTACCTTCCGAAAAGTTTTTCTTACAAGGTCTCGCGCCGGACCATGCTTCCAAAACGTTTTTCTTGCAAGGTCTCGCACGAGATCTACCTCCCAAAACCTTTTTCTTGCAAGGTCTCGCGCCGGGAGAAGCTTCCAAAAGTTTTTTTTCCTATAGTCTCGCGCCGGATCATGCTTCCAAAACGTTTTTCTTGCAAGGTCTCGCATGAGTTCCACCTTCCAAAACGTTTTTTTTGCAAGGTCTCGCGCCAGTTCATGCTTCCAAAACGTTTTTTTTGCAAGGTCCGGCGCCAGATCATGCTCCCAAAAGATTTTGGAAGCTTCTCCCGGCGCGAGACCTACCTAAAAAAAGGTTTTTCGCCTATAATCTCACTCCAGACCTTACATAAAAAACTTTTTTCATCATAAAATCGGGATAACGCATGGCATTCTCAAGAAAAAAACATATTTTTGCCTTGGGGAAGTCTCCAATGCGACAATCAAACTTTTTCTAACCACTAAAAAAATTAATGCTTATGAAACAAACCAATAACGTTTATGCCGAGAACATGACCATTGGCGCTCATTACAGCTACAACCAAAGCGTCCTGAAGCGTGCCAAGAACGACCCCGTAATCAGTTCGAAGCCGCAGCTCGCTCCCCTGCTGACCCAGTATGAGGCCGCCTTCCTCGTGGAAGAGGAAAAGTTCAAAATCAGCCAGAAGAGCGAGTTCACCGACACGCTCAACATGCTGGACGAGAACCGAGACAATGCCTACAGGGGCTTCAAGCAGATTGTGGGCGGATACGCCAAGGTGCCCGATGCCGAAATCCAGAAGGCAGCCAAGGCAGCAGGTCAGCTCATTACCGATTACCGCATCAACGTTGACGTACAGCGTGACCAGGAGTCGGGTCTGCTCTCCAACTTCATTGCCGACCTTGAGGGCAAGTGCGCCGCCCACGTGCAGACGCTGCATCTCGAGGAGGTGGTGCAGGTGATGAAGGCCGCCAATGACCAGTACATCGCCATTCGCGAAAACCGCACCGAGGAGCGCATGCTCAAGGAGAAGAAGGCACTCGAGACCGCCCGCGCGGCCACCGATGCGGCTTACCGCACGTTTATCGCCATGGTGAACGCCCTGGCCATGGTGGAAGGCGAGGCCGACTATGCCAACTTCATCGACTACATGAACACCCTCATCAACGAGTACAAGACAGAGGTCCTGAACCAGAAGCCCTCGTCCACCACTCCCTCGCAGCCCGAGACCGAGGGTGACACCCCAACCGACACGCCCGCCGACCCCGAAACGCCCGACACCGGCGGCAACGACAACACCGGCGGCGGCAATGATACCCCCACACCCCCCGACACCGGCGGCGGTGACGACTATTACGACGAAAACGGCGAACTGGCAGGATAATTCCTTCCACATCGAACTCGAAGGCTATGCCCCCAACGGCAACAATACCACCGGAATGATCTTCCTGAGAAAGGTTGACTAAATCTGCAAATCAGAAGATACAATAAACGAGGACGGACGGCACGCAATGGTGTCGTCCGTCTTTTTGTTTTCAAATACTTCTTTCGTCTGCTAAAGCGCAAACAGGATCTTTAAAGCCTATAGTTTGTCCAACTGGCGCAACGCATAGGCATAGGCTCCATACATAATGCTGGTGCTGGCCCCATTCTTAGAAAGGCCCACACAAATGGAACGGCGGTTCAGGTAGGGGATTTCGCGGTCGGAGCGGGGAACCTTCACGCTTCCCATGCCCAAGGCAACGAACTTTTCCCGGTCAGCCTCATCCTCCCAGTTGAATACGTCCATTTGCAGTATGGGGAAAGAATTGCCGCCAAACGTGCCGGCCGTTCCCTTCAATGCGGCAACCACTCCGGGCAGGATATATTTTCCCGCTCCGGCCAGACCTCCGCCTATTACAGCCACTCCGTCCACGATATTCAGGGCATTGGCCATAGCCTCACCTGCCACTTCTCCCAGCTGACGGAACGCCTCCTTGGCTGCCTGTGGATCTCCTTCGCGCTTGCCCTCGGCAATCTGATAAATGTCAAAGGGAGTCAATCCTTCCACATCCTGTCCGCTTTCTTCCTGATACACTCGGCGCACGGCTCGGATGCTCACGCCCTCTTCGGCAATCATCTGAGGATAGCGTGCGTTGCGCATACACCAGACATCACCACCGCAACCGTTGTCTCCACGCAGCAGCACGCCGTCGAGTACCACTCCGCCGCCGAATCCGGTGCCCAGCGTAATGCCCAACAAATTGCGGTACTGGCGCGTAACTCCGTTCAGCCGCAAGGTTTGGTTCACCTCGGGCAGGAAACCGGCCAGAGCCTCGCCATAGGCAAACAGGTTGCCGTCATTGTTTATATATACGGGGATGCCGAACTTCTCCTGCAAATAGGGTCCCATTGCCACACCGCCCCGGAATGCAGGGAAGTTGCCGAGGTCGCCAATGATTCCGCGCTCATAGTCGGCCGGGCCTGGGAAGGCAAAACTGATGGCCACCGGTTCGTCGGCAAGCTGTTCCTTAACCAGGTTAAATCCGTGTTCCAATACATCCAGACATCCCTGAATGCTGTCCGATACAGCATCAAGTCTGATGGGTTGTGCAATTTCTTTGTATCCCTGCATGGCAGAGAAAACGAAATTTGTGCCTCCTGCATCAAGGGTAAGCACAATACGATTGTCAGTAATATACATAGTTGTAATGTTTTTTATCCCCTGACACTGGCTTTGATGGCCATGCAGGGTTCATTGTTCTTGTTGTTTCTACTAGGTGTTAGGGTATATTCCCCAATGCTGGCCGGAATGATGAATGTTTCGGCATAATGCACTTCAAACGGTTCAAACGCATTTGTGGGGCTTTCCACCAAAGCCGCCTCGCCCTGGCAAAGGTTCAGCACATTGACTCCGCCCTCGGTATGGAGTGTTACGGGACGGCAGAAAGTGTGGCGGCGGGTTTCTATGAACTCGTTACGGTGAAGTCCAGTACGTTCCTCGCGCACTCCGTCTTCCTCCTTTAGCACCTCAAAACGGTTGCAAAGTTCGTTCTTCACGAATTCGGTACGCCGTTCCCACTGTATTACCTTGCTTCCGCGTTCCACATTGATGGGACGGGGTTTGCCATCGAGTCCCAAACGTCCCCAGTCCCACAACTTGAATGTGAAGATACTGGGGGTGGAACTGATTTCAAGCACCATGCTGTTATGGCCAGAGCAATGTACCGTTCCGCTGGGTATCAAATAATGGTCATGTTTTTTGGCATGGAACTTATTCACGTAGCATTCGGCATCGAACATGATTTCGCCTCGCTGCGCCTTGCGCAAATCCTCAATCATCTCTTCGGGGCAGACGTCTTCCTTCAGACCGAGATAAACCACGGCATCGTCTCCAGCATCCAGCAAGTAGTAGCTTTCGTCCTGCGTATAGGCCAATCCGAAGTTGCGGTGCGCAAACTCGCTTGTAGGGTGTACCTGTACGCTCAGGTTGCCGCCTCCCATGGTATCCAGGAAATCAAAACGAATGGGGAACGAACGCCCGAAACGAGACCAGACATGATGTCCAAGCAGTTCGCGATATTGCCACAGCACCACATCCTGTGAGGGCAATTCGAAACGCTCTCCCCCAACCAGGAAATAGAGGCTGTTTTCCTCTGGCACACAATCAAAGCACCATCCGTAATTTTCCACCGAGGGGTCCAAACCACACACTTCCTTCATCCACTGGCCACCCCAAGGGGAAGGGTCAAAGAAAGGCACCACCCTAAACGGCCGGCTGACGGTGCGCTGCAAGCCTTGGCGGAACTGAACATCGGTGATCATTTTGGGGTAGGCACGGCTGTTGTGGTCAATCCAGAAACTGATACGTCTCTGCTGGAACAACTCATCCTTGTAGGCATCGCAGATGTTCCAATCATTGAAATATCCTCTTTTATACTGAAGGCTGGGACCCTCGTCGCTGTTGTCTATGCCAAGAGCCTTCACCTCGTGCCGGCGGTAACGTTGCTGAATTTCCCACCTTGCCATATCGGCGTAAGCTACCGGTGCAGAAGAGGCGATAAATGCTGCCGCGGTTCCCACGACAACATACTTTCCCCCGTCTGCCATGCGCAAGCGAATCTCTTCCACTTTTTTCTCGCAGAAATATTCCTCAAGACGAATGTTAGACATATAGCCGAACAGTACATCATCCGTTATAAAACGGTCTGTGAGTTCCTTTACGGCCTCATCGCCAATCATCAGACTACGGGTCTGGATAACCTTGCGACCTGTAGCGGCAAATGCTTCCACAAAGTCATCTTCGTAACTTCCCACATATAAGTCTATGGCCCAAATTGGGCTGGCGTCCCATTCGTCCTGCAACTTGTCCACTATTGCCCCCCATCCCATGATGGCCTCGCCATCAATTGGGGTGGAGGGATATTTGTCAAAGTTGGATGAACGCATATATTTCCGCTTTTATTCTATGTATCTGGCGAACAACAGGCATCAATACCAGAACACCAGCTCGCCACCCTTGGCCAATTGCGCATGCTTAATCTGGAAATTGGGGAGCGGCGCTCCATTCCACGTTACACGGCGCAGGGGCTGACGCATATCCTTGCGTCCGGCCGTCCGGATGACGGTCTTGACCTTGGCTGCCTCATCCATCTGCATTTCAATACGATCAAAAACAGGCGAGAAGAGTTCATATACGGGTTCGCCCACAATGAGCGGATACATGCCCATGGAGGCAAACACAAACCAGGCGCTCATGGTGCCGTCGTCCTCGTCCATCTCGGGGCAATATCCACGGGGAGCGTTCTTGAAGGCATGGCCGATGAAAGGAGTCTTATAGGCATCGTTGCCGCCATAGCGGTGAGTGATGCTGTCCAGCATAAGTTCCTGTACCACGCCGCCGGTGCGGAGAGGCTGGCCCAAACGACCGAAAAGGAAGGGGACATGGATATCGGGTTCATTGCCCTGGTTATAGAGCTGTTCGTCAAAGAAGGTATTCAACTCGTTCTGGAGCTTTTCCTTTCCGCACAAGGCAATCATGCGATCAAGGAACATGGGAGCGCCCCAACGATACTGCCAGCGTGTGCCCTGGTAAAGTCCATTGCCACGCATCTTGGTGTAGTTTGCGTCAATCTTCATAAACTCACGCGGCCAAATAGAATCGAAAAGTTCTTCGCCACGCTGTTTCCACTTCTTGTAGTCGGCCTGCTTACCCAATTCCTTTGACAGTTCGCTCAAAGCCCAGAAATCAGAAGCAGCCTCCAGGCACTGGTCAGGCGATTTCAAGGACAGACGCTTCGCCTCGGCCACCATTCCGGGATAGGCCTTCTGCAGCACGTCCTTTGTCAGCACCTTCTTGCGATAGGCATCGAGCAAAGTGGCGATGGCATGTTCCGTACGCACCGTAGGTACACATTCATGAGGAGTGGACCAATCTTCCTTGCCCGTGATGTAAAGTTGCGCCAAGGATGCCATGATGGCCTGGCTGCGCTGGGGTTGGAACAGGGTGATGAGGGGGAACTTGGTACGGTAGGTATCCCACAATGACCATGAGCTATAATAGTCAAAATCTTCTGCCTTGTGCGCCTTACCGTCTGTGCCCAAATAGGTGTCCATCTTGTCGTCCGTAACCTTGAAAGGACTGTGGAACACACGATAGAGCGAGGTATAGAAAAGAGGCTGTACCTGAGGGGCACCACTCACCTTAACACGTTCCAGAATGGCATACCACTGAGAAGCGGCATCGGCACGAAGCGCGGAGAAATCCTGTTTCCACACATCGGTTTCAGAGAAGGCGTCAAGGGCATTCTCCAGTCCGGTGGACACGGCAATGCGCACCTCTACCTGGCGAGAAGAGAAAGTCAGGCGGATGCGGCCGTCTGCCAAAGTTTCCGCTACAAAAGGTTTGTCGGCATACAGGCGATAGTAGAGGTGATAAACTCCTCGTCCGCAAGTGTTACGGGATGCCACATATCCCTTTGCCACACGGTCTGAAAGGGCAGAAAAAGAAGAGCCTTCCACCCGTTCAAAGGAAGAAGTGGGGTTGAGCAACAATACGGGTTCCACCGTTGAGGGGAAGGCATAACGCTCCACTGCCATGCGATGAGTAGCCGTTAGACTCACTTGGACGCCGTTGCTCAAGAAGGTTTCGTAATATCCCGGCTCGGCATACTCGGTTGCCTTCAGAATGCGGATGTCCTTTCCCTTGGCGTCGGGCATCAGCGAGACATTGCCACCACAACCGCTGCCACCCACTCCGGAAAGGCGGTTGATGGAGATGCCCGAGATAAGGGGCACTTCATAATCGTAACCGGGATGTTGGCGAGGATTGCTGTCCGGACAAACCTGTACCATACCGAAAGGTACGGTGGCACCGGGAGCCATCTGGCCATAATCATTGGCTGTACCCATGAAGAGGTTTACTTTCTCTCGCAAGATGCGATGCTCGTCGGAAAGCGGAGTGATTGCAAAAACCTGTGAAAAGGACATCAGGGCAAACATACCGCCAAGTAAAATTCGTTTTTTCATTTCTTCCTATTTCTTTTTGATTCTGTTCAAAATAACCGTGCAAGCGACATGCACATCCGCAAAGATACTAAAAAGCGGATTCAGGACAAAAGAAAACGCATGATTATTTACCGCATTGTATATGATTGGGTTAAAGTATATTCACAAATACAGGTCTTATTGGAGAAAAAGAAGTATATTTGCGGAAAAACAAAGGAAATAAAGCATAGAAAAAGGCTTGAAATTGAGCAACAAGTCCGTCAGAATCCAGAACATTGACAAATAATGGTATAGCCAGGCGTTTAGTAAATCCACTCTGGTGTGTATAAATATGTGTATGAAGTTCATCATCATGGCTAACAGAAAAAATAATGACATAAGAATTATGCGGACAGCTTTTGTGCTTTCCCTTTTACATGCAGCCACCGCATTGCCCGCTCTGCCCAAAGATTTCAGTACAAAGGAACACACCATGACAGGGGAAGACACCACAGCCATTGCCGCACGCCGATATGCCGCTCCTGCCTGGGCAAAGACGGGACTGGACAACGAGGCATGCGCCACCTTTGAGGGATTGGTGGAGACACTGGGACTGGAAAAGGGAATGACAGCCAACCTGTCCGAGGAGGGGGAAATAACCATGCCCGAACCCAAACTGGCCTACATAAACCTGACCGGCATCTCGGACATTCCCTCAACCAACCGCAAGCAGAAACAGGCATGGATGGAAATGTATGACGGAGAGGGACGATATTTCCGCAAGCCCATTCTCTTTAGAGGACAAGGAGGATATACGCTTCGCTTTCCCAAACGCAACTTTGCCGCAGACTTCTGCAATGCGGAATGGGAAGAGGAAGACACCCCCGACTTCCGCATTGGGGATTGGGTAAGGCAAGACGGGTTCCACTTCAAGGCCTTCTACACGGATTTTATGCGAGGTCTCAGCGAGGTCGGCTACAAATGGTATCGTCAGATAATAGCAGACCGAAAGCCTTTTTGGGAACGGGGCGGCTATTTCAACGAAAGCGAGGCGCTGTGCGTGCCGGACGGTTTTCCCTGCATCGTGTACATAGAAGGCAAATTCTGGGGCGTATATGCATGGCAATTGAAAAAGCACCGCCGCAACATGAACATGAAGAAGGAAACAGCGGAGCAAGTGCATCTGGACGGCAACATAAACGACCAGAATCTTTTCAACGGGAAAGTAAATTGGAAACAGTTTGAAGTGAGAAATCCCAAACAGCTGTACACCCAAAAGGGAGAAGTCTATGACGGCAACTACCCCAATGAGCTGATGGACAAACACGGCACAGGTTTCAACAATGAAAAAGATTCCGAAGAAGTGCAGAAAGGCAAGGAACGCTCGGCCAAGGTAAAACAATACATACAGAACCTGAGCCAATACAAAAAGGAGCTGGCTGCCCTTGAGCAGCAAGAAAAGGCTGTGTTGAAAACAGAACTGGAGAAACGTTTCGACGTGGAAAGCCTATTGGACTATCAGTTGTTCAATCGTATGCTGATGAACGGAGACGGCACACAGAAGAACTGGCAATGGTTTACCTACGATGGGATGAAATGGATGGTTGCACCATACGACCTGGACCAGACTTTCGGCATCACACTATACGGTTTTCCGCGCCCAGCCACACATACACTAAGTTCCATTTCCACGGGTCCCTTCCCCTTCATCAGCAAGTATTATGCGCAGGAAGAGGCCGACCGGTATGCCGAATTGCGGCAAAAAAGAATCTTCTCGGAAGACATGGTGCTGCCCATCATACACGACTGGTACGGACGGGTGGGAACAGCATGGTACGAGATGGAGAAAAAACGCTGGCCGGAAAGTCCCTGCTACTGCGAGGCCATCTGCAACGACGGCTGGAAGGTGTGCGACGACTGGTCAAAGTACGACTCGGCACCCGAATACGATGAGTTCCATAAATACCGGAAAGGCGACATCTGTATGCTGCATGGCAGACTTTGGGAGGCCACCAAGGAGGTTGAATGTGTGTTTCCCTATGTACGCAATTCGGACATAGACACTCTGGAAAGACTGGTGGGATGGATAAGCGACCGTCTGGACATCCTGGACGAATATTATGGATACAAGGGAAGCGGAACAGACATATCCTATCCAGACAAAACAAACCCTTCCCTACAGGAGGAACAAATCTTCACCATTGACGGCAAACGTATCCCACACATAAGGAAGGGCATAAACATCGTGCGTATGGCAAACGGCACAACGCGAGTCGTCTACCAAAAATGACAGACAGACTACTTCACCGCCACCTTTCGGGTGAAATGGGTAAAACGGCCGTCGGCACGAACCATGTAGATTCCCGAAGCCGGCACCTGCAAGCTGACATCAGTTCCATGCGCCGTAGCGACAACCTGTCCACTAAGTGAAACCAACTGTACCGTTAGCGGCTCGCAACTCTGCACACTGACTATGCGGCCAAAAGCACGGACACTTGTGGCAGAGGCATACTCCTCTCCGATGTCTGAAGGGGGATTCACACCAAGGTATTCGCCGGAAATGGTTTCCAGAAACACATTACACTTTATGCGATAATAACCATCTTCCTCTATTGTCCACTTGTAGTCGTTGGAATTGTTATAGATAACCTTCTCGGCGGTAAGGATGGAAGCATCCTGCTTGTAGGGATGAAGGTGCTTTGGTCCCCAATCGTATTGGCCGAGAATCTTGAAACGGCGCGGTTCCTCATTGGAAGAATAGGCTTTCAGCTCGCCCACCCATGTCCATTCATAAGGGTCATGCGGACTTTGCACCATCTGCTTTCCTGCCGTAAGTTTCCAATTGCCTTGTCCGTCTTCCGTACAACCACCCACAATCCAGGCCTCGTACCACCAAGTAAAAATCTCGCCAGTGACGACAAGCGAAGGGGAAATGGAAAAACGGTAGTTGTCTGCCTCGAAAAGCACTGCCCATGCCGCATCTTCGGACGAGCGTCTTGACAATGCCCGGATTCCATTGCAGACAATATTGCTGTTGACCTGCTGAGGAGCAAGATACTGTGTAAGACTGCCAATCTCGGGGGTGTTGATGATGTAAAGTTCGCCGGGGACAAGCGTTCCATGGAATTTGTGCGAGCCGTCGTCCCACTTTTCAAGCGGAATGACCTTACCATCGGGCACGGCACTGCCGGTAACATAATAGGATTGCGCACGGGTACAAAGCACACATAACATTGTTGCCAGAAACAGGATATGAAGTCTTTTCATCTGTGTAAAGGAATTATCAATGGTTAAACGCTAATGAGGGGACCGCATCGTGCAAGACAATCACAATGTCCTGCGAACAGGCCATGGAGGGGAGCAGCACGGTGAGTTTTCCATTCTCTTCATCAAACTGCAATTGGGACGAATCTACCTGTACGCCATTCACTGTCACCATTCCTGGCACAGATTCCTGACCAAGGAACACCACGCGCCATGCACGCTCGGCCGGAATACCCTCGTAACCGCCCTGGCGGGCTGCTATTTTGAACTGGGTCTTTCCTTGTGTGCGGGTCTGGGTGAAATAGGTGTTCGCCACTTTGCTGTCGTCCTGATACTCCTGGTTGGTTCCGTCGTCTTCGTAAAAACGGCCCTTTCCATCTGCACCGGGCACCACAAGCAGCACAATCTCTGAGGGAGTAACCTGAACGGTGCGCTGCACTGGATAATTGACAATGACCGAACCAGGACGGTAATACAGAGGTAATTCGTCTGTGGTGAAACGGTCACGGAAAATGCGGCCACCCTCTATCAAACAGTTGTGCGTAACATCCCACCATTGTCCCTTGGGCAGCCAGATGGAGCGTTCACTATATCCTTCGTCATCAGCAGGCGTGTAGATGGGCGCCACAAGCATGTCGTTTCCAAACATGTATTCATCTTCGAACTTATAGGCATTGTTCTCCTCTGGCCAATCGTAATAGAGCGGACGGTTCATGCCCACTCCGGTTTCGTAGGTCTCGCGTGCTGCGGTATAAAGATAGGGGAAAATGCGGTAACGCTGACGCACCGTCTCGCGCAACTGCTCAAAGTTGCTGTACTTCCAGATACGGCGTTCCAGTTTTGAATCGTTTGTGGCATGAGTACGGAAAATGGGGGTATAAACACCGAACTGAAGCCAACGCTGCAAGAGTTCGGGATCATTATCGCCACCTTGATGACCACCAAGGTCGTGTCCCCAATAGTCATAGCATACATTGCTGGCGTTGCTGGTAAAGAAGATTTCATAACCGAGCATACTCCATGAAGCCCAGGTATCGCCAGAAAAACAGATGGGATAACGATGGCTTCCCAAACCACCCCAGCGGTGATAGATAACCGGACGAAGATGGGGGCGGTTGCGGCGCATATCCTCAAAGAAGACATGGTTACACCAGAAAGTCTCGCCCAGCCCGGGCACATCGTCTACAGTAAGATGCTGTTGCCAGTCGAGCCACCAGAAATCCACTCCAGTCTCTTCATGTACAGAAATAATGTTCTTGAACAAGGCTTTATAAAAGTCATAGTCCTCTATCTTCCAAGGTATGGTTTCGTTATAAGACGCGTCATAACCTAAATCTGCCTTCATTGCCTTATAGTAATCCTCGTGTCGGCCCACACCATCAGCAGGATGAAGGTTAAGCGCCGTCTTTACACCATGATCGTGCATATATTTGATAAGATACTTGGGACTGGAGATAAGGTCGCGATTCCAACTCCATCCCGTCCAACCGCTTTTGTGCCAGTCCATATCCATAATCAATACGTCCAGAGGGACATCGTTTGATTCGGCATCGCGTATGATACGTTGGAAATCAGACTGGGTATAGGCCCAATAACGACTGTACCAGTAACCGAAAATATACTTGGGAGGCATAGGCACACGGCCACCCACCTTTGTATAGTCGGAAAGACACGCCTTATAATCATGGCCGTAACCCAAGAAATACCAGTCGGTTGCAGCCTTGTCCACAGGTTGGTCCCACCACAGGAAACCATCTTCATTGGGTGCGAGGGCAAAAGTGGTACTGCCGTCGCCCCGGGTTGTCTTGGGACTTTCATCAATGATGGCCCAACCGGCACGCGAAAGCAGTCCTTTTTCCAGACTGTTCCTGCGGGTATCGCCCCATGCCTGATCCAGTGTACGATGCGTGCCTAACAAGTTCAGGGCATCGTCCTTGCCGGGATACCACATGCAGGACTGGCCGTTCATTTCAAAAGTGATACAAAGGTTGTTCGGTGTCTTGTCTGTTTCCCGGGGAACAGATCTCTTCCTGTAACGCAAAGTAAGATGCTCTGTCCGGATGTAGAGGAAAACTCCGTCTTCCTCTACCGTATATTCCGGCACAGGCAGACGGCGGTTCACTATAGCAAAGGTGGCGCGGTCTTCAAACTTGGAAGCGTTACTGTACTGGATGCGTATCATCCTGCTTGTAAGCACCGTAAAACGGACTTTTCCACTTACCACCATGGCTGCAGAATCTGCCAAGGGGTTCCAATCATCCTGTTCTACCGCCTGTACCGTGACAGACAAAAGGCAAAGGATCAAGGTCACAACTTTTGTTGTAAAACGAGGCATTCTCTTCATTATATTAGTCTTTTGGAACTTTTACTATATTGTCTTTGCCACAAAGATAAGTTTTTTTTCTGAAATCACCGCTTATATATGCATCTAATCGGTCTGCATCATGAAAATCTGTTATAAACTGCATACATTTTCAGTACAACAAATCTCATTGCCACAAACCCCATTTCTTTTTTCCTCCCGAGGAAAATATTACTCTCTCCCGAGGGAAATGAAATTGCCCATAAAAATGACAACCGGGAAACGAAAGAGAATTCGTTTCCCGGCATACTATTATTATATATATATTTAGGATTATTCAACCTGTCGGCAATAGGCTACGCCCATGAGGTCATAAATCTTCTTCAGACGGGGCAGACGGTTCTTGAACTGTTCAAAGTCCTTCTGCTCGGGAAGACACCACTGCACTTCACTTGATGCGCCCAGACGAGGGAGCAACTGATAGAATGCATGCTGAGGATAGGCCACATGCTCGGTCCACAAGTTAATCTGGGGACCCAAAATCAGTTTCTGCTGATCTTGAGTCAGGCTATCCGGAATGAGGGGCTCGAAAGAATAAATCTTACTGGCCGATACAATATAGCTGTCTGTGGTACGGGGCTGCTTGCCATAGTCCTTCAACTGGGGATGGTCAATGTAGCTATATACATTGGGACTCATGATGACACGATGGCCCTGACGAGCAGCGGCAATACCGCCCTTGGTGCCACGCCAAGACATCACAATGGAAGAACCGGAGAGGCCGCCTTCCAGAATTTCGTCCCAGCCGACAATGGCACGTCCGCGTACTTTCATAAACTCCTCCACCTCGCGGTTAATCCAACTCTGCAACTGGTGTTCGGCAGAGAACTTATGCTTGTCGTCGCCCTTGATACCCAACTCCTTAATCTTGGCCTGACACTTGGCACATTTGTTCCAACGGTCCTTGGGGCACTCATCACCACCAATGTGGATGTACTTGGAGGGGAACACATCACACAACTCGCCCAAAACAGTCTTGAGGAAGGTAATGGTTTCGGGATTACCGCCACACAACACCTCGCGGCTCACGCCCCAGTAGGTACGCACAGGATAAGGGCCACCAGTACAACCCAAGTGGGGGAATACGTGAAGGGCACTCTGCATGTGGCCGGGGAGGTCAATCTCGGGAACGACGTTGATGTAGCGGTCCGCAGCATAGCGAACCACTTCGCGGCAGTCGTCCTGGGTATAATATCCACCATAAGGAATGCCGTCATAGATACCAGAGTTGTGGGGACCAACAACAGTCTCGGCACGCACACTTCCCTGAGGAGCCAGACTAGGATAAGCCTTAACCTCGAAACGCCAGCCTTGGTCTTCGGTAAGATGCCAATGGAACTGGTTACTGCCGTGAAGCGCCATCACATCAATGAACTGCTTGATAAACTCAACCGTAAAGAAATGACGACCGCAATCTAACAATACACCACGGTATTCAAAACGGGGTTGGTCCTTAATTTCCACAAAGGGGAACTCAACCTTTTCAGACTTCTCTACGGGCAACGACTTGCGGATCGTCTGAGCTGCACGAAACAAACCTACCGGCTTGCGGGCACGGATGGTCAGTCCTTTCTTGTCCACATTGATGATATATGCCTCTTTCTCCTGTTCGGTCAGTTCGATTTCTGCCTCACCCTTATTGACAGGGTAATCCAATCCTACACGGATTGCGGCTTTCTTGTCATCGGGGGTCAGTTTCAGCGTGATACCGGTCATTTCCTTCACCCACTGGCAAAGGAATTGCACATTACGGTAAACTTCGGGGTTGGCGGCATCGTAAGCCACTCCCATACCCTGACGGAGAGTGAACACCTGTGTAGAGTCCTCCTTCACTTCCTTGGGCAGGGGAATCACATCATAGTCTGCGCGTTGTGCGCTGGCACTGAAATTGCCGGCAAAGAGCAAAAGCGCAAAAAACAATGAAACAATTTTCTTCATAAATGCTTTGTATTTAAATTAATTGATGAGTATGATTTGCCGCAAAAGTACGAAAAAAAAACATAATGCCGACCACATCATAATATTTTTTTTAATGGATAGCCACAAAGAAAGTCAGTATTCCCTTATTCGTTTGCCCCATCGTTTGGATAAGAGAAAAAAAATAAGTATTTTTGTATCGACAACAGACATATTGTAATCAAATCCTACATCAGATATATGAATACCGTTTTACCGAAAATAGACTGTTTCATCCCCAGAATCAGCGAAGAACAGGTTCGGGAGACCGTCGCCCAACTGAGTGCGGACGAGCACGTTGCCGCCATACACTACCTGCAAGAAGAGGGAGGATTTGGCTGCACACGCACCATCAGACAAATTGCACAACTGGCCACCGCGCCATACATCTTATTATATACCAAGTACGACACGCTGAAGTTGGGCTACCATGCCCTGCACCGCCTGCTGTCCGTAGCAGAAGACAGCAGAGGCGAGATGTGGTATGCCGACCACTACATTGTGACGCCCGACGGAGAACGGCGCGCCATGCCGCTGATTGAGTATCAGGAAGGTTCCGTGCGAGACGATTTCCAGATGGGTTCCGTGCTGCTTATCAAGACAGAGGCGCTGAAGGAATATGTTGGCCAAAGCCATCTGCACACCTATCAGCATGCCGCCCTGTATGACCTGCGTCTTTTCATCAGCCGCCGTTCTCTGCCGGTTCATGTGGATGAGTTCCTGTACACAGAGATGGAGCGCGACACCCGTTTGAGCGGGCAAAAACAGTTTGACTACGTAGACCCCAGAAACCGGTCGCGCCAAGTGGAAATGGAACGTGCCGTAACCCGCCATTTACGTGCCATCAACGCCTATCTGCACGGCAACGAAAACGATGAACCGGATTTGAGAGAGGGAGACTTCGAAGTTGAAGCTTCTGTTGTGATTCCGGTACGCAACCGTGTCCGCACCATTGAGGATGCGATAAAAAGCGTATTGGAACAGGAAACCACTTTCCCTTTCAATCTGATTATTGTAGACAACGGCAGTACGGACGGCACCACAGAGGCAATAGCTAAGTATACCGAGGACAAACGGGTGATACATCTCATCCCCGAACGCGACGACCTGGGCATTGGCGGATGCTGGAACATGGCCGTACACCACCCACAAGCTGGACGCTTTGTGGTGCAGCTGGACAGCGACGACCTGTACAGCAGTCCGCAAACTCTGCAACGCATCGTGGATGCCTTTTACGAACAAAAAGCCGTAATGGTAATCGGTGCATACCGAATGTGCAATTTCCAACTGGAGACCCTTCCTCCCGGCCTCATCGACCACCGCGAATGGACTCCACAAAACGGCCGCAACAATGCCCTACGTATAAACGGTCTGGGAGCGCCAAGAGCTTTTTTCACTCCACTTCTGCGAAAGATACATATTCCCAACACCAGTTACGGAGAAGACTATGCGCTGGGGCTGATGATCAGTCGCCGTTTCCGTATCGGGCGCATCTATGACGAGCTATATCTGTGCCGCCGATGGGAGGGGAACAGCGATGCAGCACTGAGCCAGGACAAGATAAACAAGAACAACCGATACAAAGACCATCTGCGTACACTCGAAATCCATGCCCGGCAACAACTGAACGAGAAATGGCAGCACCACGTAGACACGGAAGAGATGCAGGCATTCTTTGCCCGGGAAGTGGAAAACTGGCCGTTGGCCACACAGAATTACAAGGCGCTTGACAGCACACAGAGCAAAGACTTGTACAAATCCGAACGGATGCTGAAAGCCCAGTGGAACCCTGCCCGTATTATCAGTACTGGGGCAAAAATCGACTCGAAGAGCATTGCCGAACGCCCCTGCTTCCTGTGCGACCAGAACCGCCCCAAGGAGCAGCACACACTGATGGTGGAAAAGCACTACCAGATTCTGGTAAACCCCTTCCCCATCCTGCCGCAGCACTTCACCATCCCCACCAGACGCCATACCCCACAAAGCATATACAGCCACTTCAGCACCATGCGCCGTATGGCATGGGACATGAAGGGATATATCATCTTCTACAACGGTCCCTTGTGCGGTGCGTCCTGCCCGGACCACATGCACCTGCAGGCCGGAAGCCGCGGCATTGTGCCCATAGAACGCGACTGGGACATGTACCAGCAGCGGCTGGAGAAGCTGTACCCGCTGACTGGAAAGGAAGCGGCGTCCATGGAAGAGGCCGGATACGTAGGCTCGCAATGCGGACTGTACATTCTGCGCGACTATCAGTGCCCGGTCTTTGTCATCCGCAGCATCCCCACCGAGTCGGACAGCCTACTGTGCCAACGTCTTTACAACGCGCTCCCCATTGCGGAAGGCGAGGAAGAACCGCGCATGAACTTGATTGCATGGCACCAGGAAGGTGGCGTGGGAAAGCCCGATGAAGTCATCACGTTGCTCTTCCCCCGTTCAAAACACCGTCCCGACTGCTATTACGCGGAAGGCGAAGACAAGTTACTCATCAGTCCGGGCGCATTGGACATGGGCGGACTCTTCATCACACCGCGCGAAGAAGACTTCAACAAGCTGACACCGGAAACAGCGGCGGCCATCCTGAAGGAAGTCACGCTGGAATATGACCAGCTGGAAGACGTGATACACCAGATCAAGGACACCCCGAAGCCGGAGCCGCAAGAAGAGGATGAGAGCATCTCCAGCGATTTGCAGCAGACTGATGCCGAGGAGCCTTCTGTAAAGGTGGGACTGATGTCCGCCACACAACTCACCTTCCATTTGCACCACGATTATAAGGCCAAGGGAAACCTGGCGAGCGGACAGCAGACCGTGCAGTATCACGAAGGCAGCATCCTGTGGAACGGCAGCCTGTACCACCACCTCACCTTCCGTCCCCAGCAAGAGGAGTCTTGCTTCTCCGTGGAACAAGTGACCATAGGAAAGCAATTCCATTGGGAGCGCACTGAGACCCAGACCTTCCGTGGCACGCTGCGCCTCATCGTGGACGAGGAGAAGATTCTGGTCATCAACGAGATTCCGATGGAAGACTATCTGCTAAGCGTCATCAGCAGCGAGATGAAGGCCACCTGCAGCCTGGAGTTCCTGAAAGCGTCTGCCGTCATCAGCCGCAGCTGGATTATGGCACAGCTGGAACACCGCCGCCAGCACGAGGGCGAGCACAACACGTTCTTCTCGTTCAGTAAGTCGGACAGCGAAATGATCCGCTGGTACGACCGCGAGGAACACACCCTCTTTGACGTGTGCGCCGATGACCACTGCCAACGCTACCAAGGCGTCACACGCTCATTCAGCCCGCAGGCGAAACAGGCCATAGACGCCACTCGCGGACAGATTCTCGTATACGGAGGCGAGATTTGCGACGCGCGGTTTGGAAAGTGCTGCGGCGGAATGACCAACACCTACCGCCACTGCTGGGACAACAAGGACCTGCCCTACCTGCAACATGTGGACGACCCCTATTGCAGCCAGGCCACGCCCCAGGTGCTGGACCAGGTGCTGAACGACTATGACCGAGAGACCACCGACTTCCTGGAGTGGACCGTGGAATACAGCCAGCAGGAGATGCAGGAACTGGTAAGCGAGAATCTGCGCACAGACCTGGGCCCGATCACCGACCTGCAAGACGTGGAGCGGAGCCAGAGCGGACACCTGAGCAAGCTCAAGATTGTGGGCACCCAAAAGGAATTCACCATTGGAAAAGAACTTGAAATACGCCGCACGCTGAGCCGCTCCCACCTGAAGAGCAGCGCCTTCCGCGTGGAGCGCCTGGACATTGTGGACGGCATTCCGCAACGGTTCCGACTCTGCGGCCGCGGATGGGGCCACGGTGTGGGCATGTGCCAGATTGGCGCCGCCGTCATGGGCGAGCAGGGCCACAAGTTCCAGTCCATCCTGCACCATTATTATAAGGAAGCGGAAATCAAGAAAATCTATTAAGCCAACATGAGAAAGACCTTTGTAAAAGGGATGCTGTGCGCATGCGCCCTGCTCCCCTCCACACTGACGGCACAAAACGCCGCCGAAGTAAAAACCACCAGTTATGACGGCCCGGCCATTGTAATGAAGCCGCACACCCTCGACGCGCTTTGCCTGGGCAAGCTGAAAGGGCAGGAGAAACAAAGCTATCAGGGCATGGACGTATGGAACGACTATATCTTCAGCTTTCAGAACACCGGATACCTGTCGGTCTACACCACAGACGGGAAGACCCTGAAGCAGGTGGTAAAGCCTTTCCAGATTGCCAGCCACCACGAGAAGAACCACTGCAACGAGGTTACCTTTGGCCGCATACGGTATGAAAAGGACGACCCCTTCCCGCTCATTTACGTGGCGCAATGCCAGCGGGGCAGCATTAACGGGCGCAAGGATGTGCTGTACGTTGAACGCATCGCCCCAGACATGAAGTCGACAACCCTGGTGCAGACCATCGTGTTCAAGGACCGCAACAAGCTCTTCGGCTATGCGCTGAACTGGGCGGTGGACGCTGAAAGAAACTATCTTTACGGCTACGGCAATACGGTAGACAACACCAACCCCACCAACCGCCACCGCATTGTAAAGTTCCGCATTCCCGAACTATCCGAATCCACAGACGGGATAGTTACCCTCACGGAAGAAGACCTGCTGGAGAACTATCTCATCGAGGACACCTATCAGGCTCCCTTCAACCCCATCGGGCAAGGACTGATGATCAGAGACGGACTGCTGTATATGCCCACCGGATTCGGCAACGAGAAGTATCCCTCCGAGCTGTACGTATGGGATCTGAACACCCGCACCATGCGCAACGTGATTGACCTGAGCCAGGTTACGAAGGGCGAACTGGAAGACTGTTCGCAATGGCGGGACAAGATGCTTATCCAGACGCAAGGCGAAATGTACCTGCTGGATTTCAAATAGAAAGCACACTCTGTGCGGCCGGCGGACAGTCTGCCGCACACGTTATACCACAAGGGCTGCCCTCTCTCCGGGGGCAGCCCTCTTTTTTCGCTTGCGTTATGCTTTTTGCGAAGCGGAACGGATTCCGCTGTGCCGCTCACTCCTTCTTCCGCCTGGTGCGCTGTACGGTGCGCTGCTTGTAGGCCGTCTCCGATTCGGCAATAACGGCGTTCATCAGCGAGACAAAGCGCGTGGCCACGGGGCTGGGATGCGCCACGCTGGTCACAAAGGCGATGGTCAGGATGTCGTCGAACTGCTCGTCCATCTCGGCACGCACGACCTTTGCCGGCTCAGTCCTTTCGGCGGCACGCTGCGAGGTGCGCTGGCAGATGAGATCGCCCAGGCGACCGGCCACCACGCCCAGTTCTTCCACCACGTCGGCCAGATGGAGCGTCTGCACATGGGCGTACATCCCTTCCGTGGTGAGGTCGGTCAGCAGCGCGCGTATCATCACCAGCTTCTGCCCCTGCGGAAGCCTTTGGCAGCCCACATAGGGTTTGGTCTCCAGGAAGAGCGCTTCGGCGGCAACGCGCATCGCTTCCAGAGGCGACGAGCGGTTGGCGCGGATGGTGGCCATCAGATAAATGACGAGTTCGCACGCCTTGCGGTCCTCCTCGTTGATCTCTATCGTCTCAATCCGGGCGCGGGTTTCCACTATGATGTCCGTCAACTTCTCCACATTGGCGGAAAAAGCGTCCAGCAAAGCCTGGCTCACGCCTATCTTCTCCGCCCCAACCTCCAAAATGAGCAATTTTGTGTCATTCATCAGTCTGGCATACTCTGCCTTGTTGAATTTTCCCAGTCTTACGGGATCGATTTTCAGATAACTTCCCATGTTGTGCACTTTTTAAGGATTGAAACTCGGTCTGGCGCCCACTTTAAGGACTTCCTACGGCACGAAAATATAAAAATTTTCTGAAATACAACATTTAATCTGTGTAAAAGTGGAATTTCATTTTGAAATTATACTTTTACATAGTGTAAATATAGAATTTCAATCTGAAATTGCGCTTTTACATAGTGCGAACATAGAATTTCAATCTGAAATTATGTTTTTACATAGTGCGGAAATGGAATTTCAATCTGAAATTATATTTTTACATCATGCGGAAATGAAATTTCAACATGATACACAGGCTTTTTTAAACGGAAAGCCATCAGCAAGCCCCCAAAAAGCCCTTTCGGCCGAATGAAAATTCCCTCCCCGCCACCGCCGGCCACCATTCGGATACCCCAAATGCCACACAGCGCCCCAGCCCACAAAACAGGGCGTAGGTAAAGGCATACCGTATTTCTTTAAGTCATCCTGATAATGCGTCTGGAAAACGCGAAGCCCGCAAGGGCGAATAGCCGCGGGTTCTTGAACCCGTGGAAAGATTGATAAGGCAAAAAATGGCGTCTTTGCAGACGCCTTATTGTGCGGACGTGAGGGACCGAGGGCTTGAAAGCCCCCGGCTATTCATGTTCACGTCTTCCAGACGTCCATCATCACGACAATCTGCGCTGGGCTATCGTCTTTTGTTGTATAGAAAAACAGACGATACAGAGAAAAGGACACATGAGAAAACAATATGCAACAAGGGCTTGGCAGCGTGTTGCTCCAAGCCCTTGCTTCGGTTTTATTGATGTTGGAATGTTGTGTATGTTCAAACGGAACCGATTACCAGATGTCTTCGGGCTGTTCGGGGTTGTCGTAGACTTCCTTGGCACACCACTCCAGGTGGTCCATGTAAAGCTCCTTACGGTCAGAGTCGAGCACTGACTTCAAGCGCAGGTAGTAAGTCTTGTTTGCATCGATGTGCTGGCGCAGAAGGATGTGGCGCACGATGTGTGAGTTGCTGCTCTTACGTGCGGAACCGCCACTATTGGCAATGGCCTCGGCACCCTTCATTCTGTTGTTGTTACGCATGCGCTTGTCCACTTCGGCATTGTAGTCCAGGTCTTCGGTGTCGTCTTCCCAACCAGTTGACTGGTGGCGGCATCCGATGGTCAGGTCTACAGGAATACCGGTGGGCTGCATGAAGTTCTTGTTGTCGCCAAAGTAGAACTGTACCACACCACGGTCGCCGTTGGCCAGTACGCGGTAGCGCAATTCGTATGTACCGCTGCGGGGAACGGGAGGAAGCTTGATGGTCACCTCGTAGCGACCCACAGCCTTCACCTCGTCGGCCTGCAGGTTACACCAGTCGTAGCCGTATGAGTTCAGGTAAACCATGTTGGTCTCGTCGTTCATGTCCATGTTCTCGAAGTAGTGGTAAACCGAGTTCTTGGGAATGTGAACGAACTGATAGCGGTAATCGGTGTCGTCACGCTTACGGATGTCGTTGCTCATGGCTTCGGGGAAGAGGCTCATGCTCTCGAAGCGGATACGGTTCTTGGCCAGGTTGTTACGCACGGCGTCTGTGTATGCAAGAGGACGGTCGATGGCGTAGATGATACCGTTCACGGCCTCGTATTCCAACACGCGGTCAGACTTGCTGTCGATGTAGCTTCCGCGCTTGTCGTCGTCGCATGATGCTTCGTGATAGTCTTCCTTACGTCCGTTTCTGAGGTTGGGGAAGCGGTTCAGATAGATACCGTTGCTCTCCTTGCTCTCGTAGATCTTGAGCAGACGGCGCTTGCCCATTGTGGCGTAGAACTCCATTACGGGAATGGTCAGGGTCTTTGAGTTGAGTGAGTATCCCTTCTCGTTCACGTGGTACACGAGCTTGTTGGCAGGAGTCTTGAAGGGGAGGATGTGATAGGTAATCCACTGGTTGAGCAGGTTGTCGGGAGACTTGAAGTTGTTGTCTGCCTCGAACTGGTCTTCCGCAGAATACTGCTGGTTGGCCAGCACCCAGTTCTGCACGTCTTCGGGATAGATTTCCAATGCGGGCTTGCCGATGGCCTCTGTCCAGAAGCTGTCGGTCTCGGCAAAGATGGTGAAACCGTACTTACGGTGCTTGGGGGCACGTGCCAACTGATAACCAGAAGCGCCGTGGAACACCCAGCTGTTCTTGGTGGCATCGTAGTCGGGGATAAGTCCCTGACGGTAGAGCTTCTCATATTTTTCGTCCTGAATCTTGCCGAGGGTGTCGAGCAGACCGCAGGCGTCAAGCACTCTGGCAGCCACCAGGAATCCTTCTTTCTTGGTCTCAAGGATCTTACCCACGAGAGTTGCCATGCTGATGTCGCTGGGTGCGAGCACCTTCTCCACACAATGGATGGTTCCGTTGATGGCGGGGATGTCGCGGTTGCGCACGCTGACGGGACAGTCATAGTTGAGATAGATGGAGTCGGGGTCGTTCACGTATCTTACGGTCAGACGACGGTCGTTCATGTTTGACAGGGGGAATTCGCCGTTGGTCTCTGTGGGGAAGTCCCATGTGCTGTACTGTGTTACGTCGCCACCGTCAATCACACTGTTCAGAACGACAACGGCACGGATAGAGTCAAGCTTGTGCTGGCTGGGGAATGATTCCCAGTTGGGGGCGCTGATGAGACCTTCCTCGGTCAGCTTTTGCAGATACTTGTCAATGGCCTCGTTTGTGGGGGCGAAGCAGGTGTAGTTTCCGCGTGCGGCGAGCAGCTGTCCAACTGTGGACTCGCTCATTTCGCTAACGGGCACCATGTTCATCAGCTTCACGAACTCACTGTACTGTGCGTTCTTGGCCAGATAACTTGCGATGGTCTCTTCCTTGAATACATAGCGTGCCGACGTGTCAACATGCTCTGTACAAGCGCTCAGTGCGGCTGCCGCAATGGCAATTGCACCAAAAATGTGCTGGATTTTTCTTTTCATCGGGAATATGTTGTTAAATTTTGTTGCAAAAGTATAAAATTTATATCTATCGGCAAAGCAGATGGTTATAAAATTCTGGCAGTTTATTTATAATGTGTGTTTTTTAAGGTTATTTAGCCTGTATCCGCGCCGTTTAAGCTCACAAATCAGCATTTTAAGATGTTTGTGATAGAACTTGTCGGTACGCTCGTCCACCGTGCCGATGTGGAAGAGGAGCAGATGGCCGTTCAGTCCCTGTTCCTGTTCCAGGCGCAGGATGTTTTCGTATATGGTCTGCGAACTGCGGTAGTTTTTCATCTGGGGCGTAGTGTAGTCGGCATTGCTGGTGCTTCCGGGGGTGAAGTTGATGAGCGTAAGTCCCATGTGGCGCGCCCATGCCGATATGGTGTCGTTGTAATGTTCATAAGGCGGCACGAAATAAGGCGCGTTCCTGATGCTGATGCCATAAGGAGCCAACGCATTGTAGCTGCGCTGGATATCCTGTTCAAACTCCTCACGGGTAACGCTCATCTTGGGACTGTCCCAGGGGAAATAGAGCAGATGGCCGTAGCTGTGGCTGCCCACATAATGTCCCTCTTTCACCAGGCGGCGCACCACATCGGGATAGAGTTCCAGAAACTTGCCGGTGAGAAAGAATGCCCCCTTGACACGTTCCTGTTTCAGCGTGCGCAGGATGTCATCGGCACCGTCGGCATGATGTGCGCCGGTAAAGATGAGGGTCACACGCTTGCTTGTGGTGTCCGAACGGACAATGCCGCCACGGCTCCACACGGCATGTCGCTGCGCCGGAGCCGAAAGCGCCAGAAGCGAGAAGAGGAAAAGGAAGAAAAGGAGTCTCATTTTTTGTAATTTTGCTTTTTCCCTAGACTTTCTAGAAGGGCTAGAATATCTAGAAGAACTAGAACATCTAGCCCTTCTAGAAAATCCAGTCAAATCACCCAAACCCTTCAATCTCTGCGGCATAGCGGTCGTGGACATAATGCACCATGAACTTGCCACTGCGGCCCTGCTGGGCGAGCAGAACGGAAACCATGCCCATAGTCATGCGCCAGTTGATTTCCACACAGGGACAAATGCCCTCTCGGCTAAGCAGCATGTCCACCCCCACGGGACCTTTGTAGGGGACGGCCTTCAGATAGTCCGTCCACCACTGGCAGATGCTGTCCACCATGTCCAGCGAGACGTACTGGCCCAGCCACTGGCGCTTCACTTTCTCGGGAGCGAGCCAATTGCCCACATAAGCGCCCGATGGAGTGTTGTGAAAGAGGGAAAGGCCGCAGTATTCCACACCGCCACTGCCATCGCAACGGAATTCCATGGCGAAGTCCACCGTCTTGTAAAGCCAGCGCTCCGCCACCACACTGCCCTGCTGCCGGATGATGCGCCTCGCCCATGCCTCCATGTGGGGATCCGTGTCGGGCATCAGTCCCTTTCCGCTGCTGCTCCAGGGCGCCTTGAGCAGCGTATGCGGCCAGCGCTCTCGGCAGGCATTCACCTCGTCGAGCGTGCGGCACACCGCAGATTCACCACACATCCATTCGCCAGCCACGCCGTCCTGACGCAGCCTTGCCAAAGCCTCCACGGCTGTGTGGCGACTGGAAAGCGCACGCAACCGCTGCATTTCATCATCAGAGGGCAGAAAACAGTCGTCCACTCCCGCACGCTTAAGTTGGTGAATAAGCGCCGGACTCCACCCCCAGGGTACAATCTCGTCGCCGGGCTGCAAGTTGATGGGTTCCTCACCGTCCCACACTCGGTCGCCCTCGTCTGCCCACCATTCGGGCAGCCAGTAGAGTTCCTGCCGCATTTGTCGTGCGCTTGCAGGGGCAGTGAAGCCGGGGCGTCCGTCGGCCAGTGCCAAATCATTCTCGGGATTGAATATATGCAGTTTCATGGTTGCAAAGGTAGTGATAATTGGCCGTCCAACCAAGATTTCCATTCCCAAAAACGACAACATATCAGACAAACTTTTGTGGCATAATTTCAAATGAAATATTGCATAACAGGCTATTTCCTTGTATATTTGCAGACAGAAACAATGCAGCAATCGAATTTCGTGGAGCAAAACAAACAATATTATCACACAATGAAACTGTTCAGATATTGGGCGGCCGTGATGCTGTGCATGCTCATGGCCGCAAGCGCAAACGCCGCCCGACGCAATACTGAGAAGGACGGCAAGGTAGTGGTGGCATACGTCACCTCCTGGACCAAAGTCATCCCCGACCCGCACGCCATGACACACATCAATTATGCCTTCGCACTGGTAAACAAGACCTTCGACGGCATCCGCATCAACAACCCCGAACGCCTGCGCCAGATTGCCGCACTCAAGAAAGATGCGCCCCAGCTGCGTGTCATGCTCTCGGTGGGCGGATGGGGAGCCGGCGGATTCAGCGAGATGGCTGCTGCGGCCGACCGTCGCAAGGCTTTCGCCCGAGACTGTCTGCGTGCTGTGGAGGAATACAACCTGGACGGCATTGACATTGACTGGGAATACCCCACCCAGAACAGCGCTGGCATTTCCTGTTCGCCACAGGATACGGACAACTTCACTCTGCTCATGCGCGACCTTCGCAAAACGCTGGGCAGCAAGCGCCTACTCACAATTGCCACCGTGGCAGGCGGGGAATATATCGACTTCCCCTCATGCCTAAAATACCTCGATTTTGTGAACGTGATGGCATACGACATGGGCACCCCCCCACGGCATCACTCGCCATTGTACGACAGTCCCATAACGGGGTGGATGAACACATCCAAGGCCATAGAATTGCATCTAAAGAAAGGTATACCGGCAGACAAATTAGTCATGGGAATGCCCTTTTACGGCCGCGGCCCCAAGCAATTCGATCGTTACAACGGCACACAACCTCTACCGTCCGGCATTACAGAACGGTGGAGCCACGAGGGGCAGGTTCCTTATCTGGCAGACCAAGGCGACACACTGGTCTTCGGTTATGACAATACGCATTCACTCGCCATCAAGTGCCAGTATATCATGGACCACGGTCTGCGCGGCGGAATGTACTGGGAGTATGCCGACGACACGCCACAAGGCGACAAACGACGTACACTCCAGCTCAGCCTCATGCAGAACAAACGCGGCACCGAAGCCCCAAGACGTATTCTGGCCATTGCCGAGAAAGACAATGCCCACGAGGCTTTCAGCCAGGCGGCACTGGACTGGCTCAATGCACGAAAGGATTCGCTCAACATCCAAGTGGACCGCCTCACCAGTCTGCGCGATGTGCCGGCTGGCATGTTGGAGCAGTATCACCTCATCCTGCAACTCGACTATCCGCCATACGCATGGAGCGACGCAGCCAAGGCCGACTTCATCCACTATATCGAGAACGCCACCGGCAGCTACATCGGTTTCCATCACGCCACACTTCTGGGCGACATCTTCGGCGCAGGCCCCATGTGGGACTGGTTCAGCCGTTTCATGGGCGGCATCCGCTGGAAAGGTTACACTGAAACACCGTCCGATGGCACCATCTGCCTGGAAGACCGTATCCATCCCATCACCGCTGGATTGCCAGACACCATCCGCATTCCGCGCGATGAGTGGTACACCTACCACAGCAGTCCGCGCCCCAACGTGCATGTGCTGGCTCACGTAGATGAACACAGCTACAGTCCAGCATCAGCCGTGCGCATGGGCGACCATCCCGTCATTTGGACAAACCCCAACGTTCCTGCCCGCAACGTCTATTTCCAGTTTGGCCACGACGCTGCCCTGTTCCAGCAACCCGACTTTGTAAAGATGTTTGCCAACGCCATCCGCTGGGCATTGCCATAACAATTATCTAGAAAGCCTAGAAGCCCTAGAAGCTCTAGATGTTCTGGAAATACTAGATATCTTAGAAAACCTAAAAAAACAAAAATAACAATGAAACACATCATCCTCCTTCTCCTCCTTGCCGGGCTGTGGTTTTCCCCTGCCCGGGCACAGCAGGGCTACCCTGCCAGTTATGCCGGCGCACCACGTTTCCGTGCGCTCATTGTTTGGAGTCCTCACGTTGAAGAAGCTCATGTACAGTTTTCCCGCGATGCCATCCGCTTTTTTCACAAGCTGAGCTACGGCGAAGGCTTTCTCATGGACACCACCACCCACTTCAACCAATTTACCGACAGTCTGGAACGCTACAACATCATCGTCATGCTGAACACACAGCCCCACGGTGAAAAAGAACGTCTGGCATTTCAGCGCTACATGGAACAGGGGGGCGGATGGATGGGATTCCACGCTGCGGCATACAACGACAAACACACCAAATGGCCCTGGTTTAACCAGTTCTTAGGATGCGGTGCGTTCTATTGTAACAACTGGCCACCACAGCCGGCATTGGTAGATTGTGACACCACGCACACCATCACACGCACGCTGCCACCATCATTCGTTATCCCCGAATCGGAATTCTACATGTGGAACCCCTCGCCCCGAAAAAACAAGGATGTGCGCATACTACTCTCCATATCGCCCAAAATGTATCCCTTCGGCATAAAGGACATTGTACGCTGGGGCGACTTCCCCATTGTCTGGACCAACACCCGATACAGAATGATTTACCTGAACATGGGACACGGCGACACGGGCTTCACCGATGCCACACAGAACTTACTCTTCGTGAATGCCTTTCGCTGGGTAGTGAGCCGCCACCCCAAAGGGAACCCCTTCGGTGACTAACTTTTCTTACGGAAGATGACCCATTCGTTCATGATGAAGTTGAACAAGCCAGACACGGCAAGGGCAAGCAAGTTGCAGACCACCACGTTCAGCCCCGCAAAATGACGAATGAGGACAAACGGAATCATCTTAATGAGAAAAGCGGCAATGCAGGACACGTTATAAGGGAAGAAGCGCAGAAAGAAATTGCGCAATGAACGGTCCTTCACCCGATCCTTCCACACAAAACAATATGCCAGCACATAATTGGTGAACACGGCACACTCAAAAGACACGGATGGCGCAATGAAAAGTTGCGCCATCTCGTTTTCTGTGAACAGCTTTTCCGCCAGAAGCCACATAACCGCACAATCTACGGCCGTTCCGGCAAGTGTGGAAAGCATAAACTTGAGATATCTGAGAATCTTATCCATTAAGAAACAGAGGGTTTACCAGTTTTACATAAAAACCAACCGTCTTATTTTTTCTTCAGCGGATCAATCTTCGCAAAGAATTTGCCATCCTTTACCAGGCTGTTGATGTAAATGGAGAAAAGGATCAGGGCGACAACCATACCACCCACATCCATACTGAGTAATTCCGACTTCAACGGTCCCACTTCCACCAGCAGGCAGAAGTCATGCAAAGGCTCCACAAAATACCACACCGTATTGATCATAATCATGAACACGCGGAATTCTGTAGGCCCCATAAAACCATAAGTCAGTTTGAATTCGTTTTTCAAATGGGCACATATCATTACATATACTTCCAGCGCCAGATAAACGGCAAGAATCAGCAGTGCCGACCAAAGGTGCATGTAAGCAGAAAGTCCCATACCCCCGATGATGAAAAACTGGGCCACACAGTCCATATTGTGGTCTATATAAAAACCATACAGGGGACGTGACTGGTTACGGAAACGCGCCAACGTTCCATCAAGCGAATCGCCGAACCAGTGAAGCGCCACACCGAAGGAGCAGAGCCACAACCACTCATGCGCATAGTTCGTAAGCAAGTATCCGGCAGCAATCAGCACCGCAGCAAAAAGGCTGAGCCATGTCAGCATGTCCGATGTAACCCATGAAGGCATACGCTCGGCAAGCCAGATAAGAACTTTTTTCTCGTAGGGATTCAACAGAGACGTCTGTATTCTGTTTGAATTTTCGTTCTTGTTCATTGTTGTTATCCTGAAAATTTTCATCTACGGACGCATGCATCAAGTATTCACCAGAAGCATGTAGAGTGTTACGGCAGGGATGGCAAGCAAACTACTGTCAAAACGGTCCAGCATGCCTCCGTGACCGGGAAGCACATTACCACTGTCCTTGATTCCAAGCTGGCGTTTGAGCAGACTTTCCACCAAATCGCCCCAAGTACCGAAAACTACCACCACCAGTGCAAAACCTATCCACTTGGGCAACGTGAGCATTCCGGGGAAGAAATGGGAAACCGCCACCGAAGCCGCCACGGTAAGCAATCCACCACCGATGCTGCCCACCCATGATTTCTTGGGCGAAATGCGTGGGAATAGTTTGGCGGTAAAATACCTGCTGAGCGAGCAGCCAAAAAGATAGGCTCCAGTATCATTTATCCAGATAAAGAGGAACAACGCCATGGGATAAATAGATTCGTAGACAATACGGCCGTTTTCGTCGTAACCCACGCTCATCAGAGGAAGAAGAGCAAAAGGCAATGCCACATAAAGTTGGGAAGCGAAAACAAGCGACCAGTTTTTCAACGGATCTACGGCCTTGCGGTACAATTCACTTACGAGCATGTAAAGCATTAGCATGCCATAGAGGGCAAAAGCCTGTCCTGTACCATTTCCGCCCACTAACCAAAGCCACACGGCAGAAGTGAGCAGAATACCCGCAAAAGCATTAAGATAAGGAACCAGAGACGCACCGTAATGACGGTTCATCAAGGTGCTGAACTCCCACAATGTAGCCATTGCCACGATAGAGAAAAACAAGTACGCCGACACAGGACCATACAATGTACATCCCGCCAGCAATACCACATATACAGCCCCGGTTAGGGCTCTGACTATCAAATTCTTCATACTTCTTCAGATTCTATGTTCTTGTCGTTATTCTCCGGTGCGTCGTCCGTCTCCTGTTTTTTTTCATCCGCAGCCAACAGTTCTTCCGTACGGCTGGTCCAGGGACGCGGGCCGAAGATTTCTTCCACATCCTCGGCAAAGACCACCTCACGCTCTACCAGACGTTCCGCCAACAAAGCATGCTGCTCGCGGTGTTCACTTAGGATTTGGCAGGCACGGCCGTACTGCTCGGCGATCATCTTCTTCACATCCTCGTCAATGAGCTGTGCCGTAGTTTCCGAATAGGGACGGTGGAACGAATATTCATCCGTATTGTAATAGCAAATGTTCTGCAAGCCCTCGCCCATTCCCATATATGCAATCATGCCATATGCCTGCTTGGTCACACGTTCCAGGTCGTTCATGGCGCCACTGCTGATATGACCGGTACAGAGCTGTTCAGCCGCTCTTCCCGCCAGTGTGGCGCACATTTCGTCCAACATTTGTTCGCGTGTGGTAATTTGGCGTTCTTCAGGCAGATACCAGGCTGCACCCAGTGCACGGCCACGGGGAACGATGGTAACTTTAACCAAGGGGTTGGCATATTCAAGAAGCCAGCTGATGGCTGCATGGCCGGCCTCGTGCAGGGCAATGGTCTTCTTCTCGGCTGCTGTCATCACCTTGGTTTTCTTTTCCAGACCTCCGATGATACGGTCCACTGCCGCCAGGAAATCCTCACGGCTAACATGCGTTTTGTTGTGGCGCGCAGCAATCAATGCCGCCTCGTTACATACATTGGCTATGTCCGCACCACTGAAACCAGGGGTCTGACGGGCCAGAAAGTCCACATCAAGCGAATCGTCGGCTTTGATGGGGCGCAAATGCACCTGGAAGATTTCCTTACGTTCATTCAAGTCGGGAAGGTCTACATATATCTGACGGTCAAAACGTCCTGCACGCAGCAACGCTTTGTCCAATACATCAGCGCGGTTGGTTGCAGCCAAAATGATGACACCGCTATTGGTGCCAAAACCGTCCATTTCCGTAAGCAACTGATTCAGCGTGCTTTCGCGCTCGTCATTGCCACCCATAGCCGCACCCTTAGAACGGGCACGTCCCACAGCATCAATCTCGTCAATGAAAATGATGCAAGGACTCTTTTCCTTGGCCTGACGGAAGAGATCGCGCACTCGGCTGGCACCCACACCCACAAACATCTCCACAAAATCAGAGCCGGACATGGAGAAGAAGGGTACGTCCGCCTCGCCAGCTACAGCCTTGGCCAACAGAGTCTTACCCGTTCCCGGAGGTCCCACCAGCAAGGCGCCTTTGGGAATCTTTCCTCCCAGTTCGGTAAACTTTTTGGGATTCTTCAGAAACTCCACAATTTCCTGTACTTCCTGCTTGGCACCGGCTTGTCCGGCCACATCGGCAAAGGTTACACGGCCTACATGGTCCTTTTCTACCAGTCGGGCACGGCTCTTACCCACATTGAAGATACCCATCGGTCCGCCACCCGAACCGCCGCCACCCATGCGACGCATCACAAACATCCACATGAACAGAAGGAAAATTAGGGGGCCGAAGCTCCACAGGAAGTTGCCGAAGAGGCTGCTGTTCTTCTTATAGGTTACATCGCCGTTAAAGTTACCCAATTCTTGCTGGTCGGCAAGGAACTCGTCCAGTTTGTCATTGGAGGGGTACTCGGTTTCCACATAAGGCACCCTGCCCCTTTCTACGGGCATGTTCTTGAACACGTCACGAATGTGCTCCGCGTCCACATACATCTGCAGCTCGCCATCGTCCTTGTTGGCAATGATACGCTGGGCATATCCGTTTTCCACATAGGTCTTGAATTCGCCATAAGCCACAGACTTGCTGCTTCCGCCCATTACGGCGGTCTTGTTGTCACTGGTCAATACCAGATAACCCAATATGCCCGCAATGATGACATATATCCAGGTCAGATTTATCTTGGGCCCGTTATTGTTCTTTTTGTTTTTTTCTTCCATGTTTCTCTTTTTCTGATTTTACAATATCCTTTCGGAAGCACTTCAGTCCAAATCGGGAATGAAGGCCAGTTCCGCATCGGCCCACAGGTGTTCGATGTCATAGAAGTCGCGCTCTTCCTCCAGGAATATGTGCACCATCACATCCGCATAGTCCATTGCCACCCAATGGGCATAATGCATGCCGTCCACTGCCAAGGGATGGATATGCAGTTCACTGCGCACTTTGTCGTCCACACTCGAAGCCAGGGCATTAAGTTGCGCGGGCGAACCGCCGGTACATATTATCATGTGGTTACAAATGGTGTCAGGGATTACGCTCAGGTCCACATCCACTATGTTGCGGCCTTTCTTGTCCTGAAGTGCGTCAATGATGATCTGCACCATTCTTTTTGTACTATCTGATTGCATTTTTTGCCGTCTATAAATATATATAAGGTGAAAAGTCGCACAAAGGTACTGATTGTTACGATAAAAAACAAATAATTAACATTTTTTTGCCATAATCGTTTGTCACTTCAAAAAAAGTATGTAAATTTGCAGCGCAAAAGAGGAAAAACCTTTTTTATTGGGCTATGGTGTAATGGTAACACTGCAGATTCTGGTCCTGCCTTTCCTGGTTCGAGTCCGGGTAGCCCAACTCCTCTGAAGCAACGCAAGCAAGGGCTGGAGCCTGGCTGCGGAAACAAAAAAAACGATTGGGCTATGGTGTAATGGTAACACTGCAGATTCTGGTCCTGCCTTTCCTGGTTCGAGTCCGGGTAGCCCAACAAAAAAGAGAATCCTACATCGGGTTCTCTTTTTTATCTTTGTTGCTTTCAATACAGATTCAGGAGCGATTGCCGGTTGTCCTCTTCGTAATCGCATTGGCCGTAACCCGACTGCATGATTTCCTCCTCCGTCTTGCGCACAAAACGATGTTCCTCATAGTATGGGAATTTCGACTTTTCCTTGAACAGGAGAAGGGTGTCCTGCATCAGCCTGCCCTGGTAACGGACGGTGTCCTGGAAATACTCGAAGGAAAACTGCCTCCACAAGTAGCAGCCCTCCCGCTTTGCCTCCATGGCGGTATGCACATCCAAGGCCAACGGCCCGCTGAAATAGTCCACGCCTCTTGAGTCCAGCATGAAGCCAATCGTATCACCTTCCATGCTGATGTCCTGCATCTGCCATACGGAAAAGCCCGGATAGAAACCTTCGCGGGCATCATAGAACTCATCGCTAGTGCCCCAAAAGAACCCGTCCACCACCACGCTATCCTTGAAACGCAGTTCAATGACGTTATCCTCTTGGTGCAGATTGAATTCGTCATACGCCCACAGGTAATGGACAATGGAGTCGGCGGCATATCCCCTCGCTATACCAGCAATGGATTGCGACCCGTCCTGATGAGGATGGATAATGTCATCCACATACCAGTCCAGATTGCCCCGCAGACTTTCACGCACAGCCCGGACACGGACAGAACGGATATCGTCCTCGAAAGCGCGGAAACGCACCGCCACCATGGCCGTGTCCTCAATCTGGTTTTCCAGCGTGACCATCTCAAGCACCAAACTGTCGAAATCCTGTACATCCGTCCAGATATTGGAGCTATACACCAGTTCGTTCTCGGGCAACTGGCTCCAGATACCCCTGAGACGGGAAGAAAAAGCCGATTGGAAGTCATAGGCGAAATCGCCCTTATTATAATGCGCGAAGAGCCCCTCATACAACGCCTTTATGCGCGAAACCACATCCGTTCCGCCAACCACCTGAGACTCCTCCACGGGTTCTTTCGCGGTCTTCACCTCGGGCTTTTCCCGCTTGCAGCCCGCACAAACAAGCAAGGCAAGCAGGCAGACTAAATTCACTCTCTTCATCCGTCCTATTTTCTCGTTTCAAACGTCTTTCGACAAGCAAAGTTAGCCAATAATTGCCTTTCCCACAAATGTAAGGACAGAAATCAGCTGGATTTAACAAGTTTTTCATTTTCCTCGGGAGGGGAAAAGAACGCCCTCCCGAGGGAAATAAAAATACCCATTCTTTCCGTTTGCGCTTTTAACCATATTTTCTTACCTTTGCAGCGGAAATCAATATGGTTCGGAAAGAACAGACAAGACGATGAGATATTTCATATACTTTGCGTATGACGGCACACGCTACCACGGTTGGCAGATACAGCCCAACAGCATCAGCGTGCAGGAGACATTGCAAAAAGGACTGTCCACCCTTCTGCGCTGCGAAGTGGAGGTTGTGGGTGCCGGGCGCACGGACGCCGGAGTGCATGCCCGCACGATGGCGGCCCATTTTGACGCCGGAGAAATTGACTGCCCACAGCTGGCATACAAGCTGAACAAGATTCTTCCACCAGACATCGCCGTATCCAAAGTAGAGCGGGTGGCAGACGACCTTCATGCCCGCTTCAGTGCCACAAGCCGCACATACCATTACCATATCCACACCCACAAGTCGCCCTTTCTGAACGCCTACAGTTGGCAGGTCTACGGACAGCTTGATTTCCAACGCATGAACGAAGCCGCACAGACCTTGATGGAATATCGCGACTTCACCAGTTTCAGCAAGGTAAACACAGACACCAAGACCAACGACTGCACCATCACGCAGGCTTTTTGGGAAGAAACAGCACCCGGAGCCTGGCGATTCACCATAACGGCCAACAGATTCCTGCGCAACATGGTGCGTGCCATTGTGGGCACACTCATCGAAGTGGGCAGAGGCAAACTCTCGATAGAAGGCTTCCGCAAAGTCATTGAAGACAAAGACCGCTGCAGGGCCGGAGAGAGCGTACCAGGGAAAGCGCTATTCCTGGTGGATGTAACATATTAACAAAGGATTACAGTTTATGTGGTTAGCCTTCGCTTTTCTCAGTGCCGCCCTGTTGGGTTGCTACGATGTATTCAAGAAACGCTCGCTCAGCGGCAATGCCGTCATTCCGGTGCTGTTTCTCAACACGCTGTTCTGTAGCCTCATCTTTCTCCCGTTCGTCGGGCTTTCCATTTCTGGAGAAATTCCTTCCGGCCACCTGTTCCATTCCGATTTCGGAGGGTGGGACGTACAGAAGTTCATCGTGCTGAAAAGTTGCATCGTACTGAGCAGTTGGCTCTGCGGCTATTTCGGCATGAAGCATCTTCCGCTCACACTGGTGGGCCCCATCAACGCCACACGCCCCATCATGGTGCTACTGGGCGCCATGCTTGTCTTCGGCGAGCAACTCAACCTGTTCCAATGGATTGGTGTAACGCTGGCCATTGTCAGTTTCTTCTTGCTGAGCAGGAGCGGGAAGAAGGAAGGCATCGACTTCAAGCACAACCGTTGGGTGGCCATGATCGTGGCGGCAGCCATACTGGGTGCCATCAGCGGACTTTATGACAAATATCTGATGGCCCCGCCAGAAAACGGTGGTGTGGGACTGCAGCCCATGACCGTGCAGAGCTATTACAACTTCTACCAGTTGTTGATGATGAGCGTCATGGTGCTGTGTCTTTGGTATCCTACCCGCCACCGCACCACCCCATTCCGATGGAAAGGCTCCATTGCCTGGATCAGCGTATTCCTCAGCATGGCAGACTTTGCCTATTTCTATGCCCTCAGCATGGACGGAGCCATGGTAAGCATCGTAAGTATGGTACGCCGCGGCAGCGTGGTGGTCAGCTTCCTGCTGGGAGCCTATCTCTTCCGCGAAAAGAACCTCAAGAGTAAGGCCATCGACCTACTGCTTGTATTGTTAGGACTGATTTTCCTCTATTTGGGAAGTAAATAAACAAAAAAGAAAATGAGAACATTTTTCCTCATCATGCTGGCAATGAGCGGGCTTTCCACCTTCTCGCAAACAAAGGCCAAGGAAGTCTTCGCCGTTGCGCCCGACAGTATTTTCCCTTTGCTGACCACCAACAATCGGCTGGACTGCATAGACCTCATCGAAAACAACATGAAAGCCACGGTGAAGAACAAGCTGGAACAAAAAGCGGAAATGACCGCGCTCACCGATTCTTACCTCCAAATTAAGCCCAGCGAAAGAAGCGTGGTAGAAATCAAGATGCTGAACGATTCTGTGTTCTGCCTCATCAACACCTGTTTGGGACCCGCCCCCGACAGCCGGATTTCATTCTTCACCCGAAATTGGGAACCTTACGCAGCGACATTCCCCATTCCCCATGCCACTGATTTCTGGACATCCGTACCGGATAGCCTCGCAAGAGACGCAAGCTTTGCACAGCGTTCCTTGGAAGACCTCCTGCTGATACAGATTTCCGCAGACAAGGACAAACCGGAAATCACCCTTACTCTGCAAACCTCCGAACTCGCCGGCAAAGAAAAGGAAATTGCACAGAAATACATCCAACCCCTCCGTTTCCGTTGGACAGGAAAAGGGTTTGAAAGATAAACCGTTTCATGGGAGAACATTAACATCAAAATCCCTAATGCATAAAAACAAAAAAAGCGCGAGCCAAAACTCGCGCTTTTCTAATAACTTGAACTATCCTGCAATTACTTCACAGGAGCGGGGCCCATGGTGAACTCCAACACACCGCCGGCTTTGATCTGCTCGTAGGTGATGCTGGTTCCCTCTACGGGAGTGCCGTTGAGCTTGGCTTCCTGGATGTAGATGTTCTCCATTGAGTTGTTATGAGCAATTACGGTGAACTGCTTGCCGTTACCAACATTCATCACAGCCTTGTGAACAAGGGGTGAACCGAACTGGAAGTCACCGGCAGCGGGGTCAACCTGATAGAAGCCCAAAGCTGAAAGGATATACCATGCAGACATCTGACCAGCGTCCTCGTTACCGCAAACACCGCTGTGGTCATCGAAGTAAAGCTCGTTAAGAATCTGACGTACCTTTTCGGCACACTTTTCTGGATGGCCTACGTAGTTATAGAGGTAAGTGATGTGGTGGCTGGGCTCGTTGCCGTGAGCATACTGGCCGATAAGACCGGTAACGTCGGCACCGAAGTTCTCTCTTCCGTTCTCATCCACGAAGAAGCTGTCCAACTTGGCAGTGAAAGCCTCGGGACCTCCAAGTGTATCCACCAATGTCTGTACATCGTGGGGAACCAACCAAGTGTACTGCCATGCGTTACCCTCGCTGAAGTCGGCATGATGCTTTGCCATATAGGGATCGAAGGGTTCCTTCCAAGTGCCGTCCAGATTTCTTGCACGTACCAGGCGCATTGCGGGGTCGTAATACTTTTGCCAAGACTTGCTGCGGTTGCCAAAGTATTCGGCTGCCTCGGTATCGCCCTGCATCTTGGCCACCTTTGCCAAAGAAGCGTCGGCAATGGCATGCTCCATACATCTTGAAACCTCTTCTCTCTCATCGCTCTTGTCGTGGGGGATAAAGCCATACTCCTTGATGTAGCCCACGCCACGGTCATCGCGCATAGAAGACTTCTTCATGGCCTCCAGTGCGGCAGGCACATCCTTAACATAGCCCTTCAGACAGAGGTCAGAAAGACAGATTACCGCAGGATTACCGGGCATACAGTTGGTTTCCCAACCCTGCAAGTGCCATACAGGAAGCGTACCCTGCTGCTCGTAGATGTTCATGAAGGTAGACACCAGTGAGGTTGACATATCTTCGTTAATAAGGGTAAAGAGAGGATAGGCAGCTCTGTAGGTATCCCAGAGAGAAAGCATGGTATATTGCTTCTCCTCGGCCTGGTGATTCTTGCCGTCGGCGCCGCGGTAACCGCCGTTCACGTCGCTGAAGAGCGTGGGGGCAATCATCAAGTGATACATTGAGGTATAGAAAATACGCTGTTGCTTCTCGTCCATGGGTACGATGTCAATGCGGCCAAGCTCCTCGTTCCACTTGTCCTTGGCACAGGCATATACACGGTCAAAATCCCAACCGGGCAATTCAGCTGCAAGATTTTCTGCGGCATTCTCACAACTAACAGCAGAGATACCCACCTTTACAAGAACCTTCTTCTCCTTGGATGTGTCGAATTTGAATGCGGTGGCATACTGGTCGTGTACGATATGCATATCCTCCTGACTGGTAATAGGTTCAGAGAATTCAGCTGCGAAATACACGATGTGGTTTGCCCAACCCTCTGAATGTCTGAAACCCTTGATGTGTGTGGGGTCCACAACCTCCAGCTTCCATTCTGAAGGTCTGTCACCACAGGCACCAGTACAGAGGTCAACCAGAATGGCCGACTGGTCATCGGTAAATGTATATTCGTGCAGACCGGCACGGTCGGTAGTGGTCAGACGCACGTTCACGCCATAGTCGGGCAACTGAACGGTGTAAAGACCGGGCTTCACACTCTCCAGATTATGGTCGAGTGCGGCATACAGGTGCTTGCAGTCTGCTCTTCGTGAACCCAAATGACGCACTTCAATCTTCTCCTTACCAGGGCTGAAGGGCATAAAAAGGATGTCGCCAAGGTCGCCGCAACCGGTACCGGTAAGGCGGGTATGAGAGAAACCGGCAAGCGTTGTGTCACTGTAATGATAGCCCGAACACCAGTCCCATCCCTCAGTTACCTGATGAGGACCAAGCTGAACCATACCAAAGGGGGTACTTGCACCCACGAAAACGTGACCGTGACCGCCAGAGCCGATGTAGGGGTCAACAAATGCAGTATAGTCCTTCTTGGATTCGCATGAAGCGAGAAGCATTACTGCACACATTACACTAAATAAGATTTTCTTCATGACATTATAAAATTAATAACCATTACTCTAAAAGAAAAACAGGTGTTAATACCAGAAAGTATCCACACCTGTTGTTTTTCTCTCTCGTCCAGTTCCTCGATTACTTCTTGGCTCTGGCGTAGCGGCTCATGAACTTGTCTACACGACCTGCGGTGTCCACCAACTTGCTCTTACCAGTATAGAAGGGGTGAGAGGTGTTAGAGATTTCCAACTTAACTACAGGATAAGTCTCGCCCTCGAACTCAACGGTATCGTTGGTCTTGCAAGTAGAGCGGCTCAGGAACATATCGCCGTTGCTCATGTCCTTGAACACAACAGTACGATAGTTTTCGGGATGAATGCCTTGTTTCATATCTTTAATATTTTTATTATTTATCTTCTTGATATATAGCTGGTAACTATATGTGTAATGGTCTGTATAACGAGTTGAAATGCTTTTTCAGCATGCAAAGGTATAGGATTTTGCCGAATCAGCCAAAGTTTTTAAGGATAATTTTCTGATTTTCCCCTTGTTTTGTCTTTCACACATGATTCGGGCAATGTATCTGCAACCACTGAAATCGGGAAAACTGAGCGCCAAAGTGGCCGTTTCTTGCAATCGGCTCTAAAAAAATGAGCAAAAGATGCCCAAATTCGTGCAGATTTATGTACCTTTGCACACAGAAAGTCATTTCATTATTAATATAATAACAAATTCTACTTAACGATTATGACAAGTTACAAGGAATTGGGTCTGGTGAACACCCGTGAAATGTTTGCCAAGGCAGTAGCAGGTGGCTATGCCATCCCCGCTTTCAACTTCAACAACATGGAGCAGATGCAGGCCATCATCTCTGCAGCAGTAGAGACCAACTCTCCCGTTATCCTCCAGGTATCTAAGGGTGCCCGTCAGTATGCCAACGCCACTCTGTTGCGCTACATGGCTCAGGGTGCTGTTGAATACGCAAAGGAACTGGGCTGCCAGAATCCTCAGATTGTTCTGCACCTCGACCACGGTGACACTTTCGAAACCTGCAAGAGCTGTATCGACTCTGGTTTCTCTTCAGTGATGATCGACGGTTCTCACCTCCCCTACGAGGAGAACGTAGCCCTCACCAAGAAGGTTGTTGAGTATGCTCATCAGTTCGACGTAACCGTTGAAGGCGAGCTGGGCGTTTTGGCTGGTGTTGAAGACGAAGTTTCTTCTGACCACCACACCTACACCGATCCCGAAGAAGTAATCGACTTCGCTACCCGCACCGGTTGCGACTCTTTGGCTATCTCTATCGGTACCAGCCACGGTGCTTACAAGTTCACTCCCGAACAGTGCACCATCGATCCCGCTACCGGCCGTATGGTTCCTCCTCCCTTGGCATTCGACGTATTGAAGGCTGTTGAGGAGAAGCTTCCCGGATTCCCCATCGTACTGCACGGTTCTTCTTCAGTTCCCCAGGACGAGGTTGAGACCATCAACAAGTTCGGCGGTGCCCTGAAGGCTGCCATCGGTATTCCCGAAGAGTGGTTGCGCGAGGCTGCAAAGAGCGCTGTTTGCAAGATCAACATCGACTCTGACTCTCGTCTGGCCATGACCGCTGCTATCCGTCAGACCTTCGCCGAGAAGCCCGCTGAGTTCGACCCCCGCAAGTACCTGGGTCCTGCTCGCGACAACATGAAGAAGCTGTATACCCACAAGATTATCAACGTGCTCGGTTCTAACGACAAGTTGTAATCAATCCCCATTTTGCCGGTTACGGCATAAGTCCAACCCTCGCAAGAATCCTCACACAGATTTTGCGAGGGTTTTTCTATTTCGGGCAAAAAGCGCTTGCAGAACGAATGAATTGTACCCAACAATACGTTTCAAAAATTCTGAAAGGCAGGGAAAACATCTCCCTTGACACCCTATCCAAACTTGAGGATGCGCTTGACATCAACCTGATTTATGACGAGCAGAGGACCTATCCAACCATGGTTGCAGAGGAAGAATTTGTATAATGATTGGTGTCCGATAACTAAATAAAGATGTTTTCGATGAGCGAAGGCGAATAACAGGCGCAAGGGCTTGATTCCACGTTGTCATCCCCCGTCTTCACAGACGGTTTATCTGATGTGACAATTTTACCACGGACTTAAAAGTCCGCGGCTATTTAATTTCTCGTCTTCCAGACGTCTTTATCCTCGGAACAAGATGATATAATGGAAAGGAGTCTGGAAGACGAGAAGCCCGTAAAGGCGAATAGCCGCGGGTTTTTAAACCCGTGGAAACAAGAAACCACATTAAGAATCCGTCTGGAAGACGGGGAACGGCAATAGTTTTTAACGATAAACGTTTAACGAATTTCGCTTGACAACTCCATGTTGCCGATTCGCGTCTTCGCAGACGCCATTATTTTGCGGACGCAGAGACCGAGGGCTTAAAAGCCCCCGGCTATTCATTTTCCCGTCTTTCAGACGGCTCTGATGATGAAGATTCATTTTCCACGGGTTTAACCGGCTATTTAACTTCGCGTCTTCCAAACGATTTTCCGTTTATCATTCAACATTAAATGCTCATCGTTTTGAAAAGTGCCTTCCAGACCTCCATCATCACGATACTCTACTCTGGACCATCATCTTTTGGTATATAGAAGACTCAAAAGAAAAACATGTCCTTATGTTCTTCTATATAACAGCCCAAAGAGACGGTCATGCTGAACTAAATTCAGCATGACATTTGGAGTCATTTGTTATTTCTACACTCATTTTGGGGAAGCCAATTCAATACTTCTGTCCAAAAATAAAAATCTGCGGCCTCTGTCGTATCTGCGTCGTCTGTGTGCCATTCTCAGATTTGGTAAAAGAATTTTACAAAATAAAACTTGCGGAAACAAGGGCGTTATGGGCGGAAAGAGGTTTTTGTCAGTTGAGCCGAAAAAAAACGCCCAGTTGGGAAAAAATATGTTTCCAGTTGGAAAAATTTATTTTCCCAGTTGGAAACTTGAAATTGAGGGGTTATTGGATTTTTTCTTAAAAAAACTTGGTTTTCGTTATAAAAACGTATCTTAACAAGAAAACAACAGAAGTAAAAATATTTGACATTAACGATGAGTTATGAGCAATGAGATATGAGATGTGAGTTGACTCGCTTCATTCAGACGCTGTTTTAGGGGGATTTGTCTCAAATTCCACGGACTTTGTCCGCGGCTATTCGTCCTTCGGGCTTCTCGTCTTCCAGACGCATTCTCATGGTATCACCTTATGCAGACGAAAAAACGCCCGGAAAACAAGGATTTGAATAGCCGACAGGCTTTCATACCCAAGATTTCTCACGTCCGCACAATAAGGCATCCGAAGGAAGGACATTTAACGATGAACGAAAAGCGTCTGAAAGACGGGGATTTGAATAGCCGCGGACTTTTAAGTCCGTGGTATATGAAAGTATCCATCATCAAGGCCGTCTGAAAGACGGGGAACGGAAACGGTTTTTAACGATAGGCGTTTAACGTTGAACGAATTTCGCTTGATAATTCCACGTTGCCGTTCCGCGTCTTTGCAGACGCCTATTTATTCTATCATCATTTTTTCCACGGGTTCAAGAACCCGCGGCTATTTAAATTCCCGTCTTCCAGACGGATTATTGAGCAATGAGCGATGAGCAATGAGATGTGAGACGTGAGACGACTCGCATCTTTCATGCACTTTTGTGCCGTGAGCCTTTTATCCCTTATTGTCATATCGGCTCATCGTTCAAAGCTGATAGCTCACAATGTTGAGGGACTGTTTTCTTGCACGTCCGGGTTGACTACAATTTCGCTGGATTCGTCTTTGAGCCTCAATGTCTCTTCGATAAAGTTTTCCAGCGAGATGGCGGTCTCCATGCCAATCTTTTGGCGGAAGCGGTGGCGAAGCATTATGACGCTTCGGGGGGCAATGGCCATGAGTTCGGCAATTTTCTTGTTGTCCTGCTTTAGAACGATGAGCATGGAGAGAAGTTCTTCACGCCGGGTAATGGACGGGATCCTTTCGCGCAGGCGGGGGAGAAAATGCGGATACAGCAGTTCAAAGCATTGGCGGAACTTGGTTTCCCCGTCTTTCGGAAGGAGGAAAGGCGTCATCGTTTCCAATTCCTGACGGTTTGCTTTTTCTTTCAAGTATTCGTTGATTTCGTTTGTCCTCAATTCCTTTGCAGTATTGGATTCGTTCAGTTTTTGCATCAACTGTGAAAGTTTGGCATCGGCCTGCTCCATTTGGTCCTTATGTTGTTTCTTCTGACGGAAAAGTAGTGCCGAGACAATAAAAATTACGATGATTGCCAGTGCGATGCAACTCAGCAGCCAGAGGCGTTGGTTCGCCTGTGCCAGCTGGATGATTCTCAGCTCCTGTCTCTTCTGTTCGGTTTGCAGGCCAACGATGGTTTCCACAAGGTTGAAGTTGAGCCGCATGTCCTTGAACGCCTGCTGCTCCTGTAGCATCAGCCTGACATATCGTTCCACGTTCTTCTGGTCCCTGCTTTTCAGGTAGTAATTCAGGATGGGTTCATAGTCAAGGTGGATATAGGCCGGTGATTTACTCTGTGCCAGCAAAGAATACATGCTGTCCAGCATTACTTCTGCCGAGTCGTACTTCTCGTGCTTCAGGTAGGTTTGTGCCAATTGGTGATAGGCCTTTGCACGGTTGGCGGCCGTTCCCTGGAGGGTTACCTGCTGCAGTTCCCTAACGCCAGAGGGATGGGCATCCCCGCCCTTTTCGGTAAGGAAGAAACCGCACAAGAGGTTCACGTCCACCATGCCGCTGTTGTAAGGCAGGGACTGGCAGAGTTTTCTGGCCTCTTCGGCATAGAATGGAACGGAGTCCATCTCTCCGAGCAAATGCAATGCCCTTCCTTTGTTTATATACGTCTGTGCGGAAACCATCGGATTCTTTGTCGTCATTCCGGTTTCCACCCGAATGGCTTCCGATGCGTACCGGTTGGCATATTCTGGGATGTCAAAGTAAAGGAAAATGTCGGTCAGCGTATGCAGGCTGTTCAGCACCCCCAAATCGTCCTTTCTTGCCAGTGCCTCTTCCTTGCTTTGCTGAAACAACTGCAGGGTCTTGTTGAGCTGTCCGTTCCGTTTGTAGAGCGAGCCCAACATCGCCGCCACCCATTGCTTGCCCGAGGTGTTCTCGCACTGCTGGGCTTGCACCATCGCCTCTTCGCACCAGTTGATAACCTCTTTCTGATAGCCCGGATTGCTGTAAAACACGGCCGCGGCATAGGCATAGTCGCGGAAATAACGTTCGGGCGTGGCCTGGTGAAGGGGCAGGGCAAGGGCTTTCAGCATTGTTTCTTCTGCCTCCTGCATCCGTTCCGTACGCGACAAGGCGTATCCCTTTACCGAATAAAAGTCCCTCAAGCACCGGTTCTGCAGGGTGGTGGATGCCTTGAACACTTCTTCCAGTGCAACGATGCAGGCTTCCGGCTCTCCCTTGCTTTGGTATGTATTCATCAGTTGTACCAAGGCTTCGATGTGCAGGGCTGTTTGTTGGGCATTCTTGTCCACCGGCTGTGACAGGTAGGACTTGAACGCCTCGATGGCTTCGTCATGTTTTCCGTCGCGTTGCAATGTTCTTGCCTTCCGGTAGAGGCTTTCATTTGCCAGGCCGGTACAGCAAATCAGCATTGATGCGATAAGCAGCAGAATGTTTTTGCGCCAAAGGAGTAAACACATATTACATTATTATATATACGTACAAATGATGCGGGCGTTATGTGGCAACATGGAATATTGCAACGATGAAAATCGTAAAGAAAGCCAGGAAGCAAATCGCAAGATAGGTAAGGCTTATCAGCAAGGCTTTCACTATTGACTTTGTCCATGAATTGTTCTCGTACACGTTTTTGACGGCAACGGTCAGATAAAGGCAGGACCCCAATGTCATTATCCATTCCAGGATGTCAAGACTTGGCCGTAAGGAAAGGTATAGCGCGTAAATGACCAGCAGCAGGAATTCGACAAGGGCCGTGTAATGCAGGGCAAAGATGAAAGAATTGATTGCCGGCTCTTTCCGTTTCCAATGCAACAGTTGCACGGCAAAGGCCAAAAGGGGCGATGTCAACAAGAAAATCAAGGGGAAGTACTGTGTCAACAGGTACACTATTTTCTGAAACACCATGGACACCACGTCCAGCTGCAGAAAATTGTCCACCTTTTCGTTTTTCTCAGTGAAGGAATAAACAGCACTGCCGCTGTTTGTGATGATTTTATCCTGAATCAATATGCGTGGAACGGCAACTTCAAGGGTGTCCATTTCTTCATCATGATTCGTGAGAGGGCGGATTACGGTGACAACCTGCGGGTGTTGTTTTGCCACCAATGACGGTATGGCCAACCTGATTGTGTCTCTTGCCGATTCTTCCAGCTTTTTCGCGTAATCCGCATCTTCGGTTATTGCACTCAGCGACAGTGCGGGCCGAACCAGTTCGTGGCTTGTCACATCGTCAAAAGCCTTGTCGGCTTTCTCAATGTCGGAGAAAAGCAGGAACATGGAGACGAACACAAAGAGGAAGAACATGTTCAGCTTCAGCGGATGTTCGTAGGCGACAAATTTTCCGGAAATGAATTCGTTGGTCAGGAAGCCGGGGCGGCGAAGCAAGTTCCATATTGTGGGAAAGAATTTTGTATCCCAAATGAAAGCGTTGTTCATGTATTCGAGGATGAATTCCCATACTTTTGGCGTCGGGTTTGATGCCTGTTGGCCACATTTGTGGCAGTACATTCCTTGTAGCTCCGTTCCGCAATTCAGGCATTTTTCATACGGAACAACATCGTTTTTGTGTAAATTCGTTGTAAACAGTCCTTTCATCTTTATTGGCGCATTCATTGATTTATGTTGCAAAATTATCAAAAAAATGCTTATTCCCCTAACCTTGGCGGTTTACATTTCGGTTTACATTTGCTGTTTTTGTATATATAATAGCCAAATGTAAACCAAAATGTAGCACTTCGTTGTTTGAAGGTTTGCGGAAAAAGGAAGTATCTTTGCAAAAATTTAATGTACATAATAACAAAGCATCATGACGATGGTGAACAGAATTCTATTCCTTTTTTTTTGGGGGGCGCTGCTGATTGCCCTTCCCGCCGAAGCGCAAAGACGCGTTGTCGACGCCGACGACCATTTGCCGGTTTCCACGGCCTCAATCTTTGATGCAACCGGAAATGTTATTGGACTGACCTGGGACGATGGAGATTTCTCCAAGATCCCCGCTGCTGCCTATCCCATTACCATCCGTTGCATGGGGTACGAACCGCTTGTCATCCCTCGTCCCGAGGACAAGGACTGGGAGATGATGCCCGTTTACCAAGACATGGGCGAGGTGGTGGTCATTCCCGTCAGACGCAATATCCTCAAGCAGAAGTTTTATGTGCGGCAATACTTCTGCATGAGTAACCCCAGCGACACCGTCACCTTCTTCATCGAGAACATGGCCAACCGTCTTGTGCGCTCTTCCAAGGAGGACAAGTTTGGCGGCAATTCCTCGCTGCGCATCCGTGCCACCCGTTGCTATGGACGCTATAATGTGGACGACCGGGACAGTTGCGTTGTCAATCCGGAAACCCCTTTCCCCTCCTTCCTGAATCTCCTCCATTTGGAAGACGAACAGATAACCCTCCCCGAATCTTTTACCCAGGCAGGGGATAAACCAAAAATCTACGAAGAGCCCGGAAAGTCCGGAATGAAACTCGTGCTGAAACAGAATGCCCAATCTTTCGTCGCCATTATGGATATGCTGGCCGAAGAGAAGGACCACACCTATTCTCCCTGGGCCCTAAAAGCTTTGGGCTGCACTATGGATTTCAACCAGCTCTACAAGACAGAGGTCTATTGCGCCAACGACACCGGCGTCTATCAGCCCAAGGATCTTACCCAGGCCAGTTTTGTCATGGAGGCAGAAGGCCGCGGCAAGTTCATCCGCAAAGCCCTCAATTCCGACAAGCCCGTTGACGTCTTCATGATGATTGAAATATACCTTGTCGAGAATGATTTCCTTTCCAAGGAAGAGGCCAAGGCCGAATACAAGGACAAGTCTGCCGACGCCAAGTTCGAAATCCCCGCCTTCGTGCCTCCGTTGGATGCAGCCACCCTCCAGTTGGTAGAGCGTGCCAAGGCCGAAGCTGCCAAACGTAAATCAGAGCCTACCGAAAAATGATGAAAATGAATAACTTTACAAAAATGCTGATGCTTGCCGCCGCTTGCTGCGCGGTTAATGTCTTGTCTTCCTGTAGCGTCAAAGTCTCGTCCTCGCGCACGAAGACCGAAACTTACGGCCACGTTACGGACGTGGTACGTACAGAACTGCTTCGCACCAGCCAGAGCTGGGACGGGGCGGAACTGCCGGAATACCCCAAGGGAAGCCCCGAAATCGTGGCGATGAAATATGTCATCCCTGCCGGGAAGAAATTGGGATGGCACCACCACGTAGCCCATAACCACGGCGTGATGGCGCAGGGCGAACTCACCATCATCGGCCTGGACGGAAAGACGAAAGTCCTGCGCAAGGGCGATGTTGTGGTGGAAATGGTGGACGCGGTCCATTATGGCGAGAACCGTGGCACGGAACCCGTTGTCCTCTATATGTTCTACGTCACCAGGAAAGACCAGCCCCTTTCCGTGCCGAATCCGGAAATCCCGATGAAGTGAGCCTGTGCGCCTCCCTGTTTTGGGTTATGGGGCGGGCTATAATATAAATTTATAAACTAACTTTTATCTTTAAACATTAAAACGGATGAAGAATTTTAAGTTTTGGACAATGGCCCTTTTGGCCGTATTAGGCTTTGCAAGCTGTTCTGAAGAATGCAACCACGACTTTATTGAATACGATCACAGCAAGGACTTGGTAGGTACTTGGACTTGTATAGAGCCTGAGAACGAATTTGCAGAGGCTTTGGTAATCAAGGCCGATGGTACGATGGAAGTAACCGGTGTGGCAAACGGAGAGTTATACGAAACAACCGGTACTATCCGCGTAAAGAACAACAAGGTGTTTTATAAGCAAGATAATGGCGACGAGTTTGAAGGCCGTTTCGAGATGGTAGCTGGCGAAACTTTCTCTTTGGTTTTCGATGACGAACTCGACATGCGCTTTACTTACCACTATTGCAAAAACGACCTTGCTGATGAGGTGGTAGGTATGTGGGTATGTACACATTCTACATTGGTAGATGAAGGTATGTCTATTAACACTTATCAAGCAGATGGCAAGGCTCTTTTCACAGGCTTTGTGCCATGGGGCAATTGTTATATGATGAATGCTGAATCAACTTACAAAGTAATCGGTGATTTAATGATTCAAAAACTGACTTCTGATTTAGTCGAAGGTACATCTCCGTACATGATATTCCGTTTGGATTATGCTCCTGATGGTTCAGAATATGGCGATGTGCTTACCAATACTTCTTATATAGTAGATGGTGGTGAAGTTATTGAATCATCTGTATCAATGATCCGCGTAAAGCAAAACCTCAACCTTGTAGGTAAGAAGTACAGCTACAACAATGTGTATCTATCGAACGTAGAGGGTTCGGATAAGGAAATCAACTTCATGGGCTACAAGTTTACCTTCGCTGATATGGACGGTTCAAGATTGGAAATGGTGATGAAGTCGGCTCTCTTCGGCTTTGAGTTCCCGGATGCAAATACCGTTAGCTACACGTACCAGTTGAATGGTATCAGCGAAACATACACGCTCCCTATTGTGGTAGAAGGCAACAAGATTACGTTCAAGGTAAGCGCTAAGGTACCTTCTTTGAAGGATGTGGTATTCTATGCATTCCAAGATGCTGACGACAGCCAGTTGCATCTCTACATTCACCAGTCTTCGTTCGTGAGCTTCTTTACCAATATGCAGGCTATCATGGCAGCAGCGGTGGACCCTGCGTTCGACATTACCAATCCAGCAGCTATCGATGCTATCTACAACGAAATCGATGCAGCGGTAGAAAGTATCAACCTCAGCGTTGTGATGAAGTAATCCGGCCCGGCATGGTTGGCTAGAAATAGCTTTCTAAAACAAGATTATAAATAATAATTAAAAACAAATGAAGAATTTCAAGTTTTGGGCAATGGCCCTGTTTTTCCTGGTGGCAGGACTGGGTTTTACCGCTTGTAGCGAAGACAAAGAGATTCCTGAACCCGACGTACCTGCGGTTGAAGAAGAACTTTCCCCAGCAGGTGAGGATTTCTATATGTATGTGAACGAAGCGTGGCACAAGAACCTTGGCGAAGTGACGACAACGCAGGGTGCCATATACGATGCAGCGGAAGAGATATCAATGAAGGCCGACCTCGTCCTTGACGAGATGGAAGAGGCGCGTGCCATCATGAACTCATACGAGCGTCTGATGGACGGAGAGCAGGACGCCAATGTGGAATTTGCCGACTCTATCCTCCAGGTAATCAGCGACGCTGTTGATGCCGCCGAGACCAAGGAGGAATTGGGCCTGTTCCTGGGCGAATGCGTAAGAAAGGGCTATATTGACAATATGTTCCGTCTGTACGCCGCACCCACCAAGCACGGTGCAGAAATCTGCTATACCCTTGCCCCGGATGTAAACCTGATGTCAATGCTGGACGCCGGAGAGGATGAAGAGGAAGAAGGATTCGTGGACGGCGTCTTTGGCAAACGTTTCAGCATGGGCCGTTATGAAAAGTATACCGTCAAGACCCGAAGCGGAAACGACTTCATGTCCTGCGTGGCGGAAGGTGTGGGCATTGACCCCAAGTATTTCGTTATGGAAGACACCATGGCCGTCCTGTATGACGGCTTTAACCAATCCAGTCTGGAAGAATTGAAGGAAATGATACTGCAGAGTGCCATAATGGAGTTTTATCTTTATTGCGGCGATGACTATGTACAGGAAATTACAGAAGGCAGTGTCAGCAGTACGTATGACGTCCTGAAGAAGCAGTTGCCCAACCTGTTGACGTATCCCCTTTCCTATTATTTCTGTCAGAAGTATGTCAACGACGAGGTGAAGGCCGAGTACACCGCCTATGCCGAGAACATGAGAAGCATGTTTGCCAAGCGCATCGAGACCAATGCATGGCTCACCGGCCAGACCAAGCAGGCTGCTCTGGACAAACTGGAAAACATGAAGTTCGTCATTGGCGAGCCCGAGGAATGGGACTTGGAGTCGTTCCCCCAGATGAGGGGCGAACTGCTCATCGACGACATCCTTGAGGCAAAGCAGAGCCGCAACCGCACCATCGAGTCCCTGATTGGCAAGGACAAGCACGATGAATCTGCTGCGCTGTGCATCCTGACGCTTGGCGGTTTGGGTATGTATCAGTACAATGCAGGCTATATCAGAGAGACAAATTCAATGCTTATCCTGCCCGCGTTCATGATGGAGCCCGAATACACTTCGGACATGGATATCGCCAAGAAGTATGCCCTGTTCTATGTTATCGGCCATGAGATGACCCACGGTTTTGACATCCATGGTAGTGAATACGATGCCAATGGCGACCTGAACGACTGGTGGGAACCATCGGACAAGGAAAAGTTCCTTGCCTTGAACAAGGCTTTTGCCCAACAGATCAGTACCATTGAGGTGGCTCCCGGCATTATGGCTCCCGGCAGTCAGACTGTCAGCGAGGACGTGGCCGACCTGGGCGGTTTCAATATCGCCTTTGATGCTCTGAACGAGGCTTTGAAGCAGCAGGGTGTTAGCGGCGAGGAGCAGAAAAAGGCACAAAAGACCTTCTTTGAACACCACGCTTTCCGTTATCGTACAGAATATGACGCCCAGACATTGCAGCGGTTGTTGTCCGATGTACACTCCCTTGCAAAGGTGCGCGTAAATGGTATGGTACAGCACATGGGCCGCTGGTACGACCTCTACAACGTGACCGGCCAAAATGCCATGTACCTGCCCGAGGACAAGCGTATCACCATCTGGTAATCCCCTTCAGAAAAGAGAAAACCGTTTTTTATAAACATTTATTTATTAACAATTTAAATCCATCAAAAGTTATGAAACGTACAGTTAAAGCGTTCGCAGCAGTAATGGCATGTGCATTGCTGGGCAGTTGTATGACCGTATCACGTCCCGTTGCCGCAACCGGCAACCCCGTTGGCTCAAAGTGTGGTGAGGCCAAGAGCACCATCATCCTGGGCATCTGGAGCTCAAAGGGCGAAGAGAACGGTATTGACAAGGCAGCCAAGCAGGCTGGTATCACCAAAATCTCTCACGTAGACTCTTACACCAAGAGCTATGTCCTCGGCATCGTTCAGAAGCAGACTACAAAGGTTTACGGTGAGTAATCAGTAACAGAATTGCGTTGGTGTCCGGTAAAAGTAATGTTATCGGACACCAATCGTTGTGTTTTGCCGTCAATACGGCACCGCGCATTTTCAATAACAGCGTTTTATAACCATATAATGATGTCATACTTTTGGTTTATGAAATGCCCATGAGATAAAAAAATCACGCCAAAGTGAATGAAAAATATTAAGCTTAAGTTACCTTTGTAGTATGAAAAAGATTGTATTCTTCTGCCTGGCGTTGTGCGCCGCATTCGTGGCCCGCGCCCAGGAATTGCCCTACGGAAAGTATCTTACCTATGGCAAGAGCGAGTTCAAGGAAAATCGCTTTAAGTATGACAACGAGACCAACACTTGGTCGCTGCGCAAGACCAGCGGACTGAACACCACCCTCAACATCCTGGCCATCATCGCCGATGCCGAGGAAGAGGTGCGCCCCGATTCCAAGGATTACGCCATCATTGTGCAGATGGGAAAGGAAAACAAGGCGGCCTACGTACAGGTGAAGTGTTACAGCGACGAGACGTACCACAAGTTGCTCACCTTCATGAAGGACAACGGCAAGAAGGTGGTGGAGACCTCCTCGGGCAAGAAGGTGAAGCACCAGGCATTCTACGGCGATTACGCCCTGGAACTGAACATGGAGCAGCACACCATCAGCCGCACTTCGGCCCGCACCGCCGACCGCAAGACGGTAAAGAACGTGGATGAATCGTACAACGCCTATGAGTTCATCATCAAAACCGACGTTGAACCCTGGTCGGAATACCTGGAAAAGCAGGCCGCCAAGAAGGCCAAGCGCGATGCCAAGGGCAAGAAGAAACAGAGCGTTGACGAGTTGATGTAATGTAAGACAGAGGTTTCCTTATGAACATGAAATATAGATTGATTCTTTCCTTGTCTGTCTGCTGTATGCTCTTTGGCGCATGCAGCGAAGAGGACATTCAGGTTCGACAACCGGATTTGCCGGACCGCCCCATTCTCATTTTGTACGAGAACGACGTCCATTGTACGGTCGACGGGTATCCCAAACTTGTGTCGCTTCGTGACGAGCGCCTGTCTAGTACCAATTATGTGTCTACTGTATCCTGTGGCGATTTCGCAAGTGGCGGCTTTGTCGGCTCCATATCGAATGGCGAAGGGATTGTTGAGATTATGAATCAAGTAGGCTATGATGTGGTGACTTTGGGCAATCACGAACTGGATTATGGCATGTCGCAGATGTTCAGCCTCACTGAAGCCCTGGATGCCCCGGTGGTCTGTGCCAATCTCAAGAATGTACAGACCGGCGCCCATCTTTATCCGGCATATCACATGATGCGTTACGGCAAGGTGGATGTGGCTTATATCGGCTTTACAACTACAACGAGCGGTACGGTGAAGAGTCTGGACGATGAACAAGGCAATGTGCTTTATAGTTTCATGCGTGATGATTTTTACCGGAATGCCCAACACGTTATCAACGAAGCCCGCAAGAATGGTGCCGACTTTGTCATTGCCCTCGCTCACTTGGGCGATAGCGAGAAGACCGGAGGCCATCCCAATTCTATAGGCTTAATCAATAACACCACGGGATTGGATGCCGTGATTGACGGCCACGACCATCATGTTATTGAAGGGCAGTTTGTGGACGACAAAGAGGGCAAATCCGTGCTGCTGACTTCCTCCGGGTCAAACTTCCAATACGTTGGCCAGCTTATCATCCATACTGACGGCACCGTGCAGTCTTCGCTTACGGATATTGCCAGTGGCGCGGTTTCTGTCGATGAGGATACGAAGCAGTTCGTCAATCAGGTGATAGAAAACATCAGCAGTCAAGGGAATTTTGTCATCGGGCATAGCGAGGTGGACCTTACGATTCGCGATGCCGACGGAAATCGCATCGTCCGTAACCGTGAATCCAATCTTGGTGATTTCTGTGCGGACGCCTTACGCGTTTTCACGGATGCCGACATTGCACTGGTCAACGGCGGTGCTATACGCACCTCCGTCAGCCGAGGCGAGATTCTGTTCAACGATCTGTACAATGTGATGCCTTTCGGTGACATGATTGCCACGGGAACCCTCACTGGGCAACAATTGCTCGACGTGCTGGAGTTCTCAGTTTCTTCTTTGCCTGCCGAATCCGGCGCTTTCATGCAGGTTAGCGGCTTGCGCTTTGAGGTTGATTCCAATGTCCCATCTCCTGTCGTGAAGGATGAGAAAACATCGTTGTACTCGCATGTAGGCGAGGGCAAACGCCGTGTTTCACATGTGGAAGTTCTGGACAAGCAGAGCGGCGAGTATAAAGAGGTGGATTTGTCCCGTATATATACAATGGCAACTTTGGATTACCTCATCCTTGAACAAGGAGGCTCCGGCATATTCAATCAGGTAAAGCCAATTGATACATACTGGGGGGCAGACATAGAGATTCTGCGTCATTACCTTGAGTCAACCCTCGGTGGCAGCATAGGCAATGAGTACGGCAAGTCCCAAGGACGCATTAATTTTAAGTGACGGTTAAGCGACTCTCATTCCAAGAAAAGATTATAGAGAAACAATAAATTTATGAAATGCCCATGAGATAAAAAAATCACGCCAAAGTGAATGAAAAACATTAAGCTTAAGTTACCTTTGTAGTATGAATACGTAAAAGGTAAGCTTATGGCAAATGTTACATTCCCTCAATTGATACAACGTGCTTGTG
>JAFYQQ010000012.1 GCA_017559845.1 Bacteroidaceae bacterium | reverse complement strand
TAACTGAAATCTGAAATCTGAAATCCCTGCATGTTTTTTCTCCTGTATGATGAAAAAGTTTATGATTTATGTCTGACAGGTGAAAAAAAAGTGCTATATTTGCAAAGAGAAAAAAACACAAACGCCAATATGTCCATCCAAGATTCAGCAGTTTTTGAAAAGCAAGTGTATGACCTCATTGAGTCGTACCTCCAGGCCAATGATTGTACCATCTATGCTACAGACGGAGTGTATGTGGATGACTTTCTGCAACCTGCCATCATCAACGGGGCCGATGCCCAAGACCCCACTCGTTTCTATCCCGTCTTCTCGCTCATCCGCGAGGACGATGAAACCGTAGAGGCGGATATGGAACTTGTGAGAGAACTGGCGGCGGAGTATTTTGCATAAAAAAGAGGGCATACTGCCTGCCCGGCAAGTGACGCTGTGCAGACACACACTCTTCTTTTTACCATTAAGAAAACAACCCTTTAGCCCCCCACCTCTATGACCGAACAAGAATTGCAAGAGATCATTGTCCTGCTTGGCGTGCAGGGCTGGAACCCCCAAGTGTGCGACACGCCTGTGCCCCTTTATGACAGCGCCGTGCCGTGCGGAAAACCCTCGGATGTGGAATCGGCCTATCCCGACGGGACCTTCTGGCTGCCGGGCGACCTTGTACAGCGCGAGTCGGTGGTGATCATCAGCGCTGTGGGCGACTCCATGGTGGATGCCGGCATTGAAGATGGCGACCAGTTGCATCTGCAGCTGGACGCTGCCATTCGCGACGGCGACCAGGTGGTGGCGTGCATCAACGGGGAGAGCACCTTGAAGTCGTACTTCCGCGACTCGGACGGCACCGTGTGGCTTGTGGCCTGTAACGAGAACTATGACGCCATTGAGGTGACCGAGGACATGCAGGTGCGCATCCTGGGCAAGGTGGTGAAGTGTGTGAAGAACACCCCCTCGTCCAGCTTCCGATACCTGCAGCGTGCCGTCAACCGCACCAAGACGAGGCGCATTGAGGGCGGAAGGCAGGAGGAGAAGTCGTACACCGATGACGAGCTGCGTTGCATCCTGCGACGGGTGTTGGGCACGGAGATGGTGGCTGCGGCCGACTGGGTGTCGGTGTACCGCCTGCTGGTGGACAAGTGCGGCGCGCCCTCTTCGCATACGGCTTTTGCGGAGTTTGTGAATGCGCTTGAGCTGGACGAGTATCCTCCCTGCAGCAGAGACTTGCTGCGCAAGGCCGACGCCATCTACCTGCGTCCCATCTATGAGTGGGGCACGGCCAACATACGCTCTTCCGCGCATGACAGACGCACGGCCATTGCCCGCAGGCTGAAAAGGGCGTTGGAGTAGTAGTAGGGGGGCTTCTCTCTCTCTCCCCCCGCCACACCGCTTAGAGGGCTGATGTCCCACGGACACCCCAAAAGTGCCCCAAAAATGTCCCTTTCCATGCGCTGCGTGGGAAGGCTTCCCCCAGATTTTTCCCAATCATATCCCACCGCACAGCTCCCCTGCCGTTTTCTTCGGCGGGGGAGCTGCGTTTGCATACCTTTGCACTGTCTTCCGAGATGTGCGGCAACGAAGCGGGCCATCCAATGAGAAAGGCGGAAGCGGATTATGAAGACAATGAAAGGATTTTTCAAGGTAGTGAGACAGAGCGAGCCCATCAAGGTGCCCAGCCAAAAGGTGGAGGGCGGACAGCTGGACAAGTCGGTTGTGACGCTGCAGGAACTGGGCGGCAGAAACACCTTCGTGTGCTCCCTTTTTGGCAGCAGCGCCCTGTGCAGGTGGTCGGCCGGCGATGTGGTCTTTGCCTCGCTCTATTTCTGCGCACATGAGCACAACGGCAATGTGTATCAGGAAATCAAGGTGGGCGAGCTGATTACGATGGTCAGCTGAAAAAAAGGGGTCGTCCAGCCCCCCCCTCATTCTCTGTGAGGGAAAAAATGGAAACAACTTCTTATTAACCGGGTAAGGGCGTGAGTGGAGTCTCATGAGTGAAAAAGCCGGCAATCTTCACACTCCCGCGCTCACAGAACTTACAAGGTAAAAAACATGACAGACAAATCAAAAAGAATCGTCGTGAACGGCGAAGTGAGAATGGACACCGTTGCAGTGTTCAGCGAAAAGGGAATAAAGGTGGAAGCCTGTCCGTGGATGGACAAAGAGGCAGACGAGGTGGCGCCCGACGGCCGTGTGCGCATGAAGGGTCTCTCCATAATTGAGCCTGGCGCACGGATGTTTTTCAAACCCTACAACATTGGCTCCAGGGGCAACCGCTACCGCACCCTCTTCAGCACGGAGCACTGCGAGGTGATGCGCAGCGGCGGAGGGGTGGTCATTGAGAAATGGCGCTTTGGCAAGCGCATGAGCCTGGAGGACATCCTCACCATGCGCCACATTGAGGGACAACGCATAAACGCTTTCTTCAAGAGCAGAAAGGAGTGTACGGTATGGTAAGGAAGGAACAGACAATGGAGACAACACACTTCACCTGTATGGGCAAAGGGCACGGCGCACCAGTCGTGCCCGCCACCCTGGAAGAGTGGAAGGCCCTGCGCAGGGAGCCCTGGCTGGGGGAAATGTGCCACCGCATAGCGCGTGGCGAGGAGAGCCTCAAGGGGCGGCTTCCGGTGTGGACACCCTCGTGCGCGGCCTTCAAGGACAGCCACCGTGCCGTTGCCGATGCCCAAAAGCCCTTGCGGCGTCTCATGCTCGACTTTGACCAGAAGGGGCATTCGGCCGAAATACTGGAGCGCTGCATGCAGCTGAAGGCCGAGGGCAAGTGGGAGATACTCCTGGTGGAGGAGAGCGTCCGCCGGGGCACGCATGTGCTGGTGGCGCTGCCGCCGGGCATGACACCACAAGAGGTGCAGCAACGCTTCTCGGAGGACGTGGGCTTCCAGGCCGACCCTGCGCTGAAGGACGTGGCGCGGTGTATCTATATGGTGCCGCAGGACTTCACCCTGTATATGGACGAGGAGTCGCTGGCCAACCCCACCGCCCTGGAGGCGGACGACATCGCGGAAGAGGTTGCCTCTGAGGCCGGGGAAAAGGCTGCAGCCGGGGGCGGGGAGCGCGAATATCCGCCGCTGGAGTATGAGGAGCTGGTGCAGGTGCTGGAGGAGCAGATGGGGGGCTCGCCCTCGCACGGAAGCCGCAACAACTTCATCTTCTCCATGGCGTGCCATCTGCGGTATGTGTGCAACGACGACCCCGAGTGGATTGCCCGTGTGCTGCCCACCTATGGCGAGAGCCGCGAGAAGTGGATGGCCACCATACGCAGCGCCTGCAACCGCCATCAGACACCCGCCATGCCACGGATAATGCAGCGCACGATACAGATATGCAAGGACAGGCGTAGCGAGGCCGAGCGCCCGGCCGACACCCCTCCGCCCATGCCCAGGGTGCTGCCTCCGCTCATAAGGCTGCTCGTGAGCCGAACGCCCGAAATCTACCGCCCCGCGGTGGCGCACGCCGTTTTCCCTGCCCTGGGCGCTCATTTGTGGAAGACCACCTTCCGATACATAGACAATGTGGCGCACGAGGCCACGCTGATGAACGTGCTGATGGCGGGCACGGGAGCCGGAAAGAACTGCATCTGCGAACCCATAAACCGCATAATGAAGGACATAAGGCAAAGGGATGCGGAAAACATGAGGCGGGAACTTGAATGGAAACGCGAGATGCAGACAAGGGGAGCCAACAAGGACAAGCGCCAAAGGCCAGAGGGGCTGGTGGTGCAGGAGATTGATCCGGACATGACCAACGCCGCTTTTGTGCAGAGGCTGGCCGATGCGGACGAACGCTTCCTGTATACCCGCATGAACGAGATTGACCAGTTTGACGCGCTAAAGGGCTCGGTGCGAGCCAAGGGGCAGTTTCAGGTCATGTGCCTGGCCTTTGACCCCGGAAACGTGTACGGACAGACGCGCATTAGTTCGGGAAGCGTGAACGAGCGCGTATGCATACGCTTCAACTGGAATGCCAGCACCACCATCCAGAAGGGCAGGCGATACTTCCGACAGGTGCTGTCGGACGGGCCCATATCGCGCATCAACTTCTGCACCATCCCTGAGCGTGAGATTGGAGCGGAGATGCCTGTGTACGGGTCTTATGACGAGGGCTTCGACGAGGAACTGCGCCCCTATATAGAGCGCCTCAACAACGCGCGCGGGTTGGTGGAGTGTGTAAAGGCAAGGAACCTGTCGAAGAAGCTGGTGGAGGAGTGTGCCGACTTTGCACGGCTGTCACAAAGCCGCGTCTACGAGAACCTTTCCTACAGGGCAAACGTCATTGCCTTCCTGAAAGCCATGGTGTTGTATGTGGCACAGGGGGAAAAGTGGGACAAGACGCTGGAGAACTTCATCAGATGGTCGCTGCAGTATGACATGTGGTGCAAGATGCAGTTTTTTGGCAAAGAAATTGAGCAGGCCGATTACGAAGAATGCAGTAGCACGGGCACCGGCCCCCAAAACATGCTTGACCTACTGCCCGACACATTCACGCGCGAGGACGCACAACGAATGAGACAGCAGATGGGGGTTGAAAGAGGGTCGCTGAAGCAGATGCTGGCCAACTGGCGCCATCGTGGCTACATAGCGCCTGTGGTGCGCGGGGAAGAGGCGCCCGACTCTGCATGCCAGCTTTTTGCAAAAACGGAAAACTATCTGCGGCGCAAGTAGCACGCAACCTCCTCTTCCGTGAGAAAGTATATAGCAACCGATTTCAGATTTCAGATTTCAGTTAAAAAAAATGTGGGACACTTCCGTGTGGGGTGTCCTTTTTCAGTATAAATTCCTCAAACAAGTTTGGTATTTCGCTCGCTTAATCGTACTTTGGCTGTCGCCGAAGGTACTTCCGCTTGGAAATCCTCAAACAAGTTTGGTATTTCGCTCGCTTAATCGTACCTTTGACCCCATGAAAGGAGAAAATGACATGGAGAAGGAAAGCAGAAAGGACGTGGCGCTGGTGCTGAGCAGCGGAGGGCCGAGGGGATTTGCCTACATTGGCGCCATTGAGTCGTTGCAGGCGCATGGCTTCCGCATCACCTCCGTGGCGGGCACTTCAATGGGCTCGCTCATTGGGGGCATCTTTGCGGCGGGCAAGTTGCCGGAGTTTAAGGAGTGGCTCTACTCGCTGGACGCATGGAAGGTGTTCTCGCTCATGGACTTGTCCATAGCCAAGAACCACATTGTGAAGGGCGAGCGCATCATTGACGCCATCAGGGAGATTGTGCCCGAGGTGAGGATTGAGGATCTTGACGTGCCCTTCTGCGCCGTGGCGGCAGACTTGTACACGGGCGAGGAGGTGGTCTTTGACCGCGGCCCGCTCTTTACGGCCGTGAGGGCTTCCATCTCCATCCCGTCGTTGTTCAGGCCTGTTCAGTGGGGCGACACGGTGCTTGTGGACGGTGCCGTGGCCAACTGCCTGCCGCTGGACAGGGTGAGGCGCACGGGAAACGACCTGCTTGTGGCCTTTGACGTGAATGATGTCAATGTGGCAGGTTTGAAGCGCATTTTGGCAGACGAGCATCGCGCCAAGATGGCAGACAGGGCTTTTCAGGAGAGTAAGCGCACGGAGCTGAGGGAGGTGCTGGAGGAACTGACAAGGGATTCGGACATCAGCCTGGTTAGGCGCCTCAAGCAGGCGGGAAGCCGTGGCATGGATGTCATCAGGGACGTGATGGCTTACCGCAAGAACTTTGACGAGGACAAGTCGCTGGATGTGGGTGACAACTACTATGACCTGCTCGACCGCACCTTCAGCCTTATGAATCACCGCATCACGGAGCTAACCTTGCAACTGCACCGCCCGGACATCCTTGTGCGGATGCCCTTTGACAGCTATGGGGAGATTTCTGACTATGCCAAGGCTTGCGAGATTGCGGAAATAGGCCGCCGGCTCATGGATGAGGCTATTGAAGAGTGGCGATTGGCTGTTGGCAGTTAGCTTTTGGCTGTTGGCTATTGGCTATTGGCAGTTAGCTATTCATATCCACGTCTTCCAGACGTTTTTGAGCAATGAGTAGTGAGCAATGAGCAATGAGTTTCTTCTGAACTTCAATTTAACAGCCCAAAGAGATGACGGTCATGCACAATGTCATCCTGAATTTAGTTCAGGATCTGTTCGCGGAGAAGAACAAGAAAAGGCTCGCAGTGAGATGCTGAAACAAGTTCAGCATGACATTTGGAGTCATTTGTTATTTATACTCTCATTTTAGTGAAGCCAATTCAATACTTTTGTCAAAAACACTCACAACTTATCGCTCAAATCGTCTGAAAGACGGGATGCCGAAGGCGAATAGCCGCGGGTTCTTGAACCCGTGGAGGAAAGATATCTCATTAAAAGTCCGTCTGAAAGACGGGAAACGTCAAACGTGTCCGAGGACTTGAAAGTCCTGCGGTATTTAACTTCGCGTCTTTACAGACGCCTTTATTATGTGGCCAAAAGAAAACCGAGGGTTTAAAAGCCCCCGGCTATTCATATCCACGTCTTCCAGACGTATTTGAGTAGTGGGCTTTGAGCAATGAGTAGTGAGAAGTGAGTAGTGAGCTTCTTCTGAACTTTTGTTCTTTTGTCAAAAACACTCACAACTCATTACTCACAACTCATCGCTCATCGCTCATCGCTCGTCGCTCAAACGCTCATCGCTCAAAATCACTTCCAAATGTCTTCGGTGTCCTTGCGGTTCTTTCCGGGGTCTTCTGCGGCGGCATAGCCGATGGGGATGAGTGCCACGGGCTCGTAGCCTTCGGGGAACTCGAACAGACCCTTGAGCTGGTTGATGTCGAAGTTGCACACCCAACAGGTGGCAAGGCCTTGTTCGGTGGCGGCAAGGCAGAGGTGCTCAATGGCGATGGCGATGTCTATGTCGGCATGGTTGTGGGTGTCGTATCGGCGTGTCCATGCCTCGGCCTCGTTCTTGCAGCAGAGGATGATGGCGGGCACGTCGTTGATCCAATCGCGGTGGTAACTGGTCTTTACGGCTTGGAGGCGGGGCTCGTCCGTAATCCAATAGAAGAGCCAGGGCTGGCGGTTTACGGCGCTGGGCGCAAGCCTAACGCATTCCTTTATGTACTCTTGCTTTTCTGTCTCAATTTCACGCTGTTCAAAGGATCTGCAGCTGAAGCGTGCTTGGCATAATTCCTTAAAGTTCATGTTGATGTTTTGTTGTTATGTTTTGAATGTTGTTGTGTGTCAAACAAAGGGGTTGGTGAATTGCCCGTGGTTGTGGGTGAAGTGGCCGTATTGGATGGCAAACCTGGGGCAGTGGTGAAGGCAGCGCAGGCACAGGGTGCATTGTGCTTTTGTCCATTGGGGGCGTCCGGCGTGCATCGTAATGGCTTTGGTGGGGCAGTTGCTGGCGCATTGTCCGCAACCTATGCATCCGTCGGCAAGGTGGAAGGACGCTGTGGGGCGGCGGTTCTTATATAGCAGCCAGTGCAAGCCGTCCACAAGGGCGGGGAGGGGCCGCCTTACGAAGTTGCCGCAATTCCTGTCGGCAATCATGGCCGCAATGCGTTGCATGTGCGGGATGGCGTCTTGGGTGATGCGCAGGCAGCGTGCCGTGTCCGAAAGATTGAAGATGGGTGTCCACACATCCACCATGCGCACGCTGAAGGCGGCATTGAGGGCTATGCCCTTTTGGCGGAGAAGGGAGCGCATCTGGCCGTGGGGGTTGCCGCAAAGCATGCCGAAGGTGGCGGCGGCAAAGGTGTATTGTCCTGAATAGCCGCGGATATAGAGCGAGCCGATGAAGTCTCTCACCAAGGCGGGGAGTCCCCAGAAGTGGACGGGGAAGACCCATCCCAGCATCTCGTCTTTTTCCAGGCAGATGACGTTTGTGCCCTTGTCCATGAGCGCCGCCATGTCAAGAAGTCTTTCGCCCGTGGCCTCCGCGATGAGGGTGGCCAGGTGCTTGCTGTTGCCCGTGCCGCTGAAATGGAGAATCATCGCTTATTCCTCTTCTGTGCGGAAGGGCATGAAGTGCATCTCTTCCTGGGCTTTTTCTTTTGAGAAGGTAAAATAGACGCAGGTGGCCTCTGTGCATACCTTTCCGTGGGCGTCTATGAGTTGCGCGTCAATGGTGACGATGTTGCGTTTCTGCTCACGGATGTGGGCGCGTGCGGTAATCTCGCCCTCATTTGTGGCGATGTGGTGTCTGTATCTGATTTCCATCTTGGAGGTGACACCCGCCGTCTGGAGCTTGAGCGACACCACCCATGCGCATATCTCGTCCATGATGAGGGCTTGTACGCCACCGTGGAGGGTGTTTACCCATCCCTGGTGGTTCACGGTTGGTGTCCATTTGGAAACCACCTCATCGCCACATTCATAGAATTCCATGTGGAGTCCGATTGGGTTGTCGGGGGCGCAACCGATGCAGTTGTATTCGGGATGATTTATCCACGGATTGATGATTTTCTTCATTTCTGCGAATTTTTTTATTGTGCAATGCTCTGACAAAATTAGCGCTTTTGGCCGAAATCTACAAGATTTGCTTGCAAAAGATTGTCCATCTGCAAATAAGTGTGTACATTTGAACAGATAAATGAACAAAAGACATCAATAATCATTATGCGAAAACACTTATTCCTGTATTTAGCGATGGCCATAAGCATGGCCGTCCATGCCCAAAAATTTCGAAAAGGGGCATTTTACGAGATTTCTCCTTTGGAGAAGGAGTACCCCGGACAGATGTTCGTTATGCGCAATCTGTCCGGCTCTTGGTGTATTGTTGACCCGTTCAAGAACCGTGCCCTGAGAATGGGGGCAAACGGAATGGAGTGGGGCGAGGAGAACGGCAGCGACGAGTTGCAGAAATGGACTTTGCAAGCCGAGGCCGACGGAAGGTTCACGCTCATTCCCACCCATGCGCCCGAGAAGGCAGACAAGGCAAAGAAGTACACCATCCGCGAGAGCGCTCTCTTTGGCTCGGACGACAATAGCGTGTATCGCATCTTGCCGGCCACGGACGCACAGATGGCGCTTGGCAACGGAGACGACGGAGGAAACAACGTGAAGGTGAGAGCCGAGAAGAAGGACAGCCTCAACCGCGGACAGTATTGGACAATAAAGACCATAGCTCCGGGAGAGCACGTCATTGGCGGTGCCTTCTACGAGACGAACATGGACGATGGCGGAGGCAACCCCAGCATCAACTATCTGCTGCAATGGCCTGCCACACCGGGCAACTGGGGCAACGCCCTGCTTTCCATCCGTCCCGTGGAGGGGCAGAAGGGGGTGTATCTGATTGTCTCTGACCGCAAGAAGAAAATGTACGTCTGTGCGGACGGCATGTTGCGCGAGACGGCCATCAGCGCCACCGATGAGAAGAGCTGGTTTCGTATTGTGGAGGTGGAGAAGCCCAAGATAAAGAGTCCCATCTGGGAAGACGAAACCATATATGAACAGCACAAACTGCGCGCGGTGGCCACCTACATCCCTTACCCCACGGAAAAGGCGATGCGCGCGGACAAGGCCTTCTATGCTAAGCCCTGGGTGGCGCACAAGAGCGCGTCTGTTGCCTCGCTGGACGGGGAGTGGAAGTTCAAGTTTGCCGCCGTGCCCACCATCGGCAAGCACAAGGACGTGGAGGTGATGGACATCAATTCCATTCAGGAAGCCGCACAGGCGGACGCTTGGGACAACATCCGCGTGCCGGGATGCTGGGAGATGCAGGGATATGACCGCCCCATCTATTGCAACGTGGAATACCCGCACAGCAACACCCCTCCTTACATCAAGGCACGCAACGGATTCAACGACGGGGGCGCCAACTATGCCATCAATCCCGTGGGAACCTACTCGCGCACGTTTAGTGTGAAAAAGGAATGGCTTGACAAGCGTACCATCATCCACTTCGGCGGCATCTACTCCTGTGCCCAGGTATGGGTGAACGACCGCTATGTGGGCTATACGCAGGGTGCCAACAACGTGGCGGAGTTTGACCTGACTGACTATCTGAAGGAAGGCGACAACCGGCTGGTGGTGCAGGTTCACCGCTGGTGTGACGGCTCTTATCTTGAGTGTCAGGACATGTTCCGCATGAGCGGTATCTTCCGTAGCGTGTATCTGTACAATGTGCCCAGCGTGAGCGTGCGTCATCATCAGATAGAGACCATCCTTGCCAACGCCGGCAAAAAGGGAACGGTGAAGGTGGCCATGGAGGTGGAGAACCGCTCGGCCTTCAAGGGAAGCAAGCAATTCAAGCTGGACATCCGCGACTCCAAGGACAAGGTGGTGGCGCAAACCACTTGCCAGATGGCCTTGCGTGGCGATTCAGTGGAGACTTGCCATGCCGAACTCTCGCTGGACAACCCCTTGCTTTGGACGGCTGAAACACCCAACCTGTACACCCTTGCTGTGGTGCAACAGGGCGAAGACGGACAGGACGAAATGGCCTTCTCCACCAAAGTGGGTATGCGAGAGGTGGCCATACACAACTCGCTTCTATACGTGAACGGCAAGCGCGTAATCCTGAAAGGCGTGAACCGCCACGACACCGACCCCGAGCACGGACGCACGGTTAGCGTGGAATCCATGCTGAAGGACGTGATGCTGATGAAGCAGAACAACATCAATACCATCCGCACGAGCCACTATCCGAACGATGCGCGCATGTATGCCATGTTCGACTATTACGGGCTTTATGTCTGCGATGAGGCTGACCTTGAAGACCATGCCAATCAGTCAATCTCTCGCATGAAGAGCTGGATTCCCTCGTTTTGCGACCGCATAGAGCGTCTTGTACGTCGCGATGTAAACCACTCAAGCGTGGTGATGTGGAGCCTTGGTAATGAGTGCGGTTCGGGCTCTAACTTCAAGGATTGCTACGAGGTGGCGCACAAGTTGGACGGCACACGTCCTGTGCACTACGAAGGCACGCGCGTGGACAAGGACTACGGCGGCTCGCTCTACTCGGATTTCTATAGCAAGATGTATCCGGGTATGGATTGGATGGCGCGCAACACAAGCAACCTTGACAAGCCCATGTTCCTGTGCGAGTATGCCCATGCCATGGGTAACGCCATCGGAAACCTGCCCGAGTACATGCAGGCAATGGAAGAGAGCAACGCCACCATTGGCGGATGTATATGGGATTGGGTTGACCAAGCCATCTACGAACCTAACGAAATTAAACAGGGTGTCAAGCGCCTGCACACTGGTTATGACTATCCCGGCCCTCATCAGGGCAACTTCTGCAGCAATGGTGTGGTGAGGCCCGAACGCGGATATTCAGCAAAGCTGGCCGAGGTGATGGGCGCCTACCAATATGTGAAGCTCAACTATGACAAGACCACGGGTTATTTCTCCCTAAAGAACGGGTATAACTTCATCACCCTTGACGGAATGGTGCTTCAGTTGCAATGGTTGAAGAACGGCAAGGTGAAGAAGCAGAAGAAGGTGGCACTCTCAGGTATAGAACCTGGGGGTCAGTATATGCTTCCTTTGTCCAATCCCCTGGAAGGCGAAGCGGACGTGGTGCTGTTGGCTCTCATATTCCGCAAGCAGGCTACCACCTATTCGGGCAAGAATCATCTTGTGGCGCAAGCGGATTTCGTCATTGCCGAACCCAAGATGCTCCCCGTAGCCGTTTCCGCGGCTGACGCGCCCTTGGAGGTAAGACAAAACCAACAGACCTTGAGCGTGAAGAACAACAAGGTGGCAATGGTGTTTGACCTCTCCACCGGACGTCCCACCAGTCTTCAGTTCAACGGCACGGAAATGATTGCCCAAGGCGAGGGCTTCTTGTTTGACAACCATCGTTGGATTGAAAATGACCGCTTTGGCGACACTTCCAACGGATTGGAAGAGAAGGCAGCCGAGGTTACCTGTGTTGCCATAACTCAAGGCGCTTCCGGGATGGCCACCGCCACGCTCGACTTGAAGCCCGAGGACAACATGACCTATCGTGTGCACACGCTTCGCAAGGGAAAGAAAGCCGATGTGCAGATTGACTACACCATCTACGCACAGGGCACAATCGATATGGAAACCACCATCATTCCCCACACGCCCAATCTTCGTCGCGCGGGCGTGGTATGTGCCGTGGATAGCAGTTTCAGCCGCGTCTCTTATTATGGAAAGGGGCCTTGGGAAAATGCGTTTGACCGCAGTGCCGGTGTGCTGATTGGACGCTATAGCACCACGGCTGATGGCTTGCGCGAACATTATGTGAAGCCTCAAAGTGGAGGCGATCGTGCCGTATATGAAGTGGCGCTTACCAACGCAAAGGGCAAGGGCATGTCTGTCTCCTCGGACAAACTGTTCTTCTTCAGTGCAAACCGTTATACGGACAAGGACTTGATGGATTGCAGTCATGAGTGGGAACTGAAGGCACGTCCTTACCTCTGGCTTCACCTCGATGCCGCACAGCGCGGACTTGGCAATGCGAGCTGTGGCCCCGGCCCCATGGAAAAGTACACCATTCCTCAGCAACCCATCACTTACAAGCTAAGGCTGAAAGGTATCTGATAAGCAATGCTGCAATAAAACAGAAATCGCCCGGAAACGCAAGATGCTTCCGGGCGATAATCTTATTATTAAAAGGGGAAGGGAAAATTACTTTATCAAATCGATACTGCGCTTCACAAAGCGGGTGAGGGATTCGCCCTTGAGCATGCCGTTTTGCAACAACGCAAGGTCAATGAGCTGATGAACGCGGTCGTTGGATTTTGCGTATTGTGCAAGCACATCGTCTTTCTTGCGGTTTTGTTCCTGGATGTCATCAGAGCATTTCTTCAGGTCGTCCTTCTCTTCCTGAGTGATTTCCTCGGGCTTCTTCTTGTCCTGTTCTTGTCTGAGTACAGCCTGACGTGCGTTCAGCCCGCGCAATTCAGCCTCAATGGGCTTCAGGGCTTCGGCTGTCTGTTCTTCGCTATGGGTGAGCACCTGCTTGATAAGCGGTGAGTCGGTGTTGAGCACAAGGGTGTACATGTCGGGCATTTCGCCGTAGAAACTCATTCCTGGCTGCAGACGTGACATTTCCTTCATGCGGCGCATGTATTCGCTTTGTGTAATCATGACAGGAAGCTGCTCTTCGCCCATGGGTTGTGCCTCCACATGGAAATCAGTCTTGTCCGTGCGGGGCATCTGGCTGTTGAAGATGGCGCTGAGCTTGCTGCTGCGTTCCTCGTCCAACTTCTCTTTCTGCTCGTCTTCCTTGCGGATGAGACGGTCAACGGTGTCCGAATCAACGCGTGTGATAGTGGTCTTTTCGAGCTTCTGCTCAAGCATTCCCACCAATGGGGTGTCCAATTGGCCGTCCATCAGCAATACGTTGTAGCCTTTGTCCTTTGCCGCCTGTATGTAAGTGTATTGCGCTTCGGGGTCGTTGGCGTAGAGGTAGACCACTTGTCCGTCCTTGTTGGTTTGGTTCTCCTTTACCAATGTGTTGTATTCTTCCAATGTGAAGTACTTTCCATCGGTATCCTTGAAGAGGAAGTAGTTCTTGGCCTTGTCATAATAATCCTGTTCGGAAAGCAGGCCGTAATGGATGAAAATCTTGATGTCGTCCCACTTCATTTCAAAGTCGGCACGCTCATTCTTGAAGATGCTTGCCAACTTGTCGCTTACCTTCTTGGTAATGTATGAGCTGATTTTCTTGACGTTTGCATCGCTCTGCAGATAGCTTCGGCTCACGTTCAGCGGAATGTCGGGGCTGTCGATTACACCGTGCAGGAGAGTGAGGAATTCGGGCACGATTCCCTCTACGGCATCGGTAACGAATACCTGATTGCAATAGAGCTGAATCTTGTTGCGCTGCATCTCAATGTTGTTCTTGATCTTGGGGAAGTAGAGCACACCGGTCAGGTTGAAGGGGTAATCTACGTTCAAGTGGATCCAAAACAGAGGTTCGTCTGCCATGGGGAAGAGGTGGCGGTAGAAGTCCTTGTAATCCTCATCCTTCAGTTCGCTGGGTTTCTTTGTCCAAAGGGGTTCTACGCTGTTGATGATGTTGTCCTCTTCGGTCTCCACCTGCTTTCCGTCTTTCCATTCGGTCTTTTTGCCGCAGGCTACGGGAATGGGCAGGAAGTGGCAATACTTGCGCAGCAGGCCTTCAATCTTGCCGCTTTCAAGGAACTCCAGGCAATCATCGTCAATGTGCATGATGATGTCTGTACCGCGGTCAGCCTTCTCCACTTCTTCCATGGTGAAGACGGGGCTTCCGTCGCAGCTCCACTTTACGGCCGGAGCGTCTTCCTGATAGCTCTTGGTGATGATGTCCACTTGCTTGCTTACCATATAGCTGCTGTAGAAGCCAAGGCCGAAGTGTCCGATGATGGCGTTGGCATCGTCCTTGTACTTGTCGAGGAAGTCGTTTGCGCCACTGAAGGCAATCTGGTTGATGTACTTTTCTATCTCGTCGGCTGTCATACCGATACCGCGGTCGCTCACGGTAATGGTCTTTGCTTCCTTGTCCACACTAATGGTTACTTTCAACTCGCCCAGCTCGCCCTTGAAATCGCCTTTTCCAGCCAGGGTCTTCAACTTTTGGGTGGCATCCACCGCGTTGCTTACAATCTCACGGATGAAGATTTCGTGGTCGCTGTAGAGAAACTTTTTGATGACGGGGAAAATATTCTCTGTTGTAACCCCAATGTTTCCTTGTTTCATCGTTGGTTGTCTTTTATTTGGTTTTTCTATTCATTCGTTACTTTTATTTCAATCTTTTCTCCTTCAGCCACAGCCATAAGTTTGGCTCCGGCTGCAACTTCGGTGTTGATGAGCACCTCGCACAGCACATCTTCCAACAAATCCTGTATGGCGCGTTTGATGGGACGTGCACCGTATTGTATGTCATAGCCCTTCTTGCCAAGTATGTCACGTGCTTCTGGCTGGACTTCCAGGTGATATCCAATGTCGGCAATGCGCTTTATCAGTGGCGTCAGCTCAATATCTACAATCTTTCTTACGGCGTCTTGGTCAAGTTGGTCAAAGTGGATGATGTTGTCCAGGCGGTTAAGGAATTCGGGTGCGAATTGCTTTTGTAATGCCTTGCGCACAATGTCCTGACTCATCTTTCGGTTGCGGCTGATGTCTTCCGCTCCTTGGAATCCGATTCCGTTTCCGAACTCCTTGATTTGGCGCGTACCGCAGTTGCTGGTCATGATGATGATGGTGTTCTTGAAGTCAATGGTGCTTCCGTTTCCGTCGGTCAGACGGCCTTCGTCCATCACCTGTAGAAGTACATTGAACACGTCTGCATGCGCCTTTTCAATCTCATCAAGCAATACGATGGAGTAGGGCTTGCGTCTTACTCTCTCGGTAAGTTGTCCGCCTTCTTCGTATCCTACATATCCCGGAGGAGCGCCCACCATTCGGCTTACGGTATGCTTCTCCATGTATTCGCTCATGTCTATGCGAATGATGCTGTCAGCGCTACCAAAGAGTTCTTCAGCGAGAATCTTGGTGAGGTAGGTCTTTCCCACACCTGTGGGACCTACGAACATGAAGGTGGCAATGGGCTTGTTGGGGTCTTTCAATCCGATGCGGCTACGTTGTATGGCACGGACAAGAGTGGCGATGGCGTTGTCTTGTCCTACAACTTTTTCCTTCAGTACATCGCCCAGAGAACGCAGCTTCTGGCTCTCTTCTGCACCGATGCGCTTTACGGGAATTCCTGTCATCATGCTTACCACCTCTGCAATATGTGCTTCGGTTACACGAATATGTTCTTCGCTCAATGAATCTTCCCATTCCTTCTGGGCCTGCTTCAATTGTTTTTCGGTTTGTGCCGCCTGATCTCTGAATTCGGCTGCCAATTCGAAGTTCTGCTGTTTAACGGCTTCGTTTTTCAATTCCTGCAACTTGGCAATCGTTTCTTCCAGTTCAAGGATGCTTTTGCTTACGGGAAGGTCCTGTATGTGAACCTTGCTTCCAGCCTCGTCCATGGCATCTATAGCCTTGTCGGGGAAGCAACGGTCAGTTACGTAACGCTCTGTCAGCTTGACACATGCTTCAATGGCCTCTGGTGTATATATAACTCGATGATGCTCCTCATAGCGACTCTTCAACTGCTGGAGAATTTGTAGCGTTTCTTCCTGTGTGGTGGGCTGAACTTGTATCTTCTGGAATCTGCGTTCCAAGGCACCGTCTTTTTCAATGGTCTTGCGGTACTCATCAGTGGTGGTGGCGCCGATGCATTGAATTTCTCCCCTTGCCAAAGCTGGTTTAAGCATATTGGCAGCATCCATACTTCCGCTTGCGTTTCCTGCTCCCACCATTGTGTGAATCTCATCAATGAAGATGATGGTGTCTGGGTTCTTTTGGAGTTCTTGTACAATGTTGCGGATGCGCTCTTCAAATTGTCCGCGGTATTTTGTGCCAGCCACAACGCTTGAAAGGTCAAGTACTAGCACGCGCTTGTCCCATAGCTGTCGGCTCACTCTATGCTGTGCGATTCTGATGGCCAAACCTTCCACAATGGCACTCTTGCCCACGCCAGGCTGTCCGATTAGGATTGGATTGTTCTTTTTTCGGCGGCTCAAAATTTGTGCCACGCGTTCTATTTCTTTTTCCCTCCCGATAACGGGGTCAAGAAGCCCTTCTTCTGCCGCTTTTGTCAGATCGGTGGTAAAGTTGTCCAGTACGGGAGTTTTTCCTTGAACGGGCTTTGCGGTTTGTGTGCGTGAGGAAGCGTTATTGTTGTTACGACTGGCGGTAGGTGTCATGTCGTCCTCTTCCTCATCGTCCTCTTCCTCGCTCATATTGTGCTGTATGCTTTGCGGATGGGCAATGCTAGCCACATCGCTGTAGCTTATGTTTTGCAGTTCCAGTATCTCGCTTGCCTCGTTATCGCTTGCTTTCAATATCGCCAGCAATATGTGTTGAGTGTCAATCATTTCTGACCTCATGAGACGCGCCTCAAGTACGCAAAGGCGTAATACCCTTGTAGCATGGGTGTCAAGGTTGATCTCATCTGTTTGTGGCATGTTTAGAACCTGGTGCTTTCTTGCCATCTGCTCAAGCATCTTCTTGATTTCTTCAAGATTTACGGCAAGTTGGCACAGCAGTTTCCGGGCTTGGTTACCTTCATGGCGCAAAATGCCCAGAAGAAGGTGTATGGGTGTCACCTTGTCATTGTGCAGTCGCTCGGCTTCCTCTTTGCTGTAGCTGAGCACGTTTGTCATGTCCGGTGAAAACTTGTTTGTCATATCGTCGTGAATAATTTCTGATTCTTTGTATCTTCTATTACAAATTGCATGCCAAACCCATTGAATGATGGGTGCAATTTTTATGCGCATGTTAATATGAGACATTTTTAACCTGAATTTTTAGCTCAATTGTTTAAAATAATTGTATGTTTTATCACTCTTTTATGAAAATCTACACCGTGTTCCCTATAAATATTATAATGTATGGAATATATTTTTTTGCACAATATTGGAAAATATGTGCAAAAATTAAGAAATATTTGCACAATTTAAATATAAGTGTTACCTTTGCAGCGCAAAAAGCAAATATCAATTTTATTATATTATCAAAGCAATGAAGAAAAAACTTTGTGTAGCAGCTATTATGGCTGCATCGGCAAGTGCGGCAATGGCCGGTGGCTTGCTTACCAACACCAATCAGAATGCAGTATTCCTGCGCAACCCTGCGCGTGATGCTGCCATCGGTATTGCCGACTATTACAGCAACCCCGCCGGTGTGGCTTTCCTTGATAAGGGTTTCCACATTTCACTCAGCTGGCAGGCTGCTTTCCAGAAGCGTCAAATTAATTCAACCGCTCCCTTCTATCAGTTCAATACTGCTAATCCCAGCACTGAGCGTTTTTTCGAAGGCGTTACAAATGCACCCGTAATTCCCTCTTTCCAGGCTGCATACGTATTCAATGAAAAGTGGAGCGTTAATGCACAGTTCGCAGTAGGCGGCGGTGGCGGTGCCTGCGAGTTCGACAATGGTCTGCCCATGTTCGAGCAGTTGCTTGGCGGTCAGTTGGCTTCTGGTATCAACTCCGCTACCAACCCCACAGGCAGTCCTCTGTACAGCTACAGCTTGAACCAGAACCTTACCGGTAGATCTTATTTCTATGGCGTACAGGTGGGTACAACTTATAAAGTAACTGATAATGTATCTGTCTTCGGTGGCGTTCGCGGTGTAATTGCCCGTGGCGGATACGAAGGCAGCATCACAGGTTTCAAGGTGAATGGCATTGACGCCAAAAATTATTCTGCTGGATTTGCACAGAGCTCTGCACAGGCTGCAGCCGCAGCACAACAGTACGCTGCCGCCGGTGACTTCGCAAATGCAAAGAAGTATGCTGACATGGCAACTCAGGCAGGAACCGTTGCCCTCATGACCAGCGAAGACCTCGTTCTTGACTGCTCTCAGAGCGGATTCGGCATCACCCCCATCCTTGGTGTGGACTGGAACCTCGGTAAGTTGAACCTTGCTGCCAAGTATGAGTTCAAGACCAAGATTAACATGGAGAACGACTCAAAGAATAGTGCAAACGTGGACGCTGCCTTCGATGCCTACAAGAATGGTGCCAAGGTTCGCAGCGACATTCCCGCTCTACTCACCGTTGGTGCACAGTACTCGCTGTTGGATAACCTTCGCTTGATGGGAGGTTTCCACTATTGGTGGGAAAAAAAGGCTAAGGGAAGCGCCACAAACGTTGAGAAGAACTCTTGGGAGATTACTTACGGTGCAGAATGGGACGTAAACAACTGGCTGACTCTTAGCGCCGGTGGACAAACCACCAGAATCAACCAGGGAGAAGGCTTGGCTGACACTAACTTCTCGCCCAGCAGCAACACCTTGGCGTTAGGTGCCACTTTCCGCCTGAGCAAGATGGTAAACCTGAACGCCGGTTACATGCACACCTTCTATACCGACGTACAGATGTCTCGTGCCGGAGGTATTGTTGACACATACACCCGCAAGAACGACGCTCTCGGTGTAAGCGTAGATTTGAAGTTCTAAACCATAAGGATGTAACCCCTTTCATTAATCTTAATACAATGACGAACCGGACTCACTTTATTAGGTGGGTCCGGTTTTTTTTCTTGGATATACCAATTGGTCAATGAGTGCAATTTTTTTTGGCGTTTTGACCTACTACACCTCAAAAACGTATCTTTTTGGTTACTGACCCCTTCAAGGGCTGATGGTCATTATTCTATGCTCAACTCAAGCACATCCTTCATCAGATTTAATGCAGGATTAGTTTGTGTCATGCGGGTGAAAAGTTCCGCCTTGCTGTACTTGCGGGCAGCTTGTTGTACCTCCTGAATGTCAATCTTGATATTTATAAAGTCGTTCTTTAGCGTTTTACGCACTATGGAAAGAAGGGGAGGGATGATGGTGTTGTGCATGTATTGTGCCACTTGTACATTGTTCACTTCAATCCGCACTGTGTCCGCATCAGTCACTTCGGGGCGCATGTCGCGCATACGTTGTGCCATTGCCTGGCTCTCTCTTGGCAATGATTGTATGAACTCGTACCATGCAATGCGGAACTTTTCTGTATCCAATGGAGTGTGTTCGGCTTGTTGTGCGCTTTCTTGTTTTTGTGTTCCGCCGTTTTGAGTCTGTTCATTTTTCTGGATACGGAGACTTGGACCAAAGCCATTCATCACCCTTGGCTTTGGAGCCGATTGTTGCATGGTGCGGGGCTGTGGTTGGGGTGGAGCTACAACGGAAGGCGGCGTCTGTGGCGCGGGTGCTCTCAGTTCGGGTGTGGGCTCTGCAACTGCAGATGAAGCCGTCTGCTCGGTGGCTTCAAATACGGGTTTTAGCTTTCTTTCAGGGCTGCGCCCCCCCGATGTGCAGTCAGTTTCGTCTATTGCCTGTACAAGTTGTATCAGGCAGATTTCAACACAGAGGCGCTTATTGCGGCTTGTGCGGTAGGAGGTTTCACAATCGTTGCAGAGCTTAATGGCACGGTAGAGGAATGTCGGGCGGCATTTTTGTGCCTGTTCGGCATAACGCTCTTGCCATTGTTTTCCTTTTTCAAGCAGACGGAGTGTTTGTGCATCGCGGCTCACAAGCAGATCGCGCATGTGGCTGGCCAGTCCTCCAATGAAGATTCCGCCGTCAAATCCCTTTTGGAGAATGGCGTCAAAAGAGAGCAGGCATTGCTTCACATCGCGGTTGAGAATCTGTTCCGTCATCTTGAAATAGTGCTCTGTGCTCAGTACATTGAGATTTTGACATACTGCCTCGTATGTTAGATTGCCTCCTGTAAAGCTGGCCATTTGGTCGAAGATGCTGAGTGCGTCACGCATTCCGCCGTCGGCTTTTTGCGCAATGAGGTTCAGAGCTTCATCCTCGGCATTGTATCCTTCTTTTTGAGCCACGGCACGCAGGTGGCTGATGGTGTCTTCTGAGGTTATTCTTACGAAGTCGTACACCTGGCAACGGCTAAGAATGGTTGGAAGAATTTTGTGCTTCTCCGTAGTGGCAAGGATGAAGATGACATAGGATGGCGGTTCTTCAAGCGTTTTCAAAAACGCATTGAAAGCCGAAGCCGAAAGCATGTGTACCTCATCAATGATGAAAACCTTGTATCGTCCGGTTTGTGGCGGAATCTGCACCTGTGTGATAAGCTCGCGAATGTCTTCCACAGAGTTGTTGCTTGCGGCATCAAGCTCGTGTATGTTGAGTGAGCGTCCTTGGTTGAAAGCCAAACAACTTTCGCATTCTCCGCAGGCGTCACCCTCACTGTTGGGGTTGAGGCAGTTTATGGCCTTGGCAAAAATACGTGCGCAGGTGGTCTTTCCCACGCCTCTGGGTCCGCAGAACAGGTAGGCATGAGCAAGTTTTCCGTTTGCAATGGCATTTTTCAAAGTTGTGGTGAGGGCATGTTGTCCCACCACTGAATCGAATGTCATTGGACGGTATTTTCGGGCAGATACGATAAAATCTTCCATACGTGAAATGTCTATTTTATGCAAAAATACCTAAAAAAATCTGAAACCTTTGTCTTTGAGCCATACTTTTTGTCTATCTTTGTGGAAAATTTGCAACGAGCATGAGTAAACTATACACTTTATGGGGGATTATCCGCAAACTGAAATACGTTGTGGTTCTCTTTTTCATCGTTCTCATCAATGGCGTGCTTGACGACAACAGCTGGATGGAAAACTATAAGCGCAAGCAGCAGATTGAACAGGTAAAGAACGAGATAGCCGAACTTCGTGCACAGTACGAAGAAGATACCAGACGTTACGAGGCACTGGACAAGGCTTCCGAATTGGAACGTGTGGCGCGTGAAAAATATTTCATGAAGCGGGCCGATGAGGATGTTTTCGTTGTCGTTGGCGATGAACTATTGGAGGAGATGCCCGCTGATACGTTGAATGTAACTGACGCAGTACAATGAAACAACTCAATTTTTTGGAAAATGCCCTTTTCCGCATTGGAGCCGTTCTGATGATAGTTGGGCTTTTGGTGCGCCTGCACAATGATATGGCATGCCTGATAATATATGGTATAGGATGTGCACTCTATGCCCTAATGCAGTTGCGCCAAGAATATCTGGGTACAGATTTTGTACTCAAACGTCTGCGCAGGCAGCAACTCATCAGTTGTGTGGTGCTTTTGGCTTCCGTGTTGTGTATGAGCATGCAGACATTCCGTTATGGCATGTTCCAACGTAACGAATGGCTTGTTTGCCTTGCCATTGCAACTGTTATTCAACTGTACACCGCATGGCGCATTCCTGCTGAACTTTCCAAACACAAGTGAGAATTATCGAAAAACAGAATACACCTTATTTAATATATAATCAAATACAGATGAAACGATTACTATCTTTTCTTTTACCCATAGCCGTGATGTTGTCTTCTTGTAAAGACAGCTTGCAGATAACAGGAACATCCACCGTAGCCGAACTTGATGGCAAAACATTGTATTTGAAGGTTTTCGAAGACGGCAAAATGCAGACGATAGATTCTACAGTTGTGGCACATGGTGGGTTTACACTGAATGCTAAAGTGGATTCCGTGACCATGGCATGCCTCTTTATGGGCGAGATGTGTCTTGTACCCGTGGTGCTGGAAGAAGGCAATGTAGGTATCAAATTGAACGATGACCGCCAGTTCCCCACAGGCACTCCGCTTAACGATTCGCTTCATGTCTTCATTCATGAAAAAGCAGAACTTGAGGCCAAAATGGAAGAACTCTCCCGCAAGGAAAGCCGTATGATTATGGACGGTATGGATCACGATTCCATCCTTGTAATTCTGAATAAAGAAGCAGAACTTATCAATGCAGAGAGCGACCGTTTGATAACCTCCTTCATCACCAAGAATTATGACAATGTGCTTGGTGCGGGCGTCTTTATGCTTCTTACAAGCAATTTCCCTTATCCCATACTGAACCCTCAGATTGAGACTGTATTGGGCATGGGTACACCGTATTTTCTTGAAAATGACTATGTCAAAGAGTATGTGAAGATTGCTACCGAAAATATGGAGAAGCTGCGCGAAGAAGAACAGCAATAGTCCTTCTGACAGTAACCATCGAAACCCTAACCTTATAAGTTATGAATCTTCTCTACCGGCTTTTCCAATTATTTGTGGCTTTCCCCATAATGTTGGTGGTAAGTGTGCTGACTGCTTTGGTCACCACGATTGGAAGCACCATTGGCAGTGCCCATTTTTGGGGATATTATCCGCCCATGGTTTGGAGCAAACTGATGTGTTGGTTCTTTTTGCTGCCGGTAAAAGTAGAGGGCAAATCCAAACTTGACCATTCTTCTTCCTATGTATTTGTGGCCAATCATCAAGGCGCCTATGATATATTCTTGATATACGGTTTTATCGGCCGAAATTTTAAATGGATGATGAAAAAGTCAATTAGGCGTATGCCGCTTTTCGGCAAGGCGTGTGAGAGCGCAAAGCATATTTTTGTTGACAAGAGTGGCCCCAAAGCCATTCAGCAAACCTATGACCAGGCGCGTCAGATTCTACGCAACGGCACAAGTCTGGTTGTTTTTCCCGAAGGTTCTCGCAGCTTTACAGGGCACATGGCCCATTTCAGAAGGGGCGCGTTCCAGTTGGCAAACGAGTTGGGACTTTCCGTTGTACCGGTGACCATAGACGGGTCCTTTGACGTGCTTCCCAGACAAAAAGGTTTCGGCTTTCTTACATGGCATGCCTTACGCCTGATTATCCATGACCCCATTGCACCTGCAGAAAAAGGATTGGAGAACGTAAAGCTGACAATGGAAAAGAGTTATAGCGTAATAATGAATTCTTTGCCAGCTCGCCATCAAGGATTTGTAGAAAATCCAGATCAGTAATTTTTCCTGATACTTTTCCGTACAACATTTGAATGCCCATTTATAAATGTTTTAGGGCATGTAAAAACGAAAATAGGAAGAAAACCACTTCCTGTTCTCTTCCTACTTGATGATGTTTCGATGCATTCTTTTGATAAAAGGATTTATCGGATCTCAATTTCTTCCTGCATATTGATTTCTTTTCCTTTCCTGTCGAAAAACTGGTATTCAAGAAAGGCGAGTTTTTGGTTGGGAATTACATTGAATCCCAATCCGAACCGCAGTTGCCATTTGTTCTTGCGGCTGATGATGCCTTGATTGATGTAGGCCGCTACATAGGGGTGGACGTGCAGTGTGAAGCGTTTGATGCCCAAAGTGTTCACGAGGAAATTGATTTTTCCTTCAAGCACTTTGTCAAAAAGGAAACTGCTCTTTACCTTTCCTTCTCCGTGGCAAGTGGGGCATGTTTCCTCCACTTTGATGTCCATTACCGGACGCACACGCTGGCGGGTAATCTGCATCAGTCCGAATTTGCTTAGCGGCAGAATGTTGTGCTTGGCACGGTCGTTCTTCATCAGTTCGCACATGTGCTCATAGAGCTTTTGCCTGTCTTCGGCCAGTTTCATGTCGATGAAGTCTATTACAACGATACCGCCCATGTCTCGCAGTCGCAGCTGTCTGGCTATTTCCGTAGCAGCCCCGAGGTTCACTTCCATAGCGTTCGCCTCCTGCGAGTCTTTGTTTTTGGTGCGGTTGCCCGAGTTAACGTCTATGACGTGCAATGCCTCGGTGTGTTCTATAATGAGGTAGGCGCCGTGCTTGTAGCTTACCGTGCGTCCAAATCCGCTCTTTATTTGCCTTGTGATGTCAAAGTTATCAAAGATGGGCAGTTGGCCGCGGTATAGCTTGACAACTTCCACGCGTTCGGGGGCGATGAGCGAAACGTAGTCACGGATTTCCTGATACACGTCGGGGTTGTTCACGTAGATGTTTTCAAAATTGGGGTTGAAAAGGTCGCGTAACAATCCCACGGTACGGCTTGTTTCTTCGTGTACCAAGGCAGGCATTTCCTTGGCACGCATGGCTTTCTTGAGCGCTTCTTCCCAACGGCTCGTCAATACTTTCATCTCCGTATCCAGTTCGGCCACGCGTTTACCCTCTGCCACCGTGCGCACTATTACGCCACAATTCTGCGGCTTTATGCTTTGGATGGTTTGTTTCAGGCGGGCACGTTCTGCGCTTGACTTGATTTTTGTGGATACGGAAACTTTGTCGCCGAAGGGTGTCAGCACCAGATAACGTCCCGGGAACGAGAGTTCGCAAGTGAGACGGGGACCCTTGGTGCTGATGGGCTCCTTTACAACTTGTACAAGGACTTCCTGTCCCTGCTTCAATACGTTCTGCACGCTGCCGCTCTTTTCCAATTCTGGCTGTATGGTGGCTTTGTCATGCGGAAACAGGTTTTTCTTGTCGCTAAGCACCTGACGCAGGTACTTGGCGTAGCTGTTGAATTGAGTTCCTAAATCAGCATAGTGGAGAAATGCATCGCGTTCATAGCCCACATTTACGAAACATGCATTCAGCCCCGGCATCAGTTTCTTTACCTTGGCCAAATAAACGTTTCCTACCGCAAAGGAAGTGCTTACGCCCTCTTCCTGGAACTCCACCAGTTTCTTGTCCTCGGTAAGGACGATGGAGATTTTCTGCGGCTGTACATCTACAAATACTTCGCTTGTCATTTCCTGTTCAGTCTGATAAAAGAAACTCGGTGACTTGTTCTTGAAGTCACCGAGTGGCTTTTGTTCGAGATAGAGACTTACTTGCTCTTATGTCTGTTCTTTCTCAGTCTCTTTTTACGCTTGTGAGTAGCCATCTTGTGGCGCTTGTGCTTCTTTCCGTTTGGCATAATCTAAAAAATTATTATTGTTAATACTATTGTTTCCAATTTCTGAACTGCAAAATTACAACAAATTTTGTTAATGGCGAAGACAAATTTACATTTTTTTGCTTTTTTGTGGGCTTGCCCTCAATTTGTTCCCCTTTTTATTGGTAACTTTGTGGATATAAATGCCAGTAAACAAGTTTATGAACCCTGTTTTTTCCAATTCAATAGAAGAGTGGTACCGCCTTAACGGACGTGACCTTCCTTGGCGTCATACGCAAGACCCTTATGCCGTTTGGGTGAGCGAGATTATTCTCCAGCAGACCCGAGTGGCACAGGGTATGGACTATTTCAACAGATTTCTCTCCCGTTTTCCCACCGTAGAAGAACTTGCAGCGGCAAATGAGGAAGAAGTGCTGCTCATGTGGCAGGGTCTTGGTTATTATAGCAGGGCACGCAACCTGCACAAGGCCGCAAGGCAGATTGTCGCAATGGGCGGATTTCCAAAAACCTTTGAGGAGGTGATAAAGCTAAGTGGCGTGGGCGAGTACACAGCAGCCGCCATTTGCAGCATTTGCTTCGGATTGCCCTGTGCAGTACTCGATGGAAATGTTTTTCGTGTGCTGTCGCGCTATTTCGGCATTGATACCCCTATTGACACACCGCTTGGCAAGCGCACTTTCCGCAGCATGGCCGACGAGATGTTAGACACGGTGCAACCTGCCCTCTACAACCAGTCCATTATGGATTTTGGTGCCATGGTTTGTACACCCAAATCGCCCCAATGTGCAGTCTGTCCCCTTACGGAAACTTGTGTGGCATTTGCCTGCGGAAATGTGACATTACTACCCGTCAAAGCCCGAAAAACCAAGGTGAGAAACCGATATCTTACCTACCTGTTACTGACGGATGCAAAGGACAGAATTTACCTGCAAAGACGTGGCGAAGGCGACATCTGGCAGGGGTTATACGAACCCTTCTGTCATGAGTCGGATGCACCGCTCACAGCCGCAGAGGCGACAACCTTAATGCCAGAATTGCAACCGATGAAAAGCGTGTGCGGATTAACCCATCAGCTCACTCATCAGTTGCTTTATGCTGATGCCTATTTGATGCGTGTCGGCGGTTCTCTTCCGTCCTTGCCCGGTGTTTGGGTGGAAAGGAAGAGGTTGCAGGATTATGCCATGCCCCGCCTTGTACTTTTGCTTATTGAAAAAATTATGGCTCTATAATTTTGCCATGTACTCATATTTGGGTAACTTTGTGCCCAACTTACAATTTGCAAACCAACATAATACACACTCAGAACAATGAATAAAGTAATGCTTATAGGAAATGTGGGCCGCGAACCGGACATCCGTTATGTTGATGCTGGCGTATGTGTGGCAAGTCTTGTCCTCGCCACCACAGAACGTGGATACAAGTTGCAGAACGGAACGGAAGTGCCCGACCGCACCGAATGGCACAACATAACCCTGTGGAGAGGACTGGCCGAAACCGTTGAGAAATATGTACACAAGGGCGACAAACTCTATATTGAGGGCAAGATTCACACCCGTTCTTATGATGACAAGAATGGAATGAAGCGTTACATCACTGAAATTTGGGCAGATGCCATGGAGATGCTCACTCCTCGTGCAGTAAGACCGGAAACGCCTCAGACACCCACTCCTGCGGCAGAACCCAACAATATTGCACCCTTCTGATTTCCGCATTCCGGTCTCATAGAAATTACCAAAACAATCAAAGCGATAAAACCTTGGACATAGACTTTTCACAACTTGCGGACGCTTTTTCGCAAATCCATACGTCCATGCCTTCGATGGGGGCATGGATTGCTTTTGGCACAGGCATCATGCTTCTTTTTTGTTCCGGCTTTGTGTCGGCTTCCGAAATAGCCTTTTTCAGCCTTTCTCCTGCAGACATGAACGAGATTGACGATGAGAAGCATTCTTCCGATGTCAAGATTAAGAAACTGCTGGATAAGAGCGAGCGCTTGCTTGCCACCATCCTCATCAGTAACAATCTGGTCAATGTGGCCATCATCATGCTGCTCAATTATTTTATCCTCGAATGGATAGATTTTGGTGCGGCTGCATGGGTGGAATTTCTTTTCATGACCGTTCTGCTCACCTTCCTTTTGTTGCTCTTCGGTGAGATTATGCCCAAGATTTATAGCGCCAGCCACACGCTTTCCTTCTGCCGTTTCGCTGCTCCTGTGCTGGCGGTACTGGACAAGTTGTGGTATCCGCTCAGCTCCCTTCTCATCCGTTTTCAGGTGGTGGTGGAGCGCATCCGTGCACATGAGGCACAGAGCCTCACCGTGGACGACCTGGAGAAAGCTATGGAACTGACCGACAAGAAGGACATTGCGCAGGAGAGCAGCATGCTGCAAGGCATCATCCGCTTTGGTGGAGAGATGGCGCGTGAAATCATGACTCCGCGTATTGATATTGTGGACCTCGACATGAAGGCTCCTTTCCCGGAGGTGCTTGATTGCATTGTGCAGAACAACTACAGCCGCATTCCTGTTTATCAAGGAACGCAGGACAACATCAAGGGTGTGCTTTACATCAAGGACCTGTTGCCTCATCTGGGCAAGCCAGCCAACTTCAGATGGCAGAGCCTCATCCGTCCGCCCTATTTTGTGCCCGAAACAAAGATGATTGACAGCCTTTTGCGTGATTTCCAGGCCAACAAGGTGCATATGGCCATTGTGGTGGACGAGTTCGGCGGTACAAGCGGACTGGTAACCATGGAAGACATCATCGAAGAGATTGTGGGCGAAATCAGCGACGAATACGACGACGATGAGCGTTCCTACACCCGCCTCAACCAAAACACCTACATCTTTGAGGCCAAGACCCTCTTGACCGACTTCTGCCGCATCATGCAGATTGAGGACGATTTCTTCGAGGATGTGGAAGGCGATGCCGATACGCTTGCCGGACTGTTGCTCGAAATCAAGGGCGAGTTCCCCCAGCGCGATGAGAAGATAACCTACCGCCACTTCGTTTTCCAAGTGGTGGAGATGGACCAGAGGCGCATTGTCAAGATAAAGCTCATTATAAACAAAAAGGCTTAGTTTTTTCCTTTTTCCATAATTTACCATGTCCGCCCAATCGCAGCCTGCCGCACAACGCCTTCCGCAGTTCGAACTCCTTCGTGTGCTGTGTATGTTCGGTATTGTGGTGAACCATTTCTTCACTTATGGGCTGGACATTTACGGCCTCAATGGCTCTGCTTTTACTGTTCCTGTCGACGGTTTTCTGGATGCTGCCCTTTGGGGCGTACTGGAAGGAACAAAACTGCTCTCCCTGGTCAGCGTAAACTGCTTTGTCCTCATCACAGGCTATTTTCTAACTTACACCACCGATTTCCGCCTGAAAGGCATCTTCCGTGTGTGGATGCAGACCGTCTTTTACGGCCTTGTCGTGTATCTGCTCATGGTCGCTGCCGGACTTGAGGTCTTCTCCTTGCAACAGGCAGTAAGATTCTTCTTCCCCGTTGCCACCAACCGCTATTGGTTCATCACCACCTACATCGCCCTAATGGCCGTTGCGCCCTTCCTTTCGCGCATGGTTTCGGGTATTGACCGCCGCACTTATGGCATCCTGCTTGCCGTAGGTTTTGTGCTGTGTTTTCAGTACCCCTTCGGTGAGATGTTCGTAGATTCCCAACAACTTGTGCTCTTCATCTACCTCTTTCTGGTGGGTGGATACATCCGCAGGTTCGTATCCCTTCCTTGTCTCAGTCGTACCCGTTGTGCCATCCTCTCCATGTGCCTTTTCCTTGCCATGATGGCCGTATCCATAGTCAAGAACCTCATGGACGCGCACGAGCCGTTTCTCATCTATGCAATGGGATACACCTCGTTGGTGCTTCCGTTCTCCATCTGCCTTTTCTTCATGATTGCGCGAGCCGGTTGTCCTGTGTCTATCTCCCGACTGCTTCCCGCCGTTTCGCCCTATGTCCTTGCGGTCTATCTCATCCATTCGCACCCGCATTTCCAGAACTGGATGTGGCACGCCATCGGACAGTCTGTCACGTCTTTTCCGCTCACCCTTATGCCCCTGCTTTGTCTGGCATGGAGCGCCCTGATTTTTGTCCTGTGCATTGCCGTGGAGCGAGTCCGTCACCTTTTCTCTGGCGGTAAGTTCTGATACAAAACTATGGCTGTCTAGTGAAAACCTCTTATCATTTCCACAATATTTATGGCAGAAATTTCGCCATGTTATCAAATATTGGTAACTTTGTGAAAAATTAAAGAGATATGAAAACAACATCGGTTGCTCTCGGAACTTATTTCGAGAATTTCGTTAGAACGAAAGTAGAACAAGGGCGTTATAATAATGCCAGTGAGGTTATTCGTGCGGGATTGCGCCTCTTGGAGGAAAACGAGAGTCAACTTCAAGAACTAAGAATGGCAATTGCAGATGGTATGAATAGTGGCCTCGCTATAGAATTCAATTCTCAGGAACATTTGAAGTCATTAAAGGAAAAACGCTCAAATGGCTAAATATCATTTTACCAATAAAGCGGTAGAAGACCTTTCGAATATTTGGAATTATACCTTTGAAACGTGGTCTGAACGACAGGCAGACATGTATTACAACATGCTTATAGAGTCTTGTCAAAAGATTGTAGAAAATCCTTGGCTGTACGGATTCAAATATGATGAGATAACTGAAGGACTGCGTGGTTACAGGGCCAATAAGCACATTATCTTTTATCAGATACTGCATGATGACGAAATTCTTATCATTAGAATCCTACATCAGCGAATGGATTTGAAGAAACGAATGATTGAAGACTAATCCCCCATAACTATCCTTACATTATAAATTTAATATAGCTGTCCGATAAAACACAAAAGGTCACAATGATAGGTCTCAATCGCGGTATTCATGCGGTTGAGATTTCTTTTTTTTGAACTACAAGCCCCCTTCTGAAAAGGAAATGAACGGCTGTCTGGTGAAATGTTTTCTTTGAAACACTGCATGAATTTTTAAAGTAGATTTGTAAAAAGAGCCAATCTTGCACCATTGGACAGATAGGCTCTTGATTGTTTTAATCTTTAAGACATCCGATAGGAATAACATATACACCATCTTCTCTTTGGTATGCATAGTTTCCTACTCCTATGATTACAGCCATAAAGGATGGGGATGGCATTTTATCTGTATCAATCCTTTGTGAGAGTTTTAGCATGTTTGCAGCACCTTCATCTATGAGGTCCTTACCTCCAAGTTTAACTTCTTTAGAAATTAATGTAGCCCATGGCCATCCTCCACGACAGGTTAAATATGTGATATCATCAATAGTCAAATCATTCGTTTGTATTTCAAATAACCAAACAAATTGGCGGAAATTCGGTGATTTGTGCTGTTTTTATTCGGTAAGTTGTGGTGTTTTTATTCGGTGGTTTGTGCTGTTTTTATTCGGTAAGTTGTGGTGTTTTTATTCGGTGGTTTGTGGTGTTTTTATTCGGTAAGTTGTGGAATAATCATTCGGTATGTTGGCGTTTAACCGTTCGGTGGTTTGTGCTCGTTTTGTTCGGCATATTGTTATACACACATTTGCTTTCATTGGCGGTAAGGAATTCAACGCAAAGTTTCTGCGACATTTCGAATGGTCTTCATGCATGGTTATTCGTATCCTTTCCCCATAGAATCATCAACACAAAAAAACTTTACAAAGCAACAATTTGACGTAACACCAGTTGGAAAGTCGGAAACGGCCAGTTGGGAAAATTTTATTTCCCTGTTGGAAAAATATTTTTTCTCAGTTGGAAAATTATTTTTTTCCAGTTGGGCACTTTCAGAAGCCCATTTTGACGCGTTTTTGTTCGTTTTTGACCTCTTATGGCTATTATCAGTAAACACCAAAAATGTTTTACGTTTTCATTTTTGTTTCGACAAAAGAAACATTTTGAGCGGTGAGCAATGAGGGGGTAGGGACGTTGCGTGCAGCGTCCTAAGACATTTCCCTCACGCAAATCCCGCCAATCCCACCAATGCTTCTTATATTTCGTGAGATTCGCTTGAGACATAACGCCAAATATTAAACTATTGGTGTCCGATAAAAACAAAAAAGGTCACAATGATAGGTCTCAATCGCGGTATTCATACTGAACACCAATAAAAGATTGTCTTACAAATAGAAAAGCACAGACCCAAAAACAGGAATCTGTGCCTTTTAATGTATTTTACTTCCATCAAATCCTAAAGTAGACTTTGGCTAGTCGGAAGTTTGGAACCAAAAAGTCTCAAACCTCTTATAGGATTGTTGGTCTCCAAACCGTTCACAAGTGTCGCAGAAATCTATTATTTTACAGGTCTCAGTACCACCAAATCGGGGGCCTCGTAAACCACGACCAACAATCTGTTCATATAATATGTCACTGAATGTTGGACGACACAGCACGATGTGATCTGTCTTGGGCGCATCAAAACCTGTTGTCAGCACACTATGGTTAATGATGAATTGCAATTCATCGCTTTTAAACTTATCAATATAAGCATGACGTTTGTATCTTGGCGTATTACCAGTGATAACTGCCGATTTTCTGCCCTTTGCTATAAGCAGACTGTTTATCAGTTCTGCGTGTGCAACTGTACAAGCATATACAAGCACTTTTGCATTATCTGGAAGAGATAACAATGTGTCAAGTATTATCTTGTTTCTTTTTACGTTATCTGCTAATTTTTTGCATCCGTCACCTATAAGCTCTTGCATTAATTCTTGGAGTTCGGGAGAGGTCTTTTCACCAACTTTCAGTTTTTTCCATTCTGTTTCTATCTTTTCTCCGTCTTCATCAGAAAACACAAAAGCTTGACCTGTTGCAATTTCAACATGATATGGAAGGGCTAGATATTTTTCTTTTCTGAAATATAATATGGGATTTTCCTTAAATTGGGATGGCACTTCAGGAGTGAATAATCTGTACAAGAAATGACTTGTCAATGACAATGTATCATTATTGCGTCCTGGGGTAGCAGTAAGTCCGCATATTGGAAACATTTGCTCGCCTCTTACTGTTTGGCTGTAGTCATAGAATTTATTGTACATTTTTGTAACAGCGCGGTGTGCCTCATCAATGATACAGGTGCTGCAGTTCTGAATCATGTAATGACAAGCATGACCTTCTTGACTCTCTTTTATATTGTTGTACAACTTATTAATGCTGCACACTACCACACCACCAATCATACTGTCAACATCCATGTTATGAGAGCCGAAAAGGCGATATATGCGCAGGCATTCTGTGAATTCCTTGTTCTTCCACATATCTTGGAATGTCTTTATTGCCTGTTCGCATAATTCTTCGCTTTGTGCTATCCAAATCAGATATTTTCCTTCGGCAAATCTTGGGCGAAGATATTCAATATATGCTTCAACCGCAACGCGTGTTTTTCCACCTCCAGTAGGAAGGCTTAAAAGACATTTGGCTTCGTTACCCTTCTCTTTTATTACTTTTATCAGCGCTTCTTTCAGTTTGATTTGGTATTCTACAAGTTCGGGAAGTTTTATAAATGGCAAAATGTCCTCAAATTGGTTTTTCTTTTCGTTATTGATACGTTTACCGGCAAAATAATTGTCAATCCCTGAATACTCCATAAACATATGCGCCCATGCTTTTCCACAAGACCAGCGCATCTCTGAGAGTTTCCGTGCTTTGTGATTTAAGGTTTTACCCGATGAATGACAATATTTGTCAAATGCAGAATTTATTTTTTCTTCATCCCATTTTTGGATAATCTTTTTTCGCAATTTAACAACAGAATCATGCCTGCTTGCACTGAAGCATTCCTGTTCCTTTGCACGGAGCAGGAATGCCATTTTTTCAACCTTGTTTGTGTGTTCTCCAAGGATTTCTATTGCTGAATTTAGATGAAAGTCGGCCATCAACTCATTTATAAGCTGAGTGGAAATTTCAAATTGATGGCACAGCAGCAGAGCAGTTTCCTTGTATAAATCGCAAGTGGTGTTTTTCATGGTATTCTTTCTTTAATTTCCGGGTTGCATTTCGGGAATATTATATGAGGTACTTATATCATTGTACTGATAGAAGTAATATTTACCCCGGTCGAAAGACTTTGAAGAAAGTTCAAATTTTGCAGTATTTTCATTCATCAATTGAACGACAAACGAGTAATAATCATAAGAGTATGTGGCACCATAATTTGCAGTATAACGGCCGTACCAATTGTTAACCATGAAAAGCCAGTAGCAATTGTCGTCCTTGGTTAGTTTCTTATACATTTTGTTGTCTTCAGGGAATGCGGTATTATATTCATCTGCCAGTAATATGTTACGAATGTTATTCACATCAAACAAAAGCAAAAATGATGCATACTTGGCCGACAAAGTAATTTCATACGTATTTTGGGTGATTTCTACTTCTTCATAAAAACTCATATATACACTGTCGGAAGGTGCATCCGAATATTTTTCAATGGGGTGCGATATTCCACTTATTATATATTTTCCCTCAGGAAGCTGAATTCCTTCCTTTTTTTCCCACATACCTTTTTTACTTAAAATTTCTTGGCCTGTTGCCTTGTTAATAAACGACAGTGAGTAATTCTTGGGTGTTAGTTTTTTTGTTTTAATGTACTTCTCATAAAAGGCTGCATACGTTTCTGCACCATTGGCACGAGTCATGTCTCCGCTTTGCTCAAATGTGAAATCTAGTTTGACATTCACCATTTGAGGTTCGTTGGTTGTCATCTCTTCGTTGTCGCTTGAACAAGAAGTAAATGCAATGCTTGCTGTACTAATCAGAGCAAAGAGTAATTTTTTATAAGTCATCATATTATATTGTATTAATTATTTATTTATTAATGTCCTATTTGTACATATTACGCATCCACGCATAAAGAAAGCGTAGACCGTCACCATAATCCACTCAGGTTCACCACAAACCCTAACACACTATGGGTGAGTCTACGCCTAAGCGCAAACCTCACCGTGTGTTAGTTGTCATATTGGCTCGCTTTCTTTTTTCGAGGTGGTGATTCGAGTGGAAAATGAGCAATAAAATTATTTATGTGCCACAATTGTTGAAGCACGACACAAAGTTAGTAAAACTTTTGCGTACAACAAGCAACTATGCAGCAAAAAATGATTCAATTGATAGTTTTTATTCTCCACCGCTATGGTTCGCCAAGGAAATCCTCGATGATTTGCATCTGACGTGGCGAGAGGCGGCGTTGGTGGGGTTTGTACCCTGTGTCCGTTAGCGCTTGCAGAAGTCCGCGGGTTTCGGCTATCTCTTTACGGAAGGCTCGTATGGCGGTCTTGTACGCGCGTCCGGGATAGTAACGCATGGCAAGGTTGCCAAACTGGTTGCGGATTCGGCTCTTGGGTCTTTTTCTTTCCTTTATTTCTTTTTTATTGTTACGCATATCCTTTTTTTTGTTGTGTGTTCACTTTTTAGAATCTAATAATACCAGTAGCATTAGAGGTGTTATGGATGTCTTGTAGGATATAGGTATTAGCCATGACTCTGTAACAATTGTCCTTTGTGATAAAATGGAACTTTTTCTCAATAAGGTCATCTGCATGTTTGGAGGTTATGCCTATTCCAGCGATATTTTGCTGTATTTGGTGCTTTTCCTTCAGCACCCAACCTTTAGAAATGGCATAGTTTACCACGTCCATCGCCTTTTGCATGCTGACTCCAAGTTTTTTTGCTATGGTTTTGTAGGCAAGTCCGTATTCGGTATAGGTTTGGTTGTAGCCGTATAACTTACATTTTTTCCTTGCCGCTTTAACATTTTCCAATTTTTCGTATTTGGAAGGATTGTATGCAAGATTAATCGTCTGTTTGGCAAAGTCCTTATTCTTTTGAATCTCCATAAAGCGCATGGCGTGGAGTGCCATTTCTATTTCCTTCACTTCCATATCCTCGCAAGGTATCTCAACGTTGAGCTTGTTGTTGTGGCTTGATACCGACAAGAAGGTGAGATGGTTGTTTCGCTCTTCCATCAGGTGCATATTTTTCAGCGTTTTGATGCGCTCCTGGATGGTGTTCACGTGTAACCCCGTACACAGGTGCAGTTTGTTGTAGGAATAATCCTTGACGGTTGAGGATGTGTACCTGTTTTTACAGAACAACAACAAAGCCATTGCCTTTACTTCTCCGTTTTTGTTATTCAAACTGTTCAATAAACTAGTTTTTAACTTCATAATTAATGATATTTAAATTTTCTGCAATATTACCTCAAATAAGTCAAGAGGGAATAATTACCAACAGCCATTTTGTTTCACTATGAAACAAATTCATTATCCGCACTCGTTCCACAATGGGGAGAAGTATTGTCGGGGCGTTGAAGGAACTTTCTCAGAGAACCGATTTCCTTGTGTATGTGTGAGTGCAAACAAGCAGACGCAAAACCATGTGTTTTTCAATGCGTTAAACCCATAATTCGCATTATTTCGCAACCATCTTTTGGAATGTTGTATCTTTGTGTTGATAAAAAGAGTAGGGGTTTGCGAGACAACTTTCGCGCACGTGAGCGACAACTGTCATGCAGAATCCAAACCGTTAGAGAGAGTAGTATAAATTTTTAAAAGAAAGGAACAAGAATGGGTATTAGAATCAAGGCGGTGCAGAGAAAGCAAACCGTGGGTAAGTACAAGGACACTTACCGTTATCAGATGGCTGTTGAAAACTACAACAGTCTGTCTTCTTCCAAGGTGATTGAGGAGGCTTCCGCACGAAGCGGAATCAACAAAAGCATGTTGCGTGCATCTTGGGGTGTGATTGCCGATGTGGTGAAAGCGTGGTCAACCGAAGGCCATATTGTCAGTTTGCCCGGTTTGGGTACAATGCGCTATGGCGTGAACGCCACCACTGTTCAGGACGTTGAGGACGTCGGTAAGGAGTTGATAACCTGCCGCAAGGTCATTTTCACTCCGAGCAGCGAAATCAAGCAGGAACTGGAGGAGACGAACATCAGCATCACTTGCTATGACAAAGACGGAAACGTGGTGAAGCGCGTTACAAGCGATGATGGGGGCAAGGTGGAAGACCCCGAAGATGAAGGTGAAGAACCTGTAACACCTCCCACAAACCCTGACAACGGGGGAGAGGAGAATGATGACGAAGGCGGATTGGCGGGGTAGAAAGACCCCCTCTGCCCTTTTTGGGGCATCTCCCCCTCTATGGGGAGGATGTATAGCTTTGAGTTGTGAGTGATGAGTAATGAGCCTCTCCAAAACGTCATCCTGAACTTGTTTCAGGATCTGTCCGCGGACAAAGACAAGAAAAGGCTCTCGATGAGATGCTGAAACGAGTTCAGCATGACTCCATGTATAACGTCATCATAACCTTGTTTTCAGGACCTGTCCGTGGAGATAGACAAAAAAGAAAAACACCGCACCTCAGTCTTGTTGGTACTGGGATGCGGTGTGTCATAAAAAAACTATTTATTATGAAAGAAGAATTTTCTGATTTTCTTATACTTCTGTATTCATGTACAGGAAGCGCTTGATGCTCTTCTTGGGGGTCTTCTCGAATTCCTTGTCCATTACCTTGATGCCGCTGAGCTGGGCATAGTTGGGGATGTTGGGGTTGAGTTCCTTGCGGTTCTGCTCCATGATGGCCTTTACATCGTCGGGTGTGAGGCCGAGCTTGGTAACCTTTTCCTGGTCGGGATAGACAAGTCCGTAGAGTTTGTGGGTCTCCTTGTTTTGGATTACGACACATTCCTGAACGAGGGTCATGTTGGAGAGCTTGTCCTCAATCTCCTCGGGGTAGATGTTCTGTCCGTTGGCACCCAGGAGCATGTTCTTGCTGCGTCCCTTGATGTAGACATAGCCATCGTTGTCAATTACGCCGAGGTCTCCTGTATGGTACCATCCCTCGCTGTCAAGGGTGGTTGAGGTGGCATCTTCGTTCTTGTAGTAGCCCAACATTACATTGAGTCCGCGAGCGAGAATTTCTCCGGGAACATTCTGGGGATCAGGACTGTCAATCTTGAGTTCCATGTTTCTGACCACCTTTCCGCATGAGGTTGCCTTTGCCTCCTTGAAGTCGGAATAGGTGATAATGGGGGCACACTCGGTGGCTCCGTATCCGATGGTGTAGGGGAACTTGATATCGCGGAGCAGGTTCTCCACATCCTGGTTAAGCGCTGCACCTCCAATGATAACCTCGTAGAAGTTGCCGCCCAATGCCTGTGTAAGTCCGTCGCAAATCTTCTTCTTGATGCTCTGGCCAATGACGGGCATCTTCATGAGCATCTTCACCTTGGGGTCCTGAATCTTGGGCAAGATGGACTTGCGTACAATCTTCTCGATGATGAGGGGAACCATGACGATAAGTCGGGGTTTCACTTCAGCAAGTGCCTTGAGGAGGATGGTTGGAGAGGCCATCTTGGTGAGGAAATTCACATGGAGTCCACTGATGAACTCGAAGATGAATTCAAATGCCATTCCGTACATGTGTGCCATGGGAAGCATGCTGAGTACGCGGTCTCCAGGTTGGATGCAATGACCGATGGCATGCACGCCAAAATCATAGTTGCTCCACATTGCACGGTAGGGAATCATCACACCCTTGCTGTTGCTTGTGGTTCCGCTGGTGTAGTTGATGATGGCAAGCTCTTCTGCCTGGTCCTGGTGGTACACCACGTCTTCGGGACGGAAGGTGTTGGGGTGTCTCTCGCCAAAGAGCTTGTTCAGGTTCTCGCGGGACTCAACAAGGTTATCGGTCTTGCTGTGGAGAATTTCATAGTCGTTGATGCCAATGATGCCGGAGAGGTTGGGCATGGCTTCTGCGCTGAGGTTAGCCCATTCGCGTTCGCCGATGAAGAGCAGCTTGCTCTCGCTGTGGTTCACAATGTCATGAACCTGATTGGGATGGAACTCGTGGAGGATGGGCACTGCCACAGCTCCGTATGTGATTACCGAAAAGAAGGCAATTCCCCAACGTGATGAGTTCTTTCCGCAGATGGAAATCTTATCGCCTTTCTGGATACCGGATTGTTCATAGAGTATGTGAAGCTTTTCAATGACACGGGCCACATCCTTGTAGCGGAAGGTGTTGATTCCGTAGTCAGACATAGAGGGTAACTCCCAATGCTTGCGGATTGCATCCTGCAAAAGCATGTTAAACGAAGGTACTTTTTCCATTTTTATTTTGCACATTTAAATGATTTGTGTGCAAAATTAGTCTTTTTTTTGCATACAACCAAATATTTTGTGCAATTTTTACAGCCTTGAGCCGAATATTTTGCTTCCAATACGCACTAAAGTGCTTCCGTGGGCTATGGCAAGGGGGTAATCGTCGCTCATACCCCATGAACATTCCGCAAAGTCGGTATTGTGCTTGAAATAACGGTCTTTGATGGTGAGGAAAATGGAGTGGGCACGGGCAAATTCGGTTGCAATCTGCTCCTCATCGTCCACATTGCTGCCCATGCACATGAGACCGCAAATGTTTACCGATGTGTACGCAAGATGGCTGCCACCCTGAAGCAGGGCCAGAAGTTCATCCTCGGAAAACCCGAACTTGGTTTCTTCACGGGCAATGTGGAGCTGGAGCAGGCAGGGTATCTTTCTGCCAATGCGGCTTGCCTGCTTGTCAATCTCGGCCAAAAGGCGCTCGCTGTCCACTGCATGGATAAGGCTGACGTATGGGGCAATGTACTTCACTTTGTTGGTTTGCAGATGGCCAATGAAATGCCATTCAATGTCTTGCGGCAACTCAGTGGCCTTGCGCTGGAGTTCCTGCACATGACTTTCTCCAAAGATGCGCTGTCCGGCCTCATAGGCCTCCATGATGGCTTCGGCGGGGTGATATTTGGAAACAGCCACCAACCGCGTTTGCGGCGGCAGCTGTGAGTTGATGGCCTGTATGGTTTCCTTTATCATTGTTCTTGCGCGTCCTCGGCTGTTTTATAACGGTAGACATCCATAATGGCTGTTTCGGCCACAGAGACAATCACATAGTCGCCCAAAGTGCCTTCCATGGCCTTGTCGAGCGACTTTATGGCATCCCGAAGGTCAATGGCCTGCACCATCATGATCTGGTTGGCACGTTTCTCTGCTCCGGTCTTCTCGTCAAGGGTGATGAAGGCAACCTTGCACTTGAACCAGCGGTCTGCCAGTCCGTCGTTGCTCTCAAAGAGTTCGGCAATCTTTGCACGCTTGATGTCTGTTACCATGAACTCGCCACTCATGAAAGGCTCAATCTCTTCAAGGAAGCGGCGTTCTGCCTCGGTAAAGCTGAGCGCATCCACAAGATAGGCTTCTGTCACTTGCTTGATAAGACCGTTTTCCATGGTCTTGTCATATTTTACTTTACATTCGAACCATTCCATAATTTACTTTCTTCTTTAACTTTAAATTTTAATGTTATTTCTTGAATAATCTGTCGGCCAAGTCTGCCCGTCCAATCTGTCTCAAGCGCTGCATGATGCGTTTCTTCTCCTCGGGCTTGTACCAGAAGAAGAACATGCGTTGTGTCTGCTTCTCTGTGGGGTTCTTGGCGCTGTACAGGGGTTCCATGGTATAGGGGTGGAATCCCGTAGCCCATGTTACCGTGCTGACGGTCATGGGAGTGGGAGTGAAGTCCTGAACCTGTTCCAATTGGAAATCGAGCTTTTTGGTCTCAATGGCCAATTCTGCCATATCAGCCTCGCGGCAACCGGGATGACTGCTGATAAAATAGGGGATAATCTGCTGGTTGAGACGTTCCTTGCGGCAAATGTCATCAAATATGCGCTTGAACTGAATGAACTGGCTGAAAGAGGGTTTGCGCATGACTTGCAGAACAGCATCGCTGGTGTGTTCGGGTGCCACCTTCAAGCGTCCGCTCACATGGTTTACAATCAGTTCGCGGATATATCGCTGGTTGGCCTTGTTGATTTCGGCATCCTTGTAGTCATGCAGCAACATGTCATACCGCACTCCACTGCCAATGAAGCTCTTCTTAATGCCTGGAAGGGCATCCACAGCCTTGTATATGTCCAACAACGGACGGGGGTCGGCATTAAGGTTGGGACAGATGCGGGGATGAATGCAACTTGGGCGTTTGCACTTGCCGCACAATTCCTGGTCGCGTCCCTTCATTGCATACATGTTGGCACTGGGACCACCAAGGTCGCTCAAATAGCCTTTGAAGTCGGGCATCTGTGTAACCTTCTCCACCTCTTCAAGTATGCTTCGTTTGCTACGGCTCACAATGAACTTTCCCTGATGCGCACTGATGGTACAGAAAGCACAGCCACCGAAACATCCGCGATGGAGATTGATGCTGAACTTTATCATCTCATAGGCAGGAATGCGCTTGCCCTTGTATTTGGGATGGGGCAGACGCGTATAGGGGAGATCAAAGGAGTGGTCGAGCTGCTCTTGTGTGAGGGGTGGATAGGGAGGATTCACAACCGCCCATTTCTTGCCGTTTTTCTGCAACAAACGGTGTGCATGAATACGGTTGCTTTCTTCCTCAATATGACGGAAATTTTCTGCATGGAGCTTGCCGTTCCTGACACTGTCTTCAAAGGAGTGCAATACAATGTCTTCCTCGCTGATACGGCCTGGTATCTCCTCCTCGTAGTAGAGGGATACAGTTTGCGGAATCTGTCTTGTATGCTGCACTGCATCGCGGAAGCAGGCTGTAGTGATGCAAGGTTCGCCGTTCTCGTCATAATGAAGCAGTGGGTGCGAAGACTGTATGGTGTCCTGAAGACAACGGCACAATTCGAGTGTGGGCATCTCGCCCATACCGTAAATTATCATGTCTGCACCGCTCTCAACCAATATGCTGGGCTTGTATTGCTCTTTCCAATAGTCGTAATGTGTGAGTCGGCGCAAACTGGCTTCAATGCCTCCCAATACCACTGGCACATCGGGATAGAGTTCCTTCAATATGCGGGTGTAGACTATTGTGGGGTATTCGGGACGCATATCATGACGGCCATCTGGACTATAGGCATCCTCACTTCTGAGGCGGCGTGCAGCAGTGTATTTGTTCACCATGCTGTCCATACAACCCGGTGCAATGCCAAACCAAAGACGAGGGCGACCAAGACGTTTGAAGTCTCTGTAATCGCCATGCCAAGAAGGTTGTGGCACAATGCAGACCCTCAGCCCTTCTGCTTCAAGCAGTCGGCCAATGACAGCGGCACCAAAGCTGGGATGGTCCACATAAGCATCGGCACTGAAGAGAATGACATCCGCACAGTCCCAACCGCGAAGTTCCATCTCCTTGCGCGTTGTGGGCAGCCAGTCTGACAGTTTGGGTATTGACATATTTTAATAGAAAATGGGCAGAATCTTATCCGATTTATTCTTCTGTTTCTGCTTCTACAGCCACGTGCTGAAGCTTCTCCCAATCGATGTAGAGCAGGATGAGCTGATGCAGGCCAAACGCTTTCATGTTCTTGTGGAAAATGACATTGCTGCAAAAGTCCACAAGCTGGGCATCGTTGTGATTGCTGTCAAGGAGCGACTTGATGTTGAGGCGGAGTTTCTCCAAAACTTCTTCACTGACAATACCGTTGCTGTCGAGCAAATCGGTTAGTAGGCTATAACGCGCAATGGTCTGAAGATGCGACTCGGTTATCATCATCACGCGCGAACCTTTTATATTACATATTATCTGAAACATGTCTTTATGGTTTTATGGTTATTTGTTCAACAAGAATTGTGCGGCGGCATAGAAAATGCTGCGTCTAACCTGCACATCGGTGATGCTTTCCAAGGGGAATCCGAATGCAAGGCTGTGATAATCGTTTCCTTGATAAGCTACGGCAGCAGACTGTCCCACGGGACGATAGGCCATTGTGGGGAAAGCTCCTTCAACGGGTGAAATGATATCCATCCGAGGAACGGGGTAGCTTACCTCGTTCATTCTGCCAAAGACGGTAAGTTCTGTGTTCATGCCAGTAATGGTAGTGATGCTGTCGTTGGGCTGAATGCCTGTAAGCTGATACTTGAAGATGTCGGCAGTGAACTGTTGTTCTTGGGGCGCCATCATGTCCGAACCAATGTAGGCTCCACTCACCATGACACTACCCCCAGAAAGGGTGAACTGAGTGAGCGCCTGCTGCAAGGCTGGTGTGAAGGTCTTGTACAGACGGCTGCTGTATCCGTCGATTTTCTGAACGCCCATGATGACATCCATCATTTGATACTGAGTTACAGGCACTCGCTCTATAGCAGAGGAACTGCAAGAACCCACATTGCAACGCAAATTGCTACAGATGTCGTTGGCATGGAGGCTGGTGAAATCATGGCTGTTTCCGGCTACAATCATTCCTTCAAGCTCTTCGCCACTCTCTCCCATATTCTTACCGATGCGTGTAATGTCAAAGTTGAATTGTGCACCGCAATAACCGGGCATCTTGTTATCCACTACACCTGGATCTTGATAAATGTCGAATCCCTGCATTTCAGGAGTGTCAATGGGTTGCGGACCAGCCACTCGTTGGAATCCGTTAACCACTAGTATTCTGGGTGCATCGTTACCCACAGACTGTGCGCAGACTTCTTCACTCATTAGGCTGCTACCTCCTGAATTCAGTGCGGCAACCTTGAAATAGTGCATCTGTTCGGGCTGAAGGTCAATGGTAACACTGGTTTTACCGTTAACCACAGTGCCGTTATCATAGCCTTCGTTTCCAATTCGGGTATAGATGATATAGGATTCGGGATCTGCACTGGGGTCTTGAGGGTCATAGGTTGGTGTCCAACTCAGTTCAACACGGTTGTTGATGGGGTCTACGTGTGCAGCCAAATCAGCCACGGGAAGAGGTTGGGTGGCCACTTTATCAAGTTTGTACACCTCAGATATATACTGAAGGATTCCTTTATAGATTGCACGCGCCATTACGAACTTGAAATAAGGGTCGTGGCCTCTATAGAGATCCCAGAAGTTCTGATGGCTAAGGGTTTCAAGGATGATACCGGGAATCAGAGGTTCACGACTTTCGCCATAGTTCTTGTCATACATCTGACGGCGTGTCCATTGTCCGAAGTTGGTATCCATATCCCGCTTGATATGCGTCATTACCATGTCGACAAGGTCGCGGCTGGTCAGTCTGCTCAAACCGGCACCTGTTACACCATTGTTCCATTCGGTGGTATAGATGCCAAGCGTACCAATGTGAGAGTGGTCTGGACGGAAACCTGCATCGCTATGTACACCCATACTGAACTCCAAGGGCACACAAAGACCGCTGTCACCAGGCAGATAAACACTTCCGCGAGCTACATAATTGGCAAACAAAGGACGGCCCTTGATGTCATCGCTATAGTCATCGGCACTCTCAAAGGGAGAATAAATGTGATAGGGTACGCCTGCCCATTGGGCATAATAGCGGCTTCCTTCAAGAAAACGTGGCATTCCGCTGCCTGTACCATTTGTCATACCAGGAGACATTCGTGCCACATTGCCCATACCACCGCCAAAACGAACACAATCGGCTGTGATGACACCACGGTAATTGCTTTGGTTGCTCAGCATAACGCAGTTGTCGTAAGGGTTGTCAAGGGCGAAATCAAACGTGCCAAGATAAACCCAGGTGCCGCCACCCATTTGCTGGTTTACGCGGAAGGTGGTGTTGATACCTTTGTGACGGACAATGTATGTGGCATCACTTACGCTGTTGGGCAAGGTCTTGTAGGAAACATAGACGGCATATTCACCTTCTTGCTGAATCTGTGGGAACCAGGAAATGGTGCTAAGTTCACGCTTTCCAGACTGTGCCTCCACCATTCTTGCCGTACCGTCCTCAAAGGGAGATTCGTGGTCAAAGTACCAGTCGCGGACATGAGCGAAACCAATTCCTGCATCAGCCCATTCATATTTGCCATTCTGTTCGGCATAGGTTCCGTTTTTCTGGGGGGTATCATTGTCCACCAACACTTCATGTTTTTGCCAGTCTCGTTCGCGGGTAGTGAACACCACGGCTCCTGCGTTTTGAAGCATGGGAATGAGGTAGGGGACTACTATGGTTTGCGTGAAAAGGTCTTCAATGGTGCAGAAAAGATGGGGGCGCTGCCATTCCCATTTCTTTTTTCCCACGTGATAGAATTTTCCATGGCTCGCCCAAACGCACAAATGTCGGCCTTGAAGTCCGTTTTCAATCTTGTATGGAAGACTCATCGGCGTCACCCATGGATTACCTTTATAAAGGCGTTTCTTGGGATAGAAGCGCATTGAATCGGACTTCTCTTCCCACATAGATATGGGAACGAGGTTCTGAATAGGGTAGCCCTTGGCATAAATCATGAGCTGCCATGAGTTGTAGGGATCGGGCAACTGATGCATTACCTCCTGATAAATCTGGCTGACCAGTTCCGGGGTGAAAGGCTGACCACCGAAGCTTTCGCTGACGAAGACGGAAAGCATGGGTATGGAAGGGTCAAGGACAATATCCTTAACCGTTATCTTGTCTTTGCTTGTATAGTTGGGGTTTACGTAGTTCTTGAAATATTCTGTCAACTGGATTTTCAGCTTCTTGTTCTGCGCCTGTGCATAGCCAGAGGCAACACTGAAGCTACACAACAGCACAGCAATAAGAATACGTAATCTGATATTTATAAACATTTTACAACAATTTGTTAAATGGCAAATTTATGTGGATGTTTGCCTTTAAACTGTGAATAATACGCTTTTATCTCGGCCATTTCCTTCTCAATGTCTCCCGTAGGTTTCAATGTACGATGGCAGACAATGCGTTTGTGTTCAAAATCAAGAGCGCAGAGCAGCACAGGAATGTCTGCCTTTAGCGCAATGTAATAGAATCCCTTCTTCCATTCGGGGTTGGCACTTCGTGTGCCTTCTGGCGTAATGCAAATGCGGAAATGGGGCAGCTGTTTGGCTTGAGTGGCAATGGCATCAGTGGTTTTCATCTGTTTGTTCCTATATACGGGAATACCTCCAATTGAACGCATAAAAATGCCCATAGGCCAGAAGAACCATTCCTTCTTGATGAGGAAGTTGCAATGGAAATCTTCAGCATAGCTATATAGCAGACCGATGATGAAGTCC
>JAFYQQ010000011.1 GCA_017559845.1 Bacteroidaceae bacterium | reverse complement strand
CTCCATAAAAGTTTATAAATGTGCTTGGCAGACGTGGCAGAAAATTATTCCTGATTGTCAGGAAGCGTGTGTGTAATGTCAAAACCCGTACGTTCAGATAGTGCCCAAAAACGTACATTGTTAGCTCGTACTTGATTGTAGACCAAGTCTTTCATTGCTTTCCCAATCTGTGTGGCGGAGACTCTGACGTTGGGTGGGAAGCGCGAGAGGATTTGTGTGGATGCCAGGTATAGCGGCAGTTCGTCTTTGTGGGAATTTTTATGCAATGCTTTCCGTTGCCCCATGCAAAGCATTGTATCGGCATATGCAATGCTTTGTCTTCCCCGATGCAATGCATTGCGTTTTTTGCATTAAAGAATCTGTCCGTATGAGAAAAACACAGACATCGTGGTCTGAAATAACCAAAAAACACCGAACTTCGTAAGAAATTCAGTGCTTTAAGTAGGTCGGGATGACAAGACTCGAACTTGCGACCTCACGCCCCCCAGACGCTTTTTATTATAAGCATTAATATCCAGATTTACTGATAGTTGCCTATCTGCTCTTTCTCTTCGGTTGACTTTATGGTTGACTTTGAATTGTCAAGCTGTTAAACATATTATTATCACCGCAAAGATAAGGAGATTTTTTATATTTTCTAATCTTTTACCTTAAAGTTTGTTGTGTTGTATAAACTATTCTCCACATTCAAACTTAACAGATATTCCATCATTCTCTAGCTTTCCATTTACTTGGAATATTCTGACAATAGGCATATCCATTTCTCTAAAATCAAGATTCATTCAATATATTTGGACTGTTCTAGCCTTCTGAGTATCCTTGTATATATGTCTAATTTTAATTTTTTGTAGCTATGAATAATTTTAATTTTAAGAAGTATTTTGGAAATCTCGTTGGAATGCCATCAACGGTGAATCAGCCTAAACCGAAATTGTAGAAAGCTGTTTCTGATTCTAGGTTAGTAAAAAGGAAGTAAAATGAAGAAAGCCAACTTATCCGTTGTGGGTAGGTTGGCTTTTCTTCGTTAATTATTTCTCTATTGTTGGGTTGTGGTTACAGGCACTTCTGTTATAGTTCCATCTTCAACTTCAATTACATATTCCTTATCATCGTTTGTCATAGGGGCTTCTTCACGAGTAATGACAATGCCATTGGATATATCCGATTTATCTTTCACTTTGATTCTGATAGTAGTTTTTACGTTACGTCTGAACGTTACTGAATATTGTCCCAGAGGTTCCAAAAATCCATCATCTTTTGTCCATTTAATATCCAAAATTCGTTTTTCAGTATAAGGCATGTGCATCATGGATGCATCTAATTCTTCCCATGCAGCATAGACATCATCACACACATATATGTTATTGTTCTCTGGATTTGTAGGAGTAAGATTTACACCCGGAAAACCTACACTCAAGCTTCCTTCTGTCAAACCTTCTGCTATAAAATGCGCACCATAGACAACTCTTTTGGTGGCAATCTCAGCTGTTCCATTTTTAGTAGGTGTGTAATCGTTTGATTGTCCATAGTAATAGTCAATACCTAGTACTGCGCATTGCCAATTATTTAATGAGCTGCAACCAGAGTATGAAAATTCATTCTTTATGCTTTGACAGAAGATAGGAGAAAAATATGGCCCATTATCGTCTATAGTGTAAACTTCATCATTCGCAATAATGCCCACTTCAAATTTGTATTTTTTGCCTTCAAGAAGTTTGATTTTTACATCTGTCAATGAAGAAAAGTAACCAAATGCGTAATCACCGCTGCCGCCCTCCCCTATTGAGTACACATTAATTCCATAAACGTCAGTCGTTGTACTCGAACGAGTAGCCAATGGAGAATCTGATAAGTCAAGATATTCTCCTGTTATTCCAAGATTAACAGTAACGTATTCTGGTTCCTGCTCTGGAGTTGCAATTTCCTCATTGCTGCAAGAAGCCATGAACATGGCAATTAAAGCCATTGTAATAAATCTAAATTTCTTCATCTTTATGTCTTTTAAATGTTATTGTTTTTCGAATGTGGTTATTGTTGAGAGGTCACAGGAACTTCTGTAATCGTACCACCTTCAATTACATATTTATTTTCATCGTCAGTCATTCTGGTTTCTTCTTTAGTAACTACGATACCATTTTGTTGGCTTGGGTCTGCTACTTTTATAACAATAGTGGTCTTTATGTTACGCTTGAAAGTAATATCGAATGTGCCTAATGGAGTTTCGCTTCCATCATCTTTAGTCCAGCTGATAGTTAGGTGCTTAGTACTATAATAATCCTTTCCATTGATTCCTTTCCATGCGCTCCAAATATATCGAAACCCATAAATTCCGTTTGATTCAGGAGCCTCTTCTGTTAAATTGACAGTATATTCACCGTCAGAATTTGAAGTTACTTCAATCTTTAAATTTCCTTCGGTCAAGCCTTCTGCAATATAATGCGCACCATATGCTGTACGTTTAGTCGTTATTTCAACTGTACCATTTTCATTAGGTGTGTAGTCTACCAATTCTCCGTAAAAACGGTCATGTTTATATTTATCATCTTCATTAGAATTAACATAATGAGGTATATCTTTAAAATTCTTAAGTTCAAAATCTGAAGAATAGTTAAAGTCTTCACCAACTGGATAGAGATTGTAACCACTGAAATCGTGGCACGAATTTCTGAGTCCTGAATAATGTCCTAAATACTCTGGACATCCGTAGCCATCTACAATTATAGAAGTCTCAAACTTGTATTTTTCCCCAGCTAACAATTTTATGCTTACGTTTTCTAATGAGTTGAAAACTCCCCATGCATATTTAATTTCAGTATTATTGTCTGAAATTGTGTAAACTTGAATGCCAATCAAATCTTTTAGTGTACTTGTTGTACGAGTATCCATAGGGGATTCAGACACCTTCAAATATTCCCCTGTTACTCCAAGGTTTACAGTAACATATTTTGCTTCTTGTTCCTCTGGAACTATTTCTTCGTTGCTGCAGGCCACACACATCAATGTGGCAATCAAGGCTGTTCCCAAAAATCTTAATGTCTTCATATTTATAAGTTTTTAAAAGTTATTATTATGCTTTATTTTGAATTGTTCAAGGATTGGTTACGGGCACTTCCGTTATTTCTCCTTCTTCTATTACATATTCATTCTCGTCATCGGTCATTTCTTCGTCTTCACGGGTAATGACTATTCCGTTTTGTGTTTCCTCCTCTTCCTCGCTTTTCATTGTTCCCGTCAGCTCATAAGGCTTGCCTGCCTCAAAGTTCTTGCTAGCTAACGTGATTTCTTGTGTATAGCCATTGTCCTTTTCAACTACAACACTCAATGTCTTGTCTGTTAAATTAACAGGCGGCATCAGAAAATAAACAACCAAGTCCGAATTGGCTTCTACTGTGATGTCATCTAAAAGTATTGTGAAGGTGTTGGAAGCGCTTGTAGGATTAACCGTTGGGGTGGTGGCAGTCAAGTCCACATATCCTTTTAATGTGAAATCGTTATCATCGGTCTGTAAGGTGACTTGTTTCAAGGTGGAAGTTTCTTCCATCGCTATTTTTAGTCTGACCAAAGCGCCCAGATGTTTGAACTGGAAATTAACGACTCCCTCACTTGGGGTTGTGGCGGAAGCAGCCATATAGTCAAAACTTCCCAGATGTTCTGTAGATGCGTTAGCCGATTGTGTCTGGCCTTCGTAACTTACAGGGATATGCGCCTTGTCCAAATAGAACTTGCCCTGTAACGGATAATATGCCATATAGGGTGTGGATGCTTTTAAAGCCCAACCTCCACCTGTAAATGTGGCAGTATTGGTTCCTGCGCCAGAAATCATTGGAAACGCAACTTGCGAACCTGTTTCCGGAAAAATGCCAACTGTATCCGTTGCTTCCCATTTGAAAGTAGCTCCGTCATCCGTTGGTGTAAGAGAGGTTCTTGATAAGGTCTCAAACTTGAAGTCTTCCACGCTCATAACCACCTTTTGCACTTCGTTGGTGTTGGTTATTTGCCCATCATCAGCGCATGATGAAAAGAGGAACAAGGACAAACAACCGATTAGTTTAAATGCCTTTTTCATATCCTGCAATTATTTAATTAACCCCATCCTCCTGTATAGTCATCACCTGTGCCGTTTCCGTCTCCTGCTGGACTTGCGGCAAATCCTTTTTCTATTGTCACTTCAATGACTTCCATCAAAGGCGCCTCATAATGTGTCTTGTTATTTTCCACAATAATGTTTTCGTGCCCCCTCAATCCCCAGAAGAAAGCTATTATATATAATAAAAATAAATAAGGTGTGGGAACTATATCTGCCTTATCCTAAAGTCTGGTCTTCGCACTACCAATGGAATGGACAAGGCAATAGCCCACACCAAATGACAATATCCAGACCTGTTGAGGTAAGTATATATCAAATGATGTGATGCTACTGCTATCATCTTCATTCCATTATCAAAGTTGCGAAGTTTGACTTTAGAAGATAATTTCAATAACACCTTTTTGCTTAAAAGTCCTTCCGCCTAATCCACCGCTGTGGCACAGAATTGATGCAAATTTAATGAAAAGGTGTGAATGTGCAAAAGGAATGGGGAAATTTCTATCTTTTTTCTATGTTTGTTTGCTTGAAAACATCTTTATGGCATACTATAAGGTATAAAAGAAGAATCATATATATGGATGAAGTGTTATATTTATCCTTTTGTTGAGATTCGCGGGATTCGCGTGAGGAAAACCATGAAAACAAGGCAGATATATGTTTCCGTTTTGTATGTTTCAAGGACTGTGAAATAAAGCATAGTAAATACATTGATGAAACATAGTGCTTAAATTATTGTAGCACAGTGGTGAAAAAGTTTTTTCTCTGTGGTGAAAGTTTTGTTCCAGCTGATGAAACGTACATTCCAAATAATGAAACGTACGTTCCAAACCTTGGAACAAACTTTTTATCGTTGACGGAAAACTTTTTTAGTTAATAGATAAAACAATTTCACTTGTATATAACATAAAGATAACACTTCGTAGATGGTCATGCTGAAACAAGTTCAGGATGACAAAAGGTGTAAGCTATAGAACGAAGTTAAATAAGTTTTTCGCCTTCGCTCATCGAACACATCTTTAATTGTATAAGGTATGGTCACATGACCCCTACTTTTGTTATATAGAAGGGCAGTACAAGTTGTCCGTAAACCAAAAAGCACCGAATTTCGTTAGAAATTCAGTGCTTTAAGTAGGTCGGGATGACAAGACTCGAACTTGCGACCTCACGCCCCCCAGACGCGTGCGCTACCAACTGCGCTACATCCCGTTCCTGTTTTGCGAGTGCAAAGGTATGCCATTTTTTTGTATTGACCAAATTTTTTCGTAATTTTGTATTTAGAAAAGTGAAATACGGATGAAATTCTGCATAAAATTCCCCGAAAAGCTGTCTGGTTGTGTGGTTTTGCCTGCCAGTAAGAGCATAAGCAACCGCGCACTGATAGTGGATGCCCTGGGCAATATGGCGCATGGCATGGCCGACCGAAAGGCATGTGGGGTGAAGAATATTTCGGATTGCGATGATACGCGCGTGATGTGGAATGCGCTGACCCAAATGCCGGAGACCATTGACATTATGGCTGCCGGAACGGCCATGCGTTTCCTTTCGGCTTTCCTGTGTGTGAACGAAGGTGTGCATGTCATCACGGGTACGGAGCGCATGAAGAACCGTCCCATCGGTGTGCTTGTGGATGCGCTTCGCCAGCTTGGCGCACAGGTGGAGTACATGGAGAAGGAGGGGTTCCCGCCCTTGCGCATTACGGGCGGCAGGCACCGTGGCGGCAGCGTGACGCTCTCGGGCAGCGTGAGCAGCCAGTATGTAAGTGCCTTACTGATGATTGGCCCCGTGATGGAGGAGGGGTTGAGGCTGAAGTTGGAAGGCCGGATTGTGAGCCGTCCCTATATAGAGATGACGCTGGACATCATGCGCACCTTCGGCGCCAAAGCCGGTTGGGTGGCAGAGGATTGCATCTGTGTGGAGCCAGGCGGATATGCGCCCGTGCCCTATTATGTGGAAAGCGACTGGAGTGCGGCCAGCTATTGGTATGAGATGGTGGCACTTTCGCCCGATGCGGATGCCAGTATGGAACTGCCAGGGCTTTTTGCCCGAAGCCTGCAAGGCGACTCTGCCGTGAGCGGACTGTTCTCCATGCTGGGCGTGTGCAGCGAACATTATATGACGGATGAGGGGCTTGAGTGTGTGCGTTTGCATAAAGGCGGAACCATACAGGGACGCATGGAGCATGACTTCACCCATCAGCCCGACCTGGCGCAGACGCTGGTGGCCACATGCTGTGCAATGGGGGTTCCGTTCCGCTTCAGCGGACTGGAGAGTCTGAAGATAAAGGAAACGGACCGCATTCATGCCTTGCGCACGGAGTTGGGGAAGTTTGGCTTCATGATAGAAGAACCCGAAGAAGGCACATTGTGCTGGGATGGCAGCAGGGGAGAGGCACAGCCCGATGCCGTAATTGATACATACGAAGACCATCGCATGGCCATGGCGCTGGCACCGCTTTCGGCGCGGTTGGGCCGTATTCGCATGAACGACCCCGAGGTGGTGAGCAAATCATATCCGCAGTTTTGGACACATCTGCGGAATGTGGGATTTATTATAGAGGAGGAAAGCCTATGTTGATGCTATATGCAGTGGGGGCCATTGCCCTTTTGGGTATAATTGCCGCAGTGGCGCACTGGGTGCGTGCCAAACGGTATGAGCGTATGGTGAGGCGGGGAGAAATCTCTCCGGAGGAAATTCCACAGGAGGTGAATCCCGTGGACATGGAATGTTGCGGTCAGCATGAGGTCTGCGAGAAAGACAGCCTGTTGGCGGCCATCAGCAAGGATGTTGAGTATTACAACGACGAGGAACTGGACCGTTTCCGCGGACGCGAGGGCGATGAATATACCCCCGAGGAGGCGGACGAGTTCAGAGACGTGCTCTATACGATGCGAAGTGATGAGGTGGCAGGATGGGTGCGCAGCCTGCAGCTGCGCATGGTGAATCTGCCTGACGAGGTGAAGGACGAAGTTTTCCTGATTGTGGGCGAAAGAAGGGTGTCTCATGCACAATAAAACCCCGTTGTCTGCGTTTTAATATAAATTATGTATAAAAATAAAGTAGGTGTAAACGCAGTTTTTGCAAGCCGGTGCGCCATGGTTCTGATTGGCGTGCTGGTGTTGCTGTGCGGTTGCTCTACGAAGAAAAACACCTCCGGCGTGCGCTTCTACCACGCCACCACGGCGCGTTTTAATACGTTCCATAACGGACTGATGGCCTTTGAACAGGGAAGGGAGGCGCAATACAAGGGACACAAGGAAGACTACACGCAGTTGCTGCCCATGTATGTGAGCACGGAAAAGTCCTCGCAGACGCTGGGCAAATCCAACTTTGAGACGGCTATAACCAAATGTGAGAAAGCCATCAAGGTACACAGTATAAAGAAACGCCCAGAAATAAAAGGAAACAAGCGTCTTAGCCCTAAGGAAAAACAATATCTGGCACGCAAGGAGTTCAACCCCTTCCTTTACCGTGCCTGGCTGCTGATGGCGGAAAGCCAGTTCTGCAAGGGCGATTTTGTGGAATGTGCCAGCACCTGTACTTACATCATGCGTCTGTATGCCGCACAGCCCGAAGTGGCCGATGTGGCGCGTGCATTGCTGGCCCGCTGTTACGTGGCTATGGAATGGCCATACGATGCGGAAGACGTGCTCTCCAAGATGTCGAGGGACAGTCTGTCCGTACAGGCGTTGAGGGAAAAGGAACAGACCCAGGCAGCCTTTTTGATTGAGACAGGCCAGTACAAGGAGGCCATCCCTTATCTGGAACGCAGCATCAAGTATGCCAAGGGCAAACTGCAGCGTTCACGTCTGAAATTCCTGTTGGGACAACTGTATTACGAGACTGGCGACCTGGACATGGCCTATAAGTCCTACGGGCGTGTAATCCGCAGCAACCCGCCTTATGAACTGGCGTTCAATGCCCGGATTAAACAGACAGAGGCTGTTACGGGCGACCGCTCCAAGCAGATGATCGGCAAGCTTCGCCGTATGGCCAAGAGCGAGAAGAACAAGGACTACCAGGATCAGATCTATTATGCGATGGGCAACATTTACATGGGCGCACAGGACACGGCCCGTGCCATCGGAGCCTATGAAAAGGGTGTGGAAGAGAGTGCCAAGAGCACCACTGCCAAGGCGGTGTTGTTGCTCAGACTGAGCCAAATCTACTGGGAACGCGAGAACTACATAGAAGCCGCCCGCACCTATATGGCCTGTGTGGGTGTGTTGAACAAGGAACATGACCTCTATGAAGAAGTGAAGCATCGAAGCGATGTGCTGAAGGAACTGGCTCCGCATCTGACGGCCATCCATCTGCAAGACAGCTTGCAGGCATTGGCAAAGATGGATGAAGAGGGACGCAATGCGGCCATTGACCGTGTGATTGAAGCCTTGAAGAAGAAGGAAAAGGAAGAAGCCAAGAAACGCGAGGCCGCAGAAGCCGCACAGCGTGGGAACCAGCCGGATAATGCACAAAGCCGACCCAAGGAACAGGGCATAACGGCCGTGAGCAAGGGTGAATGGTATTTCTACAATCCCAATACGTTGAAGCAGGGCATAAAGGAGTTCCAGAAGCGCTGGGGCAAACGTAAGAATGAGGATAACTGGCGCTACAGCAGCAAGGAAGGCCTGCCGGAAAGTGCAGCTGCGGCAGAGGATTCCGCGGTAACGGAGGAAGAGAAGAAACCTGAAGAAGTGAAAGTGGATGAAACCCGCCATAAGGAGGATTCCATCGCCGAGGCCGAGGCTTTGAAAGACTCACTGGCCAAGGATCCGCATCACAGGGAATATTACATGTTGCAGATTCCGTTTACGGAAGAACAGTTGGCGGCTTCAAACGATGCCTTGTCCAAGGCTTTGTATCAGGCCGGTATTCTGGAACAGGAACGTTTGGAGAACTTCCCGTTGGCAAAGCGCACGTTGGAACGTTTGGTGAACGATTTCCCCGGACACGAGAATATGGATAATGTGTATTACCATCTGTTCCTGCTTTGCGGACGAATGAACGAGGCGGATGCCACCGATTATTACCGGCAGGTGTTGTTGGATTCGTTCCCCGAAAGCAAGTATGCCGTAACTGTGGGCAATCCCAACTATGAAATGCTGGCACGCAAGGGCGCACAGATGGAAGATTCGGTCTATGCTGCGGCCTACTCGGCCTACACGGCTTCTGAATATGACAAGGCGGAGCAGGCCTACCAATGGTACAGCCAGAACTTTGAGCAAGGCAAGCACCATGCCAGAATGCTCTTTGTGAGAGCCATGAGCAATCTGTATGCCGGACAGCGCGACACCTTTATGGTGACATTGAAGGATGTGATAAAGAAATATCCCAAGGAAGAGATTACAGAATTGGCCAACGCCATTGTGAAAGGTGTCTCGGACGGCCGTCCGCTGATGAACGAACGGTATGACGCCAGCAGCATTTGGAGTATGCGCAACCGTCCCGAAGGCGAGGATTCTACCCAGACCAAGCCGGAATTGAAGGAAGACCGATATGGCAACTTTGCCTTTGTGTTCGCTTATCCCACCGGCAGTCTGGACGAGAACCAACTGGTGTTTGAAATGGCGCGCTATAACTTCACCAACTTCATGGTGCGTAACTTCGATCTGGAAATAACTGGGCAGAAAGGGCTGACCTTCATGGTTGTAAAGGGATTCCAATCTTATGATGAAGTGCATTCTTATGCCCAGCAGCTTTATGCCAACGAGCACATGGCTCCGCTGGTCAAGGGCATACGCAGCATGCTGATTTCAGAAGAGAACCTAAAACTGATAGGTACGGACTTCAGCTTCGATGACTATAAGCAGTTCTACGAACAGAAACTGGCTCCGATAGAACTGCCGGAGAACATCTTCCTGGACGAACCCACGGACGTACAGATTAAGGACTATGAGGACGTGGAGGATGAGACGCCCGATGAGGAGGAAGAAGAGGTTGAGGAAGAGGATGATGACGATTTCCCGTTTGGTTTTTAACCCCTTAAATAAAGGAATGCATGAACTACAGATTGTTATGGGTAGACGATGAGATTGATTTGCTCAAGGCGCACATCCTGTTTCTTCAGAAAAAAGGATATGACGTGACCACGGTGACCAATGGCTTTGACGCCTTGGACAAATGTGCAGAGGTGGATTTTGACCTGGTTCTGCTTGATGAGAACATGCCGGGCATAAGCGGGTTGGAAACCCTGAACCGTATAAAGGCCATTCATCCCAGCATGCCGGTGGTGATGGTGACCAAGAGCGAGGAAGAGAACATCATGGATCAGGCTATCGGTGCGCAGATAGCCGACTATCTGATAAAGCCAGTCAATCCCACGCAGATTCTGCTTACGCTGAAAAAAAACATACATCACAAGGAAATTGTAACCGAGGTGGCGCAAACGGCCTATCAGCAGGATTTTGGCAAGATTGGCTTGCAGATAAACGATTCGCTGACTTTGGACGAATGGATAGAGACGTACAAGAAGTTGACTTACTGGGAACTGCAACTTTCTGAGACAGACAGCGGAATGGTGGAGATGCTTCGTATGCAGCGCGAGGAGGCCGAAACGGAGTTTGCCAAATTTATCCGTAAAAACTACATGCGGTGGATGGAAAATCCTGACGACCGTCCGGTCATGAGCCCGGACATCTTCAAGAAAAAGGTGTTCCCGTATCTGAACAAGGGCGAAAAGGTGTTCCTGCTTGTAATAGACAATTTCCGTTATGACCAATGGCGTGTGTTGTACAATGAGATTGCCGATCTCTTTACCATTGAAGAAAGCCTATATTGCAGCATTCTTCCCACGGCCACACAATATGCGCGAAATTCCATCTTCAGCGGACTGATGCCCAACATCATAGCCCGTATGTTCCCCGAATTGTGGGTGGATGAGGATTCGGAAGAGGGTAAGAACCTGAACGAAGCTCCTTTGATTAAGACGCAGTTTGACCGTTACCGCCGTCACAACACTTTCACTTACCACAAGATCAATGATTCTTCGGCGGCAGAAAAACTGGTACAGCAGTTGCCGAATTTGTGGAAATACGATTTGAACGTGGTGGTGCTCAACTTCATTGACATGCTTTCCCATGCCCGCACGGAAAGTCGTATGGTGCGTGAGCTTGCCAGCAACGAGGCTGCCTATCGCAGCATTACGTTGAGCTGGTTCCGCCATTCTGCTCTTGCCGACTTGTTCCGAGCATTGGCGGCCAGTGACTACAGGGTTTTACTGACAACGGACCATGGCAGCATCAATGCCGGCAATGCCATAAAGGTTATCGGTGACAGGAACACCAATACGAACCTGCGCTATAAGGTGGGCAAGAATCTTACCTATAATCCTAAGGAGGTTTTTGAAATAAAGAATCCAGCACAGGCCGGTCTTCCCAGCCCAAACCTGAGTTCGGCCTACATCTTTGCTACGGGAAAGGACTTTTTTGCCTACCCCAACAACTACAACCATTACGTGCAATACTATAAGGATACGTTCCAGCACGGCGGCATCAGCATGGAGGAAATGCTGATTCCATTGGTGACCATGCAAGGAAAGAAAAGAGGGTGAAAGCAGGTTCAGCTTCAGAAACGGTTTAAACTTATATCGTTTCTTACAAAATGCGGAAATGAAGCTTCGCCAAGTCGTGGCTCGAACTCAAATCCTTCGTAAGCGAAGGCGTGCAGGTCTTCCGGTTTGGTAATGCGTTCTTTGATGATGAAACGTGTCATTGCTCCTCTGCATGACTTTGCCCATACCGCCTGCATTTTCAAACCTTTCTCCTGTCTGACATAGAAAAGCGGTTGGATTACAGTGAGTTCTTCGCAAACTCGTCTCCAGTTGAACAGATGTTCATATTCTTCTGTGGACAGATGGATGAGAATACCGTCGTCAGCTTTGGTCTGGCTGATGAGGAAGTCTGTGAGTTTGTCTTTCCAGAATTGGTTTATGGGTCGGTTGTGGGTGGATTGCAGTGTGGCGCAATGCTCCATACGATAAGGTACAATCCCGTCCATTGGACGCAATAGACCATAAAGGAAACAGGTAATCCAAAGGTGCTTTTGGGCAAATTCCAGGTCTTCCGTAGTCAGGCTTTTGGCACGCAGATGTTTATAGGCCTGTCCGTTATAAGCCAAGATGGCGGGAATCTTCGCCGCGGTAAAGAAATTCTGATAGCGTCCCCAGTTTTCAGCGGCCAGTTTTTTGCTGCAATCCAATTGCCTTTCCAGTTCTTCTGTGTCCATGGCCGCCATTTCCAAGGCCAGGGTGTCGGCGATGGTCTGAAAACTGGGTTCCGTCAGCGGTGCTGTATCGGATGCGGCAGTCATCATCTTGGCGTTGGCCAGAAGTATCTGCATGGTTTTTACGGAAGGGTGATGGTTCGAGTTCCGTCTTCCTCTTCGCTGAGCGTAACGCGCACGGCGTCTTCGGGAAGAAGTTCCTCAATCAGTTCGGGCCATTCCAGAAAGCACACGGCACCGCTGTAGACATAGTCCTCATATCCCATGTCGTATACTTCCTCCACTTTTCGGATACGGTAAAAGTCGAAGTGGAAAATCTGGTCGCCGGTATTGGTCCGGTATTCATTGACAATGGCAAAGGTGGGTGATGTGATGGTGTCCTCTACACCCAGAATCTCACAGACGGCTTTGACGAAAGTGGTCTTGCCGACACCCATGGGACCGAACATGGCAAACACCTTGTTCTCGCCCATGGCATCAACAAATTGTCTGGCGGCATCAGCAATGCCGTCCAGACCTTTTATTTTAATTTCCAACATGATTTTCCTAGTCGCTCAAGCCTTCGCCGTATTCCAGTTCGCCCTCAACGATCCATCTCAGGTCTTCGGGATCAAATTCTCCCATCTTGTCTTTCTTTGCCTGCTTTGCCAGGTATGCAGAGATGGTGTCGATGTCAATGTCGATATATCCGTCAGCATCGGGGTCTGCGTCCAGAATGCCGCTGGTGGCATAGTATTCCACCAATACGTCCAGAAAATAATACAAGTCCTCTTCCGTGAACTTCTCCTTTACCTCTTGAGGCAGATAACGCTTGATGAATTCAATTGTCAGCTGATCGTCTTCTGCATCTTTCAGCAGTTCTTCATCCAGATTCATAGATATAATGTTTTTAAAGTAATGCGTTTAACTTGTCTTCATACTCGTTCAGCTTGCCCACTCCTGTGTGCTTGTCTGCCACTTCACCGTCCTTGATGAAAATCACAGTGGGGATATTTCTGATACCGTACTTCATGGCCAGGTCTTCCTCTTCTTCAATGTCAACCTTGCCAATGATGGCCTGTCCTTCATATTCCTCGGCCAGTTTGTCAATTATCGGAGCCAGACGTTTGCAGGGACCGCACCATGATGCACTGAAGTCGATTACTACAACCTTGCCGCTTGCAATCAGTTCTTCGATGTTGTTATTTGTGATGTTTTGTGCCATATTCCTTATAATAGTTTAAATGGTGAATAATCAAATGTAGATGGATTGTGTCTGCAAATATACTCAATTTATTTTAAATGACATGTCAGTTTGCTTCTCTATAAAGGAAATTAAATCCTTTTTAACAGTTATTTTCCTTTGGACGCTTTGCATGGGCAGCAGGTTCCCCTCGGCATCGGTAATGCAGACTCTCATCGTTACCGGTCCGTTTTCGGAAGTCAGCTTCTTCAACGTATACACCAAGTCGTTGGTGATGGCATGAAGGGGAAGATTGATGGTGATGTGCTCAATGAGGTTGTCCTTGACATCGGAAAGGAAGTCAATCCTGCCGATTTTTAATTCCAGTCTGCTGCTGTCATATTGGCGTGCTTGGCATCTTGCTGTAATGTAGAGCAGATTGCCTTCCACCATGAAACTGCTCCATTGTACCCAGTCGTTGCCGAAAAGAGGTATTTCGTGTGAGCCGCTGTAATCCTCCATCGTCACGATGCCAAATGCGGAACCACGTTTGGACATACCCTGCCGCACACCGGTTACAATGCCGCCAAAATACACGTCTTGGTTGGCAAAGGGGGTGAGGTCATCCATGTCGTTCTGGTGCATGTTGCATACCTGGTTCAGTATGATGGAATACTCGTCCAGAGGGTGTGCGCTCAGATAGATGCCAACCAGATCACGTTCTTTGTTCAGTCGTTCCAGGGCGCTCCATTGTTCTGCCTCTGGGATGTCGGGAGTGTGTATCTCCACTTCTTCCACTCCGCCGAACAGGCTGTTCTGTGCCTCTTCCATGGCCACCTGGTATCCGGTGGCATAGCGGATAAGTACGTCAATGAAGATTTCGCCTTTGGCATTGGGCGCGAAATACTGTTCGCGCTTTATCTCTTCGAAACAGTCAAACGCACCGCTCAGCACCAGGCATTCCAGTCCGTTTCTTTTGACTGCCGACATGGGGATGCGGTGTATGAAGTCAAACAGATTCTTGTACGGACCGTTCTGCTGGCGTTCCTTGATGATGATTTCTACAGCGCTTTCGCCCAGACCTTTTACGGCACCCAGGCCGAAGCGAACGTCTCCGCCCATGTCCACACTGAACTTGCGGTTACTCTTGTTGACGTCCGGTCCCAGGCAAAGAATGCCCATGGACTTGCACTCGCTCATCAGTTTTGTGATTTCGGAGATGTTGGAAAGGTTGCGGCTCATATTGGCAGCCATGTATTCGGCGGGGAAGTTGGCTTTCAGATAGGCGGTCTGGTACGCCACCCAGGAATAGCATGTGGCATGGCTCTTGTTGAAGGCGTAAGAGGCAAACTTTTCCCAGTCTGTCCATATCTTTTCCAGCTTTCCCGGGTCGTGGCCGTTGGCTTTTCCCTGATTGATGAACTGCGGCTTCATCTCGTCCAACTTCTTTCTCATCTTTTTACCCATGGCCTTACGCAACGTGTCGCTCTCGCCTCGGGTAAAATTGGCCAGCTGGCGGCTCAGAAGCATCACCTGCTCCTGGTATACTGTAATGCCGTACGTGTCCTTCAGGTATTTTTCCATGCACGGAATGTCGTATTCCACAGGCTTCCGTCCGTGCTTACGGTCAATGAAGTCGGGGATATAGTCCATTGGGCCTGGACGGTACAGCGCGTTCATGGCAATCAAGTCTTCAAAGGTAGAAGGCTGCAGTTCGCGCAGATATTTTTGCATGCCTGCCGACTCGAACTGGAATGTGCCGATGGTGCGTCCGTCACAATAGAGCTTGTAGGTGGCATCGTCTTCTATGTCCAGTCGGTCCACATCCACATCCAGGCCAAGACTTTCCTTTATGTTGGCCACACATTCCTTTATGGTGGACAGGTTCTTCAGTCCCAGGAAGTCCATCTTGATGAGGCCTGTGTCTTCGATTACGGAACCTTCGTACTGCGTACAGCTCAGTCTCTCTCCGGTTTCCTTGTCTTCTGCTGTGCTGATGGGCACCCAGTCTGAAACGTCATCCCTGCAGATGATCACACCACAGGCATGCACGCCCAGGTTTCGGACATTGCCTTCCAGCATCTGGGCATATTTTATGGTGTCCCTGATGGCGGGGTTGGGCGATGCCTGCGCTTCCGCCAGTGCCGGTACGCACTCCAAGCAGTTCTTCAGGTTCATTTTTCGGGGATTTCCGCTGCTGTCGTCCGGCAGGCGGTCTGGGATGGCCTTGCACCAGTCGTTGGATATGTTCAGCGGCACTTTCTGTACGCGTGCCACGTCTTTGATGGCCATTTTGGTGGCCATTGTTCCGTATGTAATGATGTGCGTTACCTTCTCTTCGCCGTATTTCTGTGTTACCCAGGACAACACCTTGCCGCGGCCGTCATCATCGAAGTCCACATCAATATCGGGCAATGAAATTCGGTCAGGGTTCAGGAAACGCTCGAACAGCAAATCGTATTTGATGGGGTCCACTTTTGTGATTCCCAAGCAGTATGCCACCTCGCTTCCGGCTGCACTTCCACGTCCCGGGCCAACGGAAACGTGCAGTTCATGACGGGCGGCGTTGATGTAGTCCTGTACGATGAGGAAGTAGCCGGGGAAACCCATTGTCTTCATGATGTGCAGTTCGAACTTCATTCGTTCTGTTACCACTTCGGGCAGCGGGCTGCCATATATCTTTTTGGCTCCTTCATAGGCCAGGTGTGCCAGATAGTCGGCTTCCAGTTTCAGGCGGTAAAGCCTGTTTACGCCTCCCAACTTCTTTACCTTGTCTTCCGCATCTTTGGGAGACATGATCTCGTTGCCGTTCTCGTCGTGGGTGAATTCGTCAAACAGCTGTTTGTCCGTAAACTTTTCCCTGTATCCGTCTTCTGTACCGAACTCTTTGGGAATGGCGAAGTTGGGCATAATGGGCGGGTGGTCAATGCTGTAGAACTCCACCTTGTCCAAAACCTCGCAGGTGTTGCTCAGGGCTTGGGGCAGATCGCTGAAGACTTCGTTCATCTCGGCGCGTGTCTTGAACCATTCCTGTTTGGAGTACAGCATACGGTTCATGTCATCCACATCACGGTTGGTGCCCAGACACAACAGACGGTCGTGTGCTTCGGCATTCTCCTCGTCCACAAAGTGCGCGTCGTTGCTGCAGATAATCTTGATGTCCAGTTGTCGTGCCACTTCCAACAAACCCCTGTTAATGTCCATCTGTAGGGGGTAGATGTCCCGGTTGGCCCTTATGGCCGGATTCTTCACCTCGTGCCGTTGGAGTTCTATATAGTAGTCGTCGCCCCATATTTTCTTGAACCACGCTGCCGCCTCCATGGCGCCTTCCATGTCCCCGGCCTGTATTTTCTTGGGCACTTCACCGCCGATACATGCCGAGCAGATGATCAGTCCCTCATGAAAGCGTTCCAGATCCTCGTGGTCTGTTCTCGGACGCATGTAGAAACCGTCAACGTATGCTCTTGATACCAGTTTGATTAGGTTGTGGTATCCCTGTTCGTTCTTGGCCAGAACAACAAGGTGCCATCCGCTTTGGTCAATCTTGTCAGTCTTCTGCCCCTTCCCTCTTCGCGCACAATACATTTCACAGCCGAAGATGGGTTTGAACAACCGCCTTTCGGCTTCCTTGAGGCTGTTGCGCAGTTCTTCAATGGCGGCTGTGTCCGGCGCTTCCGCCTTTTCCAGCTCGGCAATCTGTTTGTTCAGCCCCTTTATCTCGTCCTTTATGGGACCGTTCTTCTTGTTGGTGTAGTTGAACAGTTCCTTGACACCCATCATGTTGCCGTGGTCGGTAATGGCCATGCCGCGCATGCCGTCCGCAATGGCTTTGTCCACAAGTTTGGGTATACTGGCCATTCCGTCCAGCAGAGAGTATTGGGTATGTACGTGAAGATGTACAAAATCTTGCATCTTGGTTTCTTTTGTTATAATGTTCAAGGCATAAAGTTACGCTTTTTTTCGCATTCGGTGTCAATTCTTTTTCGATTTTTTGGAAAACCATTACAAAATGTCTGACATTTATAGATTTTGCCAGGAAAACTTTGTGATGTAACAAAATTCTCTTATCTTTGCATGAAACAAGTAAGAAATCAAAAGGAAATACATAATGGGAAACAGGCTTAAGAAGCTAAAGAAAATAAAGAAGATAAGACTTCATCACGAGGGTGTGAATACGTTGGTTATAGGAGCCATTTGTTTGGTGCTCTTTAATACTGTTCTTTTCTATGCGTTCCCAGGTTGTATTCCGGTATATATCGTAGCTGGAATCAGTGTGGTGATTTACCTTATTTTGGTAAACTTTTTCCAGTGTCCCATCCGTGTGTTTGAAAGCGATACAGAAGGTGTGGTTGTGGCTCCGGCCGACGGTCGCATCGTCGTCATTGAAGAGGTGGAGGAAAACGAGTATTTTCATGACCGCCGTCTGATGGTCAGTATCTTCATGAGCCTTTTCAACGTGCATGCCAATTGGATCCCTGTAGAAGGAACCATCAAGATGGTGCGCCACCACGATGGCAATTTCATGCGTGCGTGGCTTCCCAAGGCCAGTACCGAGAACGAACGCAGCACCATTGTCATTTCCACTCCCGACGGAACGGAGATTCTGGTCCGTCAGATTGCAGGTGCTATGGCACGTCGCATCGTCACTTATGTGCAAGAAGGAGACTCTTGTTTCATCGACGAACATCTGGGCTTCATCAAGTTGGGTTCTCGTGTAGACCTATATCTTCCTTTGGGAACAGAAGTAAAAGTGAAGATGGGACAGAAGACGGTTGGTAACGAAACCATCATCGCGCAACTTGGCGGACAAACCAAAGTCTGATTCCGCTTTTCCCTTTTATTTAAGAACATACAATTTATTATGGCAAACATCATTACCCGGCATATACCCAATTCTATAACTTGTTGTAACCTCATTTGTGGATGTATGGCCACCGGTGCCGCATTCCACGGCCAGTACCATTGGGCGGTGCTGATGATTGTGCTTGGTGCGGTGTTTGACTTTTTCGACGGGATGTCCGCCCGTGCTTTGGGCGTTTCTTCTCCCATTGGAAAGGAACTCGATTCTCTGGCAGATGTGGTTACCTTCGGTGTGGCTCCCAGTGCCATTATCTTTTATCTCTTCCATGAGGTGGTCTATCCCGAAGTGCTACAGCCCTTCAAAAGCTATATTCCCTACAGCGCTTTTCTCCTTGCCGCCTTTTCGGCTTTGCGTCTGGCCAAGTTCAATCTGGACACCCGTCAGACAAACCAGTTCATTGGTCTGCCCACGCCAGCCAATGCGCTTTTCTGGAGTTCGCTCATTCTTGGTGAGCACGCATTCCTGGTTTCTCCTCGTTTCAATGCCGTTTTCCTTTTCCTGTTCATGTTCCTTTTCTGCATGTTGTTGGTAGCGGAAGTACCCCTTATTGCCTTAAAGTTCAAGGATTACTCCTGGGCGAACAACCGTGCCAAGTATATCTTTCTGGCTGGCTGTCTTCCCTGTTTCTTCTTGGGCACCAGCTGTTTTGCCGCCATTATCATGTGGTACATGGTTATGTCTGTGGTAAGCAACAAATACCGTCTGTAGGCTTTTCCCGGTTCCTGAAAGTGTCTCTCTAAACCCTAAACAAAGATGTTCCCCGTCTTCGCGGTTTTGTGTGGAATCTTATAAAACAGGAGGCTTAAACTCAAATCAGTTATTAGTGCGTAACAGTCTATTGACCGATTTTTAACGTATACCGTTGCGATGGCCAACGCAACATAGTCCGATGGTCATCGCAACAGCATGACTTTCTCTTCGCACCATAGTGTGTTTTTCCTTGATGTAAGAACAGTAGAGACAAAAGAGAAATTTGTTTAGGGTTTATGGTTTAGTGATTGGCTATTGGCACACAGTAATCTAAGGTCGTAAAGTCATCCTGACCATACTTCATAAAAAATAAAAAATGTTTTCGATAAGCGAAGGCGAATAACTTGTTTAACACGGTTCAATTTGCTCACACTCGGCATAGCTCAAGCAAGCTTGGCTTTGCGCTCGTTCAATCGCAAATTTCAGCATCTGTCCGCGGTGAACAGTTCACCTTCGTTCATCGTCTAACATTCACCGTTCATCCTCATAACAGGGCAGAGTTCCTTCTATGGCATTGATGTTGGTGGCAGGGTAGCCTTGTCTGTGTATTCCTTAATACAAAAGAATCCCACGAGGCTTTTACTGCGTGGGATTCTTCATCTTGTCATTTGCTCTGGATATAGGCTCACTTGATCTCAATGGCGCGGTGTGCTTTCTCTTCGGCTTCCTTGTCGCGCTTTGGCAGTGCGATGCTCAGTATGCCGTCTGATACCTGGGCTGAAATGTTGTCGGCGTTCACGTCTTCGGGTAGGCGGTAGGTCTGCTGATAGTTGCTATAGTAGAACTCACGGCGCAGATAACGCTCCTTGTGGCCTTCCTCCTTCTCCTCCTGCTTGTGCTCCATCTTGTTTTCGATGGCTATCTGCAGATTGCCATCGTTGGTCACGTGCACACGGCAGAATTCCTTTCTTATACCCGGTGCGGCCACTTCCATGGTGTAGCCTTTTGCATCTTCCTTCACGTTGATGGCAGGTGTGGTGTCGTTCACTCTCTGCATCCAGTTTTTTCCGAAGAACTCGTCAAACATTGCCGGCATCCAATTGCGGTTGTTAATCATCATTGGTAACATAACTTAATCTCCTTTTGCCTTTGGTTAATAATATAATGTGTTTTTTCTCTTGTAGGCCTGTCGCCATGCGTTGTGGGCCTACACCATTATATTCGCAATTGTTGTGCCAAATCGCTGAGTGTTAAGGAGTTTAAAAAATGGATAACATTCTGTCAGTTGTGTTAATTGGTTTAACACAGGTACTGACGTGCTGTCCGTTTCCTTGCCAAAGTGGTTTGTCTGGATAGTGTTAGCGGGTCAATGCTTTGATATGGCTCACACACCGTATTGTCTTTGCCAACGCACCGCATTGCGTTTTTTCGTTCACCGCTCTCCGTTTAATAATGGCACGCAGATGACGCCGATGCGACGGATGACCGCAGAATCTTGAGCGATGAGCAGTGAGCAATGAGTGGTGAGCAAGTAGGGACGTCTGCGTGCAGAGAGCACTGAAAAAGTCCGCCACTTCATCTTAATGACATCTTTTAGTTGACAATTTCACATCTAAGTCAGGCTTGTTATGTTAAATTATAGCTTAAAAAATAAAAGACACTTACTTTTTCAGTGCTTTCCTGCGTG
>JAFYQQ010000010.1 GCA_017559845.1 Bacteroidaceae bacterium | reverse complement strand
GAGCGATGAAATTTTAGATTAGACATTAAAGATCAAAAGAAAAATAGGTCCTTTTGTTCCTCTGTCAAAAAAATAAATCTGCGGTAATCTGTCGCATCGGTGTCATCTGCGTGTCATTATTAAACGGTGAGCGGTGAGTGTTGAGTTATGAGTTATAAAAAGTAGGGACGTTGCGTGCAGCGTCCGAAAGAGTACACAAGAGTTATAATCTCACGCGAATCCCACGAATCTCGCAAAATATACTCTATGCCTTTGGCGGGATTGGCGCGATTTGCGTGAGTAAAAACCTCGGACGCTGCACGCAGACGTCCCTACCCTCTCATTACTCATAACTCATGGCTCAAAGCTCACCGCTCAATATGCCGCACGGTATTTGCCTTCTTCCTTGTCATCGAGCATAGAAAGATAGCTGGCATAGCGGCTCTCGGCTATGCGGTGTTCCTCTACTGCCAAGCGCACGGCACAACCGGGTTCGTGGGTATGGGTGCAGCCCACACCGAAGCGACATTCTTCGCTCTGTGTGAAGATTTCGCGGAAATAGTGTGCCACTTCCTCGCGCTCTATGTCAAAGGTGCCGAACCCCTTGATGCCGGGAGTGTCGATGAGATATCCGCCAAAGGGAAGGGTATACATCTCGCTGAAGGTGGTGGTGTGCATACCGGTATCGTGAACCGAGGAAATTTCCGCGGTCTTCACTTCCAGGTGCGGAAGCAGACGATTTACCAGTGTGCTTTTCCCCACTCCGGAGTTTCCGGAAAGCAGGCTTACGGAGTCTTGCAGGATGTTCTGCAAGACTCCGCATCCCTCGCCCGTTGCTGCGGAAAGTGATACGCATTGGTAGCCCAAGCTTTCATAAAGACGCTTCACGGCTTCCATGTAGCGCAATTCGGAATCGGAATAGAGGTCGGTCTTGTTGAACACCAGCACCACAGGAATCCGATATGCCTCGGCTCCGGCAAGGAAACGGTCGATGAAGACCGTGCTGGTTTCGGGGTGTGCCACCGTTACCACCAGCACAGCCTGGTCCAGATTGGCAGCCAGGATATGGCTCTGCTTGGAAAGGTTGGAGGCCTTGCGCACGATGAAGTTGCGGCGGTCTTCAATCTCCTGGATAAAGCCTTTCCCCTCGGGGTTCACCACTATGGATACCCTATCGCCCACGGCTACGGGATTGGTACTGCGGATTCCCTTCAGACGGAAGTTGCCCTTTACCTTGCAATCGACCAGCGGCCCGCCGTTGTCTGTCCTAACGGTGTACCAACTTCCGGTACTCTTGATTACGATGCCTTTCTGTACGGGTGATTCAGAGGCCATACGTTCTTGGTGCGGTGAAAGGTTACACGGTCATGATTTCCTTTTCCTTGGCGGCAAGGATTTCATCAATCTTCTTGATGTACTTGTCGTGGGTCTTCTGCAGAGTGGCCTCGGCATCCTTCTCCAGGTCCTCGCTCAAGCCGTCCTTGATGGCTTTCTTCAAGCGGTCATTGGTGTCGCGACGGGCATTGCGGATGCTCACCTTGGCCTGCTCGGCTTCCTTGCCACACTGTTTTGCCAACTGCTTACGGCGTTCCTCGGTCAGGGGAGGAATGCCAAGGCGGATAATCTCGCCGTTGTTCTCGGGCATGATTCCCACCTCGCTGTCAATAATGGCCTTTTCAATGGGGCGGAACATATTCTTGTCCCAAGGCTTGATGGCGATGGTGCGTGCATCGGGGGTGTTGATGGCTGCCACATTGTTCAGGGGAACCATGCTGCCATAACTCTCTACACGGATGCCGTCCAGAATCTTCACATTGGCCTTTCCGGCACGGATGCGTGCCAAAGATTCGTCCAGATACATTACGGCTTCTTCCATCTTCTCTTCAGCCTCGCTCAAAACAACTTTAACATCTATCATAATTTTTCTTTTACTTTGGTTTTTAACAATCGTATTTACTAATTACCCAACAAAAGTACTTTTTTTCAACCAATTTCACAAATGATTACAAACGAAACGTAGCAATAATTTTATTTTTCATTAAATTTTTATTACATTTGCAGCTACAAATTGTGAAATATCATGAAAATTGATGAGAGAATAAACGAACTTTTAGAAAAATTGGAGCCCATCACATTGGAGCAGATGTCGTCCATCCGGTTAATGAACCGGACAGACACAAAGTTCGTTACCAGCAAGGAAAAACTTGCAAAACTATTGGAATTGGCACAAGGAGAATATTATGCACAGAGCATTGACGGGAAGAAGGTTGCCAACTACATGACCACTTACTGGGACACCGATGACCACATTTTCTATATGGAACACCACAACAAACGGGCACCCCGCCAAAAGGTGCGCGTGCGTACCTATATGGATAGTGGCGTCACATACCTGGAAGTAAAGACAAAGAACAACCACGGCCGAACCAAGAAAAAGCGCATTGAGGTGACGGAACATGACCTCACCTATTGCGGCGAAAAGGAGGAATTTGTACAGGGGCTGGTTCAGAGGGACCTGGACAGCATACACCCCACGGTGAGAAACCAGTTCCACCGCATCACCCTTGTAAATTACGGTAAGACAGAACGCCTTACCATAGACTATGACGTGCAGTTTCTGAATTATGAAACCGGGCAGAATGCCGATGTGGGTCCCCTTGTCATCATTGAGCTCAAGAGAGACGGAAACGTATATAGCCCCGTACTGAACATGTTGAAGCAACTGCGCATCAAGCCGTCCGGATTCAGCAAATACTGTATCGGTTCAGTCATCACCAACCGGGGACTGAAGCACAATCTCTTCAAGAACAGATTAGTGAGATACAGCAAATACGCCAACACGAAATTTTAAAACAATCAAATATTTAATATTATGGAAGAATTTATCTCTAATTGGAACTATGAGTTAGGCAACATGATTGGTATGACATTCTTTGAACCCATGCAGTTCATGTCAATGATCATTCGTTTTATCCTGAATTTTGTCGTTGTCGCCATTATCGCCCGCGGCTTCTATTTCCCAAAGAGCCAGCGCAGAGACTATATGTTCATTTTCCTGATTATGTCCATGAGTATCTTCATGCTTGTCAACCTGATGGGAAGCGGAGACACGCTGAACACCGGAGCGGCTCTGGGACTGTTTGCCATCTTCGGCATTATCCGTTACCGCACAGAAGCCATACCCATCCGCGAGATGACCTATCTGTTCATGCTGGTGGCAGTGAGCGTTGTGAATGCCATGGGCAAGGCCGAATACCATGCACGAAGCGACTATTGGGAAGGTGTGGGCATACTGACCATCCTGTTTGCCAACCTGGCTTTCATCTTTATGGCATGGCTGTTCGAGAGCAGCAAGTTGGTACATACCGGATGCAGCAAGTTCATCCTTTATGACAACGTGAACCTGGTTGCGCCCGACAAGCGCGACGAGCTGATTGCCGACCTTGAGCGCCGTACCGGTCTGAAGATTGACCGCGTGGAAGTGGGTATGATTGACTACCTGAAGGACAGTTGCATCATGCGTATCTATTACGATGAGCCAAAGGACAAAGGTAACAGCATTGAACAGATTGGCCGTCTGCCCAAGGCTTAACGCTTCAACACTTGTTAGATAAAGTTAACATAATTTTGCATTCATTACAATAAACCAAGTGCTTGCTTAGTTGTCAAAAGTCCATGACCAAAGCAATAGTAACAATTGTAAAAAAACCGAAAAAGAATGAAATTCAAAAGACTGATTATCCTTGCTTCACTATGTTTGCCCATGGGCGCAGTACAAGCACAAGCCGATGACAATGACGACTTCGGGGTATGGACTGAGATAAGCGTAAAGAAAGAACTGACACAAACGCTCGACCTCGGCTTTGAGGGTGAGATACGTACGGGTAACAACTCTTCTACGATTGACCGCCTGAGCGGAGGAATCGCACTCAGCTACAAGCCTTCCAAATACTTCAAGTTCGGTGCATCCTACATCTTCTATGGCGACTATTCGGCAGAGAAGGAAAGCAAGCACGCCTATTTTGAGGACGGAGAGCTGGCCAGCTATCGTCTGACACCCGGATACTGGAAGCCCAACCACCGCTTCTATGTGGAGGGAACCGCCACCAAGAAGTTCTGGAAATGGTTGCGCATCTCTGTCCGCGAGCGTTACCAGTTCAACCACGAAGCGGAAACATCAATTGACCGCACAGAATTTGAGCGTGAGGAGTATTTTACGCCTAATGGTGTGGAAAGAGGTGATTGGGAAAGTTACAACGACCCCAAAATAAATGAATGCCAAAGCCAGCAGCGTCTGCGTACCCGCGTGAAATTCGAATATGACAAGAAGGGGGTAAACTGGAGTCCCTTTGTCAGCGTAGAACTGTACAACGGCATCGACGACAAGATGCATCTTCAGAAAATCCGCACAGGAGTGGGCACCGAGTACAAGATCAACAAGCAGCATAAGGTGGGCATGGCATATCTTTACTCTTGCCACCTGAACGAGGCTCCCAACGAGCACAAACATGCGCTGAACATCAGTTACGGTTTCGATTTCTGACACAAAGTGCATTCAGAGCTATATTAATTAATAATGTATAAAATCAACAGCAAAAAAATTATGAAGAGACTATTTCTGAGCTTCATCTTGCTCACCAGTGCCGTCTTCATGATGGCCGAGGATTTCAAGTACATGAATGTGGCAAGCAACGGTGCAGAAGAAAGCATCACCTTGTCCACCGTACAAAAGATAACCTTTACTGACACCCAAGTCATCGTCCACACCAGCGAAGGAGAAATGGCATTTCCGCTTTCTGAAATGGAGAAGATGTCATTCAGCGCCACAGCAGACGCCATAGACCTGCTTCCCATTCAGACCGAAAGCCTGCAGTTCATGCAAGGCCAACTGGTAACCAACGGGAAGGGGCTGCTCCGCATCTACAATGCCAACGGCATGCTCATGCAAGTGGCCAACATTAGCCAGGAAAAGGCAATCATCAGCCTTGAAAACCTTCCATCAGGAATGTACATTGTCTGTCTGGGCAAACAATCCATCAAGTTAAGTAAATAACCACCATTTAAGCAACAACTTATGAAACGCCACAAAGTTCTTTCATTAGGTTTGCTGCTATTGGCGGCAACCTCAGTTTCGGCCCAACGCTATATGCGGATATGGCAGAATGGAGAAAGCGACCGAATTGCTCTTTCTGACATCAACTACAGCCAGGGCGGAAGCGTCATTACCATAGGAGACAAGACATACGCCACCGCAGACGTGGACAGTATTACCATGGTACGCACCATCACCGTAAACATCAAGGACAACCAGGCCATGGTCAATCTTAACAATGCCCCTGGAGTAACCTATACGGCAGAAGGCGGACACGTTGTCATCAACAACACCAATGCCACAGAAGAAATGGAGTTTGTACTGAGCGGAACCAGCAGCGACGCCTCTATCACCTACAACGGTGTGTACAAGTGTAAGTTCCATCTGGACGGATTGAATCTTACCTCCACCAAGGGGGCAGCCCTTGACATCCAATGCGGAAAGCGCATAGACCTTTTCCTTGTGGACGGCACAACCAATTCATTGACCGACTGCGCAGGCGGTCTGCAGAAAGCTGCCTTCTATTGCAAGGGACACATGGAAGTGGAAGGAAGCGGAAGTCTTACTGTGGCCGGATATTCACGCCACGCCATCGGCACCAATGAATATCTGATTCTGGGAAAGACTACCGGAAACATCACCGTTACAAATGCTGTAAACGACGCCATCCACGCAGGACAATATTTCCTAATGGACGGAGGAACACTTAACATTACAGGCATGGCCGGAGACGGCATCCAGGCAGAGATTACCAATGACCCCACAGAGGAACTGAACGGTCAGCTCTTCATCAATGGCGGAAGCATCAACATGAAGGTAACCGGCAACGACGTGAAAGGTATCAAGTGCGACGCAGACCTTGCAATCACAGGTGGCAACATCAACATTGACGTGACCGGTGCAGGAAGCAAAGGTATTGCTGTCCCCACTAATATGGTAATCAACGAGGCGACTAACCCCACCAATATTCTAATCAATGCCAGCGGAAAGATCTATACAGATCCAGAAACCGATGAGGATGTGCGTTGCATGGGTATGAACATCAAGGGCAACCTGACCATCGAATCCGGAACAGTTACGGTATACAATACAGCATCCGGTAGCCGCGGAATCAAGGTGGACGGAACATATACGAAGGGAGCCAACGCCAAAGTGACAGCTTCCATCAAAAACTAACGGATTTCCACTCTTCCCGCCAAGGAAGAGAAACACATAGCAGGAAGAGCCTCAAACTCTCTTCCTGCTTTTTGTTTAAAGAAAAGAAAAAGAAGCTTAAAAACAGATAGAATTCAATGAAAACACCCAAAACAAGAAAAGCGGGCTTACTGCTCATGATGGCCTTGGCCTTGTTCATGTCCTGTACCCCGAAGAAAGAGACTCCGGTTTACCCCACCATGATTGCCCACCGCGGTTGCTGGCTGAAAGGACTTGTACCGGAAAACAGTGTGGAAGCCGTACGCATGGCTAAACGCTTCGGATATACCGGAATAGAATGTGACGTGCATTATACCAAGGACAGCGTTATGGTCATCCTGCACGACAAGACGCTGAACCGGACAGCCCGTCGGGCTGCAGACTACAGTAAGCTGGAACAACCCGTAAAACTTAGCGACCTCACCTTTGAAGAGTTGCGCCGGGATTATGTACTGGAATCTTCTGATCCAGCTTTGCGCACTCCCATCCCCACTTTGGAAGAACTGCTTTCCGCCTGCAAGGAACACGGCATATTGCCCATGCTGCACAGCAGTCTGCCTGAATCCTATAGGGTGGCACAACAGATGTTTGGCGACGAATGGGTTTGTTTCCACGGAAGCGATTCCCTGCACAAACTGGTCCGCACTTTCTCCAACTGTATAGCCTTGCTGGATCCAGGAGCTGACAAGTCTGCAGAAAACGCCATTGAGCGTCTGAACCGAATTGGAGGACGTGCTGGAGTTTCCACAATGAAGAGAGAACTGCTCACCCAACCCTATTGCCAGGCTTTGCGAGAGGCCGGGTTTGAAGTGCAGGCCAGCATATTCCCTTGTCCGCACGAAGCTCAGGCCACACGCAACGGTGTAAGCATCCAGTTGTCCGATTTCTGCCTGATGCCCAACAACAAGTTCCTGCCTTGGGAGATATGGGAAACAGAAAACACCGCCCTACTTCCACAGGATAAGATAGAAAAGAAATGGACGGAATCAATAGACTACGGCGGCCTCACACTGGAATTGGATTTCAAAGGGACCATCGAAGTCAAGCTCAACAACGAAAACACCTATACGCTAACGCAGGAAGAATACGGCCACGACTGTATCGGCTTGCGTTTCCACCATTCCGCTCCTTCGTTCCAGATTGAAGCAAAGGATTCCACAGACTTGAAATACGTCAAGTCTAATGTATATAAATTTTAATTCCTCGGGAGGAAGATTTTACGGCCTCCCGAGGGAAAAAATATTTTCAAAGATAGCAGCCGCCTTTATGTGCTGCTATCTTTTTTGTTTGAAAAAGGATTTCATCAGCGTGGCGCATTCCTCTTCCATAACGCCGGAGGTTACATCTGTGCGGGGATGCAATGCCTGAGGGGCAAAGCGCTGATAACCTCTTTTTTCATCAGATGCGCCAAATACCACCCTTCCCATTTGCGACCAGCCAATGGCTCCGGCGCACATGATGCAAGGCTCAACCGTAACGTACAACGTACATTCGTTCAAGTATTTGCCCCCCAATGCTTCCTGTGCCGAAGTGATGGCCTGCATCTCGGCATGAGCGGTCACATCTGTAAGCCGTTCCGTAAGATTGTGCGCACGGGCAATGATGCGGTCCTTGCACACTATGATGGCTCCAACGGGCACCTCATCCTCTTCATAGGCCTTCTTCGCTTCCGCCAAGGCCGCTTTCATGTAAAAAATATCGTCTGCCATAGCTTTTCCTTTGGGTTTGTTGTGCAAAGTTATGTTTTTTTTGTAAGTTTGCAGAAAATATATCGAAATAAGATTATGGCAAGCCACAATGAATATGGTAATTTGGGCGAAGAGGCTGCCGTCAACTACCTTAGGGCCAAGGGCTACATCATATTAGACAGACACTGGCGCACTGGACACAAGGAGGTTGACATCGTTGCCGAGACAGAGGGCACACTGGTCTTTGTGGAGGTGAAGGCACGCCGTTCGGAATGGCAATGCCGTCCCATGGATGTGCTCACTCCGGTGAAGATAAGGAACATTGTCCAGGCGGCAGACGCCTATGTGCGTTACAAAAGACTGGACATGCCCATCCGCTACGACCTCATCACCATATCCGGCACAGCCCCGAACCTGCGCATAAACCATTACGAAGAGGCGTTCTATTCGCCCGTTTGGTACAGATAAACAACAGCATTACATGAACAGAGAACGACACTTTTGTCTGGACGAATCGCCCCATTTCCACATGATGGAGCTGGAGACGATTGACTCCACCAACAACTTTCTTAAGAAATACCGTCCGCCACGCCCCTGCCGAATGACATTGGCAACGGCAGAATTCCAGACCAGCGGCCGAGGAGCGGACACCAACTCTTGGGAATCGGCACACGGGAGCAATCTGCTTTTCAGCCTGCTCACTTATCCACAGGCCGTACCGGCATCGCGGGTTTTCGTGCTTTCCGAGGTTTTGGCGCTGTCCGTCCACCATGCCCTCAACGAATTCGCCTCCGGATTCTCCATAAAATGGCCTAACGACATCTATCATGCCGACTGTAAAGTGGCCGGTCTGCTGATAGAAAACGACATAGCCGGAAAAAACATCCAGCGCAGCGTAATGGGCGTGGGAATCAACGTAAACCAAAGCGAATTTCTCAGCGATGCACCCAACCCGGTTTCCTTGAAACAGATTCTGGGAGAGGATGTGGAGCGCCGATTTGTGCTGGAAAGTGTGATGGAACATTTTACCCACTATTACCAAATGATGGAACGGGGAGACCATGACAGCATACACAAAGAATATCTGGAACACCTTTACCGATGGCAGGAGCCTCATCTGTTCGAAGACGAACAAGGCATCATCAAGGCCGCCATCAAGGACGTGGAAACAGACGGACATCTGATTCTCACCGACGAGAACGGGATGGACAGGCGATATGCCTTTAAAGAAGTCAAATTCATTATAAAATAAATCATAGACAAGATTATGGCAAAGTTCAAAAGAATCCTGCTTAAGCTGAGCGGAGAAAGTTTGATGGGCGAACAGAAGTATGGCATAGACGAGAAGCGTCTGGCCGAGTATGCACAACAGATTAAGGAAGTACATGAAATGGGCGTGCAGATTGGTATCGTCATTGGCGGAGGCAACATCTTCCGCGGACTTACCGGAGCCGGCAAGGGATTCGACCGCGTAAAGGGCGACCAGATGGGCATGTGCGCAACCGTCATCAATTCGCTCGGCCTGAGTTCTGCACTGGGAGCCATCGGAGTAAAAAGCCGTGTACTCACCGCCATCCGCATGGAACCCATCGGCGAATTCTACACCAAATGGAAAGCCATTGAAGCCATGGAGCAGGGCGAAGTAGTCATCATGAGCGCCGGCACTGGCAACCCCTACTTCACCACCGACACTGGCAGCAGCCTGCGCGGAATTGAAATCGAAGCCGACGTTATGCTCAAGGGAACTCGCGTAGACGGCGTCTACACCGCCGACCCCGAAAAGGACCCCACAGCCACCAAGTTCACAGAAATCACCTACGATGAAATCTATAACAAGGGCCTGAAAGTAATGGACCTCACCGCCACCACCATGTGCAAGCAGAACAACCTGCCCATCTATGTCTTCAACATGGACATCTATGGCAACCTGAAGAAAGTGATGCAGGGCGAAGACATCGGTACCCTGGTACATAACTAAGTTTTTTTGAGCCATCCTTTCAAAAGTTTCATAAAGATGAGAAAAGTTCTACTTTTTACATTATGCCTTGTGTCGGCGTTCCATGCCACAGCACAGATTGAAGATTACACCCTGCCAGACGGCAAGGTGATTAAGATTGACCGCAGCGTCTTTCCTGATTTCCGGCCAGACGCTCCCGGCAAACCGCTGCCTGCAGAACTTGTGGCACGCCGCAAGGCACGCGCCATGCAGGGCAAGACACAGCTTCCTCCGTTTGTCTATAACGGAGAGAGCAAGTATTTCCCGCCTATCTTCAATCAGGATGGCGGCTCATGCGGTTCGGCACAGAGCATCGGTTACATGTTCACCTATGAAATGAACAGTTACCGCGACCTTGATGCATCACTGCCAGAGAACCAATACCCCTCACACTTCACTTGGCTGCTGGCTTACCAGACCAGCGATACAGAAGGCATGGCACGCAGCATTGGTATTCCCAACGTTCCCACTTATGGCGGACGAACCTTCAGCAGACTCTTCGGCCCACAGACCCACGACGACCCCGATTACGGTTGGATGCAGGGATATGACAAATGGTACAGCGCCATGTGGAACAAGATTTCCCACGACATCAACTTTGGTCCCACCAATACACCCGAAGGCCGACAGCTACTGAAAGAATGGCTCTATAACCATTGTGGTGACGAAACCATGCACGGAGGCGGCATTGCAGGTATTGGCGTAGCAGCCTATGGCACCTGGGCTTCCATCCCCAACACCACCGCAAACAAGGCAGCCGGCGTAACTGGCATGAAGTATGTCAAGGCATGGGGCGACGTGTTCAACCACGCTGTTACTGTTTGCGGATACGACGACCGTATAGAATTTGACCTTGACGAAGACGGCAAGATTGGCGAGGTTGAAGAAGACGAAGTGGGAGCATGGATCATCGCCAACTCTTGGGGCGACGGATGGGAGAACAAAGGTTTTATTTATTGTCCCTATAAATACAGCTATGCTGTGCGCAAAGATGAACTGACCTGGAATCCCGGCGCCCACATCATCCGCCAAAACTATCGTCCGCTGCGCACCATCAAGCTGCTCATGGATTATAGCCACCGCAGCGAATTGTTGCTCTGCGCCGGCATCTCTGAGGACATCAATGCCACCAAGCCCGACATGGTTATTCCCTTCGAGCACTTCCGCAATGCCGGTAACACACTGGGCGCCAATCCCGCGCCAGAAGTGCCCATGCTGGGACGTTGGGTGGACGGCATCCATTATGAGCCCATGGAGTTCGGCTACGACCTCACCGACCTCACCGCTACGGTAGACCGCACCAAGCCTCTCAAATACTTCTTCACCGTAAAGACAAAGGACGGCACCATTGGAAGCGGACACATCTACAAAGCCTCCATCATCAATTACGAGATTGAGAACGAGGGCGTGGAGATTCCTTTCGATGACGAGAATGTGGAAATTCTCAGCAGCAACCGCGAGACCATGATCAGTGTGGTTGTTCCCGGCGAACAGCTCTACCCCGCTTCCAACCTCAACCTGCAAGATGGTATGCTGACATGGACTGCCCCTCAGACCTCTAGCCTCACCCTTACCGGATACAACATTTACGAGGGCGAAAGCCTGATGGCACAAGTGGCGGCAGAAGAAACCGGCTTCACACTTCCAGAAGGAGCCGAGGGACCCTTTACCGTGAAGGCCGTCTACAAGGCTGGAGCTTACGGACAGGAATCTGCAGCTTCAAACCGCGTTGTACTCCAGGCTCCACAGCACGAGGAAAACAAATTGGTGATGTTCAACGAAGGCGGCCTCACCATTCCCAGTGCCATTTCCAAAGTTCTTGACGAAGCCACCATTGAGTTCTGCATGCGCAGTACCAAAAACGTGAGCTACAGCCATCAAGTTGGCCCTGGATGGGGCAAGTTCCTTTTCCACAACGACGGCAATGGCACCATCTCCGTGGGATGGGAAAGCAGCAAGAACAACCGTCTTGACGTAAGCAAAGTCTTCACCAGCACCGCCCGCTGGTATCATATCGCCATCGTGATAAAGGGCAACACACTCGCTCTCTATGTAAATGGCACCAAAAAGGGACAGATTACCTCTCCCAGCTATTCAGGACTTCCCGCCTTTGGCAACCTTCAATTCGGTAAGACCGACTCCAACCAGTGGTGGTACGGCGGTCTGGACGAAATCCGCGTCTGGAGCAAGGCACGCACCCAGGCAGAAATCCGCCAGAACATGCGCATTCCCATTGCCATGCCAGCCATGCAGCCCGACCTTCTCGTTTACCTTCCCATGGAAACCATTGAGGTGGACGGCAAGACGCTTCTGCACGAATGGGTAAGTGGTAAGCATGCCACATTCAACACCAGCGGAAGTTGGGAAATCCAGGAAAACCTTGGCCCCCTCTCCAGTGTGCCCACCACCCCCGCGCTCACAATTCTGGACGAGGAAGCCACCTACCTGGCTGGAATTCCCTTCCACCTTACCGCACAAAGTTCACTCAACGCAACCCGTTGGACATGGTCTGTACCCGGCACCGAAATGCCTGAAGTCAGCGGCATCAGCCCCACTTTTGTGTTCCCGAAAGCCGGTACCTACACCATTTCCTGCACCGTCCAGTACTCAACAGGCGAGACACTGACTGCGACCAAGGAAATAGCCGTAGAAGATGGAAAAGCTCCCGTTGCCGCCTTTGACATCCTTGACAACGAGCTGTCCGCAGGAGACCGCTTTAGCTTCATCAACCGAAGCGAGGGAGACGGATGTACCTACCTGTGGAGCATGCCCGGCGCCGAAGTGGAACAAACAAGCGGAACCAACGCCACCGCCCTCTATCCCACAATCGGTACATTCTCCGTCACGCTTACCGTGAGCAATCCTTTCGGTACCAGCAGCGTCACCCGTGAAGTTACCGTGAAAGAGTCGGCGCCCGAAGCCCGCTTCGACATTTCCCAGACAGAAATTATGCTGGGCGACACCATCCAGCTCATTGACAACAGCCGCTACAACCCAATCTCATGGAAATGGGAACTTAACAACAACTGTCGTGCCCTTTTGATCGAGGAGCAGTCACCCTTCATTGTGCCCACAGCTCCCGGTGTGTACGACATCAGCCTGCAGGCGGCCAATGGCTTGGGCAACGACATTCTTACCCGCAACCGCTATCTTGTGGTCAGCAACGACAACCCCGGAACTTGCCTCCACTTCAACGGCAACGAGCGTCTGCAACTTCCCTGCCCATTTACAGAGACACAAAGCGAACTCACCCTAGAATGGTGGATGCGTCCCCAGCGTTATCAAGGCAGCGTATGCCTCTCTTCTTCACAGGGCGATTTCTCCACTTCTGTGGACAGCAAGGGAATACTTACCGTCAATGTTGGCAACAGAAAGATATCCTCAGAAGAAGGTTATATCATCTGCAACGAATGGCACCACTATGCATTGGTCTACAACAAAGGACGCATCAGTTTCTATCGCGACGCCGTACTTATCAGCAATCCTGCCACCCGAATTGGCTCCACCTTCCCCGCCCTGGAGAACATCTATATGGGCGACGACTCCAGAAGTTTCCAAGGCCAAATTGATGAAGTACGACTTTGGAGAGCCATTTTCGATGAAGAAAAGCTATCGGCCTACAGCAACCAGCATATCAGCGATGTGCAAGCGGCACAAACCAGCGACAACCTGCTGCTCTACTACGACTTCAACCAGAATGGCGGTGATGTGCAAGACCGCACCAGCTCAGCTTGTCACGCCCAACGCATAGGCTTTGGTCCCGATGGCGATGCCTGGGGTTCTGCCACCGGAGTGTTCACACTTGACACTCAGGCAATCATGCACGGTGATGTTTCTGCCAAGTACCTCACCAACTACAAGAATCCCTTCATCACCTCTTCTGGTTCAGTAAACCCCAACAACAGCAGCCGCTTCCTCCGTTTGGCCATGCGTACCTCACGCTCAAGATGGCAGGATGCCAACGCCATTGTCCGCGGAGGCATTACAACCGGAGCGCACATTGACACCGAACACCAAAGCGACATCACCTTTGAGACACAATGGAGCGGTTTTGCCACTCCGCTTCTCGACTACCGCTTGTGGCAAGCCGTAACCCTTCCCGCTGGAAAATACCAGTTCAGTGTTAAGTTTAGCGACGGAAACGATGCGCAGAGCAGCCGCCTTGTTGTATGCAAGGGCAAGAGCATGGTTAGCGACGCGAAGTGTGAAGAGGAAGCTCTGGCCTGGTGCAAGCTTGTGGAGGGAAGCCTCAGCTTCATCCTCAACGAGGAAACCGAAGTTTCTCTGGGTATCATCGTAAATCTTACCGGACAGGCCAGCTTCGGCATCAACGCCTTCAAACTGGAAGGCGTAAGCTACGAGACCCTCACGCCCGTCAAGCCCAACGGCATCATCATTCCTTTTGCCCCGGCACCCACACAGCCCGTATTCCGAGGCATCTACAACCTCTCCGGCCAGCGTCTTGATGATGTAAGAAAGGGCATCAACATTGTCAATGGCAAGAAGATCCTGAACAAGTAAGCCCATAGACGGCATATATTCAAGATGGGGGGAGCGCATGCTCCCTCTATTTTTTTAAGATACGCACTTAAATTCGTGAAATTTAACACTTTCTGTTTAGGATGACATAGTGTGTGTCTAGCACCAGGTTATTACCATTTATACGTGTTTGGGGGACTTCAGCCCTAGATATTGGCTTCTACTCACCAGTTAGGCCAAAGATTCTGTTCATGAATAGTCAACAACACGAATGCTTGACAAAATCAAAACTGATTCTGAAAATGTTAGCCGTCTCTGCTTTGCAGAGTGAAATTATTATAGTAACTTTGCGGATGAAAATGAAACAAGTATAATTATCTTTAAGGATATGGAAAAGAATTTCAAGAGAACAACCGTGACCTCGGCATTGCCTTATGCCAATGGTCCCGTACACATAGGCCACCTGGCCGGAGTTTATGTCCCCGCAGACATTTATGTGCGTTATCTGCGCCTGAAGGGTCGCGATGTGCTTTTCATTGGCGGAAGCGACGAGCATGGCGTTCCCGTTACCATCCGTGCCCGTAAGGAGGGCATCACCGTGCAGCAGGTGGTGGACCGCTATCATTCGCTCATCAAGGATTCCTTTGAGCGTTTCGGCATCAGCTTTGATGTGTACAGCCGTACAACCAGCGACACTCATCACCAGTTGGCAAGCGATTTCTTCAAGAAGCTGTATGACGAGGGCAAACTGGTGGAACAGGTTAGCGAGCAGTTCTATGACGAACAGACGGGCCACTTCCTGACAGACCGCAACATCCGCGGCGAATGCCCCCGTTGCCACGCCCCCGAGGCCTACGGTGACCAGTGCGAGGCCTGCGGTGCCACACTCAGCCCCGAAGAGTTGATCAATCCCTATAACGCCGAAACCGGAAATCCCCTGGTGCTGAAGGAAACGAAGCACTGGTATCTGCCCCTTGACAAGGACCAGGAATGGCTGGAGAAGTGGATTCTGGAAGAACATAAGGAATGGCGCCCCAACGTGTACGGCCAGTGCAAGAGTTGGCTCGACGGCGGATTGCGTCCCCGTGCCGTTACCCGAGACCTGGATTGGGGTATCCCCGTTCCGGTGGAAGGTGCAGAAGGCAAGGTGCTGTATGTGTGGTTTGATGCGCCCATCGGTTACATCAGCAATACAAAGGAACTGTGCGACGCACGTCCCGAACTGGGTACTTGGGAAACGTGGTGGAAGGATGAGGAGACCCGACTGGTTCACTTCATCGGCAAGGACAACATTGTGTTCCACTGCATCGTATTCCCCGCCATGTTGAAGGCGCACGGCGAATATATCCTTCCCGACAATGTTCCCTCAAACGAATTCCTGAATCTGGAGGGAAACAAGATTTCCACCAGCAAGAACTATGCTGTATGGCTCAATGAATACCTGGACGAGCTGCCCGGCCGTCAGGATGAATTGCGTTATGTGCTGACCGCCAATGCACCCGAAACAAAGGACAACGACTTTATGTGGGCCGACTTCCAGGCACGCTGCAACAACGAGCTGGTGGCTGTCTATGGCAACTTTGTAAACCGCGCGCTGCAACTGACACAGAAATACTACGACGGCGTGGTGCCCGCCTGTGGAGAACTGACCGACTATGACCGCGAGACCTTGGCCGAGTTTGACGGCGTGAAGGAACGTCTGGAGCAACTGTTGGAGAACTTCAAGTTCCGCGAGGCACAGAAGGAGGCCATGAATCTGGCCCGCATCGGAAACAAGTATATTGCCGACTGCGAACCCTGGAAGGTAATCAAGACCGACCCCGAGCGTGTGAAGACCGTCATCTATATCAGCCTGCAGCTTACCGCCAATCTGGCAATCGCCTTCGAACCCTTCCTGCCCTTCAGCAGCCAGCGTCTGCGCGAGATGATTTGTATGGAAGACTTCTCATGGGAAAATCTGGGAAGCACCGAGCTGCTGCCCACCGGCAAACAGCTGGCCAAGCCCAGCCTGCTCTTCAGCAAGATTGAGGACGACGTCATCCAGGCACAGACCGAAAAGCTGGCCGCCACAGTAAAGGCCAACGAAGAGGCCGCCTACCGCGCCAACCCCATCAAGGAGAACGTGGCTTTCGAGGACTTCCAGAAGCTGGACATCCGTGTGGGAACCGTGCTGGAATGCGAGCGCGTGCCCAAGATGAAGAAGCTGTTGAAGTTCAAGATTGACGACGGCCTGGAATGCCGCACCATCGTGAGCGGCATCAGCCAGTGGTACGAGCCTGAAGCGCTTGTGGGCAAACAGGTTCTCTTCATTGCCAACCTGGCTCCGCGCGCCTTCAAGAACGGTTTGGTGAGCGAAGGCATGATCCTGAGTGCCGAGAACTTCGACGGCAGCATCAGTGTGACCACAGTGGAACATCCGGTGAAACCCGGAAGCCAAGTTTGCTGATGGCGGAATCCTCGTTGCGCGAAAAAGCTGCCCGCGGCTTCCTGTGGGGCGGGCTGAACAACGGACTGGTGCAGATTATCGGCGCTTTGTTCGGCATCGTCATCCTGCGGCATCTGGCTCCGGACGACTATGGCAAGATTAGCATGCTCATGGTTTTCCCCGCCCTTGCCAGCATTCTGCAGGAAAGCGGTTTCACGGCAGCCCTGTGCAACTTGAAGGAACCCACCCATCGCGACTATAACGCCGTATTCTGGTTCAACATAGGAGTGAGTGCCCTGCTGTATGGGGCACTTTTCTTCTGCGCCCCCCTCATTGCCCGATTCTATAACGACCCCTCGCTGCTTCCCCTGAGCCGCTACCTGTTCCTGGGATTCTTCATCAGCAGTTGGGGAACGGTGCAGCGCGCCTATCTCTTCATCCATCTGATGAACAAGGAGAGTTGCATCATCGCCCTCACGTCACTGGTGCTGTCCAACACGGTGGGTCTGCTAATGGTACTGGCTGGCTTCTCCTATTGGGGGCTGGCCACGCAGAACATACTTTTCATCCTGATTGTGGCGGTGATGAACTGGTGGTATTCTCCATGGCGGCCCACGTTACAGTTTGACATGGTTCCCGTGCGGAAGATGTTCGGATTCAGCAGCAAACTGCTGTTCACCAACATCATCAACACGCTGAGCAGCCAGGCATTCAGTTTTCTGTTGGGCAAATTCTACGGCGACTACACTGCCGGCATCTATGGCAACGCCCGCAAGTGGGACGACATGTGCGCCAACACCATCAACGGCATGGTAACGGGAGTGGCACTGCCCGTGCTGTCCAAAGTGCGCGACGAGCGCGAACGCTACAGACAGGTGTTCCGCAAGATGCTGCGTTTCGTCAGCTTCGTGTCCTTCCCCTGTATGCTGGGAATGGGTTTTGTGGCCCGCGAATTCCTGCTGGTGGTTGTGGGGTCCAAATGGGAAGCCAGTGCGGAACTACTGAGCATGTTCAGCGTCTACGGCGCCATTTTCCCCCTGATGACGCTCTATGGACAGATGGTCATCGGCCAGGGAAAAAGCCAGATTAACATGTGGTGTACAATCGGGCTGAGCAGCCTCATCCTCATCGGGTTGTGGGCGCTTCATCCGTTCGGCGTACATACAATGGTGGTCTATTTCATTGCCCTGAATGCCCTTTGGTTGCTGGTGTGGCAGTTCTTCGCCCTGCGGCTTATCAGGCTGAGCTTCTGGCACGCGTTCTGCGATGTGGCTCCCTTCCTGCTGCTGAGCCTCGGCAGCATGGCCGTGGCATGGACAGCAACCCGCGCCATTGAAAACATCTATCTGCTGCTGGCCGGCAAGATTGCCCTAACGGCTCTGTGCTACGTGGGCATCCTGTGGATACTGCGTGCCCGCATCCTGCGCGAGAGCATAGACTATTTCTTACATAAACAAAAACAATAAACAGAATTCAACGAAAAAATGCAAATTGCATACCTCATATCGGCTCATACAGACGCGCCTCAGCTGAAGCGCCTGATTGACGCCCTTCATTCCAAGGCCGAGTTCTTCATTCACATTGACAGCAAGGCCGACATAGAAAACTTTACCCGACTGATCAAGGGTTCCAACATCCACTTCATCCACCAGCGTGTGGACGTGGTATGGGGAACCATGGTGGAGGTGGAATACCAGATGAACCTGCTGCGTGCCGCTGTGGCCTACCCCACCCATTTCGACCGCATTTTCTTCCTGAGCGGAATGGACTATCCGCTGTGGAGCAACGCACGCATCACCCAATGGTTGGAAAGCCTGGGCGACAAGGAGATTCTGCAAGGCTTCTGCATGGACCAGCCCGGACTTTCAGCAGCCCAGCACGAGATGTACACCGTGGCACGCCCCTTCAGCCGCCACCGCAAGTGGGCCATTGCCCAGCGAATACTACGCAAGGCACTGGGGCTGCGCAAACGCCTCTCGTTCTGCGTGGACAGCGACGAGTGGCATCTGTACAAGGGCAGTGCATGGTGGTGCATAACGGAAGCGCTGGCATCGCACATCCTCAACAGTTTTGACCACAAGGAAGAAATCAGAAACTACTTCAAGGACAGCTTCGGCCCGGCCGAAACGCTCATCCAGACCATCGCCCTCAACTCCAGAAAGTTCAAGTCGCGCTGCATCCTCACCGAGGGGGACTATCCCGGACTGGCAGCCCTCACGCCCCTGCACTTCATTGATTACAACCCCGTAATCAAGGTAATGGACGAGACGGACTATCCGCGCCTGATGGAAAGCGGAAAGATGTTTTGCCGAAAGGTCATCAGCGGCAAGAGCGACGAGCTGGTGAGATTGCTGGAAAACAGAGACTGAAAGGATTCATTCGCCTTCGTTCATCGAAAATATCTTTTATTTTTTGAGTGAGGTATGGTCAGCATAACCAGATGAGAGTAAGCAATGAGATGTGAGAAATGAGCGATGAGTTGTGAGTTTTATGACAACATAAGTTCAGAAGACGTTCAAAGCTCACTGCTCACTACTCTAAGCCGTCTGGAAAATTGCGATTGAGCGAGAGCAGAGCCAAGCTTGCTTGAGCTATGCCAAGCCTGAGCAATTTGGACGAAGTCAATGACGGGAAGCCCGAAGGGCGAATAGCCGCGGGTTCTTGAACCCGTGGAAAAATTGACAAGACAAAAAATGGCGTCTGAAAGACGCGGAACGGCAACCCTCACCACCGATTCGCGTCTTTGCAGACGCCATTTCTTGTGCGGACATAAGATACCGAGGGCTTAAAAGCCCCCGGCTATTCAAATTCACGTCTTTCAGACGTTTTTCGCTCATTGTTCATCGTTAAACGTTCTTCCTTCAGATGTCCTTCATCATTCAAGTCTGGACTCTCGTCTTGTGTTATACAGAAGCATACTCGACAGATTTTTTAGGACATCTCTGAAGAGAAGGTGCAACGCTGCACCTGCCTCGAAATCCCAATTTCAACCGTCTCGCAACGCTGCACCTGCCTCGAAATTCCAATTTCGGCCTTCACGCAGCGCTGCATCTGCCTCGAAATCCCAATTTCGACCTTCTCGCAACGCTGCACCTGCCTCGAAATCCCGATTTCAACCTTCATGCAACGCTGCACCTGCCTCGAAATTCCGATTTTGACCTTCACGCAACGCTGCACCTGCTTCGAAATCCCGATTTCAACCTTCGCGCAACGCTGCACCTGCCTCGAAATTCCAATTTCAACCTTCACGCAACGCTGCACCTGGATGTTTACCGGTGTTTTTCCGTTCCCGTCCATTTGCGCAGACGGCGGCTCAGCGCCTTTAGGATGACGGAAAAGCGCGCCTGTCTGAGGTTGAGCCACAGTTCTTCCAACGAATAGCAGACCTTTGTCCAGGGATGCCCCCAAGCATTCACCTTGTACAGGCGTTCCTTATAATCCGTATATTCCATCACATGAGCCGGATGCCGCAGGGGGAAGTCCAGTTCGTGCCGCTGCATGGTGAAGATGCGGCGCAGGCGATGGGGCATGGTGGCCAGTTCGGTGGAGAAGTGAGTGGAATCTGTGGTGGCGCCCACGTTGCTGATGAGGTTGCGGCTGGGCATCACGGCCAGTCCGTTGTTCATGAGCATGGCGCTCCAGAAGATGCTCTCGAAATAGGGTTTGCCCGACTGCTTGTGGTGGCGGCACATGGTCATATAGTCGCCCCTCAGTCTTTGTTTCTTGGCAATGCCCTCCAGCTGTCTCACCGTAAAGGGGTCGTCCAGAAAACGGTATTCGCCGTCCCACTGGTCCACCACACGCCGCCACGAGGCCCATCCCCAAATGGAGAAGGCCGAGGTAAAGAAATAGTCGTGAGGCACATCCTTTGTCACCTCGTCCACGTTGAAGCCGGCAATCATGCTGATGCGGGGATCGTGCTCATAGCGGTCAAGCATCTCCTTGCAGAAGGGGAAGAAACTCTCCGATGGCACAACGTCGTCCTCCAGCACCATCACCTTGTCGGCCAGCGAGAAAGCCCATTTGTGCGACAGGTAGCCCGAAGGGTCGCATCCCTGGTTCTGGGGGCGGTAGTTACGTTCCACACGGCATTCCCAGTCAATCTCTTCCACAATCTGCCGGCAGGCCATAATGCCGGGCATGTCCTGCGGGCCGCGCGGCCCGTCCTGGTACAGGAAAAGCTGCGAGGGGCGCGCCTTTCGCACTTGTTCAAACACTTTCTTCAGCGAGTCGGGCCGGTTGAAGAAGAGCATCAACACGGCAATGTCTATTTGGGCTGGATGTTTCATTGACAGATATGGTTTCAAGGGGGTGTGTATTAAAAGAAGCGGCACTGTGCCACATGAGGGTTGAGCGCATCCACGTCGGGCATGCGCAGATAGTCGCCATACTTGCGTTTCAGATAAGCGTCGCTGTCGTGCGGAACGCTCACCTCCAGGTCTTCAAACTTGGCTCGGCCGATGGGGAACACCTCGTCCACATGGCAGGCCGTATGGAAGGGCACGCCGAACGTGTGCCGCACCAGCAGCGAGGGGAACAGCAGGCTTGCCAAGCGCATGAGGGGATATATAAGCCTGTGGTTCAGGTTGTACCAGAAAGCCACCTTTTTCAGCCGTTCCGGCTCGGATATGCGCATGTCCTTCATCACCTTGTAGACGTGGCCCAACGTGTGGCACGAAAGCTTCTGCATCCACAGCGGGCATTTCTCCTGCGGAAAGATGTCAATGTAGATGCCCTTCATGCGGAAGATTCGGTCGTATCCGTTGGTCTCCTCCAGCAGGCTGTTCTTGTCGCGCAGCTTGGCATAGGAGTAGAAGTAGTTGGGGTCGGTGTCCCTGTGTTGCAGTTCCATCCATTCGGGCAACTCGCGCGGCAGGATGCGCAACAGGCGCTTGTAGTCGGACCTGAGCATCTCCACGTCCAGGTCGTCGTCCCAGGGAATGAAGCCTCCGTGGCGCATGCAGCCCAGCAGCGTGCCCGAAGCAATCCAATAAGGGATGTCATGCTTGCGGCAGATGCCGTCCAGCACCTTCAGCATCTCCTTCATGCGGAGTTGCTGCAGCCTCAGGGGCGAACCTTCGGGATTGAAACGTGCCTTCAGCTCTTCAGGGTCAAATCGGTAAGGGTCTCTGTGCATAGTCTTTTCTTGGGGGTTGGCCATCTGCCGCTCAGCCACGGCGTGCGCTCCACATAGGGCACAAGCCATGTACACACAATCAGCAGGGTGGGTATCAATACAATTGCCTCTTCGTAACGGCCATAGATGCTGCGGCCGAAACAGAGGTGGGTGAATTTCACAAAATAAAGGATGGGATAATGGGCAATGAAGTAGACCATGGAGTGTTCGCCAATGAAGCTGAGGGCGGGAATGCGCGGAACCTGCGTGCCCATCAGCACACCGCTCAGTCCGCACAAGGCCAGCGTGGTGCCCGCAACCGCACCCCACGGATTGCCCGTAAAGCTGTTGCTGCTCATGGCATACTGGCCGGGCAGGCACAGGTTGACAATGGCAAAGGCCACCGTCAGCGCCACCGATGTCCACAGCAGGGTATCCCTGTCAAGGCGCACCGTCACTCGTCGCCACATCTTGCCCAGATAAAAGAAATAGATGCCCATGAACACATTCTCCACCCCCATCCACAGCGGATTGTCCATGCGGAACAGCCAATAACTGGCCAAAGGGAAAAGCACGGCCACCCAATGCAGATGGCGCACCTTCTCCAGCAGATGGATGCCGACATAGGCGCAGAAGAACGAGAACAGGAACCACACCGGCGGATTGCCGAAGAAACTGCTCCGTGTCCACACCATCTGCCATTCCAGTGGCTCAATGGGCGCGTGGTACTTCTCCATCAGCGGCGGCAGAAAGGCAAAGTACACCGCATCGCCGATGAGACCGCTTGCCAGATAGGGAATGATCAGCCGGCGAGCCTTCTCCTTGCAATAAGAAAGTGTGTCTCCGCCGTTTCCCTTGTTGAAAAAGCCTGACTTGAAGAAGAAGAAAGCCATGAAGAAATAGGTCCATGCCATCACCTCTTTCCACCATTCGTCATGCGCATGGCCGCACATTTGCAGCACATGCAGACAAATCATGCGCAGGATGCACAGGGCGCACAACAGGTCAAAAGCATGGTTACGGTTCTTCATCCCAACATCAATTACAACAGAAAAGAAAGTCCCTTTATCGTGTTCCGCTTTTTCTCTTCCATCTCCTCCCTCATCCGCTTTATGGCACTTTCATAGAAGAATGCCACCAGATATTCCGCACTGTCCTTGTGGAAAAGTTTCAATGCACGGACATATTCCTCTTTAGATTCGCGGGTAATGATGAGAATGGGATGCCCTGCCTGGAGCAGGATCTTGTTGGACAACAGTCTGGCCATACGTCCGTTTCCGTCTCTGAACGGATGCAGATAAATGAAATGTCCGTGGAAGACAGCTGCGGTGAACATTGGGGGCAATCCCCTTTGAATGGCGCGTTCGGTATGTGCAAGAAGGTCCGGAACCCTCTTGATCAGTTGTTCATGGTCGCCAAAGAGCGTATCCCCGGCACCCATGTCCATTGTAGTATATTCGCCGGGGCTGGCTCCTGGGTGGCGATAGGAAATGGTATGATGCGTCAGTGTGGCATGCAACGAAAGGACGTAGTCTTCCGTCAGAGGACTTTGTACCGCAGCAAGCATCTGCTCGTATGCGTGGAAGTGGTCAAGCATCTCCATCGTCTCCACCAGCGGCTTGTTCTGGGGCACCACCCCCAATCCCAATTCCTTCAGCGCCTTGGTGTCATTGATGGTATAGGAACTTCCCTCTATGCCAAGGCTGTGAGCCGAAAACAGAATTTCATTGTATTGAAGATAGTCCTCTGCAGCCATCTTCTTCATCACCGTCTTCTGGTATTCAGCCAAAAGTTCGTTATATGTCTTTTCCAAATCTTCACACATATCAATGCTCCTTTTAAAGCCTGTGGATAACGCTTTACAGCCACACAATCATCGCGCCAGCGCCATCACTCTATGCAAAAATACACATTTTCTTTCTTGCGATAAGCAAAAGGCTGCATAAATTTAACGTTTTTAGACGCTTTGCTTGGGATTCTCATGAAATCCGTTAAGATTTTTGGGTTGTGAGCGATGAGCAATGAGCGGTGAGCGGTGAACGATGAGCGATGAACGGTGAGCGATGAACGGTGAGCGGTGAGCGGTGAACGATGAACGGTGAGCGGTGAACGATGAACGGTGAGCGGTGAACGGTGAGCGGTGAACGATGAACGATGAACGATGAGTAGGGACGTTGCGTGCAGCGTCCGAGGTTTTCACTCACGCCAATCCCGCCAATCCCGCAAAGGTTTAGAGCAATATTTCGTGATCCGTTCCATCGGATATGCCATCCGATGGAATTGAGGTAAGGATTTGCAATCCCCGTCTACGCTATCGGGGCACAGACCCTTATACTCAAAAACAGCGAATAACATATTCGCCGTAACAGAAAGACATGTTTTTCCCTTTTGATTCTTATGTTCTTATGTCTAGTCCTTTTCGTGAAAACGTGAGATTATAACCCAATGTGTTCTCTTCGGACGCTGCACGCAACGCCCCTACCCCTCTCATCGCTCATTGCTCACAACTCATCGCCCATCGTTGGCCTCGTTGCCGTTCCCCGTCCTTCAGACGGCATTAGGGGAATACGATTTGATTCCACGGGTTCAAGAACCCGCGGCTATTCGCCCTTAGGGCATCGCGTATTTCAGACGCCACACCTTCAGAACGAGGGATAATCATGAATATGCGTCTGGAAGACGCGAAGTTAAATAGCCGCGGACTTTCAAGTCCGTGGAAACAATGATAGGCATCATTTAGGAAAGCCGTCTGGAAGACGGGAATCGGCAACGTAGATTTATCAAGCGATATTCGTTAAACGCTCACCACTCATAACTCATCACTCATTTCAAAATCCCCGTCTATGCTATCGGATCACAGACCCTTATACTCAGAAACAGCGAATAACATATTCGCCGTAACATAAGTGTGGATAAACCACATGCCATCAATCAAAAAAATCCCCACAACCGCAAAAGGGAAGCAGTTGTGGGGATTATTTCAAGGTTGCCCTAAGCTAAGGGCGAGGGATTTACTTGAGCATCTTCTTTCCGCCTACAATGTAGAGTCCGCGAGGCAGGCCGTTGAGGCTTTCGCCAGCCTTGACATTGGCCTTGACCAGACGGCCTTGCATGTCATATACATTCACCACAGCAGGCAGTTGCTGGCTCATCTCCGTCTTGTCGATGGCATCGCCCTTCTTGTTGCTGTAGGTTCCGTCTTCGTTGAGGATGACAATCATGTGGCTGCTATCCAATACGGGACAAGCATCTGTGCCCAGGGTCTGGAACCATACAGGACTTTCTGTATTGCCGTTGTTCAAGCTGTATGCCACTGCACCACTTGCAAATTCCTCTGCAGTGAGAATCTTACATGCCTGGGCTGCCGCTTGTGCATTGTCTGTGTGTCCCATGATGTTGGTCAGTTCGGGAGCGGCAATCACGTAAACATTGTGGATTCTGCCGGTGAGTCCGTCATGCAGCCAACCCACAACCAATCCGTGTGCGTCACCATTCTTGTAGGTTACGTTGGTGGCATCCACATAGCAGTTGCTGATTTCTGCAATGGTGCTTCCGTCAGAGCTACCAATCAGACATCCGGCACTCCATCCTGCTGTGAGGTTTCCGGCAAAGTAGCAGTCCTTGATGGTTCCGCTGCCAGCCACCTTACCGATGAGACCACCACAGTCGCCAGTTCCACTGCTCATGTTGGCTGTACTGTAGCTGCGAGTCAGCACGGTCTTTCCTGTGGCATGTCCAATGATACTTCCGGTATGAGCTGCATAGTCGGCCATTCCGCCAAAGTCTCCGCCAAGGATGGCTATGCCCTGGATGTTGGCACTGTTGGTGGTTCCGAACAAAGGACGGTTCATATTGGTAAGGGGATACAGACCGCCATTGAACTTACCTGCATAAGGACGTGCAACCTTACCGATGGGAAGCCATTCAATTCCGCTCATGTCAATGGGAGCCACAATAGCTGCCTGAGCATATACATCGCCCATCTCGTTGACGCAACGGGCAAACCACTGCATGTCCTGAGCGGTGGCAAGCTGCCATACGCCATTGACCTGATGAGGAGCACCCTGCAGATAACGCTGGCAGTAGGCAGACTGCATGAGATCTTCCTTGGCAAGCGCCTGTTCGGTGGTGTATTCACCGGCAACCCACTTGGCCATTACGTTTGTAGCGACATTCTGGATGTCAATCCGTTCTTCTTCGGTTGCAGTGGGGTCTTCGTATGCCTGTGCCAAAAGTGTTTCCACAGTGGCTTCCAGCATGACGTAAGCCTGCTTGCTTTCATAGATAGCCTCGAATATGCTTGTAAACTCGGCCACCAGTCCCATCTTTTCCTCTGTTGTGGCAACAGAAGCGGTCTTGTTTACAGCTGCTTCGAGCTGGGTGCGCAATTCATTGGAGAAGTTGGGACGTGCACGGAACAGTTCGCCTCCATCAGCCTCATAGGCCAACAGGGTGTTGGCGCGTGCCACCATTCCGTCCAGTGTGGGAGTGATGCCCTCGGCTGCCTGATCTGCTGTGCCCAGATAGAAGAGACGGAAGTTGTCAAATCCAATCCAGTCGTTGCTGCAACCGGTTCCTGCGTTCTTGACACCGATGGTGAGCGTACCGTCTGTTACCACAGCCACAATGCGGTTCTCGTAACGTCCTGCACCAAAGGCATAAGAGCATCCGACGGGGCCTGCAGGGCAGTAACCGGATACGATGCCGTTGTCATACAGATTGTCCAGATTGCTGGTACCCTCAATGTAACTGTTTTCGCCATTTACAGCCTCATCCACGCCAATGAGGTCTTCACCTGCGGTCATTACATAAACAGCATTGCCATTGGCATAAAGATAAGCGGCATAGTTGTTGTTTCCGTCATATACATCGGCTGCTGCACGGAAGGCGGCATTGAGACGCACTTCGTACACACCATTTGAAAGTCCGGTAATGGTCTGATACATATCGAAGGTGGCGTTCCAAGCCTCTGCGGTATAGGTGGTCTCACCATCGCGCATTACAGTGAAGGTAGAACCGTCCTTGCTGTATGTCCATCCCTCAAAGTTGGGATCAGCATCCAGATTGGCATTGTGTACAAGCGTTGTGATTTCGGTTCCGGGAGCGTATCCGTTTCTTACGGCCTCGTCCAACAATGTCTGTGCGTATGCCACTTCCTGGGTCACTTCCTCTGCAGTGAGCAGCATGTTGGCAATGATGTACTCATAAGATCCGTTGGGGAAGGCGCCCTCTTCGGGAGCGATTTCATCATAGAGATAGCTTTCCAGAAGCACCAATGACGGACCGGCCATGGTGCCGGAATTCTCGTCCAGATAGGCCTTGATCTTTTCAATCTGATCCACATAAGCCGTATAGGCAGATGAGCTGGCCTTCACATTGCTGCGGGCCTCATCCATTGCCGTATAGGCTGTGCAGAAGTCTTCGTATGTGGCGGCAGCAGCCAACACCTCAATGCTTTCCTTAAGCGCGTCGATGAGTGCCTTTTGCGCATATACATTTTCGGCATAGTCTGTCAGTTCTTCCACCAAAGCGGTCTTCATCTCTTCCATGTCATTGGTATATTCTCCGGGGGCGGGCTGGTACACCACACCACGGCTGGCATCCAGCATGGGGTGTGCGTCCTCGCTCAGGTTCTGATACCATGCAGGATTTACAAACGAGCCATTGTTGAGCTTCCATGTGACGTCACCACGGGCAAAATCTTCGTTGGCCAGCATCTGGCAGCCAGTCTCGGTTCCAGAAGTGTTTCCAGAGAAGCCGTTAAACTCGGCAGGAGCCTGAACGGTGTAACAGTTTCTGATGGTGGCATTGTCATTCCAACCCAGGATGGTTCCCTTGGCCGCACCACCGGTGGTGAACAGGTCGGCAAACACAAGACAGTCTTCAATGGTGATGGAACTGGCTTCTCCACTACCGGCAATACCACCCTCGGACCAACCGGCACTGCTTACAGAACCCAAGAAAGCACAATCCTTGATGGTTCCGGTGAATTTTCCGGCCAGACCGCCAAGGTCGCCTTCGTCACCCAAAACCAAAGTAGCCTTAGAGTAACTTCCTGTCATTTCTGAGTCGTAGGCCACACAAACGATTGAACCCGTCTGATTTCCCAATTGAGAGTTGCGGCCGTTGATGGTGGCGCTTTCAAGGGCAATGTTCATGAACTTGGCACCCTGGGCAGAGCCGAAGAGAGGACCTGCAAGGTTTTCAATGGCAAAACCCTGACCGTCGAAGATACCGGTAAAAGTGCTTCCTCCGTTTCCGATACTGGGCCATTCAATGCCTTCCATGTTGATGGCAGCTGTCAAGCGTCCGTGGATGTCGCGTTTGGCTCCGCTGTTTACCATGGCGGCAAACCACACGAACTGATCAGGAGTGGAGATTTCATAGAATCCGTCTTCTCCTGCAGTCACATAGTTCTCGTCAGTGGCGTGACAGAAGTCGCACACACCATTCTGCCAGTTATGCTCATCCTGAACAGCACCTTCATTGGTGTTGGAGTAAACGGTTCCTTCCTCGTATGCCACACCGTTGCAATGCAGTTTTCCGTTGGCATAGACAATGCCGTGAGAGGCGTTGGGAACAGGCAGTGCGTCCTGTCCCAGGGTCTGGAACCAAGAGCAAGTGGCACTCTGTTTTCCGTTCAAGATAAAGCAGGCTTCACCGCTGGCCAGCTGCTCGGCCGTAATCTGGATGCTGCCACCGGGAATGTTTCCAAATTCATTCAAGTAAACACAATTGGTAAAGGTACAATTGCCGGGATTGCGGGAGAACACGTTGCTGCCGGCACTGAGTGCTTCGCTCACGTCTCCAATCATCATACAGTTCTTGTACGTTCCCTTTCCTGTACTCCATCCGCAGAAACCGCCCCAAGAGTCGGCAGAGGGGCTCACGAAAGCACCTGCAAAGGCACAGTTCTCAATGGTGGCCTCTCCTTCCACAAGGGCAGCAAGTCCGCCATTGGTGCAGTCGCCACCCACAGAACTCTCGATTCTGACGGTACTCACACAATTGAGCAACAGGGTGCGGTCTCCCGTTGTCTGTGCCACCAGACCAGAGGCATACTTGCCGTTGCTCACGATGGTTCCGGCCACATTAAGATTCTTTACGGTACCGGCCAGCAGACGGAAGAGCGCATTGTACTCGCCTTCGGCTGTACGGTTGATGGTGATGGTGTGGTACGCGCCATCAAAGACACCGGAATAGGCGATACCGGCTCCACCGATGGTCACATCGCCCATTTCCGTCAGGTCGATGTCGGCTGTAAGTACGGCATTGGCGTACACATCCGTTCCGTTAACCACTTGGGCAAAGTCTGCCAAGTCTTGTGCCGTGCCAATCTGGTAGACTCCGTCCACCGGTTCAATGGCCCATGCACTGCCGCCAAAGCCAAGAAGCAATGACAACAAACACATTGTGCGTAGAATTCTTTTCATTTTACACTTGATTTTAAATGGTTAATATTAAAGGGTTTTATGATTTTCTTATTTCACAAGCGTTTTCTTTCCCTGACGGATGTACACGCCCTTTTGGGGCTTTCCCCATACGCGACGTCCGTTCATGTCATACACATTATCGGTCTCGGTGTCAAGCGGAACAAGGGGATTCCTCACACCATCGGCCGTTCCGTCCGATTTCTTTATCGTCAAGATGCCTTGGTCTGTTCCGTTACGCAAGTCAACGGTCATGACGTAACGGTCGCCCTCTGTCAGGCGGAAGAAGAAATGGCGCTTGTACAAATGTCCGTCCGCATGTCCGTTAGTGCCCGTTCCCAAGGCAAAAAACTGGTCGCTCTCTTCCTCATTCATGACAAGGCGGAAGTGGGAACCGGCTTGCGTCACGAAGGGAGTTTCCATCTGTGGCGAGGTAAAAAAGGCAAAGTCGGTATGTTCATCGTTCAACTGCTCGCCCACCGTTACCGTCAGACGATACAATCCGTCTTCCACCTCGGCCATGGGCATTGCCTGTGCGGGCAGCCATTCGTCATCAAGGAAGAAACAAGGCTTGCCTATGCTTCTGCGAGGGCCGTTCACATACAAAGCGCCCTGTCCGCTGTGGTCCATGGCAGAGGTTTCCGGGAATGCCATCAGAGCACGTGCGTTCAAATCCGCCTCCACACGATATTTCCCACTCAGGGGCAACCATTTCAGGCTTCCGCCGGGGGTTACCTCAAAGAAGTCCGGGTCGGCATACCATCCGTCTTCCGCACTCACCTTGAAAGATGGCTCGTAACATTGTCCCTGCATCATTTCTGCACTCAACGCATATTCTCGCAGTCCTGTGAGAGTCATACTTTGGCCGCCAAAGAGCGGAGCCGCTTCAGGTTCGCCACCCAACACCACACTCACCACACTTTTGGCCGGCACGCTTATGCGGGCAATGGCATCCGTGCTGACCAAGACCGATATGTTCTTGTTTCCGGTGTCCTCGTTCAGGATTACCACCCCATAGGTTCCGTCCGCATTCTTGAAGGCCACATGGGACACCTTGCCTATGCTGCTGCCCTTGGTGCCGATGCGCACTGCTCCCTGGCGTGCCGCCATGCTGGCGTGTGCCATGATGTAATAGTGGCTGTTGGCGGTTACGGTGTGATAGTTCTTGGGGTCTATGTCCAGCGCGCCATAGCAAGTGGTGCAGCCTCCGTCCAGATTGGGACCGCGATTCAGGTCGAGCATCATGTTCCACACCACCACAGCCCTGCACTGGCGGCTTACGGTGCTGATGATGAGGTTCTTCATGTCGTCAATCAGACGCGCTTGCAGGTTGCGTCCGTCATTCCATGTGCCTATGCTTGCCTCGGTGAAGACAATCTCCTTGTCCGGTGCCTGCTGGTGGATGTCGTCCAGTTCGGAAGGGCTTCCGCCATAGTTGTGCCATGCCGAACCCACCACCAGTTCGCTGCCCTCCATCTCGCCACTCAAGGCGTTGTACACCTTCACGGGATAATCCTCCTGCCCAGCCACGTTGTCATAGTTGTAGTTGTGGTCAAAGCAGTATATCTTGGTGTTGAGTCCGGCACGTTTGAAGGCCGGTGCCATGTGGCTTATCAGAGCGGCCTCGTCCTCCCAGGGCAGATATAGGCTGGCACAGTTTCCGCTGTGCAGCGGCTCGTTCTGCGGAGTTACGGCATAAATGGGGACACCGGCACTGCGAAAGGCCTCTATGAACTTGACAAAATATTGGGCATAGATTTCATAGTAGGCCGGATTCAGCCTTCCGCCCGTCCAGGAGTCATAGGGTGTGCCGCTGCCGATTTCCTTCACCTTCATCCACTTTGGGCAGGTCCAAGGCGATGCCATTATCTTCAGGTTCGGATTGATGGCCAGCACCTCCTTCAGCACGGGAATGACATAGTCCGTCTCATCCTTGGTAAGGGCAAAGTTTTCTATGCCTTTCTTGTCGCACAACGTGTACACCTTGCTGCTGAAGTCGCTGCACCCGATGCTGATGCGCGTATAGCCGACCCCAAAACCCTCTGTGGGCGAGAAGGTGCGTCTGAGCAGTTCGCGCCTTTCATGGCCGGCCATCTTCATCAGGTTGTAGCACGAGCTGTAAGTGAGGGCATAGCCGAAGCCGTCCATCGTCTGGAACTCCTCATCGGGCATCAGACGTATGATGTTTGTGCCGTAAGAGGTTCCCGTCTGTAGCGTGGTCTTCTCCAGCAACTTTGTGCCGTCAGCCCGTGTGGTCAACACGGTCACATGCTCGGCATACACGGGCAGTATGCCACACAGCAGCATAGCCCATAAGACCAATCGCACAACTTGCCCTTTCATGATGTTTTCCTTGTATTTATCAGTTATTCGCATACAAATTTACTCTTTTTTCCGGCTTCTCTGAAAAAGAAAAAGTTAAAAAAACTTAGCAACGCGAAAATAACCCGGAATTGCGGCAAACAAAGCAAAGAAATGGATTGTGCATAACGCAGAAAGCATTGACACCACACACACCAACCGAACGGTTCAACATAAGAAAGAATGATTTTATACTCTTTTTGGCCACTACTTACCCTTTGGCCCGCCACTACTTACCGCCTGCGCATGACATAAGCAATGACACTACAAAGGTACGAAAAAAAATCCATTCCAGCAACATTTCCCCTCTCCTTTTCAAGGCTTTTTTTCCAGACAAACCTTGTAGAGGAAAAACACGCTCTCCACCCTCCAGACTGGGGTTAAAAGTTAAAAGGTTAAAAGTTAAATCCAAGCACATTGTCACTGTCAGCGAAGAAGGACCAGTGAAGGCTCGCAGTGAGATGCTGAAACAAGTTCAGCATGACGGTTAGGGGGAGGACATCAAATAAAAGCAATACATATAGAGAAGGACACACGTCATCCTATGCAAAACGTCATCCTGAACTCGTTTCAGGATCTGTCCGCGGAGAAGAACAAGAAAGACTCAATCGCAAATTTCAGGATCTCACCGAGGACAAGGAACCACTATCTCCCTCTACTAAGAAGTATTATATATAAATAATATTATTTAAATTTTAGTAATATACCTTATATATACGCGCGCGATATGCTTAATATCAGAAGACATTTAACTTAACCCTATCCACACATCACATTCCTTCAAATTTAACGTTTAACCTTTTAACTTTTAACCCCAACGGCTATGCCATTTAGACATCTTTCTACAAGAAGATTGCAAAAAAGGTTGTAACCCTGCAACCATATTGGAAACATTCTGTACAGAGAGTTTGAACCGAAGCAAACATCCTGTGCCGAATCCTGAACCAGAAAAAACAAACAGATGCCGCAGAAGTTAAACTGTTAAAAGGTTGAACGATGGAATGGATTATACGATGAAATGGGCAAAAATTGAAATTTTCAAGGGCTGAAAGGTTAAAAGGTTAAAAGTTAAATTTAAGGGAAGCACCTTGCATAAAAAAAGTGAGGCCGAAACCTCACTCTCTTATGCTTTCCGTTTTCTTACTTTGCACAGGCGGGACACCAGGGCTTCAGCTGCTTGAAGAAGTCGTTGCCCTTGTCATCCACCAGGATGAATGCGGGGAAGTCTTCCACATCAATCTTCCACACGGCCTCCATGCCCAGTTCGGGATATTCCACACACTCGATGCTCTTGATGCTGCTCTGTGAAAGAACGGCAGCCACACCACCGATTGTTCCCAGATAGAAGCCGCCATACTTCTTGCAGGCGTTGGTTACAGCATCCGAACGGTTACCCTTGGCAATCATCACCAAAGAACCGCCATTGGCCTGGAATTCCTCCACATAGGGATCCATGCGTCCGGCTGTGGTGGGGCCCATAGAACCGCAAGGATAGCCTTCGGGAGTCTTGGCAGGTCCGGCATAGAGCACGGGATAGTCCTTGAAGTAGGCGGGCAGCTGCTCGCCGGCATCCAGACGGGCTTTCAGCTTGGCGTGGGCGATGTCGCGGGCCACAATGATGGTTCCCTTCAGGTTCACACGGGTGCTTACGGGATACTTGGAGAGCTCCTCGCGCACGGCATTGATGCCCTTGCCCAGGTCTATTTCAATTCCCTTTCCGCCTTCTCCGGGCTGGCGCAATGCTTCGGGAATCAGCTCGCCGGGGTTGCTGTCCATCTTCTCCAGCCAGATGCCGTCCTTGTTGATCTTGGCCTTGATGTTGCGGTCGGCAGAGCAGCTTACGCCCATACCGATGGGGCATGACGCGCCATGGCGAGGCAGACGGATGACACGGATGTCGTGTGCCAATGCCTTTCCACCGAACTGTGCGCCCAGGCCGATTTTCTGCGCTTCCACAAGCAGTTTGTTCTCCAAATCGATGTCGCGGAAAGCACGGCCGGTCTCATCGCCTGTGGTGGGCAGATTGTCATAATACTTGATGGAAGCCAACTTGACGGTGAGCAGGTTCTTTTCGGCAGAAGTTCCACCAATTACAAACGCGATGTGATAGGGAGGACAGGCGGCTGTTCCCAAGCTCTTCATCTTCTCCACCAAGAAAGGAATGAGCGTTCCCTCGTTCTGGATGGTGGCCTTGGTCATGGGGTAGAAATATGTCTTGTTGGCTGAGCCACCGCCCTTTGCCACCATGACAAACTTGTATTCAGCGCCCTCAACCGCCTCAATGTCAATCTGTGCGGGCAGGTTACAACGGGTATTCACCTCGTCATACATATTAAGTGCCGCATTCTGTGAATAGCGCAGATTGTCCTGGGTGAAGGTGTTGTACACACCAAGAGAGAGAGCCTCTTCATCCTCGAATCCGGTCCATACCTGCTGTCCTTTTTCGCCATGAATGATGGCAGTACCTGTATCCTGGCAGAAAGGAAGCACGCCCTTTGCAGCAGTCTCGGCATTGCGGAGGAACTGCAGAGCCACATACTTGTCGTTTTCGCTGCTCTCGGGATCGTTCAGGATTGAAGCCACCTGAAGGTTATGTTCACGACGAAGCATGAATTCCACATCGTGGAAGGCCTGTTGTGCAAGCAAGGTCAATGCCTCGGGGGTAATCTTAAGCATTTCATGTCCCTCAAAATCGCCCACACTGACACCTTCCTTGGTCAACAAGCGGTATTCGGTGTTGTCTTCGCCCTTCTGGAACATGGGTGCATACTTGAATTCTACGTTTGCCATTGTGTTTCTGTGTTTAAATTTATGATTGGTTTACTAATTGTTCTTTCTTCGGTTTCGCCCTCTCTCTCTCCTTATTTCACCTCTCCGCTTTCGTCATACTGCTGGAAGAGGAAGTCGTTATAGGGATACTTTTGCACATGGAGCTGGCGCACCTTGTCATAGAGCACCTGCTTCAGCGTATCAATGTTCTTGCGTTCCTTGGCAGAAATGAAGAGGCAGGCACCTTCCAAGCGTGTCATCCAAGTGTGCGACAGGTCTTCAAGCGAGATGTTCTCGCGTGTGACGGGCGACAGGTCGTCGGCATCCTTCTCCACCCATGTATAGGCATCCACCTTGTTGAAGATGACCATCACCGGCTTTTCGGCACAGCCAAGGTCGGCAAGGGTCTTCTCCACCACCTTTATCTGGTCCTCAAACTCGGGATGCGAGATGTCCACCACATGCAGCAGCAGGTCGGCCTCGCGCACCTCGTCCAGCGTACTCTTAAACGAATCCACCAGGTCTGTGGGCAGTTTACGGATGAAGCCTACCGTATCGGAAAGCAGGAAGGGCAGGTTGTCCACAATCACCTTGCGAACTGTGGTGTCCAGCGTAGCAAAAAGTTTGTTCTCGGCAAACACCTCGCTCTTGGCCAGAAGGTTCATCAGGGTGCTCTTGCCCACATTGGTATATCCCACCAGCGCCACACGTATCATGCGGCCTCTGTTGCTTCGCTGAGTAGCCTTCTGGCGGTCAATCTCGGCCAGACGTTGCTTGAGCAGGCTCATGCGGTTGAGGATGATACGACGGTCCAGCTCCAACTGAGTTTCACCGGGACCTCTCAAGCCCACCGAACCTTTTCCGCCTCCCGAGCCGCTTCCGCCTCCCTGGCGTTCCAGGTGAGTCCACAGTCGTTGCAGACGGGGAAGCATGTAACGGTATTGGGCCAGTTCCACCTGGGTCTTTGCGCTTGCTGTCTGGGCTCGCATGGCAAAGATGTCCAGAATAAGGCTGGTGCGGTCCAGAATCTTCACTCTGAGTTCCTTCTCAATGTTCCTGAGCTGCTTGGCGCTTAGCTCGTCATCGAAGATTACCATACCTATCTCGCGTTCGGCCTCTTCTTCCTGGTCAATGTATGCGCGAATCTCCTGCAACTTTCCTATTCCCAGATAGGTCACACTGCTGGGGCCGTTCAGGCGTTGGGTAAAGCGCTTCACGGTTACGGCTCCGGCTGTGGTGGCCAGAAACTCCAGCTCGTCCAGATACTCCGTTGTCTTGCGCTCGTTCTGGTTGGGCGTAATCAGACCCACCAGAATGGCGGTTTCGGCCTGCGCCTCGGTTATGATTTCGCTATTGCGTTTTTCCTTGAATTCTCTCAATTTTCTTTCAGTCTTCTTGTTTGTTTACAATTTACTTTGCCCTTGGGCCTACTTCACCTGAATCACCAGATACTTGCTGGCGCCCCAGAACTTCTCAATGTCCTTTACATACAGCTCGTACTGCCCCTCGTCATTCTTCTCCAGCGAGTAGCTGTCGGCAGGATGGTTGGTCAGCACCTTGGCGTTCTTGCTGTACAGACGGATGGTGCGGTCATAACGGATGTCAATCTTGGTGAAATAGCCCTTGTTGAAGTCGCCTCTCAACACCTCTCCGTCCTCAATGATCTTCTGTTCCTTCAGCTCGTTTTTGGTACCGAAGACAAACCATCCCGCATTGAGTTCCTTTTCCTGTGCGGCCATGGTGCGTGCCTTGTCCTTGTTCTCCTTGGCCAGTTCCGACGCGCTTCGGTGAAGGTCGGCAATCTGCTTTCCCTGCTCGGTGATGAGAATATCCTTCTCTGCCAGTTCGGCTTCCAGTTCCTGGATGCGGGCATGCTGGCTCTCCACCTGTGCCTGCAGGTTCTCTATGGTCTTGTTCAGCTTTTCGGCCTGTATGCCGCTCTTCTTCAGCTTGTCCTTCAGTTGGGCAATCATGTCACGGTTCTGCTGCATCACTTCCTGGATGAAAGCCATGTTCTCGCGAATCACCTCCTTGCTGCTTGCTGACTCGCGTGAGCCGTCGGCCACGGTCACTCTTCCTTCAGCCTCGTTAATGCGGCTGATACCTTCCTGAACCACATTGATGGTTCCCATTATGTCGTTCAGTTCCAAATCCTTCTCATTGATGATTCTCTGCAAGGAATCGCGTTCCTTCTGCATGGCTTCTTCCTTGGCCTCGTTGCCCATAAAGCAGGCGCTCAACATCTGAACTGCCACTGCAAAAATCAAAAACTTCTTCATAATCCTTATCTCCGTTTACTTAATTAATTTTTTGTTTGTCAATCTTGTTATCTCATGCGGAAAGGCGCATCTCACTCCTCTTCCTCCTGTTCTCTTCTTGCCTTCTTGGCCTTGGGTTCGGGCTCGCAACCGGCCAGCACAATCACAAATTCGCCCTTGGGCTCGTGTGTCTGGAAGTGTGCGATGGCCTCATCCAGCGTTCCGCGCACACTCTCTTCGTGCAACTTGCTAATCTCACGACACACACTCACCTGCCTATCCCCACCGAAACATTCCGCCATCTGGCCCAGAGCCTTCAGCAGTCTGTGCGGAGATTCGTAAAAGACAATGGTCCGCTGTTCCGTGCGCAAGGCCTCCAGTCTGGACTGACGTCCCTTCTTCTGCGGAAGGAAACCCTCGAAGCAGAACTTGTCACAGGGCAGTCCGCTGCTGACCAGAGCCGGCACAAAAGCCGTTGCACCGGGAAGGGTGTACACCTCAATGCCAGCCTTGATGGCTTCGCGCACAATCAGGAACCCCGGATCGCTGATTCCGGGCGTACCGGCATCGGACACCACAGCCACAGTCTCGCCCGCCAGCAAACGCTCAACCACCCTATTCACCGTCTGATGTTCGTTGAACTTGTGGTATGACTGCATGGCATTCTTAATCTCGAAATGCCGCAGCAGATTGCCGCTCGTGCGCGTGTCCTCGGCCAGAATCAGGTCGGCCTCCTTCAGAATGCGCAAGGCACGGTATGTGATGTCTTCCAAATTGCCTACGGGGGTAGGCACAACATAAAGTGTTCCCATCGTGTGTCTATTTGGGGACAAATTTAATCATAAAAAAAATACTTTCCTTGCCGAAAACGAAATATTTTCTTGTCAAATGTAAATTTAAGGTTTTTTCACTTTATAATTCAGTTATATATCGTAAATTTGTGCAAAAATAGGCATCACAGACAAGGAAAGGCCAGTCAATGGACAACCTTGGGAAAAACAGACGCCACACAGGAAAACATTGTCAAACAAAACAAAAAAAAAAAAACAGGGAAACGCCATGTTGAACCAGAGAATCACCTTCGACCTTTTTATCCGCGGTCTGATTGTAGTGGCCATCATCGTATTGTCCATCTTCATGGTGGGCCGCCTCAGTACAGTACTGATTCCATTCTTTGTGGCATGGCTGCTGGCATACATGCTTTATCCTCTGGTATGCTTCTTGCAATATAAGGTCAGGCTTCGCAACCGCATCCTAAGCATTGTGGCAGCCTTGCTTGTGGTGTTCTCGGTCATCACCGGTCTGCTGGTACTTGTGATTCCGCCCACCATACAGGAGTTCAGCAAGGTTCATGGCCTGCTAAACGTCATCGTGAACGAAACCATCGGCTACCAGCACATCACAGAATATACCCACCGTTTCATTGAAAGATATGTAGACGGCAACACCATCTCGCAACTGGCCGAGCAAGGCAACCTCACCAAGCTGGTGCAGAACATCCTGCTGCAACTCTGGCACCTCATCACCGGCACCATCAACATAGCCATTGGTGTGATGGGAAGCTTTGTCGTCCTGCTCTATACCTTCTTTATATTGCTCGACTATGAGCTGATTTGCGACGGATGGGCCAACCTCATTCCCGCCGGCAAGCGCACCTTTGCCGTAACGCTGGTTCAGGACGTAAAGAACGGCATGAACGCCTATTTCCGCGGCCAGTCGCTCATTGCCTTCCTTGTGGGCATACTGTTCAGCATCGGCTTCCTCATCATAGACTTCCCCTTTGCCGTGGGTCTGGGCCTCTTTATCGGCCTGCTCAATCTGGTGCCCTACCTCCAGCTCATCGCCTTCCTGCCCACCATTCTGCTTGCACTCCTCAAGGCCACGGAAACCGGAGACAACTTCTGGATCATCCTGCTCAGTGCCGGTGTTGTCTTCATTGTGGTCCAGCTCATCCAGGACATGTATCTGACGCCCAAAATCATGGGCAAGGCCATGGGGCTGAATCCCGCCATCATCCTGCTCAGCCTCTCCATTTGGGGCAGCCTGTTGGGCATCATCGGGCTTATCATAGCCCTTCCCCTCACCACCTTGCTGCTCTCCTATTACCGTCGTTTTGTGCTGGGAGAAGCGCCACCAGCCCTTGCCACAACCCCTGAAAACGATGCAAAATGACACTTTTTCAGAAAAATATGACGGAAACTGTTGTGCAATACAATTTTAATTCATACCTTTGCACCCGCTAAAGCAAAAGCTTATAGCCTATTAGGTTGACTCGCTAGCTCAGTAGGTAGAGCACTTCACTTTTAATGAAGGGGTCTCGGGTTCGAACCCCGAGCGGGTTACCAAGAGAACAGGATTTCCACTCACGGAAGTCCTTTTTCTTTTTTACCTATGACGCAACCACCATTTTCTTCAGAAGATATGTGGCATTAAGGTTCCGAGCTATGCCTTCTGATATTTTATATGAATAGGAAATCTCGTCCGAAAGCTCTATTTCAAAACAATAGTTCTTGTATTTTTCCTTCTGCGCTGCATATTGTTGCGCCAACTCCAAATCATGCGTTGCGATAATACCCGACATGTTCTTCCGGGAGACAAAATCAAGGAACAACATTGAGCCGTTCAACTTGTCTTTGGAATTTGTTCCCTTCAATATTTCATCAAGGATTACCAACGTATGGGGGTGCTGTTCCAGATGTTCGGCCAATTGTTTCAGACGCAACAGTTCTGCATGAAAATAAGAAACATTGTTACAAAGATTATCCGTTGTCCGCATACTTGAGAACAATGACACAAGCGAACATTTGAAATGACTGGCACAGACTGGCGCACCGGTACAAGCCAACACATAAGAGATGCCCACCGTGCGAAGGAACGTGCTTTTTCCCGCCATATTCGCACCAGTAATGATTGCCACATTATTCTTCTTCAAGACAAAGTCATTGGGTACGGATTTCTCGCTTTCAAGGAACGGATGATAAACATTTTTGGCTGCTATAACACCCTCTGACTTATCTTCTTCCACAATTTCCGCATAATGGTTCTTGGGATGATTGTAGGCATAGAATGAAAGGCTAACCAATGCATCCATTTCCCCTATGGCCTGAAGCCATTTGTCAATATGCGGAATATTGCTTTCCTTCCATTTTGCAAATTCCTTGATAATCAATATATCAAACAAGAATAGGCCATTCAGCAGAATATACATGACCTCACTGCCACGGATATCAAACAAGTTTAAAAGCGTTGAAAGTTTTTTAAAGGCAGCCATTGAACTGTTTTTGTCGCCAAACAAGTCATTACACAATGATTTGAGTTTTGCCGACTTGAACGCAATCCTATGTATGGTTTGCAACACATTAAGATAACCGGTATATTCCTTATGCAAGACATTGATATGCAGGTTTGCCTTCTTCTGTAGTTTTGACACAAACGAAGTAAACACCAATTGCAGCATGAAGAACAAGCCGAAAACCTTCCAACTTATGATGCCACAAAAGCATAAAATCAGGCATATCATGGTGATTATCACGGACAAATAAGGAATATAGGTCGTAAAGAACAGACTGCTATACTTCTGCTTGCCAATATGTTGAGACAATCCGTCAAGGTTGCTCACGGTATAATCAACAGTAAGAAAATCTATTCTCCAATCAAGCATATCAGCCAATTCTTTGATGGCCTCCTGATTCTGTATCACAGCATCCTTGCAATCGGGCAAACTCATCATTTTTCTTGCCAATGCATCACTTCCATACTGTGTTATGGTTCTGTTTATGCGCTGGTACAAAGAGTCCTTCCCGAATATATCTAAATCTATTGAGAAGGGATGTTGGGAATCTATGTATTCTTTGCCATCGGCAAATGCGCTAAAGTCGCCATCCAAAGCAGCAAGTTCGTGCGAACACACTTCAATCTTCTTCCTCAGGATTTTGACCCGACTACAACATTCCGCATCCAGAATAAAGAAGACAACATATGCCACAAATAGAATTATCGGAATCGCGATCCAAGGACTTGCATAATTGGGATGAATGGCATACAAAGCAAAACCACAGGCAATAAAAACTATTAGTTTGAGCCACAAATAAGACAAACTGTGTCTCCTGTTCCTTTTTTCCTCAACACGAAAACGTTCAATCCTTTCGCTATAACTTTTCCGAACCATAGAAAAAACCTTTAGTTAACCTTTCACGTTTATTGGAAACGCAAAGGTAAGCTTTTTCCCTCATTTGTATGGTAAAAGAATCCATTTTCTTCGTTTTTGCCCAAAACTGTCTTCTCGGGCAACATAAGTTATCCTCACAGACAGGATAAGTTATCTTCTAAAAAAAGACAAAGCATTGACCGGACAAAGTCAATGCTTTGACATGACTCACGCAATGCATTGACTTTGCCAACGCAACACATTGCATGTTTTTGGGGTTATTAGAGTTTCCAATACCACAGCCCATTACTCATTACTCAAAACCTGTCGCATTTGCGCTATCCGTGTGCCCTCATCTTCCATTTGTCATAAAACAAGAAAAAAGGGAAGAACCTTGTCCTCCACACACAGGTGGAAAACGGGTTCTTCCCTTTTTGGTTCTTGACAATGCTTTTTCTTACAGGCTTGTAGCAGTCAGGATGAGTACCAACAGACCCAAGATAGCATAAAGCTCGGGGAACACGGCCAATACCATGGTGGTACCAAATGCGTTGTGGCCGGCACCGATGGCGCTGATACCGTTGGCGCAAACCTTGGCCTGACGGATGGCTGAGAACAGGGCTACCAGACCCATTGCCAAACCTACACCGAAGATGGCAGAGGCAGCAAGCATGTTGATGTTTTCAACCACCAGACCCTTCAGCATGAAGAATCCTACGAAGCCATACAGACCCTGAGAAGAGGGAAGTGCGGACAGACCCATGTAAGAACCGCTGGCAGAGGGGTTCTTCTTGAATGCACCGATTGCGGCATTACCGCAGATTGTCACACCATAGGCGCTGCCGATTCCAGACAGGGCCACACACAGGGCAATGCCCAAGTAAGCTAATACAATTTCCATACGTTTTTTGTTTTTTTATTATTTGTTTATTATTCTTTTTTGCTTTTTGTTTATTTACTTCTTAATCTTAAGATTGCGGAACGGGTCATATGCCTTGCCACCGCCTTCGAAGTCGGCATTCTTGAAGAATTCCACAAAGGTGAGGCGCATGGGGTGTACAAAGGCACTGATCATACTGAGGGCAAACGTGATGCCATGGCCAGCCAAAAGGATGATGACCATCACTGGAATGCGGGCAACCAGAGGCATTGAGGACGTCATGTCCATAGCCAGCGAGTTGAACACGCCTCCCAAGACACCGCCAGTCAGTCCGAGCGCGAACAGACGGATATAGCTGAGCAAGTCGCCCAACAGGCCGGTGGCCATGCCATAAGTGGCCCATGCTCCGCTGCCGATGTTTCCGAGCAATCCCAATACGGGACGCTTGTAGCTGGCGGGATCGTTGTACAGGAAGATGCCCACACTGCTCAAGGCAATGATGCCGAGCAATACATACTGGAACGCCTGGGGCAGAGCCACACCACAGAAGGGCAGTCCGTACAGAACGATTGCCGCCACCAAGGCTGCCACCCATGAGAAGGTGCCCACAGCATAGGGCCAGCCATAGTTCTTGACAGCCTTACAGCCCTTGAGAATCATACCCAAAAGTACCTGAACCAATCCGATAATGACAGAAATCACCATCATGGGACTATAGCCGAAGATGGGACCCACACCATTGTCATTGAGGAAATAGGGTTTGAGGGGCTGGATGAAGCTCCATTCCAGCTGGCTAATGTCCACACCAAAGACGGTACCTGTGGCCAAACCGCAGATTATGGTGGTTCCGCCCAACCAGGCTGCCAGTCGGCCATAAGCCTTCATGTCGCCACTGCCCTTGAAGGCCAAATAAAGGCCGACAAGAAGTATGAGCAGACCATAACCGCCATCGCCCATACACAATCCGAAGAAGAGCATGAAGAAGGGCGCAAAGAAGGTTGTGGGGTCCAAGTCGTTGTAGTTGGGCAAAGAATACATCTTGAGGATGGGTTCGAACAAACGGCTGTACGAATTGTTCGTAATCTGCACGGGTACATCGTCCTCGAATGCGGGATTCTCCATCTCATAGAAGATGTGCGCCTGCTCCAGATAATCCACCAGAGGAGCCGTACTGTCCGCACGCACCCAACCGATCATCAGACGAAGCGCGTTGCCTGCCACATCCTCATGACAGAGGTGTACATGGGACAGGGAAACCTCGTTGCGTGCATCGGCCAGTCCTTCATCAAGCAGAGCATGCTGACGCTCGTTTATCTGCAAATATTCCTGACGCACGGCATCCAGTCTGCCCTGCTGTTGCTTCAAGAGCTGTTGGTAATGGCTGAGCGGTTCCTGGGGCAGGAATATCTGTTCGGCACTGATGTCGGGACATTCTTGGCTGAACGTGAGGAAGAAGGTGCTCTTCTCAAACTCATTGACAGGGATGGCAAAAAACTCGGTTGCCCATTCCTGCCGGAAGGCCTTGTTGTTGCAGCGGAAGAAGTGGACACGCAGATTGGCGGCTTCTTCTATACGACGGACAGCCGGCATGCTGAATTCGCCCCAAGGTTCCAGTCGGGCAATGTTCTTGCGTGTGCTGTCCATGTCATGGAGCAGCTTGTTCTCCTCTGCCTGAAGCGCTTCCACATGAGCCAACAGTTCATTGGGCACGGTAAAGGGAGAGGCGGCCTGTGCCTTCTCGTCGGGCATATAGGTCTTGGCTGCCGAATCGAGCTTTTGGAGAACGGCCTGATAACGGGAAACCAAGTCCATTGACTGCTGGAGTTCCTGGCTGGTGGCACCCTGCTGGAGTTCTTCCACATGCACCACACCCAGTTCCTGAATCTGGCCAAGGAAGCCTTCATACTCGCGATGTGTGAGCAGGAAGGTGAATTTTTTCATTTTCTCTATCATGCCGTAGCCTCCTTTCTCTTGTTCTGGAGCGACTTGAGAATCTTCTGCGAGCTCTTGCTCAGGTTCTCTTCGTCCTCCATAAAGCGTTTGATCTTGCGCACAGCCTCCTGGAAACCGGGAATCTGCACCTTTTCAAAAAGATTCACTTTCTGTGTGGTCTTTTTGCGGGCATGGTCCAGAAGGTGTAGTTTGGCAAAGACAAACTCGCGCTCCACAGCGGTCTTTACAAGGCCATGAAGCAGATTGATGCCGTCGAAATACCATTTGGGGGCACTGAAAATGCCGAAGGGGCGAACCTCAAGACGGATGTTGGCAAGCACGGGCACGCGCACACCGGCAATCTTCTTGACATCCAACTCCACATCGCGCAGGGCTACCAGAGAGGTGTCAAACTCTCCCCACAGCGCATACATGGACTCATAGCCGGCAATCTGCTGCCGGAGTTTCTCCTCCAACAAATCGGCCTCCTCCTTGCATTTCTTCACCTCAAGACGCAGCGCTGTCTCCTTGCTCTTGATAATGGGCAAGGTACGCTGTCGCATCTTCAGGTTCTTCTCAATCTGCTGGAGCGACGTTTTGTTATATTGAAACTTAATGGCCATTTATTTCCAGTAAATGTCTGTAAATTCTTTCTTGATATTGACTTCTTCCAGTTTGAAGTACTTGCGGAAGAGTTCCCATGTCACATCGAGCATCTCGTCTGTGTTGAGGTTTACGTCGATGGCCAGGATGCGTGATGCATAGTCCTTGGCAAAGTCCAGACAACGGTCGTCATAGTCTGTCAGGTCGAAACCGTTCTCCAGCTTGGTCTTCGCATTGGCGGCATCGGCATACAGACGGATGGCGGCATTCATTACCTGAGAATGGTCCTTGCGGGTCTTCTTTCCTGCCACAAGCTGCTTCAGACGTGAAAGCGAGCGGAAGGGGTCTACAACCACCTTACCCACATCTGAGTCGCGACGCAGATAGAGCTGTCCTTCGGTAATGTATCCGGTATTGTCGGGTACGGCATGGGTGATGTCTCCACCGCTCAGGGTGGTTACGGCAATGATGGTGATTGAACCGCCGCCTGCACTCTCGGGGAACTGGGCAGCCTTCTCGTAAATCTTCGCCAAGTCTGAATACAGTGAACCGGGCATGGAGTCCTTACTGGGAATCTGGTCCATACGGTTGCTCACAATAGAGAGAGAGTCGGCATAAGAAGTCATGTCGGTCAGCAACACCAAAACGGTCTCATGCTTCTCCACGGCAAAATACTCGGCAGCGGTAAGCGCCATGTCCGGGATAAGCAGACGCTCCACGGCAGGGTCTTCGGTCGTATTGATGAAAGAGATGATACGGTCCAAAGCTCCGGCATTGGAGAAAGTGTTGCGGAAGAAGTAATAGTCGTCATTGGTCATACCCATACCGCCCAGGATGATCTTGTCTGCCTTGGCACGCATGGCCACCATAGCCATTACTTCGTTAAAGGGCTGGTCGGGGTCGGCAAAGAAAGGAATCTTCTGTCCGCTGACCAGAGTATTGTTCAAGTCGATACCGGCAATACCGGTTGCAATAAGTTCGCTGGGCTGCTTACGGCGTACGGGGTTCACGCTGGGACCACCGATTTCCACCTCACGGCCTTCTATTTCGGGTCCGCCGTCAATGGGGTTTCCGTAGGCATTGAAGAAACGTCCTGCCAGTTGCTCGCTTACCTTCAGTGAGGGGCTCTTGCCAAGGAAAATCACCTCAGCGTCAGTGGGAATACCGGCAGTACCCTCAAATACCTGCAGCGTAACCTCATCGCCCATAATCTTTACCACCTGGGCCAGCTTGCCGTTGATGGTTGCCAGTTCGTCATAACCCACTCCACGCGCTTTCAGACTGCAGGTGGCCTTGGTTATCTGGCTGATGGTTGTATATACTTTTTGAAATGCTGTAGCCATATCTTTATATATTATATATAATGTTTAGTGCTTAACGTCCTGCCTGTTGATTATGCATTAAGCATTTCCTCTACCTGACGTTTGAAGTCGCTGTACTGCTCGCTCTTGAAGGGAGAATAGTTCATCTGCTTGCACAGGTTGATCATCTTCTTGAAGTAGTCAATTACATCCTGGAAAGTCTCGAAGTCATATTCTTTGTCGCAAATGGTGGTTACAAGATTCAGAATTTCTTCCTGACGCTCCAGCGGAGTAACCGCATCCACCTCGTCAAACGCATCCTGCTGCAGGATGACGTAGTCGATGATTTCGCTCTTCCAGAAGGTAACGTGGTACTCTACAGGCACACCGTCATCACCCAAGATGTTGATCTGCTCGGCAATTTCCTTACCGCGCAACATGCGGGTTTTCAGGTTGAGCACCTTGGGAATCCACTGGTCATTGATATGCTTGCCAATGTATTCCGCAAATTCGGGATATTCGAGGTACTTGCTGTATGAATCGATGGGATTCACCGCAGGATAACGCTTCTTGTCGGCACGGTCCTGCTCCAAGGCATAGAAACAGCGGGCTACCTTCTTTGTATTCTCGGTCACGGGCTCCTTCAAGTTACCACCAGCAGGAGATACCGTACCCAGGAAGGTAATACTTCCTGCCTCGCCGTTGTTCAGGAACACATAGCCTGCACGACCATAGAAATTGGCCACCAAAGCACCCAAGTCCATGGGGAAGGCATCGGGACCGGGAAGTTCTTCCATACGGTTTGACATCTCGCGCAGCGCCTGTGCCCAACGGCTGGTAGAGTCGGCCATAAGCAGGACACGCAAGCCCATCGCACGGTAATATTCAGCCATAGTCATTGCTGTGTACACAGAGGCCTCACGGGCTGCCACGGGCATGTTAGAGGTGTTGGCAATGATGATGGTACGTTCCATCAGCTTGCGTCCGGTATGGGGGTCAATCAGTTCGGGGAACTCGGTGAAGATTTCCACAACCTCATTGGCACGCTCACCACAGGCTGCAATGATAACGATGTCGGCCTCGGCCTGCTTGGAAATGGCGTGCTGAAGCACAGTCTTTCCGGTTCCGAAGGGGCCGGGGATGAATCCGGTGCCACCCTCTACAATGGGATTGAAGGTATCAATGGTGCGCACACCAGTCTCCAACAACTTGAAGGGGCGAGGCTTGTGCTTGTACTGTGTCATGGGTATCTTCACGGGCCAACGCTGAATCATGTTCACAGAGATTTCGTTGCCCTTCTCGTCAACGAGCACCGCAATCACGTCATGAATCTTATATTGTCCGGCGGGAACAATGCTCTTGACCGTAGCGGTTCCTTCCATCTGGAAAGGAGCCATTATCTTCAATTTCTGGGAGTTCTCGATAACCTGTCCCAGCCAATCACTGGCCTGTACGGTATCGCCCACCTTTGCCAACGGGGTGAAGTCCCACATGCTGTCCGCATCCAGGGGTTCGGTGTACTGTCCTCTTTTCAGAAATACACCTTCCATCTTGTCCAAGTCGTTCTGCAGACCGTCATAGTTCTTGCTAAGCATACCGGGACCCAGCTGAACCTCAAGCATGTGTCCGACAAACTCTGCTTCTGCTCCGACCTTCAGGCCACGGGTGCTCTCAAACACCTGCACGTATACGTCCTGGCCCAGAACCTTGATTACCTCAGCCATCAGGCGGTCTCCGCCTGTGGTGATGTAGCAAATCTCGCCTTGTCTCACAGGGCCATCCACTCGCAGGGTGACCATGTTGGCGATTACGCCACTAACCGTTCCTTTTGTCATAATTATATCTTGTCTTTATTATATTACACTTTAAATTCTGCCGGCACTCGGGCCTCGCCGCGCAGTTCGTCAATAATGCGTTCAAACGTGGCTTTTCCCTGCTCGGGGTCCAGACGTTCCCAGCGCTGGAGCATCTCCAACTTGCACAGATAAGCAAACACGGCCTCTATACTGAAAGGATTGAAGAAGGTCTGTTCGTCAAGCCAAACCCACTTGAAGGCATCAATATAGCGTTCCTTCTGCACGGGGTCTTCCTCGTCGACAATCTTCATCAGTTCCTTCACATAATCGTATTCGAGCGACAAGTCGAAGTCGCGCGAACTGTTGGTGCGTATCATCTCGTTCACTTCCGTATCGCCCTGGATATAGTCGGCCACGTTCCAGCCGTTCTTGCGGGCAATCATTGCCGTGAGGATATTGTTGATGTCGCGTATGAGTTTGTACCATTTGGACATCATCTTGTTGGGGCACTTGGACGCATATTCCAGATAGCTTGCCAACATGGCATCCTCGGGGAAGTAGCCTTCCACATCCTTGTTGTAGGAGTAATTACGGGCAAATTCGCTCATGAACGAGGGGTAGCGATGAACGTTGAAGTTCATTTCCCGTGCAGATGTCAGCAGGTCGCGGTACTGTTCTCTGGTAAAATTACCCAGCTCGTCCACTTCTGCATCGGGATTGCGGAGCAACTTGACAATGTTCTCACAGTCATAACGCAAGAAGAAGTAGAACATAAGTTTCTTGTCCGCATAGGAAAGCGCTTCCTCGCATTGTTGTTTGAATTCCGGCAAGGTACACTCCATGTGCTTGACATTCATCTCCAACTCCGGAGAACCCGCCATCATGCAATAATAGTTTCCCATATTCTGTTTATAGGAGGTAATTCTGTAAATTCATTTTCTGCACTGGCCATCCCCATTCTTTCCACAAAGCGGGAAGACCTGTACACAAGCCACTGATCAGAACAACATTTCGATCATCTGCGGACGGAGGAATTCCTTGAAGTAAGTTTCGAATTCTTCCTTACCGAAATTCACCTTGTAACTGCCGTCAGCGGGAGAGATGGTGAACAAGGTGTCCTTTCCGTTTACCTTATTGATGGTAACGCCCTTGTCAAGAAGTTCCTTTGCATTGGCTGCAAAATACGCCTTCAGGCTTTCAGCCTCTTCGGTGGCGATAACCACGGGTTCGTTCTCTGCCCACTTCTGTGCCAAAGCCAGTGCAAACTGGCAGAAGAACTGCTTGTCGGCAACCATTTCGCACACACTCTTCTTAATTACCTGACAAGTCAGCACGTTGGCCACCTCGCTCTTCAACGCGTTCAGCGCCTGGTTGGTGTAAAGCTTCAGCTCGTTCTTGGTGTTCACGTCCACCTCGGCAGCCTGCTTCTTGGCCTGTGCCAGCAAGGCCTCTGCCTGCTTCTTGGCTTCGTTTACAATGTCAGCAGCCTTCTGGCGTCCCTCTTCAATGATGCGTTCAGCCTCGGCCTGACCTTTTTCTACTCCCTCACGATAAATCTTCTCGGTGAGTTCCTGTATCTTTTCCATATTATATTTTATATTGTATTTATTTTCTTTAAAATCGTATCCGACATCCGCTCCCAATGGAGAGAATCACTTATGATATGCCTTGAGCCCCTGTTGCAGGAAGGTAACATAGTCTGCCACGTTCTCGTTGAAGGAATAGGACTTGTTCAAGGGCATTCCCTCGTTGTCCAACAGCACATAGAAGGGTTGCGCATTGGCTCCGAACTTGCTTCGTTGCAGATAGCTCCACTTGTCGCCAATGGTACGCAACTTGCGTTCCGCTCCGTTCTCGGTAACCACAATGGGTTCCGCCAAAGGAGTCTTGTCATCAACGAACAAGGTGATGAGGACATATTTCTCGTTCAGCAGGTCTGCCACCTTGATGTCTGTCCACACCGCCGCTTCCATCTTACGGCAGTTCACACATCCATAGCCCGTAAAGTCCAGCATCACGGGCAGTCCGTTGGCCTGGGCATAGGCCATGCCTTCCTCGTAGTCATGGAAGCGCGCTTTCACCTCGCTCTGGTACAGATTGAAGTCCTGCGTGCTCATGGGAGGAGCAAAGGCGCTGACCGCCTTGCAGGGTGCGCCCCACAAGCCCGGCACCATGTAAAGGGCAAAGGCAAACGAAACCAGTCCCATGAAGAAGCGGGGAACGGAAGTGCGGTGGTTTACAACCACTTCGCCCATATCGTCATATTCATCTTCGTCGTGCGGGAAACGAATCCAGCCAATCAAGTAAGCGCCGAGCAGGGCAAACAGCACAATCCAGATACTGAGGAACACTTCGCGGTCTAAGATACGCCATCCATAAGCCAAATCGGCCACAGAGAGGAACTTCAGGGCAAAGGCCAGCTCCAGGAATCCCAGGCACACCTTGATGCAGTTCATCCAGTTGCCGCTCTTGGGCGCACTCTTGAGCCATGCAGGGAACAGGGCAAACAGGGTGAAGGGCAAGGCCAGCGCCACCGCAAAGCCCAGCATGCCGATGGTGGGGGCAACCACACTGCCGGTGGTGCTCACTTCCACCAAAAGGAAGCCGATGATGGGTCCCGTGCATGAGAAGCTTACCAGGCTCAGCGTAAAAGCCATCAGGAAGATGCTGAGCAGGCCGGTTGTGCTCTCTGATTTCTTGTCCACCGCATTGGTCCACTTGCTGGGCAGGGTGATTTCAAATCCGCCCAGGAAACTTGCGGCAAAGAAAAGCAACATCAGGAAGAAGAAGATGTTGAAGACGGCATTCGTGCTGAGCGCGTTCAAGGCGCTGGCGCCGAATATCATGGTTACCAGAAGTCCCAACAGCACATAGATGACCACAATGCTCACGCCATACAGCACGGCATCGCGCACACCCTTTCGCTTGTCCTGGCTGCGCTTCAGGAAAAAACTAACAGTCATGGGGATGATGGGCCATACGCAAGGAGTGAACAGGGCTACAAAACCACCCAGGAATCCCAACAGGAAAATGCCCCACAAAGTATTGTCGGCAGCCTGTTCATCCTGACCGAAGGACTGCAGCTCTTCCACCACCGGTTTCCACCAGTTTTCGTGGCCCTCGGAAATTTTTCCTCCCGAGGGAATTTTATTTTCCTCGGGACGCATTTCATTTTCGGTCGTTTTTGCAGCCGGATCTGCCACTGCGTCCGAATTACCCTTGAAGCTGAACTCCACATCAGTGGGGGGCATACAGTTCTGGTCGCTGCAAGCGCCATAGGTCAGATAGCCCGAAACCTCATAGGCGGCTTCAGTTATGGTAAAGGTCTGCACAAATGATGCCTCGCCCTCGACATAAGTAACCTCCATCTCAAACATCTCGTCCATGGCGCGGTGCACCTTGCCGTCCACCTTCAGTCCGCCTTTCAGCTCCACACCCTTGCTGTTCTCCAGTGTCAGTGTGGCCACTGTGGGGCCTCCCTCAGCATTTTCCGGTCCGTACACATGCCATCCTTCATCTATGTCGGCTTTGAAACGGACTTCCAGCTCTCCCTCACCCGTCTTTTTCTGCTCAACGGTGAAGCGCACGGGTTCTTGTATCTGGGCACTGAGATTCAGCCCCAGAAACGAGAAAAACATTATAAATAGGTATAATTTGCTCATATTTGACTATATTTTGCAGCAAAAGTACATTTTTTTTTTAACATACCGAAGAAAAAAAGTATCTTTGAAGCTCAGTTAAAAGATATGAAGGCAATTGTCGACGATAAAATACCCTACATACGTCCTTTTATCCAGAATTTGGTGGACGAGGTGCTTTTTTTGCCCGGTGCGAAGATAACCGCGGAGGATGTCCGCGATGCAGACATTCTGATTGTGCGGACCCGCACCCATTGCAACCGCTCCCTGCTGGAGGGAAGCCGTGTCCGCTTCATCGCCACCGCCACCATCGGATATGACCATTTAGACACCGGATACCTGGAGCAGGCCGGCATAAAATGGACCAATTGCCCGGGCTGCAACGCCTCTTCCGTGGGACAATACATCCATTCCGCCATGCTGGTCTTGAAGCGGGAGATGGGATTGGATTTCCAGCATACAACCGTGGGCATAGTGGGGGTAGGACATGTGGGAACAGACGTACACCGAAAGCTTGCCTCGTTGGGGATAAACTGCCTGCTTTGTGACCCTCCCAGAGCGGAAAAAGAAGGGAATGCCGATGGCCGGTTCCACTCCTTGCAAGAACTGAAGGAACGCTGTCAGGTCATCACCTTCCACACGCCTTTGGTTACGGAAGGCCTGTGGCCCACTTTTCATCTGGCCGACGCCACTTTCTTTGACGGGTTGAGACAATGCCCCGTCATTATCAACACCAGTCGGGGCGAAGTGGTGGACAACCTTGCTCTGCTGGATGCGTTGGAAAAAGGTCTGGTCAGACAAGCCATCATCGACACTTGGGAAGGAGAGCCACGCATCAACCTCAGCCTGCTTGAAAAAGCGTTCATCGGCACACCGCACATTGCCGGCTATAGTGCTGACGGCAAGGCAAATGCCACACAAATGGTGCTTACCGCACTTTGCGAATGGATGGGCGTTCCCGCCAACTTCCATGTTGCTCCGCCATCGCTCCCCGACACATTTACCGCATCCGCAGACCCCGAAGAACTTGCGCTTCAGCTCTACGACCCTCGCGAGGACAGCGCCCGTCTGAAGGCTTGCCCCGATGATTTTGAACGTCTCCGCAACGACTACCCGCTCAGAAGGGAGTCCGTCCATTGATTCACCTTAAACCATCCATCTGTCATGAAGAATATCTCCCTCAAATCGCCCCTGGCACTCATTCCACTCGCACTGATTTATGCTGTTTTCATCACCCAGCACCTCTTTTTCCATAACAGCCTCATCCAGTTGCCTTTTCCTGTGGCACTGCTCACGTTTCTTTCGCTGTTTACCTGCCCCGTTATGGCCACACTTTTCTTTCTGTTCTCCGCTTTGGGAGACTGGGGTGGAGCCACCGGCCAGTTCCTTCCGCAAATGGGTGCCTTTGCCACGGCTCACATCATGCTGATCATCTATCTGGCCATGCCGTTCCGGACAATAAAGGGGCGGCTCCGGGATTTGTACTCATCCCATCGGATTGGATTCTATTTCCAACTGCTCGCCAGCCTTGCCTTGCTGGCGGTGGTGTTTACCCGGATTGTACCGGTTGTCCCTACAGGAATCCTTTCCATTGGTGTTTCCGTCTACTCCATCCTGATTCTCATCATGTGGAATCTGTCCATGATGCACCAGTCTTATTGGATTAAAATCGGGGCCACACTCTTCCTCATTTCCGACTTCATCTTGGCATGGAACCGCTTTGTATCTCCCGTAGAGATGGCTCGTCTCCAGATACTTGTCCCCTACTTCCTGGCTCAAGGCTGTCTTTTCATCGGCATCTCACTTTGCAATTTTGCGAAAAAGACAAAAGGGATAATATGATAATATGACAGACTTTCACATAAAAACGGGAATTTTTAATCGGACTTTTTATTTTATTTTTGTAACTTTGTCCGTTGCAGAGAGATAAAAAAGTAAATCTGCAACCGGATTTAGTGACGTGTGAATTTTATATAATAATAAGGAATATACAACAATGAACAAAGAACTTGAAATGAATCCTAACAAGCTGGTGGCCTTCCTGGGCAAACCAAGCAAGGAATTCACAAAGGCGGATATCATCCGCTTCATCAAAGAGAACGATGTACGAATGGTCAATTTCATGTATCCTGCCGGAGACGGACGTCTGAAGACCCTGAACTTCGTCATCAACAACCTGGCCTATCTGGATGCCATCCTCACTTGCGGCGAGCGCGTGGACGGAAGCAGCCTCTTCCCCTTCATTGAGGCCGGCAGCAGCGACCTCTACGTACTGCCCCGCTTCAGCACCGCTTTCCTCGATCCCTTTGCAGAACTGCCCACCCTGTCCATGCTCTGCTCTTACTTCAACAAGGACGGCGAACCGCTGGAAAGTTCTCCCGAGAACACGCTCCGCAAGGCTTGCCGCGCATTCCACGAGGTAACGGGAATGGACTTCCAGGCCATGGGCGAACTGGAATATTATGTGATTGCGCCCGATGAAGAGATGTTCCCCGCCACAGACCAGAAAGGCTATCACGAATCTGCCCCCTACGCCAAGTTCAACGACTTCCGTACCCGTTGCATGGCCTACATTGCACAGGCCGGCGGACAAATCAAGTATGGCCACTCTGAAGTGGGTAACTTCACCATCGATGGCATGATTTACGAACAGAACGAAATTGAGTTCCTGCCCGTAAACGCCGAAGATGCCGCAGACCAGCTGATGATTGCCAAGTGGATCATCCGCAACCTGGGTTACGAGATGGGATACGACATCACCTTCGCCCCCAAGATTACAACCGGAAAGGCCGGTTCCGGACTCCACGTCCACATGCGCATTGTCAAGGACGGACAGAACCAGATGCTGGACGGAGGCGTTCTTTCCGCCACCGCACGCCGTGCCATTGCCGGCATGATGGAGCTGGCTCCTTCCATTACCGCATTCGGCAACACCAATCCCACATCATACTTCCGTCTGGTTCCTCACCAGGAAGCGCCCACCAACATCTGCTGGGGCGACCGCAACCGTTCCGTTCTGGTTCGCGTTCCACTGGGCTGGGCCGCCAAGAGCGACATGTGCAAGATTGCCAATCCGCTGGAAAGCGAAAGCAATTATGACACCACACAGAAGCAGACCGTGGAGATGCGTTCTCCCGACGGTTCGGCCGACATCTATCAGCTCATTGCCGGACTAGCCGTAGCTTGCCGCCACGGTTTCGAGATGGAAAATGCGCTTGAAGTTGCCGAGAAGACATATGTCAATGTAAACATCCACCAAAAGGAAAATGCCGACCGCTTGAAAGACCTTGCCCAGCTGCCCGACAGTTGCGAGGCCAGTGCCGACTGCCTGGAGAAACAGCGTGCCGTGTTTGAAGAACACAACGTCTTCAGCCCCGCCATGATTGACGGCATCATAAAGAAACTGCGCGGCTATGGCGACAAGTCCCTGCGTGCTGACATCAACGGCAACCAGGAAGAGATGCTCAAACTGGTGAACAAATTCTTCCACTGCGGATAAGAACAATAATCAGAGAGGGTGCGCAGAAACGCATCCTCTTTGTTTATCAAAGACAGAAACAATGAAATACGCGATAATAGGAACCGGTGCCGTAGGCGGGTATTACGGCGGAAGGCTGGCCAATGCCGGGCACGACGTACACTTTCTCCTGCACAGCGACTACGAGTTTGTAAGGAAAAACGGCATGCAAGTGGATTCGTGCAACGGATCCTTCCATCTGCCCCGTCCCAATGTCTACCATTCCGTACACGACATGCCCCAGGCAGATGTGGTCATCGTGGCGCTAAAGACCACCCGCAACGCCCTGCTTGCCGAACTGCTTCCGCCGCTTCTCCACCCCCAGACGCTGGTGTTGCTCATCCAGAACGGCATCGGCCTGGAACCGGATGTACAGAAGATGTTCCCCGGCCTGTGGCTTGCCGCCGGTCTGGCTTTCATCTGTTCGGCAAAGAGCGGTCCAGGACAAGTAAACCACCAGTGCTACGGACATATCAATATTGGCAACTACTCTTGCCCAAACGCCCGTGTTATGGAACAATTGATTGCCGACTTCAACGCCTCCGGCATCAAGGCCGCCGAAGTGGAGTATCACGAAGCGCGTTGGAAAAAGGCGGT
>JAFYQQ010000009.1 GCA_017559845.1 Bacteroidaceae bacterium | reverse complement strand
GTCCCACCTCTTCCCATTCCGAACAGAGCAGTTAAGCCCGCCCGCGCCGATGGTACTGCACACCCGTGGGAGAGTAGGTAGCCGCCGTTTTTCTTTAACAGAGAGAGTTTCCTGGAGCGTAAAAGTTTGGGAAACTCTTTTATTATACACATAGCTATTTCCTCGTTTTGGGTTTAGCACTGCCTCTTGCTGCTTAGATTTAGTATTATTGCTGTTCGGAAAACATGTGTAAGGGTCTATAATCACTGATTTGAATTACCTGCCTGCATTTTTTATACACATAGTTCGTCAACCCAATTTTATAACCCGTCGCCAAGTCTGTCGAAAGGAGCAGGGGAGTGTAGCGCGGCACCAGAAAGACTTGAATTTTTGTTCTTTGAAATCCTGGGAAAGGGATGAATTCCTCTTTTTTATATGGCTGAAATGGGCCGTCGACTCACTCGCGGACATTTCTCACGGCTGAAAAATGCTCTCGACTCACTCGCGGGCATTTCTCACGGTTGAAAAATGGTATTTCCTCAGTCGCGGGCATTTCTCATGGCTGAAAAATGGTATTTCCTCGGTCGCGGGCATTTTTCACGCCTGAAAAGCGCTCTCGACTCAGTCGCTGAACCTCAGAAATCGAATGTGGGCACATTTCCAGCCCAGACAAAAAGTGAAAGTCATGAAAGATTTATTGAAATTCCAACTACCCAAAACCGCACATCTCAATGCGGCAGAGTATACAAACTTCATTGAACGCTTCCTGTCCCTAACCACCTCCTGCCCAACATGCCGGAGACGGCCACCATTGAGGGCATGCTGCTCGACCTGTCCAAGGGCGACTGCTCCACGCACCTTGCCACTCTGGGACTGACGGAAAGTGTGGCTGAGCTGGCCGATGCCAACAGCCGCTACAAGGCGCTTACTGCCCAGCGCACCATCTCGGTGAGCGATGCCAAGACGCCCGACAGCAAGTCGCTCCGCGCTGAACTGGATGCCCTGTATGTCTACATCTCGGACGTGGCCTTCGCCCACAATGTGGTACCCCACTACCGAACTGGCCCGTTATATCCGCGGCGTGAACGATATAAACACTTCTATCAGCGTTTATCTCCTACCCAATTTAACATGCTTCACGCATTACTATCCTATTCCTCATGGAGCTGTTCCCCGGCAGAGCTTCATTGTGCTTCATATTGCGGAGCAAAGATAATAGCATCAGTTGATATAGACAAATGACATGCCACAATTTCAGCCTGCAATTTGGCCTATACGCCTTAAACTCTTTGTGTCATTGGGATGATAGTAGTGCATATGCTTCGGTTATCATGATGTCAGGTACGGATAGTCTGATGTCTATGTTGTTTTCTGCTTGTATTGCGCTTATAAAATGTGGTAGTTCATTACGATAGACTTCCAGCATGTGTTTGTTAGAGTTGTCTATTTGTTGGGCAGAAAAAGCCAGGTTGGCCAGACGGTCACACATTTTGCAAAAGGGTGCATATGGCGTTAGGCGTATTCCTTCATAGTAACGTTCATTGGCACGTTCTTTTCGCGTCCTTCCTTTTTCGTTTGTTAAGGCGTAAACAATTTCTGCTCCCATATACGCTTGTTCTTCCGAGAGGCCTATTGAAAGAGCGATTTTGGTTACATCATTGTAGGTTAGTCTTGCATCTTCTATGCTGTCATGAAAATAGGCACCAAACATGAGTGGTAGTACATCCTGGTGTCTATTACAGACCAAATGTCCGTATTTTATAGCATATCTTGCTACACTATCGAGATGATAACTATATGGTAACCCATTGCCATAAAACTGATTGACATCCGAATGTGCCGTATGTGCGGCACATCGGATGTCATCTATAATATGTTTATTTGCTGATAAACTGTCAGTGAAATTCATGGCGTAAAATCTCTTATCAGAATTCCAAATCTGCCCAATGTGGATTATGGTCTGATATGATGTGATTAGCCACGTCCAAAGGTGTGACAGTTCGGATTACGTTTATCTTAGGTGTGACGAAAATGAAGTCAATTTTCTCACGTTTAGCGACAGGGGTTCTTCCAAAACCGTTGCAGGTATAACGTACACCACCATGTGAGGGTGAAATCTTGAATGCATCCTTCAGAACAAACTTGTTTGTAACCATTGTCTTATAGGCTTCATCTTGGTCGGTAATGTTGAAATCACCTGTTACTACAGCTGGTCTTGAGCCCACAATTTCACGAATCTTTTTAATGATGAGTAAAGCACTCTGTTTGCGTGCTTCCACACCGACGTGGTCAAAGTGGGTGTTCACAGCCATGAATATCTTACCGGTTTTCTTGTCGCGGAATTTTCCCCATGAAGCAATACGCTCTATGGCTGCATCCCAGCCAATGCTTCCTACTTTTTCTGGGGTCTCGCTTAGCCAGAAATTACCTTGGTCAAGCACTTCATATTTGTCCTTTTTATAGAATATGCATGAATATTCACCTTCTGTGTTGCCGTCGGTTCTGCCCACACCAATATAGTTGTATTCTTTAAGGCTGCTTTGCAGGTATGTGAGCTGGTCGTTCAGCACCTCTTGCATTCCTACAATATCTATGTCATTATCCAGAATATATTGCGCCACGCGTTGTTTACGGTCTTCCCAACCAAATCCAGCTTTTACATCGTCCGGATTGTTGTAACGGATATTGAAAGTACACCAACGAACATTGACCTTAGGTTTTGCTGTGGCCACTATGGGCATTAATATTAGCAATATAAATATAATCTTTTTCATGTTTTATTTTCTTGAAGATGTTGGCATCTAATTCACTCTTCCTATTAGAATTGAAGATCTGCCCAGTGAGGATTATGGTCAGACAAAGCATGTGTCTGAACATCCATAGGGATACCTGTACGGATAACGTCAATGTTGGGAGTTACAAAGATGAAGTCTATCTTAGAACGTTTCTCAACAGGGATTCGGCCATAATTGTTGAAGGAATAATCTACACCGCCGTGAGAGGGGGATATCTTGTAGGCATCCTTCAGCACAAATTTGTTTGAAACCATAGTCTTGTAGGCTTCATTCTGGTCCGTGATGTTGAAATCTCCAGTAACCACTGCGGGTTTATTGCCCACAATTTCACGAATCTTTTCAATAATCAGCAATGCGCTCTGCTTGCGTGCTTCCACGCCAATGTGATCAAAGTGGGTGTTCACCGCCATGAAAATCTTACCGGTTTTCTTGTCGCGGAATTTACCCCATGTGGCTACTCGTTCGAGCTTTGCATCCCAGCCTATACTTCCAGGTACGTCTGGTGTTTCGCTCAGCCAGAAGTTGCCTTTGTCTAACACTTCGTATTTGTCTTTCTTATAGAATATACAAGTATATTCACCCTTGGTCTTTCCGTCGGTTCTGCCCACACCAATGTAGTCGTAGCCTTCTAGATTTTCCTGCAGATAGGTGAGCTGTTTGTACACCACTTCCTGCATTCCTATTACATCCATGTCGTTGTCCAGAATATATTGAGCAACTCGGGGCTTGCGTACGTCCCATCCAAAACCAGCTTTTGTGTCATCGCCATTAATGAGGCGAATGTTGAATGTACACCACCGTACATTGGACTTTGACTTTGCTGTTGCCGCAAGTGGCAATAACATGAGCAATACAAATAGAATCTTTTTCATCTTTAATCGTGTATTAGATATTATATTTATTTCGCAAATGCAACGGAACGAGTTTCTCTGATGACTGTAATCTTCACCTGTCCGGGATATGTCATTTCGTTCTGAATCTTGGTGGCGATTTCTCCGCTCAGGAGTTCTGTCTGCTCGTCGTCAATCTTGTCTGCACCTACGATAACGCGCAGCTCGCGTCCGGCCTGAATAGCGTAGGTCTTTACCACACCAGGGTAGCTCATTGCAATGTTCTCCAAATCTTTCAGACGCTTGATGTAGGCTTCTACAATTTCGCGACGAGCACCAGGACGCGCTCCGCTGATAGCATCGCATACTTGTACAATGGGTGCCAGCAGTGAGGTCATTTCTGCTTCGTCATGGTGAGCACCAATCGCATTACAGATGTCGGCCTTTTCCTTGTATTTTTCAGCCAGCTTCGCTCCATAAAGTGCGTGAGGCATTTCGGGCTCTTCATCGGGCACCTTTCCAATGTCATGCAACAGGCCGGCACGCTTGGCCTTCTTTGGGTTCAGACCAAGTTCGCTTGCCATGACAGCACAAAGGTTAGCCGTTTCTCTGGCATGTTGCAAGAGATTCTGTCCGTAGCTGCTACGGTATTTCATCTTTCCTACGATGCGTACCAATTCCGGATGCAGACCATGAATGCCGAGGTCTATGGTAGTACGCTTTCCTGTCTCGATGATTTCCTCTTCAATTTGTTTCTTAACTTTTGCCACAACCTCTTCAATACGTGCAGGGTGGATGCGGCCATCGGCTACCAGTTGGTGCAGAGCCAATCGGCAGACTTCGCGGCGTACTGGATCAAAAGCACTGATGACGATAGCCTCGGGGGTGTCATCAACTACGATTTCCACTCCGGTTGCAGCTTCCAGAGCACGGATATTACGTCCTTCACGTCCGATGATGCGCCCTTTCACCTCGTCATTATCGATATGGAACACTGTAACGCTGTTCTCTACGGCAGTTTCGGTTGCCACACGCTGAATGGTCTGGATAATGATGCGCTTTGCCTCTTTGTTTGCTGTGAGTTTCGCTTCGTCCACAATCTCATTGATGTATGCCTGCGCATTGCTCTTCGCTTCATCTGTCATGGACTCAATCAGTCGTTCGCGAGCCTCGTCTGCGCTCATGCCAGATATCTCTTCCAACTTGCTGCGTTCTTGTTCAATGAGTTCCTTCTGACGTGCCTCGAGTTCTTCTTCTTTCTTTTGAAGCAAAACCTGTTGGTTCTCTATGCGTGTCTTCGCATTGTCAGCTTCCTGCTTTTTGCGGTTCAACTCGTCCTGGCGTTGGTTCAGTGAGAGTTCGCGCTGTTTGATGCGGTTTTCGGCATGCTGTATCTGCTGATTGCGCTGTTGCAGTTCACTATCAAGTTCAGCTTTCATGCTCAGGAACTTCTCTTTTACTTCGAGAAGTTTCTTTTGTTTCATTACTTCGGTTTCTTTCTCTGCCTTTTCGTGCGCTTCCTTTGCCAAAGCTTTTCTTTTGGCAGGAACAGACACAAAATACCATACAGCCACAAGGATAAGGAATGTCAAAGTTCCTATTACCAGGGGCACTATAATGCTAGTTGTCATGAATTTGTAGAATTTGAGTTAGTTATTGGGGTCATTAATTATTCTCTCTTTTTCTGATTAGGTACGAGAACTGACTCCAACTCCTCAAGCAGGGGCTCTAACCGACTGGTTATGGGTTTTATGTCGGCCTCCAACTCATTCATTTTAAGTTTGACGGCCAAATCCAATATAGTCATCACCAAATACATTTCTGTGCTTTGGTTGCGGTAACTGCTTGTGTAATAGTTGTATCGTTCCTTTATAAGCTTTTCTGCTTGCCTATAGGTATACTCATCTTCCCGACGTATGGTCATGGGAAGGGTCCAGCTTCCAAACTTTAAGGTAATTGATAAATTATCGCTCTGCTCTGCCATTTTCCAATTTTTCTTTTAGTGTGATTCAACCTTAAGCATGGCGATACATTTTTCAACGTCTCGTACCATCTTGTTGATTCGGCTACGGCTCTGCCGCTTTTCATCGTCTGTCAAGTCGATGTATTTAGCCATTTTCAGATGGGTGTATTTGTCCTTCAATTCCTCGTTTTCGATTTGGAGTTCAAGAATCTGCTCCTCTTGCTTGGCAAGAAGATTTCGCAACTTTGACTGTTCTTCCAGCAACTGCTTATGCTGCAGTATGAGCTGTCGGGCACGTGTCTCCAGTCGCAACACCAGATCCATGCTTTTTTTGTCCATTCTTACGGGGAAAAATGTGTCTTTGAGGACAAAGTTACTTTATTTTTTAAATTTATGCAAGATTATTCGTCGCTATTTTTCCGTGGTTCTTTTTTTGCAAGCATCACGATTGTGTGGACATATTCTGTCATCCATGCTTCGCTGTAGCCCAGTGACGCCTGGTATTTTCGCACTGTTATGCAGGCTCTGCGCACACCCTCGTCGTTCCAAGAGGGCTTGGTTAGGATGTCGTGAACCTGCTTGGCCACCATTGTCTTCAATGCACTTTTGAACAGGCTCGGCAAACGGAATTTCCATTGCATCAGGTTGCCCATCAGCATCATCAGCTCCTGGCTGAAGCCTTGGAACGTAAGCATATAGGGCTGTACGTCCTGTATCTTGCGACATTTTTTCTTTATGCTTGCGTCAACTTCTACAAAAAAGTTTTGGCTCAGACCGTAAATGTCTTGTACCAATTTTCTGCAGTATTTCTTTTCGGCAAGCCCAAGTTTGTTATTCAGAGTGGTGACGTGGTATGTCTGTTTGAAAATGCGAAGGTCGGGCAATGCCGCCAGATTGTTGATCCCTACATGTGCGGCTATGGATGCTTGGTAATATACCCGAATCAACAGCATGAAGTCTTCCATACCTCCCACTCTTTCCTTGGAAGTTTCGGATTTGCGTGAAAATAGATTTGTAAATATAGACATTTTTGTATTGTATTTGTGTTCCTGGCATGGTTAGGCTCGTTTCCGTTGTGCGCTAAGCCAGATATATTAGTTGTTTAAATGTTCTTTTTTAATGTGTTTGTCATCATTTTGAGAATCAGTTTGGCATCAAGCCATATACTCCAGTTCTGCACGTATGCTACGTCATTGGTTGCATCGTTCGCCGTGCAGGCGCTTCCGCAACCGGAAAGTCCCGGTTTTACAAGCTCACACACTTGGTAGTCATCCGTGTTCTGGTGGTATGTCTCCATGTCTGGGCAAGCGTGGTAGCGCGGACCGGCAAAAGACATCTGCCCTTTGAGAATACTGAACAACAAGGGCAGCTCATCCAGGTGTGTCCTGTGCAGGAACGTTCCAAAGGAGAAAGTGCTTTCTTCCTGTTCGGTGTCGGTATGTTTTGTGCGGAAGTAGATGCCGGTATAGGTCTTGCCGTTCTGACCCTCAAATTTCTTTTTTGCAAATACGGGGCCGGGGCTTTGTCTCTTTGTGAAGATAACTACAATAATATATAGAATAGGGAATATTGTACAAAGGCAAAGAATACTCAATGCCATGTCTGCTGTTCTCTTGATAACTTTGTTCGGCCAGTGGCTTATGGGTTCGCTGATGGCAGAAACCAGAATGGTGGAACCTACATTCCTTGTTTCCATTCGCCTTTGGAGCGCATGCATGAATTCGGGAATGTCAAAAAAATCAATTTTATGACGGACGCAAAGGTTGAAGAGTTCCGCCACTTGTTCATGACCCAACGATTCCGGTTGGCAGAAAACCGCTTCGGTTTCGGGGTGTGCGGTAAGATAGTCCGCCACGTTTGCAGTCGCGCCAAGTAGGGTAATGCCTTCGGGCAGTTGTCCTATGCCGTCGTTTGTGAATACACCTTTTATTTGGTAGCCGCTCTTGGGACATTTCATTGCTGCAGTAAGAGACTCTAGGCCTTTAGTATCTCCAATCAATATGGCTTGGCTGGTATATTTGCCTTTTCCCCACAAATATCTCATGACACAACGCAGTAACAGATGCTCCAGTGTAAGCATAAAAGCAAAGATGCACCAGAAAGTCAGGATATACGGGCGGTCACCCATCCAAACTTGCGCAACGGCATACATGCCGGCGCAAATGCAGAAATGCCCCAATGCCGTTAGCAGGTTTCTTGAAATCACTTGTTCTCCGGAAACCCCTCTCTTGAGGGACAATGGAGGGAAGGCAGCTGCCAGCACAGCATAGGCGGCAATCAGTATCATCAGATGCGTGTTTGGATTTACCGCAGCAAATGCATCGGGAATCAGAGAATGGGCGACGATATAACAGATGTACATGACGATAATGTCACATACAAAAGTCAAAATTCGTGCAATGCCCGCACTATATATGGTATTCAGTTTTTTCACGATAAATGTAAAATAAAATACTCTCAATCTCTGCAAAGTTACTTATAAGCCCTCAATTATCAAACATTTTTAGCATTTATTTCTCTTAATTCCGCCGATTTCAACGCAATTTATTTTGTTATCTGAAATTTATCGCTACTTTTGTATGTAGATATGCGTATATGCCGACAATTTGTAACTTAAAATTTAACAAACGACCAACAAAGATGCGAAAAATACTTTTCAATGTATTCTTCTTGCTTGGTTTGGGAACAGCAGTCTGTGCGCAGTCCCAGATAAAGCGCCTTGGAGAAGATCTCCAGTATAAAGTGGATATGATGGGGACGTTCAGCGACGGACAGCATGCCCCCTTCTGGTTCACCAGCAACCGGTATGGTTTGGGAACCACAGCCAATAACAGCGGATATGTGAGGGCTGGAATTTCCAGACAGGCCGAGATGGACAATGTCTATGACTGGCGTTTCGGTTATGGAGCAGACATAGCTGTGCCTTTCGGCATGCAGAGCCCTTTTGTATTGCAGCAGTTGTATGCCGATGTCCAATGGAAAGCCCTTCGTCTGAGCATTGGCCAGAAGGAACGCCCCCTGGAGTTGAAGAACCAACAACTTTCAAGCGGTGCGCTCACCAGTGGAATCAATGCCCGTCCCTTGCCTCAGGTCAGACTTGAATTGCCCGATTTCCTTTCCATCCCAGGCACAAAAGACTGGCTTGCCATAAAGGCGCATCTGGCTTATGGTGCCTACACAGACAACCAATGGCAACGTGAGTTTAATGATGGCAATACGAAATACCTCTATTCCGCCAATTCCCTTTACCACAGCAAGGCCGGTTTCCTTCGTGTCGGAAATGTGGAACGGTTCCCCATTTCATTGACCGGGGGCATAGAGATGAGTTGTCAGTTTGGCGGCGAAGCCTGGAACCTTTTTGACCGTGCCGACCATGCCGGCGAGTTTGACACCCACCAGAATATGGGACACGGCTTCAAACAGTTCTGGCAGGCATTCATTCCCGGCGGTAGCGATGCCAATGACGGAGATTTCCAGAATGTGTCAGGCAACCAGCTCGGCAGTTGGCATCTGAGCCTTGATTATCAGGGAAAAGGCTGGAAAGCCCGTGCCTATGCCGAACACTTTTTCGACGACCATAGCCAAATGTTCTGGCAATACCCCTGGAAAGACATGCTTTATGGCATAGAGGTGGAACCTCCCAAGAATCCTGTTATTGGAACTTTCCTTTATGAATATATCCGCACTGACGACCAAAGCGGTAGCATATACCGTGATGCCACACCGGTTCTTCCCGAACAGATAAGCGCCATTGACAATTATTACAATCATCATGTCTATGGTGCCTGGCAGCATGCCGGATTCACTATGAGTACGCCTTTGGTGATCTCACCTCTTTATAATAATGACAATCGTATTTTCTGTTACGACAACCGCATACGGGCACACCATTTTGGTCTGTCTGGAAATCCCTGTTCGCAAATCGGTTATCGCGCACTTTTCACTCATGAACGTAGCTTGGGCACATACCTTTCCCCACATACCGATCCCCGTTACGGCAATTTCCTTTTGTTGGAGGCATCATACGCTCCCTCATGGCTGAAAGGTCTGCAGTTCACCGCCTCATACGGACAAAACAGCGGACAACTGTTGGGCAGAAGTCATGGCGGCATGCTCACGGTGTCGTATAACGGTTGGATAAACCCCCATAAGTCAGCGCAGAAAAAGGTAAGTGGTCCACTCTCTAAACTCATCAGTGAGGTAAACGAATATCTGAATCTCTGATTAACGTACCAGAAAATTGTTTCGCAACTGACAAAGAACACGCATGTTATATAAAGAATCCATTATGAAATGCCCATGAGATAAAAAAATCACGCCAAAGTGAATGAAAAACATTAAGCTTAAGTTACCTTTGTAGTATGAATACGTAAAAGGTAAGCTTATGGCAAATGTAACATTCCCTCAATTGATACAACGTGCTTGTG
>JAFYQQ010000008.1 GCA_017559845.1 Bacteroidaceae bacterium | reverse complement strand
TGGCCTTGGATACACCATACAGAATACGTTCAAGGTAGTACAACTGACGAGTGTTCTGGATTTCCACAATGATTATCTCGCCCTTGCTGTTCAATGCCTTGATGTCAACACGGTTGAACTTGTCATCGCAAGTGTTCTGATTGGCCTCGCTCTCAAGTATCTGCTCAATCGTGATCTTCTCACCCAAAAGAACGGTAAGGAGACCTTCTAGCACACCAAAGTTGGCCTTGTCTCGCAACATACGCTTGGCTGCCCAGTCAAAACGTACAAACTTGTTATTCTCGTTCATCATACTGCAGAATTTGGGTATACACACTGCAAAGAAACAAAATTTCCGCCACATGTCCAAACCCTTTACCTTTTTTCTGAATCTGTTTCTTAGTTTTACGGATAATTGTGCAGTTCTCCGGTTTAATCTAGAATATTGCTGTCCGCTCGCAGATATTGAAACTAATGCGGCATGACGATTGAAGTCTCCTAGAAAATAGGATTAGGTAAATATTCTTTACAAAACACAAGGTATTATAAAAGGAATCTTAACGGACAAATATAATACAGCGGGCAATTGGAGCGAAAAAAGTGCCCAGTTGGGAAAAAATATGTTTCTAACTGGGAAAATTATTTTTTCCAACTGGAAACCTAAAATTAGGGGGGTATCGCAAAAAAACGTCAATCTTATCTCAATTTTACGATTGTCCGCCAATAAAGGCGCAAATATCTAATGGTAAAATGTTTTGACAAAAACATAGCGATAATATATGGGACGTTCTAAAAATTATGTCGAGTTGATTTTCGTTCTTTTTGGTATGTGCTTTTGTAAGTTGAAGAAGGAGCCTAGCAGGCTATGTGACTGATGAGACTTGACAAAATGACACAGCAAAAAACGAAAAGCGACCGAAACGGAGAACACCAGAATCGGTAAAACTTAAATCCAGAATTTTTAGAACGTCCCATCATCTTTCTGCGAGATTTTCCGTGAAATCTCTGATTTTTCACGAAATAATCAGTATATTTGCGGAAACAATTGTTAGTATCATGGATTATATCAACGAATTTCACAAAGCATGGATAGAGAGAACGCGCCAATCAATTGCCTCTTGGAGCAAGCAGCCAGCATCATCAGAAGAAGTAAGACAACAACAGGAACGTTTGAACCGACAGAGGGCGATAAGAGAGGGCAAATCGAAGAATTGATTTCATTTGCTGATTCAAATAATTTGTGGGTTGACTTGCACAATATCCATGTCATCTTCTTGAAAACGCAGTTTAGGGCCGCCACAATGCACATTATTTAATTTCTTATTATTACCTTTGTCGTAAGAAAAGTTATTATATTATGAATTCTACTTCAGATATATATCGTAAGATACACTTTGCTGTAATGGCCATCGAGGCCAGTGCAAAAAAGCAAAACATTTCAGGAGAAGAAATGTATCATCGTTTGAGAAAGCAAGGTTTAATCCATGACCGTCTCTTCCGCCACTACGAGTTGCTGCACACGCAAAGCATTGATTGGGTAGTTGATGACACGATAGAAACCCTTCTTAATTGGGAAAACGAAGAAAAAGAAAACACACGATGAAAATATTATTTCATGGTTCTCACACAGAAGTTTCTGCTCCATTGGCGAAAGTTGGACGATGCAACCTTGACTTCGGACAAGGCTTCTATCTCACATCTATACGTAAACAAGCGGAGAACTGGGCTGCAATTATTGCCAGCCGCAAAGGTCGTAACGTAACAGGTAAAGTTAGTGTATTCCAATTTAATGACGAGCAAGCCATAGCGGATGGTGTACGAATAAAATGTTTTGACTCTTATGATATTGAATGGCTTAATTATGTAGTAGACTGCCGTAGTGGAAAGGATATATCTTCAGAATTTGATGCTGTAGAGGGTGGTGTGGCCAATGATAATGTTATTGACACAGTAGAGGACTACGAAAAAGGCATTATCACCGCTGAGCAAGCATTGGGACAACTTCGTTACAAGGAGGTAAACCATCAGCTCTGTATACTTAACCAAGCAGTAATTGACAAATACTTGAAATTTATCGAGTGTATTACGATTCAATCAAAGGAGGATAGTTAATGAGAGACTCTGTACTTTGGCGCAAGTTAAGCCACGTGATCATGCTTTTGGCAGCTACGCTTCAGATTGATGCTGAGCGAGCAATTGATTTATTTTATTCCACTAACACCTATCGTCAATTGGTCGATCCCAAATATGGTCTGCAACTGATGAGTGACCAATACATTTTGGAAAACGTATTAGAGGAATTAAAAACAAGCGGAAACAATTGTTAGTATTCTGAACAAATAACCAAAATCAAACAATGAGAACATTAAATCTGATTATCTTGAGTTTGCTTTTCAACCTCTTTGCCACAACCATGAGGGCACAGGAGCGCAAGCAGTATGATGTGGCGGCCTATCTCTACCCCGCCTATGCCTACAACGACCCGCGTTTGCGTCCGTTCTGGCCTGCGGGAATGGGTGAATGGGAAACGGTGATGAACATGCAACAACGTAATCCCGGACACTACTGGAACAGGCGGCCGGTATGGGGACCCATCAACGAGGCCGACCCCGCCATCATGGAAATGGAAATAGAACAGGCAACCAAACACGGTGTGAACGTATTCATCTTTGACTGGTACTGGTTTGACTGCCGTCCCTTCATGGAGACCACCTTGACCGACGGTTTCCTGAAAGCAAGGAACAGAGACAAGATGAAGTTCTACCTGATGTGGGCCAACCACGACGTGGTGAACACCTGGGATACGCGCATCTCCAATTTGGACCCGGGAAACGTGATATGGCAAGGCAGTGTGGACCGAGACGAATTTGAGCGTCTGTGCCGAAGAAACATTGAGAAGTTCTTCAAGCAGCCGGAATACTACAAGATTGACGGAAAGCCCGTGTTCATGATCTACGAGGTTACCACCTTCATCAGGGGGCTTGGTGGTGTGGAACAGGCAAAGGATGCGCTGAAATGGTTCCGCAAGGAGGTGAAGAAGGCCGGTTTCCCCGACCTGGAGCTGCAATTTGTGGCATACGGAGCGAACTATAACTACAGCGGTGTGGACAAGGACAAAGGCAAGATGCCGGACGACCTCTTCATGAAGGGGATGGGCTTCAACTCGCTCACCCACTACCAGTTCTGCCACTTTGCCTGGATGGACGACGAATATGAGAACATTGCGAAAAAGGCGGAAGCGGAATGGGCGCGTCTGGATACGACCTTCACCATCCCCTACTATCCCCACGTTTCCATCGGCTGGGACAACAGCCCTCGTATTGTACACAGCGCAAAGGTTAGGAACAACACGCCGGCCGCCTTTGCCAAGGCGCTGCGCCAGGCCAGAAGTTATGTGGATGCCCATCCCGAACAGGCTCCGCTGATTACCATCAACAGCTGGAACGAATGGACCGAGACCAGTTATCTGCAGCCGGACAATGTATACGGGTACGGCTATCTGGAGGCTGTGAAGGAGGTCTTTGTGGACCAGAAATAACAATTCCTGTATTTGAAATTTCCCGGCTGCCGATAAAACCGACAGCCGGGAAATCCTTTTATTGGGCGTGCTGCCCTTTTGTTTTTACTTTTATTACTCTCTCACCAGACTTTCCGGATTCTTGAAATAGCGGAAGGTACGGAATTCGGCATCACCCTGTCCCACAGAGCAGAGGGCGGGACGCAAGGCGAAGAAGCTGCCCAACTTGTTGTGGTGGAAACCGGAAATGTCTATGCCAGCACGCAGGGTTTCCCACACACCGTCCTTGCCACAGACAAGCACATTGAGCTTGCCGCTCAGGTTTTCCAGACGGATGGTCAGTTCCTTGCCATACTTGTTGGGGAATGTTTCGGTGTTGTCGCCGTTTGTATAGAGGGTCAGCTGTTTTGCATCGGCCATCAGTCCGGCATGAGTCTTCTCGCTGTAGAAGAGGAGCAGACCCGATGTGGCGTTCTTCTTGTCCGTGGCCACGTCAACCTGCACGGCATAGCGCTTGTCCGAAGCGGTGATGAGAGCCAGACGGCCGTCCTTGGGCGATGCGCCCTTGCCGGGAATGCAGAAGGCACCCTTCTTGATGCTTGCCACCTTTGTAAGATTCTCCTTCCATGCGCTCCACTGCCAACCGATGGCGGGCGATGTGAAATTGTCCGAGGGGTCGGGATTGCCGCCGGCACGCTTTGTGATATCCAGGTCCTTTACCAGACGATACCATCCGCCCTTGGTCCACTCGATGGGCTCCATCAACGTATAGCGACCCAGGGAGTAGGCGCCGTTCTCATAGGCATGATAGATGATCCACCACTGTCCGTCCGGACCTTCGATGATGGTGCCATGACCCTTTGACCACCAGCGTTCAGAGGCAGAATAAGTGTGGACAATGGGATTGTAGGGCGAGTTTTCCCAGGGGCCAAGCACATTGCGCGAGCGGGCACAGACTGCCATGTGGCTGGTGGGAGGACCGGCCGTTCCACCCTGTGCGGAGGTCATGTAATAATAGCCGTTATGATAGTTCAGCTTGGGCGATTCAAGGCACATACACTCGGTTACCCATTCGTTGGGATACTTCCACCCGTCATATACGTCTTGCGTCTGTCCGGCTCGGGCCAGACCGTCGTCCGTGAGCGGAGTCACCTGTCCGCCGTTGGTGTAGAGATAGCGTTTGCCTTCGGGCGAAATCACCAGTCCGGGGTCGATGCCCCCAATCTTCAGGTCGATAGGCTTTGTCCACGGGCCGCGGATGTTCTTTGCCGTGGTAACCCAGTTGGTGTCGTCAGAGGGGAAATATATATAATAGGTATCGTCCACCTTCTGCAATTCAGGCGCCCAGGCCGAACCACGCCACTCGTCCACCACGCGGCAGATGGGCTCCCAGTTGAACAGGTCGGTCGAGTGCCAGATGAGAAATCCCGGCTGGCAGTAGAGCGGCGAGTGGGTCATGTAATAGTCGTCCCCGTCCTTGATTACAGTGGGGTCGGGATAGTCTCCGGCCAACAGCACCGTCTGGGCCGAAGCGGTAAAGAACTGCGCCGCGCAACAGAGCAGCAAAAGCAGGAATGTACGTTTTGTCTTCATAAGATTATTAGTGTTTGATGTGGGTTATTTGTCCATTTTTCCCCACAAAGATAAGAAAACATTGTCAAACCGCCTTTCATAATTCCGATTTTATCGCAATACACTCGTGTTTCATGCTACAAATGGCATTAGTAGGCCGTTACACGCGTGTATCACGCTACTTACAGCGTTTGTAGGCCGATACACGCGTGTATCAGATTTCCGAAATGGCCGAAAAAGTTGAATCACGCGTGTATCGGGACAATACTGCCTGTCTGCAATCACAATCTGCTCTTCTCGGCATTGCCGGCTCCCGTTCCCTTGTATCTGCTTCGGGCGGCATTGAAATTATACGAGAGAGAAATGCCGATGTTCTGTGTATAGGAATACGCTTCCTTGCTCATTGTGGAAACGGCATAATAGCCAGTCCATCGGTTGCGGAGGGTGCGGAAGATGTCGCCGGCATGGATGGCCGCAGTAAGCGAGCCGTCCAGAAACGTTTTCTGCACACGGGCATCCACGTTGAAGACAGACTTTTCGCGCATGAAACCATAGTCGTAACTGGTGGCATAGTGCAGATAGAGCATGGCTTTTGCGGTTTTGTTGAAGGTAAACCAGTTGCGGAAACTGATCTTCCATTCAGGCTTGTCCAGCTTCATGGCCACTCCGCTTGCCTGTGTGTCAAAGTTCTGCTGGAAGTAGCTGACGGTAAGCGTAGGGCTATAGAAACCAAACTTGGGCGAGGCGGCCAGCGATGCGTGATAGGATTCAAGTTTGTCAAAATTAAGCCTTCTCCAAATGACCACCTCCATGTCCTTGCGGTACAAATCGCCAAAATTCAGGTCTATATCCTTGTTGCGTGCATATCCGGCATTGAAGTGCAGCCACGCATACGTGATGCCAAGGTCGGCATTCTGCTTTACAGTGGGTCGCAACAGAGGGTTTCCGCCTTCATAGAAATAGCGGTTGTCGTATTGCACGTTTGAGATGAGCGAATTATAGTATGGACGGCTAATGCGCTTGTTGTAGTTCAGCTGTATGCCCAGCTTGTTCTTCTTCCAGCCAGCTGAAAGGTTGGGAAAGAAATCGTGGTAAGAACGGCTCGGCCCCGTCTGGTACTGTCCAAAGGAATAATACCGGGATTTGACAGACTCATAGCGCAGGCCGGCACCAAACGTCCAACCGCCCAGATTCATCTGGTATTCGGCAAATCCCGCCAAGTTTCTTTCTTTTATCTCATCGTTGGAGGATGACAATAGCTTCTCCGTGTTTTCATATAGTCCGTGGCTGTTGGAACGGGACATTTCAGTGCCTGCGCTGAGTTCTCCTTTCCACACAGGATAGGCAAGCACCAGTTTGCCGGCATACATTCGACTGCGGTTTACACTGCTGGAATGTACCTCAAGATCGCCAAAATTCAGACTCTGCTCAACGGAGACATGGTCCTGCGTTGATTTCTTCCAAATTTGCGAACCGTTGAAATCAATTCCCAGTTTGCCCACCTTACCCACATAATAGATATTGGACTCATGCCGTGGCTGGTCGGTCATGCCAATGTGCATGGTCTGGCTTACGCGGTCCTCCAGAATCCCGTTTCGCGTGATGGTCTGTTCCAACTGGCCATCCCCACCCTCGTAGGGCGAGCCGTTAAGCGAATATGAGAATCCAACGGAATGAGATTCGTTGAAGTCGTAACTGACACCGGTCTGGCCGCCCAACAAGGTGTACCAAAAGTCATTGGGACCCGTCTGGCATATACTGATGCTGCTGCCGTTGGCCCGCGTCTCAGCATTTACCGTATTGTCTTCCTTGTGATAGCCATGATTGACCATCATGTTTCCATACACTTCCAGACCGGCTGTGCGGTACTTTACCGTTACGTCGTCATAAGTGGTCCACTTTCCATTATACACCACCTGGCTGTAGCCTCCAACGCTAAAGCTGTCACCCGTTCGCTTGACCGTCTTTATACGTATCACCGCATCCGTCTCGGCATTATATTTGGCACCAGGCGAAGTGATGATGTCCACACTTTTGACCTCGGCAGACTTCAACAGTTTCAGTTCTGCAGCATTCTGTACCTTCTTATTATTAATGTATATCTCCGGTGTGCCCTTGGCAAATACGGTAAAGTTGCCATTGCTTCCCTCAACGCCAGGCAACATGGAAAGCACATCATCTGCCGTTCCCACATCCTTTAGCACAGAGTTTTGAATATCCACCGTGATTCCGCCCGTAATCATTGAATACTGGGGCATTTTTCCTTCCACGGTCACACCCTTCAGCGTCAATGTCTGAGGCTGTATTCTGACAGTCCCCAGGTCGGTGCCGCTGCATAGTTGATACACAGTCTTATAGCCGACAAAGGAGATGCGGGCAAGCACGGGCACCGTTTCGCAGGGAATAATGAAGAGACCGCTCTCATTGGACACTCCGCCTGCAAGCAAAGTGCTGTCCTGGGGTGAAAGCAAAGCCACGTTGGCGTATGCCACTGGCATGCCTTGGTCGTCAATGACATTTCCCCTGTAGCGAATAGAAGTCTTCTGGGGACATTCCACAAATATCTCCGTACCGTCCACTGTCATGCGGATGGGATAGAAGCCAATCATCTGTCGGATGGCATCGGGAACGGTCTGATGGTCAATGGAAGTGGTGATACGAAAATCCTCCAGCTCGTTGTAGAGAAAGTTGATTTCAAAACCGGCCTCTTCCGCATTCAACTGGCGCAAGGCTTCGCTGATGGACACGTTGTCATACTTGCGGGTTATGCGTTGCTGCGCTGATGCCGCCGTTGCCAAGCACACGGACAGCATCATATAAAAGAACACTCTTCTCATGGCCTACTCCACTATTATCCGGTTATCTTCAAGTCTGATGTCCAGGCTTTCAAAACGGTCCAGTTTCCTGATGACACGCCCAATTCCTTCTTCATGCTTCCAAACGAAATGAAAACGAAGCTGACGGGCGCTCTCATTACGAAAGACCGTTTCCACACGATAATAGGCGGCAATCTGAGCCAACATTTCATCCAGCCGGACATTATCAAACACAACTGGATGCAAAACTGCCGTCGTATCCGTCTTGACGGTATCTGCCGATAATTTCTCTTGTTCCGGAGTGGAAATACGCGTTTCCTGTGCCACGGTTTCCTGTTCCTTTTCGGCCGAATGGCGCACAATGCGAATAGTCGCAAAGGCCATGCCTGTTACAAGCAGCACCCCGATGAAGCAAGCGGCAATCTTCTGAAAGGAAGAGCTGAAAGAAAAGGCCGATGTCCGGCGCTGCATTGTTTCCTCTCCCCCGAAATGCGTGGCGGCAAACTTCGCCCATTCCTCTTCCACGTCCGGGGCTTCACCCCTCAGTTCCCTGCTCTTGAACATCCTTTTGGCAAAGGCCATCTGCCCCATCAGTTCCTGCATCTGCGGATCATCAAGAAACTGCTGCAGTTCGTCATCTGTCATTTGCTCCGGATGCTCCTGCAATTCCAGGAAACGGTCTATCAACTGTTGTTCTGTCTTCATATCACTCATTGTATTGATTTGAAATAGGTTCTTATTCGCTGTACTGCGTCTCGCAGATGGTTGTGCACCGTCATACGACTCACGCCCAAGGCATCGGCCACTTCTTGGCAGGTCATGTCCTGCAGGTAGCGCAGGCGGAAAATGTCTCTGCCAAGGGGCGGAAGATTGGTTTCAATGTACTGCATCAGTTCAGTCATACGCAACTGCTCGGCATCTGGAGACATTGATTCGCAGAAGTCCTCGGACTGCAGATGCAAGAAACGCTCACGAACTTGTTTATGTTCCAATACGTTCCGGCAGTGGTTGCGGACGCTCATCAGCAGATAAGCCTCGGTTGTTTCCGGGCGCAGGACAATGTCGTTGGATATCAGGCGAGAGAAGACCTCACTCACCACATCCTTGCTCTCATCCTCATCGTAAAGGATGGAAACCGCCAGACGATACATCCGCATGTAGTGCGTTTTGAAAAGTTTTTCGATTTCTTGCTGTGTCATACATTTATAATACAGTCCTGCGCAAGGAAATGTAAAGTTGTAGAACCGTTTATTTCATATTTCGGGGTGATAATCCGCACAAAATTACGAAAATAAGAATCAGAACGCTCCGTTTCTGAGCGCTTGCATGATGATGCTGGCCGGCTGGTCATTGCGGAGCGCCTGCGCCATGAAGTCCATATAGGGGGCAACGTGACTGAAATAGCGTTGATAGCCGGCGCAAAGGAAATTCAGCCCGGGCTCGCCGTCGGCTGTGCGGAGAAAACGCAGGCGGGGACATTCGCCATGACAGGCCTTGAGCCACGGACATTGGCGGCACTGGCGCGGCAAGGCATCTCGCTTCAGGCGGCTGAAGGCTGTCTGCTGCGGTCCGTAAAGCATCTGGGGAAGCGTGTGCGTGTGGATGTTGCCCAAACGGTGGCGGGGAAACACAAAATGGTCGCAACTATAGACATCGCCGTTGTACTCCATGACGGCGGCATGGCCACACTCTTCGGCATAGGTGCAGACACCGGGCTGCACGCCCATCCATCCGGCAAGCGTGGCATCGAACAGCTGGACAAAGGTGTAGCCCACATCATGGCGCACCCATTCGTCGAAAACGGTGCAGAGGAAGTTTCCCCATTGATGGGGCAGCACGCTGTAGGGCGCCAACCGGCATTCCTCATCGCCCACCTGAGCCAGGCGCGGACCGTCAGACACGCCAACCCTTTCGCGCTCCACCACAGGCGTGAACTGCAGAAAGCGGCACCCCAACGTGTTGCGGAAAAAGGTATAGAACTCCAAGGGGTGGTCGGCATTGCCCTGATGGACGGTAGCCATGGCGTTCCATTCCACATGATAGCGGTTGAACAGGTCCACGGCCCTCATAACCTTTTCCCACGATGGAGTCCCATTGCGCGAAAGGCGGTAGGCATCGTGCATGGTCTGTGTGCCGTCAATGCTCAGTCCCACCAGCCAGCCTTCATCGTGAAGGAAGCGGCACCAATCGGGCGTAAGCAACAAACCGTTTGTCTGCAGGCAGTTGGAGATGCGACGCCCTTCGGCATAGAGCGTCTGCAGGCGCATTGCTTTACGGTAAAATTCGAGCGGGCGTAAAAGAGGTTCTCCCCCATGCCAAGTGAAACAGACTTCGGGAGAGATCTGCGTTTGGATATATTCGCGAATGTAGCGCTCAAGCGTGGCATCGGACATGAAATGCTGTCCGGAGGCATGACCATAATACCCTCCCTTCTCCAGATAATAGCAATAGCGGCAAGCCAAGTTGCAATGCGAGCCGGCGGGCTTTGCCATCACATAAAGCGGACGGGAAAAGGGATAGCAAGTGGAGTCCATCATGTTCAAACTATCGGTTCAACAACCTGCGGCTGAGGTGGCGCACGGGATACCACACCGACACCCATCCCACGGCCACAACCGTTGCCAGAATAAGCAGAATGTCAACAAAATGAACGCTGACGGGATAGGCTTCCACTATGAAAGAACCGGACTGGTCGCCCATGGAAATGAAGCCGAAGGTCTGTTGCAGCCAACAAAGCAGAAGACCCAGAACGATTCCCACCACAGCGCCCAACAGGCTGATGAGGCGGCCTTCGTACATGAAGATTCGGCAAATGTCACTATTGTCCGCACCCAGGCTGCGGAGCGTCTGCACATCGGCCTTCTTGTCAATCATGAGCATGGACAGGGAACCGATGATGTTGAAGCAGGCCACCAGAAGGATGAAGGTGAGGAAAAGGTAGGAAATAAGCTTCTCCACCCTCATGATACGGAACACATCCTCTTGCTGCTCATAGCGGTCGTGCACCAAGAACGAGGGGCCGAGTACCTTTCGGATTTCCTTCTTCGCCCTGTCCACGTCTTCTCCCTCACGCAAGCGGATTTCCATTGCGGAAACGCGCCCTTCCTGGTCGAAGAGCTCTCGGGCAAAGTCAAGACTGGTGAGGATATAATGGGCATCGTATTCGGCCTGGCTGACCATGAACACCACTCCGGGGCTGTGCAGTTCGGCATGGTTGAACGAGGACAAGGGATTGGCCATGTTCACCCTTTCGCCACGGCGGGGCGCATAGACCTGAAGCGGTTCCTCGAAGGTGGCGCCCAAACCCAGACGACTGGTTACCTGAATGCCCAGCACGCCATACTCCTGCCCGTTGGCCTGGAGAAAGAAGGTGCCGTCGCCATAAAGTAGGTCCTCCAAGTTGGCCTGGTGCACGTAATTGTCTGCCACACCCTTTATCGTCACCACCGTCTGCTTTCCGTCCTGCACAATCAGTGCCTGGTCTTCAAGCACCGGTGTGAGCACCTCAATCTGAGGCATCTGTTCCAGGCGGAGAAGAGCCTCATCATTCGCATCAATGGTGCGTCCTTCGGCCAGCGTGACACGCAGCTGGGGGTCGAAGGCCGTAAACAGACCAGCCACCAGGTCCTGGAAGCCGTTGAAGACGCTCAACGTGCAGACCAGCGCCAAGGTGGCCACTGCTATGCCAACCGCAGATATGCCCGAAATGATATTGATGGCATTGTGGCTGCGACGGCTGAAAAGATAACGGCGGGCAAAGAAAAACGTCCAGTTCACTTGCGCAACAGTTCGTCGATGTGAGCCACGTAGTCCAACGAATCGTCAATGAAGAACTTCAGTTCGGGCACAATGCGGAGCTGCTTGCCAACACGGGTTCCCAGTTCAAAACGAACCTGGCGCTGGTTGTCGTTGATGTTCTTCACAATCTCCTCTGCCTTCTCGCTGGGAAATACGCTCAGATAAGCACGGCAGATGCTGAGGTCGGGGCTGATGCGGCAAGCGCTTACGCTAACCAGCACGCCACGCATGGCACTGGTCTGCTTCTGGAAGATATCGCTCAGTTCCTTCTGTATCAGTCGGGCTATCTTGTTCTGTCTTGTTGTTTCCATAAAAATTATCTTGTCTTATAGTTAGTTGTTACCTTAAATATCCAATATATAGCTGTTTCGTAGCTGAAAAACGAATCATTTCTTGCGGATGAGGGTGAGTCCGTCCCGCAGCGGAAGGATTACCTTTTCCACACGGTCGTCCTTTGCCACCAAGTCGTTGAACGCCTTGATGCCGTTGGTCTGCAAGTCCGAGGCCCGGGGATGCTCTTCCAGCACCCTTCCATACCACAACGTGTTGTCCACCAGCATGAAACCGCCCTTCTTCATGCGCGGAAGCAGCATTTCGTAATACTCCACATATCGCCGCTTGTCCGCATCCACAAAAGCCATGTCCCACTGCACATCCATCTGCGGCACCAGGTCCATGGCGTCGCCAATGTGCAGATGGATTCGGTCGGCATATTCGCTGTTCTCGAACCACGGACGCACAAAGTCTTCCATCTCGTCAAAGATCTCGAACGTATGAAGTTCGGCTCCGGGCTGGAGTCCCTCGGCCATGCTCAACGCGCTGTAACCGCTGAAGGTGCCCAGCTCCACGACCATGCGCGGCGCAATCATCTGCACCAGCATCTTCAGCAGACGGCCCTGCAAATGGCCGCTTGCCATCTGTCCGTAAGCCAGCCGCAGTTGGGTATCGCGCCAAAGGGCGTGAAGATATTCCCCCTCTGCGTCAATGTGGTCCAGTATGTATTGGTCCAGTTCCTGTGTCACTCTTCTGTTTCCGACTTTGTGAGAATCGCCTCAATGGCCAGCCTGTAACTGTCCAGTCCGAATCCGCAGATTACGCCCATGCAACCCTGGCTTATCATGCTGTGGTGGCGGAACTCCTCGCGCTGGTGCACGTTGCTGATATGCACCTCAATGGTGGGTGTGTTCACGCTCTTGATGGCATCCAGGATAGCCACGCTGGTGTGGGTGTACGCCCCGGCGTTGAGCACAATGCCGTCGCGGTCGAAACCCACTTCCTGAATCTTGTTGATGATATCGCCCTCCAGATTGCTCTGGTAATAGTCTATGCGCACATTAGGGTAGCGCTGGCGCAGATCCTTCAGATAGTCTTCCCATGCACGTTTGCCGTATATTGCGGGTTCGCGCACTCCCAACAAGTTCAGATTGGGTCCATTGATAATTTGTATTCTCATGATAAATTCGTATCTTTGTCGGTACAAAGTTAAAAAGAAAATATGAAATACGAGATAAACAATTGTGGAATTATAGACAAAAACATCATTCAGCGCTACATCAGATACCTGCGTCTGGAACGCGGATACAGCAGCAACACGCTGGATGCCTATTGCAAGGATTTGCAAAAACTGTTCAACTATTATTCCGACGAAGGCATAGACTTCCGCACAGTAACCCTGGAACAACTGGACCAGTTTGCCGGCCAGATGAGGGAAAAAGGCACATCGGCCCGCAGCACAGCCCGCACGCTGAGTGGCGTGCGCTCCTTCTACCGCTTCCTGCAACTGGAAAAGGAAATCCCAAACGACCCCACGGAATTGCTCGAAAGTCCCCAGATAGGCAAGCATCTGCCCGAGGTTCTCAGCTTGGAAGAGATTGAAGACATCATAGGAGTGATTGACGCAAGCCGCCCCGAAGGCCAACGGGACAGGGCCATCATTGAGACCCTCTACGGATGCGGACTGCGGATAACCGAACTCTGCACGCTGAAAATCAGCGACCTTTTTCTGGAAGACGGCTATATAAGAGTGCACGGAAAGGGACGGAAAGAGCGACTCATTCCCATTGGCGAACAAGCCATAAACGAACTCCGCGCCTGGTTTGCTGTGCGACAGGGATTGAAAGTGGTTCCCGGAGAAGAGGACTACGTCTTCATCTCCACCACCAGAGGCCGCCATCTGAGCCGCTTCAGCCTCTTTGTCTTCATCAAGGAATACGCACAAAGGGCCGGTATCACCAAAAACATCAGTCCCCACACCTTCCGCCACAGTTTTGCCACCCATCTGCTGCAAGGAGGCGCCAACCTCCGCGCCATACAGGCCATGCTCGGCCACGAAGACATTGGCACCACAGAAATCTACATGCATCTAGACCGCAACCACTTGCGCCAGGAAATTCTGGAGCACCACCCCCGCAACATCAAGTACGGAAAGTGACATTTTGCATTTTTGCACTGCAAATTTGCAAAAGGAGAGACAGCACAAGAACCATTTTGCGGAAAATTTTACACTTCCAAACGGCAATTCACGCTTCCCCGCCACAGAATTCTTACGCCATGGCGTGGAAAAAAATCCAAGGCTCCAGACGCAGAAACGGCAATGAACTGAAAATTATTTACATTTTCAGAGCGGCCAAAACGAGCAAAAAGTAACACTTAAGTGTTTCTCCAAAAACAGTTAAGTGTTTTTCCGGAAAGACTTAAGTGAAACTCAAGAAACACTTAAGTCTTTTTTTCGTGAGATTTTGGATAGAAATTCACACTAGTATAACCACTGATAGCAAGCAGCATATAACATATCGCCCAATATACCCACAACCCTCTGCATCGTCTCAAATCACCTTTTCGTGATTTTTGACAGATTTAAAAAAAGGAAAAAGGTATTTACCATCCCCGTTAATTGGTCTAATAAAAAAACCGCACAATGATTATTTGCACGGCTTAAATCGTTAGTAAAACTACCAATTACATCAATTCAGACATTCTTGTACAAGCAGAGTTCAATCACAACATATTACATTGCCAATATTGCTCTTAGATTCGTATCCGTGAATGAACGCCATATCATAAGTTTAATGAGCTTATAATCCTCAAAAAGCTGCTTAACAAACTTTATCTCGAATACCAAACGGAAGTCATTCTCGTCAGCCTCTTCTATGAATTCATGCTTGGTACCAACACGAGCCACCTCAATCTGGTACAAGTCACGGATTCCTTTACCCTTGGTGTAAGGCATAAAGTAATATAGTTTGTTGAGTTTTACCGTAGAAGGGAATTTTTTCCCTGTAAAATACGCTTTTGCGCACTGATGCGTATAAGGTTCAATATATTTATCTGGCACAAGACACACCAAAACATTCTTTGAATCATCAAGGTCACAATTATCAATGTTCTTCTTTCCTGAGAAAGGATTATTGATAATTTTGACATTCTTAGGATATTGCTCGTGCATATCAAACATGTTAAGTTCAAATAGTTGCGGCGGCATCATTTCATGACTTACTTTATCCGCCTCTTCGTACTGACTCTCCTCTGGATGCTGCGCATCAATCTCATTGAAAAGGCGTATCAGTGAACGACCAATGGCAAATGCAAGATTCACAGGTACAGCATTACCTATCTGCTTGTATTGGTCGGCCATATTACCTTCAAACTCCCAATAGTCAGGGAAGGTCTGAATACGTGCATACTCGCGAACAGTCAAAGGACGCGTTTCTGTTGGATGACAACGTTCCGTTTGTTTTTGAGCAGGTGCACAAGTCAGTGTTAGAGAAGGTTCATCCATTGAAAGACGGCGAGCCATACCTGTCTTTCCACCTCCAAGATAAAAACTACCGCCCATATATTCCTTTTGTTCCTCAACAGGCAGGTCGCGCCAATCTCCGCCCTCGGGCACCATTGCCATCACACGAGCCTTCTTTGCCGGATAATGTTGACCTTCTGATTCAGGTACATCCTTATCAAAAAGTTCGCCACTAAAGAACGCATCGCGTAGCGTCATTACCCGACGATACGGATCTGGCCATTTGAAACGAAAACCCTGTTCATAGATATCGTTACGAATTGCCACAAGAATCAGACGTTCTCGCTTCTGAGGAACCTGATACATAATAGCTTTCAATACACGAGGTTCAACAAGGGTGTAACCAAGTTCGGCAATAGCATTACGAATAACATCAAGCGTTCTACCGTCTTCATGTGATAGCAACCCCTTAACATTCTCACCCATAAACACCTTTGGCCGAATCTCACGCACGGCACGAGCCAACTCAAAAAACAAAGTACCACGAGTGTCGTTTAGCCCCCCCTTCTTGCCTGCATATGAGAATGCTTGGCAAGGGAAGCCCCCAGAAAGGAAGTCCACTTTTCCACAAAGTGGAGTGAAGTCCACCTGATGAATGTCACCCTCAAGTACATTCCATTCAGGATGGTTACGTTTCAATGTCAGGCATGCCATAGCATTCATCTCGTTCAGCAGTACGTGACGAAAACCAGCCAAATGCATACCCAAAGCCAATCCTCCGGCACCAGCAAACAATTCAACCGAAGTAAAATCACGAAGGGGGGCAACATGAAACTCTTCATCCCAATTGGAAGCGAGCATCATACGTACCGGCTCCACATCAATCAGTTCCTCCATATAGAAGCCTTCTTTTCCCTTTTCGTTCTTATGATAAGGATATATACCATTCTCACCCCACTTCTGCGTTGTAGCGAGTGAGGTTCCCGTGAGATCAGCTAAATTCGTTGCAGATAAAAATGTTGGCATTAGAGTCCTCCTCTATCTTCAATTTCTTTAGCAATCTCTTTAATTTTTGCTAAAATCATGTTACTGCCATCAATGTTATCCTCCTCAACAACCTCACCAAATGCCTTAGCCAGACGATGATAGAATTTCCTGTCACCAGTCAGATGCTCCCAGAATTCCTCACCACAATATACAGGATAATGAGAATTGATGATTTTGTAATGCCCAGACAAATCATGTACTTCTCCATACAAGACACCGACTATCATATCATCAATCTGAACAGACAAACGGTCAAGACGAGCCTTGTTGTGAAGGTGCTTGAAATGACCTAAAATGGTAGCGACATCATCCTTGTTAATTGTTTGTGGTCCGGCCTTGCATTGACAATATTTTTTGCGTCCGTCAAGAGCATCCTCAAATTCAATGTCTATACCATCTATACCAGAGGCACAACCGGCAACTTCAGCCAACTGAGAAATAAAAATCTGAATATTTTGACCAAAACTTGTATTAATGCTTGTACCAAGAATTCGCGGATACACCAATGCCTTGGCTAACGACTCAGGTTCAGTATTACCACATAAGAACGCTGCAAGATAATTTACCAAGAACGGATTGATTTTGAAGTCTTTTAGTTTCAAAGACTGCAACCCTTTCAAGTGATTGGGAATTATTATCTCACGAAAATAGGCCTTTCCACTTTCAATGATTTTCTGTTTTTGTTCTTCTATCATATTTATTACGGGTGTATGCTATATTATTTGAAAAATTAAAATGTTAACTGGACTTAGGCCTACCACTTACCAAACTATAAGCAAAGCGAGCATCCATAGAGTCTATTTCATTCATCGGCATTTAGTTGAATTACTACCACTTAGCGCAATATTTTTTTTTCTTACGGACAAAGTTATAAAATTTATTTGATATACAGCAACAAACGTACGTTTTACGATAAAAATTAACAGAAATCGGACATTCGGCCGTAATAAAAGTATAAATCCACTCTTTGTAGCATTTGCTACATTCTAATTTGTCATTTAACTCATTTTACAAATACATTCAGTATTCGTCATTTTATTGTTTTCCACTCTAATAACTAATCCTAAAATAATCGAGCGAAGCCTTGTACTGATCCTGCGCCGCGAGACAAGTGTCGGTAAGATAGCCATTGACTCGCCCCCATTCTCGCAATCCCCGATAATAGAACATCTTAAGTTCGTCGGTAATGATGAATGGCACAATGCCTGCATTGAGGCACTCCTTGAACATCACAAGCCGTCCCACTCGGCCATTGCCGTCCTGAAAGGGGTGGATGCGCTCGAAGCGGACATGAAGGTCGAGAATGTCATCAAGATTGTGCCGACCATTATTGTAGTCGGCAAGCAGAACCTCCATCTGCTCTTCCACTTGCTCTGGGGGGCAGGTTGTCTCTCCGCCCACCTCATTTGGCAAACGCTTGTATTCACCCACAGCAAACCAACTCTTGCGACTGTCCGTGGTGCCACTCTTTAGCACGCCATGCAACTGCTTGATAAATTGGGCCGAGAGCTTTTCTGTGGCATGGTCTATAATGAGATCGACACACCGGAAATGGTTCACCGTTTCAATAATGTCATTTACATTCACGGCCTCGTTCCCGCTCATGCCAATGGTGTTGGTTTCAAATATAAAACGTGTCTGTTCGTGCGTGAGCCTACTTCCCTCTATGTGGTTGGAGTTGTAGGTAAGGTCTATCTGTGTTTTATGATAAATACCGCCCTTCATCCCCATTTCCTTCTGTTCCCGAAGGGTGTTGAGCAACTCATTTCCAGTGGGTGTCATATTCATATCAGAACTCCGATTATTATTTGTGATACAGCATGCCCCTCAAACAAATTCGACGCTCTGGGTTCATTGGTGTGCGAGGCAGCCATAAGCGTAATCTTTTTCTTTATCTTACGACAAAGTTATAAAATTAATTTGATATTCAGCAACGAACGGAGATTTTCCGACAAAAAATGTAACGAAGCGGATGTCTGGATACGACAAAACGCGAAAAGGAAGAATGAATGGTTTCCCTCTGACCATCAGAAATGGCACTAATAAAAGGGGTAAAATCAATGATTTTATAGGCATAAACTTTGAGTTTTGTGCATTTTGCCGTAACTTTGCACCTTATTTATAAAGTATCACCCAAAATTACATACATAAAAGCAATGGCATTAAAGAGAGAACTCCTGACAATCGGATTGGTTGCAGCATTCCTGCTGGGCGGAAATTGCATGCCGGTTTCGGCCAGAAAAAAGAATCCAGAAAAGACGGAAATAACCAGTAAAGAGAGCAAGGGAAAGCAAAAGAAATTCCTCTTCTTCAAACGGAAAAACAAGAAGTCCGAGGAAGAGAAACCTGCTCCCCCATCTGCATACAAGAAACTGACCGGCCGCGACTCACTGGCCATGTCTGGAGTGATGAATGTCATCAGCAAGGGCGATACGGTATACCTGGAACTGCCCGTAAGTCTGTTGGGAAAACCGTTCTTGGTTTCCAACAAACTGCAGCAGGTTCCGGTAGAGTTGAACGAATCAAGCGCCAACAAGGGCATCAACTATGCCAACCAAATGGTACGGTTCGAGTGGGACAAGGAAGGCAAAACCGTAAAAATGCGCCAACAGCGCGTAACTCCCGAAGTGCCCCAGGGTTCTCATCTGGCCCGTTCTGTTGCCGACAACTACATTGACCCCATCATTGCTTCCATGAAGGTTGAGGGCACGGCGCCGGACTCTTCATCAGTGATTTTCAAGGTTAGCGACTTCTTCAACGGCAAGAAGAACGTACTGAACGACATATTCAACGACATCAACATCGGCACATCGCCCGTGAGCGATTTGTCCCGCATTGTCAGCGTGAAGTCTTACGAACGCAGCGTGGTGGCCAAGTCGGAACTGACAACCACCGTTCATGAAGGTTTGTCCAAGGTGAACGTAACGGTTGTGGTGAGCACCGCAATCTGCCTGCTCCCCGAAAAGCCTATGGCACGCCGTCGCGAGGACTGGAGAGTGGGTTATTTCTCAACCCCCTCTACCATTTACAATGACGAACAGCAAAAGGTGGAACACGCCAACTACATTACAAGATGGAGACTGGAGCCAAAGGACACCGCAGCCTATATGCGCGGTGAACTGACCGAGCCCGTAAAGCCCATCGACTTCTACATTGGCGGTGCGGTTCCCGCTCATCTTAGACCCTACATCATTAAGGGTATCCTTGACTGGAACGTGGCCTTTGAGCGTGCCGGTTTCAAGAATGCCATCCGTGCAATTGTCCCCGATGACACATTGGACGTTGAAGGTGATGACATGCACTATTCCGTGCTGACCTACGCCGCATCTGAAAAGGCCAACGCCATGGGTCCCTCCACCATTGACCCCCGTACCGGCGAAATCCTTGAGGCCGACATCATCTGGTGGCACAACGTACAGTCGCTCATCAGCGAGTGGATTACGGTACAGACCGGAGCGGTGGATCCCAGAGCACGTTCTCTGAAGCTCCCCATCGAACTTATCGGCGATGCCGTGCGTTTTGTGGCTTGTCATGAAGTGGGCCACTCTTTGGGACTGCGCCACAACATGATGGCATCTGCCGCCTACCCTACTGACTCTCTCCGTTCAGAAAGTTTCACCACTCGTGTGGGAGGTACTTCTGCCAGTATCATGGACTATGCCCGATTCAATTATGTGGCACAGCCCGGCGACAACGTGAAGGTGATGTCTCCCAACATCGGAGTGTATGACCTGATGGCAATTGAATGGGGATATCGCTGGTATCCGCAAGGCACAAACGAGGATGAGGTGCTGTCAGCTTTCCTAGAAAAGCACAAAGGAAAGGAATACAGATACAGCGAGGCACAACCGCAACGTTCGGCCGTAGACCCCCGTGCACTGAGTGAAGACCTGGGCGACGACCCCATCAAATCCGCACGCCTGGGTATCGAGAATCTCAAACGAGTGATGCCCAATCTGGTGGAATGGACAAAGAACGACAAGCCCGGACAGAACTATGACGAGGCGGCCGGCCTCTATTCGGCCATCATATTCCAGTGGAGCCTCTATCATTACCATGTCATGGCCAACATCGGCGGCATCTACATGGAACGCCCCGACATTGAATGGCAGAAAGACCCTACAAAGAAGGCCTATATATTCGTGGAAAAGGAACGCCAAAAAGAAGCAGTTCAATTCTTGATTGACGAAGTGCTCAGTTTCCCCGAATGGCTTTTCGGTTCTCCGTTCTCCACCCAAATCTTTCCGCTCCGCAAGACTCCATTTGGCACTACAGAGCAAGAACCTGCCATGCTGCTGAAGAACCAGCAGAATTACATCTTCTGGGATTTGCTGGCAAACGACCGTCTTGTTAGAATGTACCAGAACGAATGGATGAACGGAGAAGAAGCCTTCACCGCCGTGGAGATGCTTCAGATGCTGCATGAATCCATCTTCAAGAAAACCATTGCAGGACAAAAGCTGAACGTAATGGAACGTAGCTTGCAGAAGAGTTTCGTGGACGCGCTGATTACCGCCGCCGCAGAAAGCGAAGGCGTGAAGATAAACAAAAGCATTGCCGAAGACAGGCATATTGCAAGCAGCGGTTCACGAACCATTGACATGACCATGACACAAATTACCAGAACAAGCGATGCGCTTAGCGTGAAACGAAGCGAACTGATACGCATCCTGAAGCTGATGAAGAGTCGTGCCAAGAGCGGAGACCTGAGCACACAAATGCACTATGATGACGTGATGCTGAGAATCCAAACCGCACTCGGACTGCAGAAATAATCCTTTTAAGCTCAAAAAAACGCAAGATGAAACGATTTTATACTTTATTATATATAATAATAACGAGCACATTAGCCGTAGTGGCGCAGAACCGCACCATCACCGGTAAGGTTCTGGACGGAGAGTTTGAAAACGAGCCGCTGATTGGTGCCTATGTAGTAGCCGGAAGCGAAAAGAACACAAATACCGTCATCACCGACCCGAACGGAGCGTTCTCCATTACCGTTCCCTCCGAGACAAAAATGCTGACCATTAGCTATATGGGTTATGAGACCTATCTGCTCAAACTGAAGCCCAATGTGAACAAATACAACGTGACATTGCGTTTCGCCGACAAGAACCTGGAAGAGTTTGTCGTTACAGGTTACAAGCAGATTGACCGCAGAAAACTGACCGCCGCCGTAACAACCGTCAATATTTCGGAAGAAACCATCGGCTCCATCAAGAACATTGACCAGGCTTTGGCCGGACAGGTGGCCGGTCTTTCCGTGGAAGCGTCAAGCGGTGCGCCGGGCGCCCCAATGAAGATCCGAATCCGCGGAACCTCGTCCATCAATGGTGTGCAAGAGCCGCTATGGGTACTTGACGGAATTCCTTTGGAAGGTAATGAGATTCCCAACATTGACAACCTGAATGACATTGATGACATTTACCAGACCAGCATCGCTGGCTTGAACCCGTCAGACATAGAAAACATTACCGTATTGAAAGACGCGGCAGCTACCGCCATCTACGGTGCAAGAGCCGCAAACGGTGTGATTGTAATCACCACCAAACGAGGAAAAGAAGGCAGACCCATCGTCAACTTCTCTACCAAACTGACTTACAATCCAAGCGCTAATATAGATCGTCTGAACCTGTTGAACGCCGATGAAAAAGTTGACCTTGAACTGGATTTGCTCAACAGTCCTTACGACTATCGCCAGCATAAGGGAGGCGTGGCCAATATTCTGGACGAGCTGGGTGAATTCAACGCCTATAAAAACGGTGGTTGGAACGCACTTTCAAGCAACGCCCAGCAGCGCATAAACAAACTGCGCACTATCAATACGGACTGGAACGATGTCCTTTTCCGCGACGTATTCAACCAGGAATATAACGTCAGCCTGAGCGGTGGTACTGACAGGGCACACTACTATGCTTCCGCCGGATACTACCAGGAACAGGGAACCGTAAAGGGTGTGAAGAACGACCGTTTCAACATGACACTTAAAACAGACTTCAAGATAAACAAGCTGCTAAAAGTGGGAGCGTCAATTTTCTCAAACCAACGCAACCAGAAAAGTTACATGACGGATGCGGCCGGATTTACCAATCCTGTCTACTATTCGCGCATGGCCAATCCGTATTTTGAGCCTTACGACGCAGAAGGAAATTACATCTACGACACAAATGTACAGGGAAGAGAATCTGAAGTGCCGGACTTCAATGTATTTGAGGAACGTAAAAACACTTCAAAGAACCGCAAGGACCGCTCTCTGATGGCAATCTTCGATGCCGAACTCAAGTTCAACAACAACCTGAAGCTGACCACACAATACGGACTCCAGCATGACAACTATACGCTGAAACGCTATGCCGGACACAACAGCTATGCCATGCGCAAGGAGAAAGAGTATGCGACATTCATCATTGACGGCGAAAAGAAATCCATTTTCCCCGATGGCGGAATGAACAAACAGACTGAATCCAACACCGACCAATGGACATGGAAAGCCATGCTCGAATGGAACAACCGCTTCAATGACATCCATGATGTGGAACTGATGGGTGGTACCGAACTCCGACACACGGAAACTGAGTTGCTGACCTCTGCCGCTTATGGTTATGACAACCGCACCCTGACCACACAACCCGTTCTGTTCCCAACGGAAAGCATTGCCCAGCGCTATCCGCTTTATTCGGAAGGACATACGGAAAACGCTTTTGCGTCATGGTTTGCCACCGGATCTTACACCCTGCTCTATCGTTACACATTGGGCGGAAGTATCAGATTTGACGGCAGCGACGTATTCGGCGTGGCAAAGAAATACCGTTATCTGCCACTTTATTCTGTCAGCGGAATGTGGCGTGCCAAGGAAGAGCGTTTCTTGAAAGATGCCAAATGGCTGGACGAACTGTCCCTCAGAGCCTCATACGGTCTGCAAGGAAACATAGACAAGAACACCTCTCCTTATCTGATTGGCACATTCGACAAGACTTCTGTGCTCCCCGGATTTATCGAATCAATCATCTCTGCCGAAAATGCGCCCAACCCCAATCTGAAATGGGAGAAGACGAAAAACGTGAACGTAGGTCTGAACCTGGCTTTGTTCAAAAGTCGTCTCCGCCTGAACGTGGATTATTATTACAGACGCAGCACTGACCTCATCGGTTCACGCCAGTTGCCTTTGGAAACAGGTTTCTCTAGCACCACCGTAAACTGGGCTTCCATGGAAAATGACGGTTGGGAAATTGCGCTCAACACACGCAACATAGACACCAAGAACTTTTCTTGGTCCACCAGCTTGAATTTGGGATTCAACCAGAACAAGATCCTTAACGAAAGCGTGGCCGAGAACTCCACATACCCAAGCCGCGAAGGCTATTCTGTGGGTGCCATCTTTGCATACAAGACTGCCGGACTGGATGAAGACGGCTATCCCCTGTTCCTTGCCAAAGACGGTACAACCCAGACTGCCGCAGAGTTCTTCAAGCTGAACCGCTTTGGAGCCAGCACACTTTCTGCAGAGGAACAGCGCAATCTGTATTCATACATGGGAACCACGGACCCCAAATGCTCCGGCGGTTTCATCAACACCTTCGAATGGGGAGATTGGATTTTGAATGCCAACTTCATCTTCAACCTGGGCATGAAGGTACGCGTGCAGCCTTCTTATTCGCCCACCTATTTCGACCGCGGCCTGAATACAAATCATGACATTCTGAATCGTTGGACAACAACAAACACCAACACAAATATGCCAGCCCTCATGGTCAATACGGCAGCTCGCGCCAACGAATATACCCATTATTCAGAATACAACACATACAGCATGCTTGACATGTGGGTACGCTCTTGCAACTATGTCCGTCTGCAGAGTCTGCGCCTAGGCTACAGCCTCCCCAAAAAGTTCCTCTCTCGGGTGGGAGTTTCTTCTGCGTCGCTATCACTTGAAGGACGTAACCTGTTCGTTATGGCAAGCGACTATAACAACTACCTCGACCCCGAAACCATGGGTAACCCCTTTGCGCAACCGATTACCCGCAGTTTCATCTTCGGTCTGAACATCAATTTCTAACCGTACAGAGCAACGACTCCAATATTCAAATAGAAAGGACTAACAATGAAGATAAAATCAATTTTAATGGTTATCCTGGCAACCCTCACCATGAGTGCCTGTGATAATTTCCTTGACATCACCCCTACCGGAAAAGTCATTGCAGAAACCGGTGACGAGTATCGCGCCTTGCTGACCTACGAATACAAGTATTTCACCAAAGACAGATACATGACGACTTTGCGCACAGATGAAATGCTGATGGACAAAGTAAAAACATCAAGCACAGACCTTGACGCCTATCTGGACTTGTGGAGATGGAAGGACGACAACCCATCGCCCACCACCAGCTACTTTTCTTGGCGTAGCTACTATCATTCTGTCTACATTGCCAACTACATCATCCAAAACCAAAAGAAGATAAAGGAAGCCACTGTACAAGAAATCAGCCAATTAGTGGGAGAAGCATACATGATGCGTGCCTACTGCCACTTTCTGCTGGTAAATCTTTATGCCGAACCATACACACATTGCACACCTTCCCAAACGCGCGGAGTTCCCATGCTGTTGGAAGCCGATGTCAATGCCATACCCGGCAGCAGCAGTGTAGAAACTGTTTACAGCCAAATTCTTTCCGATCTTGACAATGCAGAGCAGTACCTCAATGTTGAAGAATGGGAACTTGGAAAGAACTATCGTTTCAACACCATATCAGCTCAGGCACTTCGTGCACGTACATATCTCTATATGGGACGTTGGAGTGATGCACTTGAGGCATCGAAGGATGTTCTTTCCGTTTACAACGAACTGGAAGACATGAACAACAGCACAACACTTCCCAACAGCTACAAGGCATTTAGCTTTAAGTAGTTGTTGATACTCACAATATCTTGCGGCTGGGGAGCAATTATATTATGTGCTATAGTCTTAGCACTAAGATCTGACTTATCAAACGTAGATTTTAAGCTCTTAAAACTACTATGACTATACTTGAATGAAGAGTCATATGCAGATTGCACATCCCTAACTGCGTTTCGTATCTGGCTATAAGTTTTGAATGGATATAATACTAGGTCGAAGTGATTTATAAGAGGCTCTTGATCTTCAATCTCAACTGTTGTGCTTGAATTTTTTAATTTGACCTCTCTAGTAACAGTCTTTGTGAGTGGAGTCTCTTTGTAGAAAATACCAGAATTATCACAGCTACAAATAACAACTGCGCGATTCAAGTCGTTTCGAATATCTGTTACTAATGCGTTTGATACTATAGGATTTCCAGAATATTCATCAGTCATCGAATATATTTTATTCATGTAGTCTCTACACGTAACTAATGTATCAAATGTACCAATAGTCTTTTTAAAATTATTATATGCTTGCGATATAGTCTCAATATCAGAACCAGATGTAGCTGCAAATGCGTTTTCAACACTAAAGCTCTCAGCTGAAACTTTATCCCAACCATCCGTGCTGGGTAACTCTACCTGAGTTAGGACTCTTGGCGAAATGTTTCCACTAGCACCACTAGTTCTAGTATAGTAAATAAAAAGACCGTCATTTATTAGGCTACTCCAGTCTTCTGGAAACTCTAGATATGGACGTCCCGCGTAAGAATCAAAACCAAATTTGAAGACACGAGTTCCACGCGTCTGCGTGTTTAGATTATCAACTAACAACCAGCGTTCACCGTCTTCTTGGTTAGCTGCAACGTTATAAACAAAAATACCGTTCTCAGCAATTTGATATTCCGGCATATAGTAGCGATTACGATCAGAAATCTGGTTTGCAGTAATTACATTATTATCTGCAATACTTTCACACTTTACTAATTGACCTTCCATACATGGAATAGCCTCAGTCGTTGGCGTTGTAGCAGATATATAAATAGGAAGTGAGTTGGTTGTAAAGTAGTTAATATCTTGGTCACTATTAGTAAGAACAGTGAACTTTGGAATATATAAACCAGCTCTAATTGCTTCTTCCTCATCTGTAGTAGGTTCAGCGTTATAGTACTTAAATGTAACAGTTGTTTCAGCTGATCTATAATACTTTACATTGTAGCCAAGCATATCACAAAGCTTACGCATAGATTCCTCTTGTGCAGCAGTCGGCATAAATGCTTCTAGTGTGTTTTTGTCTATATTATAGTTTAGTTTATCAGCAATTCCAGTAAGAGCTTTTAATATAACAATACCTGGGTCACTTTCATTAGTGCTGGTTGGGTCCCAGCGTTCAGAAAGTCTACCAGCTACATCAAGCAGCTCATTCCAGATTTGCACAAAGTCTTTTTTAGTTGGTGATAAACTCAATGCTGTAATTTCATTTTTTGTGAGCATTTTTAGTTCCCTTTCTATTATGCTATCTGACGAGTCTCATCAAATAGTAATAAATTAAAAGTATTATGAGTATAGTCAATCTGGTTTATACCAGAAAATTTACAATATAGTCGACCTCTAGATTGATCAGAAATAATGTCAATTGAGTTACGAGTCACTCGTACTTGTGGTAAGAAAATTGCTATCTGAGTATACAAGGTATCAATCAGCATATCCTTAAGTATATAACTATTTTGATTAAACATATAATGTTTTAATAAAATACCAAAGTATGGATCACACTCTAATTCGCCTCGTTCTGATTGAAGTAGCAATAGAACATTTTGTCGAGTTGCCTTATTATACTCGTCAGAGCGCCAAATTCTAGAAGTATTTGAATTAAACATTTGTGGAAATTTAAATGAACGCATTTTCTACCTCCTAACTATCTGGATAAATTTTATCTAATGGTAACTCTTGGTAAACACGTTTCTGCTTCTTAGTACAGGCCTTACCACAGACATTGCAATTACTACCTTCATCTTGGTACAAACAAGGTTCTACAGAAATGTCACTAACATCTAGATCTCCGTCGTCAATCTCAACATTTTCTGGATTTAGTTGCCATTGCACCCAATTCTTAAGACACGTAAAATTATCTTCTATTTGTGTAGCTATACCTTTAATAAATTTCTCTAGCCATTTTATGTAGTCTGCAGTCTTTTTTGGTGTGTTAAGATCTTTGTAGCTATTTTGAAGTGCTGCAGGGAAATCATACACTGTAGCTGAAGGCAACGTAGCAGATGATCTCACTTTAATTGTATCCACTATTGCTCCACCACCTCGAGCATTGTTCTCAATAGATGCTCCTCTAAATAGTTTTCCAAGTATTATTGGTTTCTCTATAGCTCCTTCTTCAAAAGATATAAAAACAATATCTCCGACTTCTATATTATTAAATATTCCAGGAGTTATATTCACCAACGCTTCAGCTTCTACTGGAGTAGTTTGTGCGGCAGTCTCGAATAGAGGCATTCTAACTAAACATCGAGTGCCATCTGCATTTATAGATTGTACAATAGCTTTTGTAAACAATACTCTGCCTCCTAATCTTCTAAGTTATCAAATAATTTAGCAAATAGATTTAATAAAAATATGTAGTGATAACAAAGAGAAAGCTATTAACATGTTAGCTTTCTCTTTGCTTCATATATTATTCGTTACAAACGGTATAACCTTCAACATTCCCAAAGCGCTCTGCAAGGAACTTATTAACATCATGAATATAAGTTGGATTCTCGCTTGGTCCAAAATCAGCATATGAAATAATATTAAGTCCTGTAAGACCATATTTATGAGCTCTTGCTCGCATAATATCTGGATCTCTGCAAACAATTGTTCCACCTACTGCGGCCGCTTGCTCAAGAAGCATCTTAGTCTTACCAATTCCTCTACCACCGCTAATAATAATCATAATTAAATACCTTCCTTGTTTAAAAAATTATCTTCAAGTACTAAAACGTTAACTGTTCCGGTATATGCCGTACACGTATCAATACCTATAATCTTCTGTGTTTCATTAATATATGGATCCCATTTGGCATCATCACCAAACTCACTTC